>SVOJ01000031.1 GCA_015066385.1 Oscillospiraceae bacterium
TCCCGAAGAACCCACAGATCCCGAAGAACCCACAGATCCCGAAGAACCCACAGATCCCGAAGAACCCACAGATCCCGAAGAACCCACAGATCCCGAAGAACCCACAGATCCCGAAGAACCCACAGATCCCGA
This sequence comes from Oscillospiraceae bacterium, assembly GCA_015066385.1. Taxonomy (GTDB): domain Bacteria; phylum Bacillota; class Clostridia; order Oscillospirales; family Acutalibacteraceae; genus RUG806. The sequence continues at coordinate 133 of SVOJ01000031.1, forward strand.
AGAACCTACGGATCCCGAAGAACCCACAGATCCCGAAGAACCCACAGATCCCGAAGAACCCACAGATCCCGAAGAACCCACAGATCCCGAAGAACCCACAGATCCCGAAGAACCTACGGATCCTGAAGAACCTACGGATCCTGAAGAACCCACAGATCCCGAAGAACCTACGGATCCCGAAGAACCCACCGATCCCGAATATGTGTTTGAAGTGCCTGATCAAATCATTCTGATTGTCGGTCAGACAGGCAATGTCGGTTTGGTAATTACCCCCGATGACGGCAAACTGAAACCCGTTTATGTGACGGACGATGAATCCATTGTCAAGGTGGATGCAGACGGCAACCTGACAGCTGTCGGAATTGGTGTTACCAAGATCACCATCGGACTCGGAAACGGCGAAATTCGCGTGATTCCCGTTACGGTTGTTGCCATTCCGGCTCCGCCTCGCAAGCATCATGTCTGTTTCGGCAAGACCGACGGCATCGGCTGGTATGAAGTGTCCGTCAACGGCGGTGACTTTTTCCCGCAGGGCCCCAATTCCACGCTTGAGGTGGAGGAAGGTTCCGTCCTCGTTGTCCGTGTGCAGGATATGTGGATTGATGATGAGTTTGACTTCTATGTCAACGGAATGCGTGCAGAAACTGATGTTGCAAACACCATTACGGTAGTTGTGGACGGTTATATGCTCATCGGCGCATTGTCGATGGATGTGACAGTTCCTGATGTCGAGGAATCCATTACCATTCTGCAACAGATTGTCAATTTCTTTAAAGCCATTGTTGAGTGGTTTAAAAAGTTGTTCAATTCATAAGATAATAAGTATAATCAAAGCCGGCAAGATTGTCCTGTCGGCTTTGATTTTTTTCATATAAACATACAATGATGCATAAAATTATTGAAAATGTAAAAGTTTAAATTCATGAATTCATATTTTGTTCATATTGTTGCATAAAATCCACAATCTGCAAACACATTGTTGATTGAAATTTACGGCGGGTTATTGTATTATGAAATAAGCAAAGAAAAGGGGAAGAAAAAATGTTGAATGAGTTGAAAGAACTGATTTCGGCACGTCTTGGAATTGATGCCGACGCCATTACCGAAAAAACCGACCTGTTGCACGAACTCGGCGCGGATTCTCTGACATTGGTCAGTCTTGTCGGTGATGTGGAGGAACATTTTGAAATATCAATCGACGATGTGCTTCTTGCACAACTTGTTACGGTCGGGGATCTTGCCGCATTGATTGAACGGCTGAAAGATTGAGTAAACTTTTTGAGGAATTGTAAAAACTTCGGTTTTGCAGTTCCTTTTTTTTTGTGAAATTACTTGTATTGTGCCGAAAAGAATTGTATAATGATTTAAAACACGTAAAAACGGAGCTGAATACAATGGCTATGTCTCTTGCCGATAAACTCACCTTACTTCGCTTGCAGAACGGATATTCCAAAGACGATATTGCAAGCCGTCTTTGTGTAACGGAAAACGATATTTCCGCATGGGAAAGCGGAATTGCGACCCCTGATCTGAATATGTTGCCGAAAATTGCCGCTTTTTATTCCATAACGGTCGATGCCTTGCTGAATCCTGATGCAATTCCCTCGCAGGCACAGCAGGCCCCGCCGTCTTATACCCAAACAAACTATCAGCAGGCAAACAGTCAGGGTTATCAGCAGCAAACACACAATACATACAATCAATCCTCCGCAGCTGCACAGGCAGAGTTTGAGCAGATAAAAAACGAGGCAAAGGGCTTTGTGTTCAGCAAACTTTTTGATTTTGCTGATTCCTGCGTCAGAAACGCAAGCCATCGTGCAACGGCAAGAATGATGTTTGTTTTTCCGTTTCCACTGGTTATTGTTGCAGCTTATCTGTTTGCGGGGACGGTTCTGCATCTGTGGCATCCCGCATGGATCATGTTCCTGCTGATTCCGTGTTATTACATGATCGCCGCCTCCCTGCGTGCAAAATCGAGAAAAGCATTTTTCCTCATTCAACCCGTGCCGATCGTCATTGTCATGTTGTTCCTACTCATCGGTTTTGGACTTCACATCTGGCATCCGACATGGATTCTGTTCCTGTTTATCCCGGCTTATTATTGGTTTGTCGCCGTCTTTGTCAGGGGCAGAAGACACAGATAAAATAAAACGAAAAACAGGGTGTCGGACATTAAGTCTGACACCCTGTTAATTCTTTCAATAATTTTTCAAAGGCGGCGGCAAAGTGCTCGTCGTCTTCTTTTGTGCGCTTTCGCGGGCCTTTGAGGTGGTTTTTGGAACTGCTTCGGCGTGCTTTCGCACTTGCAGCCCGTTCAAAAAGCAAGCGGTCAATGTTGTTTTCTGTAAAGCGCATGCCGCTCTGGTGCATGCAAAAACAGCCTTTGCCCAAAGCCATAGCGGCAACCCCGTAATCCTGTGTGATGACGATATCGCCTTTTTTGCAACGGTTTATAAGGGCAATGTCAACCGCATCCCGTCCCGCACCGATGGTAATGACTTCCGAAATGTCCGAAAACATCACATGATTGGTGTCGCACAGCAAAACGCAGGCAACAGAGTGACTGTGGGCAATCTGTTCGGCAATTCTTGTTACGGGGCAGGCATCCGCATCAATGTAAACGGTCATGCTTCGGGGGTGATTTCCCAATACGCCACACGCTCACGCAGATGCGTGTAGGTCAGATACAGTTTGTCATCCTTGCAGGTGATGGCAGGGTAGGAGTATTCACCCGGTTTTACTTCGAGGTTCATCACATTGGTGAACGTTTCGCCGTCATCGGTGGACACCGCAAGGGTCAGCGGGTAACGGTCACCCCAGTTTTCCTTGATGGGATTGTAAAGAAGCCATAGTCTTCCTTTGCCGTCCTTGACAAGGTCGAACCCTGAGTTGTTGTTCGGCAACTTTGTTCTGTAAGGTTTGCACCATGTAATGCCGAGGTCTTCCGAATCACTGCGGTAAATAGCTCCCTGATTCGTGCGAAGCAGGCAGTGAACGGTCATGTCGTCACTCTGCCAAAGGGTCGGCTGAATCATCTGCACCCAGTTTCTTCTGAATTTCGGTCTTTCCATGGGTGTTTGCTTTTCCCATGTCAGGCCGTCGTCTTGTGAACGGTCAATAAAGGGAATCCACATCTTGTTTTGTTCTGTGGATGCGGGAGCAAGCAGTGTGCCGTCAAACAAACGGATACACTTGTTCTTAACCGGACCTCTGCCGCCCGTGGTGTCACCCGGCACAAGCTCCTGCGGGGCTGACCAGGTCAATCCGCCGTCTTCGGAAATAACGTATTTTGTCAGCCAATGCGGAATGGTCTGGCCGTATTTATAATAGAGGATGATTTTGCCGTCTTCACGCAGATGCAGAACGGGATTCCAGTGTGCAACATCTTTTTCGTCGGAAATGCGCACGGGCTCGGACCAGATACCGTCCTTGCGGATACTTGACCAGATGCCGACGTCGTCTGCACCTTCACGCTGTCCCGCAAACCAGGCGGTCAGTACCGTGCCGTCGGGCAGGGGCAACACCGTAGATGCGTGGCAGGAGGGAGCCTTTGTGTTAAAAAGAAAAACATATTCTTTTTTCGCTTCGAGGATCATACAATCATCCTTTCATAGTTCTTTAATCATATTATATCATAATTTGTTGTAAGCCGTCAATCATAAATTGAAACGGTGCTTGCATTCATTTTACATTAAGAGTATAATATATTTTCAAGGAGTGATATACATGAAATTTTCCGAAATGAAATATGAACGCGTGGATATAGGGGAACTGTCCGCCGCGTACGATAAACTGACCGAACAGGTAATCAATGCGGAAAACGCAGAGATTGTTTTTGCTGCATTCAACGAGCATGAAAAACTCTCTTCCCATGCCGAAACCATGATTACCTTGACCTATATCCGTCATTCCATCAATACCAATGATGTTTTTTATGAAACGGAAAATGATTTTTATGATGAAAATTCTCCGTTCCTGACCGAGAAATTGAGTGCTTTTCAGAATGCCCTGCTCGCAAGCCGTTTTCTGCCGCAACTGAAAGAAAAATACGGCGAACTGATGTTTGTCAATGCCGAACTTGAAAACAAGGCATTCAAGCCCGAAATTGTACCTCTTTTACAGCAGGAAAACAAACTCTGCACACAGTATGCAAAACTCGTTGCATCCGCAAAAATCGAATTCGACGGCAAGGAACTTACTTTGTCCGAACTGTCACCTTACAAAAAGAGTGCCGACCGCAGTGTTCGTAAGGCAGCATTTGAAGCGGATGCCGCCTTTTATAAATCCCACGAAGCGGAATTGGACGATATTTACGATGATCTTATTTCCGTCCGTACCAAAATTGCCAACGAACTCGGTTTTGATTCGTTTACAAAAGTGGCATATCTGCGTCTGAAAAGAAATTGCTACAATCCTGCCATGGTGCAGAAGTTCCGCGAAGCGGTCAAGGCAGACATTGTCCCCCTGTGCGCAAAACTTGCCGATTTGCAGAAACAGCGTATCGGTATTGATGAACTGCATTATTATGATCTTGATTTCCTGTTCCCCGAAGGCAATCCCCGCCCCGTGGGCTCTGCGGAAGATATTCTTGCCGCAGGCAGAAAAATGTATGAAGAAATGTCTCCCGAAACCAAGGAATTTGTGGCAGAACTTTATGACAACGAGCTGCTTGATGTGCTCTCCCGCAAAGGTAAGCAGGTTGGCGGGTATTGCACATTTTTACCTGACTACAAGGCTTCATTCATCTTCTCCAACTTCAACGGCACCGCAGACGATGTCGAAGTGCTGACCCACGAAGCAGGCCATGCGTTTGCAGGCTGGCTTGCCAAGGATTTTGAAGTGCGTGAAAACATGGATCCTACCATGGAATCCTGCGAATGTCATTCCATGTCCATGGAATTTTTTGCATGGAAATGGCTGGAACTGTTCTACGGCGACAAAACGCCCACCGCAAAACTTGCCCATCTTGAAGGTTGCATCCGCTTTATTCCTTACGGTTGTATGGTGGATGAATTCCAGCATATCGTGTATGACAATCCGCATCTTACAAAGGCACAACGCCATGAAGTCTGGGAAAACCTCGAAAAACAGTACCGTCCGTTCTGTGATCGAAGCGACCTTGCATTCTACGGCGAAGGCAGGGGCTGGCAAAGACAGCACCACATTTACGAACTGCCGTTCTATTATATCGACTATTGTCTTGCACAAACCGTTGCACTCACATTCTGGGCACTCATGAACGAAAACAGGGAAGACGCATGGGCGCGTTATCTTGCCTTTGCAAAGCAAGGCGGCAAAAAGACCTTTGTTGATCTTTGCAAAACCGCTGATGTGCCAAGTCCGTTTGCAGACGGTGTGCTTGCAAAAATCGTGGCAACGGCTGTTGATTTTCTTGAAAATTAAAAGAATGCACTTGCAATTGATTGTAAAAGTGCTAAAATAATGAATTAGAAAAATTCAAAGGATATGATTTACAATGACAAAAATTGATATTTATTCCGGTTTCCTCGGTGCAGGCAAAACCACACTCATCCGTAAAATGCTGAATGAAGCCTATGTCGGCGAAAAACTGGTTCTCATCGAAAATGAATTCGGTGAAATCGGCATCGACGGCGGTTTTCTGCAGGATGCAGGCATTGAAATCCGTGAAATGAACTCGGGTTGCATCTGCTGTTCTCTTGTGGGCGATTTCGGCGAAGCCCTCAAAAAGGTTGTGGAAGAATACAACCCCGACCGCATCATTATCGAGCCTTCGGGTGTCGGCAAACTGTCCGATGTCATCCGTGCCGTGCGTGACAATGCACAGGTCGGTATGGAACTCAACGCATTCACCACGGTTGTCGATGCGGGAAAAGCCAAAATGTACATGAAGAACTTCGGCGAGTTTTTCAATGACCAGATCGAACACGCAGGCACCATTGTTATGAGTCATGCGGATGTGGTTTCGGCTGAAAAACTCGAAAAAGCGGTGGAACTTGTCCGTGCACACAACGAAGCGGCGGTCATCATCACCACACCTGTTTCGCAACTTGACGGAAAGACATTGCTTGAAGCCATTGAACGCAGAGATTCTCTGCAGGCGGCGGTGGAACATCTGATGCACGAAGAACATCACCACCATCACCATGACCATGATGAAGACTGTGACTGCGGTTGCCACGACCACGAGCACGAACATCATCATGACCATGATGAAGATTGCGACTGCGGTTGCCATGATCACGAGCACGAACATCATCATGACCATGATGAAGATTGCGACTGCGGTTGCCATGACCACAAACACGAACATCACCATGAACACGATGAACACTGCACCTGCGGTTGCCATGACCATGCCCATCATCACCACCATGCAGACGAAGTGTTCACAAGCTGGGGCAAAGAAACCACCAAAAAATTCACGGCAGAAGAATTGCAGAACGCACTCGACGAACTGTGCGACGAAGGTAAATACGGTGTGATTCTGCGTGCCAAGGGGATTGTGGCAGGCGAAAACGGCGAATGGTTGCACTTTGACTATGTTCCCGGTGAAGGGGAAGTGCGCACGGGTGCGGCAGGCATTATCGGCAGACTGTGTGTCATCGGTTCCAAATTGCACGAAGGTGCACTGTCCTTGTTATTCGGGGTGAACTGATATGGCACAGAATAAAGAATTTCCCGTCTATCTGTTTACGGGCTTTTTGGAAAGCGGCAAGACTCTGTTTTTACAGGATACCCTGCAGGACAAGCGTGTGAATTCCGGCGAAAAAACACTGCTTCTCGTCTGCGAAGACGGCGAAGAAGAATACGATGCATCCCGTTTTTCTTCTCCCAATGTCTACAAACGCATGATTGAAGACAAGGAAGATCTGACTGAAGAAAATCTGTCCCGTTTTGTGCGTGAAACAGGAGCAACGCGTGCCTTTGTGGAATACAACGGTATGTGGATGTTGCAGTCATTTTATGATGCCATGCCCGAAAACTGGGTGCCGTATCAGAATATGCTGTTCTTTGATGCCAACACCATTGTCAGCTACAATGCAAACATGCGTTCATTGGTGTTCGACAAACTGCAGAATGCCGACAGCATCATTTTTAACCGCGTGCCCAACGGTGCAGATATTATGCCCTATCACAAAATCGTGCGCGGTGTCAGCCGTCGTGCGGAAATTGTGTATGAATTTGCAGACGGTTCCATTCAGCCCGATGAAATCGTCGATCCCATGCCGTTTGACATCAATGCACCCGTGATTGAACTGGAAGACCGCGATTTTGCACTGTGGTATCAGGACATTACGGAAGACATGAAAAAGTATGACGGCAAGACCATCCGATTCAAGGCTGTGTGTGCCACCAACCCCAAATTCCCCGACAAAATGTTTGTTGCAGGCAGACATGTGATGACCTGCTGTGCGGATGATATTGCTTACTGCGGTTTTGTCACAAAATGGGCAAATGCCGACACCATCGAAAATGCACAGTGGATTATGCTCACCGCAAAAATCGACATCCGCTTCAGCCGCCTTTACGGCAGACGCGGCCCGATTCTCAACTGCATTTCGGCTGAAAATTGCGAACCGCTCACAGGCGATGACAGAGTGGCGTCCTTCTATTAAAATTTTAACCGGAACTGTACTACGCAGTTCCGGTTTTTGCACTTATTGCAAAAAATGCCCCCTCATTTTTGCAAAAATTGTTGTTTTCTTTCGGCATAAATTTGTGTATAATAGAATTACAACAAAACAAAAAAACTTTTTTACATAAAGGAGCGAAAAATCATGTTTGATATTCTTATTTTTGTTCTGTCCATTGCCTTGTTTTTCTGGTGCATCAAGCTTGCATTCAAACTTGCATGGGGTGCGGCAAAAATCATTGCTGTTGTGCTGTTTGTGCTTGCCGTCCCGGTGCTCATCACCTGTTTTGTCCTCGGTGCCGGTCTTTCCTTGCTTGCCCCTGTGTGTATGCTCGTCGGCGCGGTAACCCTGCTCAAATTCTTCTGTCATTAAAAAAGAATATTTCCCGAAAAAACCGATCCCCGATTTGTGCGTGAAATACAAATCGGGGGATTCTTTTGTTCGTATATATGAATTGTTATAGGGCAAAGATGCACTTGCAAGAAAAAAACAAATATGATATAATTTGAGCAGAACAGGACGGTGAGAAAATGAAATTATATCACGGAAGTAATGTTTCTGTAGGGAGACCTGCCATTATTCCGAGCAACAGAGCATTGGATTTCGGTTGCGGATTTTATCTGACTTCGGATTATGAACAGGCGGCAAAATGGGCAAAGCTTACAGTATTGCGCAGAAACAGCGGCGAAGCGACCGTAACCGTATATGATTTTTCTGCCGCGGATGCTTGTCTGCATACCTTGTGTTTTTCATCCGCTGATGCTGATTGGTTGCGTTTTGTTGCTGCAAACCGAACAGGAAAGAATGTTGCAGATTCTTACGATGTTATAACGGGACCTGTTGCAAATGACAATACGATGCCGGTAATCAATCTGTATCTGAACGGCGATTACAGCGAAGAAGAAGCGTTAAAACGCTTGTTGCCGCAAAAACTGAAAGATCAATACGTTTTCAAAACGGAAAAAGCCCTTTCATTTTTATCCTTATGTGAGGTGATTACAGTATGACAAGAACTTCCGCTGTTATTATGGATTATTACAACACAGAAGTTGTTAAAATGATCAGCCTGAAATACGGGTTCACTCCGATGCAGGCTTTTCGCAGTTTTGCCGATTCCGAAATTCACAAAATGCTGTCTGATAAAAAATATGAAATGTGGGAATTCGGAGCACCTGCTATTTTTGATATGTGGGAAAGTGAGAAAATTACCGGCGACCCGAGAAATTCTCTGTATCTCAGGGGGGATTTGTCGTGAGCCGTGAAATGGCTTTTTTTATGTATCTGACCGAGCGCTATGCTGAATATAAAAACACAACAGCAGGCAGTGTTCTTGAACAATGGGATAAGGCAGGTATAACGGACAGAATTTTTAATCTGTATGAATTGTATCATACCGAAGCGATTGAAAATGCCTTTGCCGATATTGATCGGTGTATGAAAAAAGAATAATCTGAAAAAAGAGCATCCCCGATCTGCATTTCGCAAATCGGGGATGCATTTTGTTATGTTCTTTTATTCTTCTGTTTCACTTGCAACAGCAACTTCTGTCGAAATTTCCTGTTCCGGTTCTGTTGTCTGCTCCTGCGGTGCATTTTCAATCGCTGTTTCGCCATATGTAACAGCAATCGGTGTTGCAGTGGGGAATGATTTTTCGGGCATCATATCAATGAGTTCTTTAAAGAAATAAATCATAATCAATAGGCCGGCAGTAATGAATGCCGCCCCGGCATACCGTGCTACCTTTTCACTTAAGTCGTCGATAGTTGCATCAATAGCGGCGGTGTTACTTGTGACATCTCTGGTTGCTTGATATTGATATGTATAGAAATCGGCACCGAAAGATGCATTATCGGCAATGTATGTGCTTTTGTAACTATCAGCCGGATAGGAAATGCAAAGCACACCAATCAAAATAACAACTACTCCGATAAGGATACCGAATGAGTTTAAATATTTTTTTGCATTCATAATAAGCTTCCTTTCTTATTGTTTTAAAGGTCTGTTTTAAGAGGGTTATGTTACGCACCTATCGTGGTTTTATTAATAAAGATCGGAAAACGCAACGCCGCCGGTTGTTGGAATTTTAAAAGATGCTACATTTGTGTATGCATCTTTGATTCTGCCGCCATAGGAATTTGTTGCAGAGTACGAGATGTCGACTATAAATGTGCCGCTACGTTTGTCATCCGCAATTTCTATTGTTGTCACAGTTCCTGAATATCTTTGGTAAGAACCTGGGTCTTTTAGTTTGTTCTTTAATGTCTTTTCGGATTCACTATATATATACCATTTTGCAAAGTTAATCATGCAGTCAAGATATTGGTCTTCGGTTAGTTCTTCTTCATATTCCATAGTTGTTGTATAAATGTAATTTGCATTTTGACTTGCTAAAATATCAGCAACAACACCACTGATCTTTTCTGTTCTTGCAGCAGGCAAAGCTTCTTCGATCGCATCAATATTTGTAATGAAAGCCTTGTGCTCATTGCTAAGACTTTCATATAATGACTGACAATTCAAAAGAATATCGTAAGAATCTTTTGTCATTGTGGTGCAATTTGATTCAATTTTATTTACGATTGAAGTGAAATAAGTCTGAAATTTTTCATCCAATGCGGCGTAGTTTTTAACCTTTCTTTGCTCCAAAGCGGAAAGATTGTTGTATGCTGCCAATACATCCAATGATTCTTTGTAGTTTTCTTCTGCAATGGCTTCCACGGCATCAATTTGTGCTGTTACTTCTTTTGTTGCAGCGCCCGGTACCAACAGCACAACTGCAACCACTGAAATCAACACTACTGCAAGTACTGCGCTGATGGCAGCAATTATTTTTCCTTTACCTTTTCTTTTTTTTGTTTCTGTTTGTTCAACAGAAGTCGGGGTTTCCACGGTGATGATCTGTTCTTCGTTCATCTTTTTTCATCTCTTTCAACCATATTAACCGATATCGGTTAATAGTATTATATACCGTTTTCGGTTATGATTCAAGTAGGAAAGCAAGGTGAATATAAACATGATTTCTTATGATAATTTGTGGAAAGTGCTTAAAGAAAAGGGGATATCGCAATATGCCCTCATTAACAGATATCAGGTCAGTCCCGGCCAACTGACACGATTGAAACGCAATGAAAGTGTCAGCACACACACCATTGAAATGTTCTGCAGAATCCTCAATTGCCGTGTGGAAGAAATCATGGAATATATTCCGGATGAACAAAACTAAAACGCACATCAGAAAAACTGATGTGCGTTTTTATATGATTGCAGTTGTTTTATTGCTTTTTCAGCAGATCGCGGATTTCTGCGAGCAGTTCAGCCTGCTTGAGGGTGCTTTCTTCGAGCGCATCCTGGCGTGCCTTGAGGGCTGCGGCTTCTTCGTCTGCCTTCAGCTTTGCTTCTGCGGCTTCGGCTTCGGCTTTTGCAATCTTTTCGCTTTCAAAGCGGTTCTTGACGTTCATGATGATGCGAAGCACCACGAAAATGCAGAACGCGGTGATCAGGAAGTCAATGACGGTCTGTGCCCATGTGCCCCACAGAATGGCAATTTCTTCTGCCACAACAGCACCCGTTGCATCCAGTTCGGCTTCTTTGATAACGGTCTTGATGCTGTCAAGGCTGCCTGCCTGAATGAACATGCCCACAAAGGGATTGATGATGTAATTGACAAGTCCCGTTACGATTTTGCCGAACGATCCGCCGATGACCACACCGACTGCCATGTCAATGATATTGCCCTTGGTGATGAATGCTTTGAAATCTTTCATGAATGTGCTTTTTTTCTTGTCTGCCATAAAAAGAACTCTCTTTCTGTTGAATTTTGTCGACAAAATCAGTATAGCATACTTTTGTTTTTTTGCAACAAAAATTTTATTTTACTTCCCAAAGAACGGGTCTTGTGAGAATGCCGACATCACGAAGCACATATTCATAACTCCATGTGCAACCCCTTGTTCTCCATGCGTCGGGGCCGTGCCAGGAGTGCTTGTTGTTGCTTAAGTGCACGGGGCCGAAACTGTTGAAGCGGTTGCCGAACAGCGTGATGTCAATATTGTGTACCCCGTCTCCGAGGTCTTTGAGGAAGAGTTTATAAGGCGGATAAATGATCTTGCCTTTTTCCTGTCCGTCCACCGTGACTTTCATCAGAGTGCCCATGTAACGGGTTGCTTCAATGGAAAACGCATTGCCTTCGGCGGTCAGGTGGTAGGTGATGTTGCCGCCGTAGAAGGGAAGTCCCTGATGCTGAATCGCACCGAAATACAGTTTTTCGGGCAAAGTTGTGATCACCTTTTCCGTGCCGAGTACCTTGACTCCGAAATTGCCGAGAATGTAGCACCATTCGGTGTTGGTGGTCTCTCCGATGGGTAATGTCACGGTCAGTGTGTTTTTACCTTTGCGGATGGCAGGCAGTTTTACGGTTTTGATTTCCTTATCTACATACCAGCCCGTGATTTCATTGGAAACGGGTTCGCCGTTGAATGTAATTTCTGCTTTTTCGGCATCTTCGAGTGCCAGCAGTGCATCCTCGTAGTCGATTTCGCTTTCAAAGTTAAAACGAAGTGATATGGTATGGGTGAGTTCTTCTTTTTCAAGTACCCACGGCTGTGCAACACCACCGCCGCGTTCCTTGAAGCCGAGCTGCTTGCGCACGATGTTGTCAAGACGCAGAATTTCTTCTTCGGATGCAAACTCGCCGCCGTCGAATGCAAATTCTGCCATGTCGAGAAGTAAGACATTCTGTTCGGACAATGTGTAGGGAACAGAAGCGGGAATGGCTATCTGTTTGCCTTTTTCAGGCTTTGCAACAGCACAAGAGCCGGATTCGGCCTTGCCGGGGATGAGTTTGAGAAGCAGACTGTCATAGTCAAACAGAGTTTTGAGAATGACGGTCTTGCCGTTTTTGTATTCGCAATCGATGGCATACTGTGTGCCGTTCTGCGTGTCATATACAACGGGCGTCCATTCGCCGTTAAGTTGCAACATCAGGTCGTGGTCACGGCAGACGGATTTGTTGTAAGGCTCACAGCAACGACTGATGAACAGCCAGTTGCAATCATTGTCTTCTCTGAGTTGATAGATGAAACCTTCTGCCAAAGAGCCGTCCTGATCGCGGATGGCGAGGGTGCGGTTTTCGTCGAGTACGGTCAGAAGTTCAGCACGGTCGTAAGAAATGCAGACGGATTCGCTGAACAGTTTTTTGCCGCGTTCACTCGGCACACCGTCTTCAAACTTCGGTGCACTGCCCATGAATATGAGTTTGCCGCCTGCCTTGCGGAATGCTTCCAAACGTTCAAGCGTGGTGCTTCTTAAGGTTTCGCAATCGGGCACAACAATAGCATCGTAAGCCATTTTGCCGACCTGCAGGGGTGCGCCTGCATTTTCGCAAAGGGTGGGGAACAGCGATTCGCTGATGAAGTTAAAATCAATACTGCCTTTGAGCAACCAATCGGTGACATTTTTGAACTTTGCATCCATGTTGTCACGAAGAAGTGCGGTTTTGTCATTAGGACCCCAGTGAAGCCAGAAACTTTCGACGGGATGAATCACGCCGACTTTGACTACGGGCTTGCCTCTTGTCATAGCCGTGTTGACACGGGCAAAGTGGTCTTCGAGAACGGAGAATTCTTCCCACCACGGGGACTGATAGTGAATGGATGCGGGGTAGTCGCGTTTTGCTTCACCGCCCATGGCATACCACGAAAGGTGCGGTACGCGGATGGTGACACCAAGACATGCCTGCCAGTCGCCGTGCAGTTTGTAACCTCGGAAATCATAGTCCCAACCCGTCACACCGTACAGTTCACTGAGCATTCCTTCTCTGCCGAACTGATGCACCGCAGATTGTGTCTGTTTTGCGGTGGTGAATTCAAAGTTTGCACACAGCATGTCAATACCGGGCAGGTCAAAGCCGCGGTAGGAGCGCATGGCTTCACCCAGTGCCGCCGTCTGGCTTTCAAGGGTGGGTTCTTCCATCATATGGCCTGTCAGTGCAATGCCGTTTTTGCGGCACCAATTACCGCACACATCAGCGAAAGCGGAAGCAAAACGCTCTGCAATATGGTCATGGTAATGGTAACGGATAATGCTTACCTTGCCGTCGGGCTGTTCCCAGAACAGCTCGGGCAGGTGTGCAAGCAGGTCTTCGTTGTACTGCGCTTTGTAGGTTTCAGGCAGATCATCCGTCCACGGCATGAAGATGTCGTCTGTGTCGGTGGAGTTGTCAAGCAACTGTTTACGGGTGAACTGCGGTTCATCCGTGAAAATGGACGGAATGGTGGTGCCGAAACTGTCGCCGACGGTTTCTTTGTAGCGTTCGTGGGTGACTTCCACAAAACGTTGGACGGCTTTCGGGTTGAGCGTGTCAAGATAGGTCTGATTGTTGTACCACGGGGAGGGGGCATGGATTTTTAAGTAAGCATACCACTTTGTGCCCTCGGTTTCATCGTTTTCGCTGATCTGTTTGTAAGACTGCAAAAATCCGTCCTTATCCAGCACCACATCGTAGCAGGTGATCAGATGTCCTTTGCCGTCACGACTGCCTTCGGAACGCGAATCCATGAACTTGGAATCTTCCGCCACTTCTTCGCAGGGTTCGGTCGTCATCAGCAGGCAACGGGCACGATACTGTTCATCTTTTGTAACAAGTCCGCCTGCCGCACCCGACGGCCAACGGTCCTCGTCATAAAGCCATGCGAGCATTTCTTCTTTTTCGGCCTTTTTAACGCAGTCCTTAATAAGCCCCATGAAGTCATCGGACAGGTAATTGGTGGACATACCCGTACGCACGTGCATGTGGAATCCGCCCAATCCCATTTTTTTGAATACTTCAATTTGTCTTTGCAGTTCTTCCGATTTCAGGTCGCTGTTCCATGCCCAGAACGGTGTTCCGCGGTATTCGGAAGTCGGATTTTTAAACAGTTCATCCGTTAATGCAGGGGTGGTATTTTTCTTGTAAAGCATTTTGATTCCTCCCTTATATATGCAGAATGAGCCTGTGCTTAAACCGCACAGGCTGTTTTGATGATTTCTATGGCTTTGTCAAGCAGGTTGTCGGGGATGTTCAGAGGCGGCAGAAGACGCACCTTTGTCTTTGCCGTCAGGCACAAAACACCGTTTTCCATGCAGGCGGCAACAATGTCTTTTGCACTTTTTTCGGTTTCAATACCGATCATAAGACCCAAGCCCGAAACGGATTTCACACCCGAGGCACCCTGCAGAGCGGTGAAGATTTTTTCACTTTTTGCTTTGACTGCATTGAGAAAGTCTTCATTCAGGCGTTCGACAATGCTTACCGCACCCGCACAGCAGACGGGATTGCCGCCGAATGTGGAACCGTGGTCGCCGAATCCGAGTACCGATTCAACCTTTTCGCCGAGCAGTGCCGCACCGATGGGAAGACCGCCGCCCAAGCCCTTTGCCGTGGTGACGACATCGGGCTCAATGCCGTAGTGCATATAGGCATACATTGTACCCGTTCTGCCGTTGCCGGTCTGTACTTCGTCAATCACAAGCACAATGTCTTCTTTCTTACAGAAAGCGGCAACCGCTTTCACAAAGTCGGCATCGAGAGCAATGACACCGCCTTCACCCTGCACGATCTCCATCATGATACCGGCGGTTTTTTCTTTCAATGCCAATTCTTGCAGGGCCGCAAAATCGTTGGCGGGGGTATGTACGAATCCCGGAGTCAGAGGATTGAACAGTTCGTGATAATGTTCCTGCCCCGTTGCGGACAGTGTAGTCAGCGTTCTGCCGTGAAAACTGTTTTCAAGTGTGATAATGGTGCTGTATTCTTTCCCTTTTTTGTCCTGTGCATATTTGCGTGCGACCTTGATGGCACATTCGTTGGCTTCCGCTCCCGAGTTGCCGAAGAATACTTTTTTCATGCCTGTTTTTTCGCACAAAAGTTGTGCAAGTTTTGCACAGGGTTCGGTGTAATAAAGATTGGAAGTGTGCTGCACCTTGCCGAGTTGCTCGGTCACGGCTTTCAGCCACACATTATCGCCCTGTCCGAAACTTGTGACAGCAATACCCGAGCCCATGTCAATGTATTCTTTGCCGTCTGTATCAACCAATACAGAACCTTTGCCCGAAACAATTTCCACGGGAAAACGGGCATAGGTGTTGGCAACATATTGTTTGTCAATTGTTTGCAGATTGCTCATTTTCTTTCCTCCATGACCATGGTGCCTGCACCTTCATCGGTCAGCAGTTCCATGAGGATCGAATGCGGGATTCTGCCGTCCATGATGATAACATTCTTGACCCCTTCCTTGATGGCTTCAATACAGCAATCGACTTTGGGGATCATCCCACCGGAAATAATACCTTCTTCATGCAGTTTTTTTGCTTCTTCGATGGTGACATCGGGAATGAGGGTGGACGGGTCGTCCTTGTCGCGAAGAATGCCTGCAATGTCGGTCATCATAATGAGCCTTTCCGCACCGAGGGCACCTGCAATGTGAGCGGCGGCAGTGTCGCCGTTGATGTTGTAGGTGTTGCCCTGTCTGTCGCAGCCGACGGTGGAAATGACAGGGATATAGCCCTTTTCAAGCAGGTCCTGCACGGGCTTGATGTGGATTTTTTTGATTTTGCCGACATAGCCCAATCTTTCGTCCTTGACTTCGGCTTCGATCATTCTGCCGTCAATACCCGAAATCCCCATGGCTTTGCCGCCGTAGGATTCAAGCAGATTGACGAGTGTTTTGTTGACCTTACCTGCAAGCACCATCTGCACGATATCCACGGTTTCTTTGTCGGTCACACGAAGACCGTCCACAAAGACGGGCTTTTTGCCGAATTTGTCCATGATTTCGTTGATTTCGGGGCCGCCGCCGTGAATGAGCACGATTTTGACACCGATCAGCCACAAAAGCACAATGTCTTCCATGACCTGATGCTTGAGTTCGTCATTCACCATGGCATTGCCGCCGTATTTGACACAGATGACCTTGCCGTTGTGGCGTTTGATGTAAGGAAGTGCCTGTGTCAGCACTTCCGCGCGTTGTTTGTTTGAAAACTGATTTTCCATGATATCCTCTTTATTAAGTGCGGTAGTCACCGTTGATTTTTACGTAATCATAAGTCAGGTCACAGCCCCATGCACAGGCTTCTTTGTCGCCGTCATTGAGGTTGACGAGAATTTCGATTTCTTTTTCAAGCAGAATTTCTTTTGCAATTTCCTCCGAGAAGTCAATGCCTGCACCGTCTTTGCAGACTTCGATGGTACCCTTTGCGGAACGGAATGCAACGTCGATTTTGTTAACATCCACCTGTGCTCCGCTGTAGCCGATGGCACAAAGTACACGGCCCCAGTTGGCATCCGCACCGAACATGGCGGCTTTCAGAAGGGAAGAACAAATAACACTCTTTGCCACCGTTTTTGCAATTTGTTTTTCTTTTGCACCCGAAACGAGGCATTCAAGCAGTTTTGTGGCCCCTTCTCCGTCGCCTGCAACGAGCTTGCAAAGCTGCACGGTCACGGTGTTGAGTGCTTTCATAAAGACTGCAAAATCTTCGTTTTCTTCGGTGATTTTTTCGTTTCCTGCCATGCCGTTCGCAAGGATACAGACCATGTCGTTGGTGGATGTGTCGCCGTCAATGGAGAGCATGTTGAAAGTATCGGAAATGTCGCTGTGCAGTGCTTTGTGTAAAAGTTTGCTGTCAATAGCGGCATCCGTGGTGAGGAACACGAGCATGGTTGCCATGTTTGGGTGGATCATGCCGCTGCCCTTTGCAATACCGCCGAGACGGCAGACTTTTCCGCCGAGGGTGAATTCGACTGCCACTTGCTTGTCGATGGTGTCGGTGGTCATAATGGCTTCTGCCGCATCGGGACTGCCTTCGTAATTGAGGTTTTTTGCAAGGGCAGGTAAAGCCGCCGCAATGGGGTCGATGTACAAGGGCTGCCCGATAACACCCGTGGAGGCGACCACAACGTCACTCGCCTTGATGCCGAGCACTTCTGCAGTCAGATCGCTCATCTTTTCTGCAATTTCAATGCCGTCTGCGTTGCAGGTGTTGGCATTGCCCGAATTGCAGATGACGGCTTGTGCAATGCCGTCTGCAATGTGTTCTTTTGTAACCGTCAGGGGCGCACCCTTGACAAGGTTTGTTGTATAAAGAGCCGCCGCAGAAGCGGGAACGTCACTCACAAGCAGAGCGAGGTCTTTTTTTGTACGGTTTTTACGGATGCCGCAGTGTATACCGCCGGCTTTGAATCCTTTTGCGGCACATACGCCGCCGGAAATGAGTTGCATGATTTTTTCTCCTTTATATGTTCAGTCCGCACGTTTCGTCCGTGCCGAGTAAAATGTTCATGTTCTGAATCGCCGCACCCGAAGCACCTTTCCCGAGGTTGTCAAAACGTGCCGTCAGCAGGATGCGGTCAGCATTGCCGAGAACACTGACTTCCATGGTGTCCTTGTCTGCAAGTGCGTTGGCAGACAAAAATCCGCTTTCGCCTGCGTTTTCAACAAAGTTTACGATCGGGCCGTTATAAAGATTCTGATATACAGCCTTGATGTCTTCGACCGAACCGTTTATCTGACTTGCAAACAGGGGGACAGTGACTTCCATCCCGCTGTAAAACGAACCGACAATGGGGCAGAACACAGGTGCGTTGTCAAGGCCGCAAAGGTGTTTCGTTTCGGGCAGATGTTTGTGCATTTGTGTGAGTGCATACTGGCGGGGGGCATCGAGGAGCATATCGCGTTCGGCATCCTCATATTCGGCAATCATTTTCTTGCCGCCGCCCGAATAGCCTGTCAGCGAGAAGCAGGTGAGTAAAGCATTTTTGTCAATAATGCCTGCTTGTGTCAGCGGAGCCGCAAGGGCGACAAAGCCGCTTGCATGGCAACCGGGGTTCGCAATGCGTTTTGCGGTTCTGATTTTTTCTCTCTGTCCGGGCAGTTCCGCAAAGCCATAGGTCCAACCGTCCGCCGTGCGATGTGCGGTCGAGGTATCAATGACCGCCGTGTGAGGGTTTTCAATAAAACTGACCGCCTCCACCGCCGCCGCATCGGGCAGACACAAAAAAGCAATGTCTGCTTCATTGAGAGCTGCTTTTCGGGCTGCCGCATTCTTGCGGTTTTCTTCGGTCAGAGTAATCAGTGTAATGTCTTTGCGGTCAAGCAGGCGTTCGTGAATACGCAGACCTGTTGTGCCTGCACTGCCGTCAATAAAAATCTTTGTCAAAAAAGTGCCTTCTTTCAGTTTTGTGCATATTTTGGAAAATGTGGACTTATTATACACATATTATAAAGGCTTGTCAATAGGAAAAATACATAAAAATGCATAACTATACAGTGAATATTCAAAAACAATGCATAAAGAAAGGGATTGCAGTAATAAAATACAGCAATCCCAAATTAAATTTACATGACAACAAATCCGTTGCCGTCATGCGCGATTTTGAGTATGATTTCTTCTTCGGAAAAACGAAGGCGGATTTCGTCGTTGTTTCCAAGCAGATGACGGATGCGTCTTGTAACCCTGATATCATCGGCTTTCTTTGCAATGATCCAGCGGCCCTTGCCGTCTTTGACATCCGCAAAACCGAACTTTACCTGTTTTTTTACAAAAGCGGGTGCGAAGCGGGCGGGTGTGACAACGGTAAGACCGTTTTCTTTGACCAGTTCATCCACGGCGGTGAGGGTGTTTTTTTCGATTTTGTATCCGCACAGGAAACACAAAGACAGGCTTTCGAGCACATCTTTTTCTACGCGATCGTCAAACACCGCAAGTGCATTCATCGGGGCAAACGAACGATGCTTACGCAAAGACCACGGACTGATTTTATTCCAGCCGAAGCCATGTTTGCTTGTGGATTTGTGAGATACAACATGAAGCACACGAAGCCATTCTTTTGCTTTTTTGTTTGGCTTTATGTTCTTGTTGCCGAACAGAATCGGTGCCCACATGAAGGGGTCGTTTTGTCCCCAGAATGTGTCGTCATAACGGACAATGCCGATTTCGGGACGATAATCCTGAATGTCATACTTGCGTTCTTTGCCGCGGTATTCGCTTGTGAAACGGTCAAACTGTTTGCCGTATTCTGTCTGTTCGGTACTGCCGTCTTCATTCTGTTTATAAAACTGATTGGAGGCTTCCACATACACGCGGTTGACACCTGCAAGGTATGCAAACACAAGGTTGTGATACATTTCATCTGCGGAATGTCCGGGATAGGTCAGTATGTGCCACAGGTCAACGCAGTTCCATAACGGCATTTTGTATTGCAGTGCCGCACCTGCCGCAACGGCAAACATCAACGAAGAAAAGTTTTCTTTCTGCGACTTGAAATTCGGAATGATGCCGTTTCGGGCAAAGGTGTGAAACAAGACGGGGAAGACGTGTTCCCCTGCAAAAGCGGGTGCACCCATGGCTTTGATCGAATCTGCAAATTCTTTCACCTGTTTGCTGCACAGTTCACCTTGGGCAATCACATCTTTTCCGTTGTAAAGCGGGAACATGGGATAAATGCGTTTTTTCTTGTTGTTAAGCGCAATGGAAAGATTGCGGTTGATGATAACATGCTCCATCTCATCGTGCATACAGCCGATATAGTTTTTGTGCTGTGCAAAAGTATTGATATATTCGGGCGGTAAGTTCAGTCTGTGTGTGCCGTCCGCATGATTGCACCAGTCATAGCCGTCATCGGTGGTGTAATGTTCCGCAAAATTCATAAATTCAAAATTGGAAACAAAATCAACGCCGAGTTCAGCAAATCGCTTCGCCGTCACATCCGCCTGTTTGCAGGAATTGTGTACACTTTCGTGCGGATCAAAATGGCACAGCACCCAATCTGCACCACCACCCGATTGCGCAGGACCGTAAAAGGAAATTTCATTGATACGATCCGCAAATGTGTTATATCCGATTAAAAGATTTTTGTTGTTCACGCCGATTCGCCTCCCTTATTCAAATACAATGATAATTTAAAAAACGCTTTTTGTCAATGAAAAATAAAAAAGCACGGTTTTCACCGTGCCGTCATTTGATTTCAGAATGAAAGACCGAGTTTTTCTTTTATTGTTTCAATGATGGTTTTAATGTAAAGCGGAATGTCACTGAGCATGGCAATAATAACCAACATATTTTGCACCTCCGAAATTATTTTGCACTTTTATTTTACAAAATCAAACAAAAAAAGTCAATCCTGTGCAAACAAATGAAACACTGTTTTCATTTTTTGTATTACTTTGTTCATAACTGTATTGAATCGTTGCAAAGTGTATAAAGTATCCGAAATGCTTGCTTTTGGTTGAAAACTTTTGTATAATGGAAAAAAACTGTCACCTGTGACAGCAAGGAGAAGAAATCATGGTAAAACAAAAATGGCAGGAAATCCGATCATTGACAAGTGTAAAACAGCTTGCATGGTGGTGGACCTTCCGCGGCTCGATGATTTTTGCAATGATTGCAGGTGCCATGCGCCCGACCTATAAAATAACCGATACCTTACAGGTGCTTGCCAATTTTGCAGGTATGTTTGCATGGGAAATTTTTCAGCTTTTTCCCAAAAAGAGCTTTGTACGCCTGATTCCGTCTTATGTGCAGAATCTTTCGGTCGTGCTCATCTTCGGCGCCTCGTTCTGCGGCTATTTCCTGAATTTCTATTATGATCTTGTGTGGTGGGACTGGATGCTGCATGCCTTGGGCGGTGCAGGTCTTACCATTCTCGGCTATGAGGTGGCTGTCTGTTTACAGAAAAAGCACAAAACGGCAGTTCCCATGTCTATTATGCTTTTGTGTGCGGCAGGCTTTTCGTTCATGTTCGGCACGATCTGGGAGCTGTTTGAGTTTTCGTTTGATCAGATTTCGCTTTTGGGCGGTACGGTCGGGGATGCACAGCACTGGTCGTTGGCACTTGCCGAAAACACACCGAAGATTCGCACCCTGTTTGCACCCATTGATGAGACCCGCTGGCCACTGATGGACACGATGGGGGATATCGTGCTCAATACGGTCGGCTGTGTCTGTGCAAGTCTGTTCCTGAAGATCAATCCCTATCATCATAAAAATAAAACAGAATCTGATGAAGTGAATGTTTTAAATTAAGTTGATTTCCGAACTGAAAATGTGTATAATATAACTGAAAGAAGGTGGAAACATGTGTAATAAAAATCAATTGCATGCGATTACAACAACGGTTGCTGCAAAATCAGCAGAGTTGCTGAATACAAAGCTGCAGACGGTCATTCTTTACGGTTCTTATGCAAGAGGAGATTATGATGAGCAATCGGATATTGATATCATGATTCTTGCTGATATACCTGCTGATTTGTGTTGGAAATATACGAGCCTGCTTGCTGATTGTTTGACTGATCTTGAGCTTTGCTATGATGTTGTTATTTCTGCACATATTGTTTCTTCTTCTGTTTTTGATGATTATCGCCATGCGCTTCCGTTTTATCGTAATGTGGATAAGGAGGGGATCCAAATTGCAGTCTGAAGAAAAAATCACATTGTCAAAAACGCGCTTGGTAAAAGCCGAAGAGTGTCTTGCAGATGCTGCTCTTCTTGCAGATTGCGGTAGTTTATAATCGCTGGTAAATCGTTCCTATTATGCTGTTTTTCATTCTATGCGTGCAGTGTTGGATTGGATGGTTTTGACAGTAAAAAACATTTCGGTGTAATTTCGGAGTTTCAAAAATTGTACATCAAAACCGGTGTTTTTGATAAGGAGATGTCTGTCGTTATCCGTCGGTTATTCCTTGCACGGAATAATAGTGATTATGATGATTTTTTTATCATTTCAAAAGAAGATGCTGTCCGACAATTTGAAGATGCGAAAATGTTTGTTCTGAATATCAGAAAATATCTGGAAACTGTGTATTGACCTTGTTTTTTCAGCCACCTTCGGGCGGCTGTTTTTTGTGCAACATATATTATCTTTGTCCGATCTGTTTTGTCATAATAATGAAAAATTTATTTTTTTTCAAAGGTGGTAGACAATCCGCATTTATAATGCTAAAATACTTTTATATGCGTTGAATCTACAAGTTTACGGAAAAGAGGGTTGCCGTTATGGCTAAAATCGGTTTTGACAATGACGAATATCTGCGTTTGCAATCCAAATGCATCCGCGACCGTATTTCGCAATTCGGGGGTAAATTATATCTTGAATTCGGCGGCAAACTGTTTGATGATTACCATGCCTCACGTGTACTGCCCGGTTTTCAGCCCGACAGCAAAATCAGAATGCTGTGTGAGCTGCGTGACGAAGCGGAAATCGTGATCGTCATCAGTGCCGATGATATTGAAAAGAACAAGCGCCGCGGTGACCTCGGCATCACATACGATGTGGATGTTCTGCGCCTGATCGATACCTTCCGTGACAGAGGTCTTCTTGTCGGCAGTGTGGTTATCACCCGTTTTCATCAGCAGCCGTCTGCCATGATGTTCCGCAAACGTCTTGAATCTCTCGGCATCCGCGTATATCAGCACTACAGCATTGACGATTATCCGTCCAACATTCCGCTGATCGTCAGCGACGACGGCTTCGGCAAAAACGATTTCATCGAAACCGAGCGTTCTTTGGTCATTGTCACCGCACCGGGCCCGGGCAGCGGCAAAATGGCAGTCTGCCTGTCACAGCTTTACCATGAATTCAAGCGCGGCATCAGCGCAGGCTATGCAAAGTTTGAAACTTTCCCGATCTGGAATCTGCCTTTGAAGCACCCGGTCAACCTTGCTTACGAGGCCGCAACCGCCGATCTGTCGGATGTGAATATGATCGACAACTATCACATGGATGCCTATGGTGAAATGGCGGTCAACTACAACCGTGATATTGAAATTTTCCCCGTGCTCAACACCATGATGACCCGCATCACGGGCAAAACGCTGTATCGTTCCCCGACGGATATGGGGGTCAACATGGTCGGCAACTGCATCATTGATGAAGCGGCTGTGATCGATGCCGCCAAACGCGAGGTCATCCGCCGTTACTATAACACTGCCTGCGAAAAACGCAAGGGACTTGCGGAAGCTGCCGAGCTGCAGCGCATTGAGCTGATTATGAATCAGCTTGACATCACCCTCGAAAACCGCAAGAGTGCCGTTGCCGCAAGGCAAAAAGAAGCCGCAACCGGGGGCGCACCTGCCGCTGCAATTGAGCTGGATGACGGCACCATTATCACCGGCAAAACAACACCATTGCTCGGCGCTTCTTCTGCCGTACTTCTCAATACATTAAAGCATTTTGCGGGTCTTGCCGATGATGTGATGCTGCTTTCTCCCTCGGTCATTGAACCGATTCAGAATCTCAAGGTCAAGAACATGGGCAACCGCAATCCGCTGTTGCATATTGACGAAATCCTGATTGCGCTTGCCATCTGTGCTGTGTCCGACACGGATGCCGCAAAGGCACTCGAGCAGCTGCCCAAGCTGCGCGGACTGGATGCGCATTCCTCGGTCATGCTGTCCAATGTGGACGAGCGTACCTTCAAAAAATTGGGTGTCAACCTGACCTGCGAACCCAAGAGTGAAATGACAAACAGACTTTATTTCTGATTTTAATATTTATCATTTTTCAGGAGGAACGGTTATGGAAAAGCTTCGCATCGGTTCTATCGGTCTCGGCGGCATGGGTCGTCATCACACAAGAGCACACAAAAATCTCGGCATGTCGGAAATTGTTGCATTCTGCGACATCATCCCCGAACGTGCCGAAAGAATGCGTGACGAATATTTCCCCGAAGCACGCGTTTACACCGATTATCGCGAAATGATTGAAAAGGAACAGCCCGATGCGGTGGACATTGCAACACCGAATTATCTGCATTCCCCCATGGCTGTTTTTGCACTTGAACACGGTTGTCATGTATTCTGCGAAAAGCCCGATGCCGTCAGCGTGGAAGCCGCGCAAAAAATGAAAGATGCCGCCGAGAAGGCAGGCAAAATTCTGATGGTTATGCGCAACAATCGCTATTATGCACCTTCTGTATTTATGAAAAAATACATTGCCGACGGCAAGGCAGGCGATATTTATGCTGCCCGTTGCGGTTGGCAGAGAAGACGCGGCATTCCCGGTAAGGGTGGTTGGTTCACCACCAAAGAGCAGTCGGGCGGCGGTCCGCTGATCGACCTCGGTGTGCACATGATCGACCTTGCAATCTGGGCAATGGGTAACCCCACGCCCATTGCTGTTTCGGGCTGCACCTATAATGTTTTTGCCGACGACAAAGCAGACAGTGACTCCGAACACTCCAAATTCGGCGATACCAAGGACGGCGGCACATTCGATGTTGAAGACCTTGCCATGGGCTTCATCCGTTTTGACAACGGTGCCTGCCTGCAGATTGAATTCAGCTGGGCTTCCAATGTCGGCGAGGAAAAACGCTATGTGGAACTGCGCGGCACAAAAGCGGGATTTGCATGGAAGTCTTCGGATGAAATTGAAGTGTACGGCGAAGAATGCGGTGTGCTGACAGACCTCAAGCCGCAATTGAAGGAGCTTGACGGCCATCAGGCGAACATTGCACACTTCATGGATTGTATTCTCAACGGAACCAAACCCGATTTTGAACCCGTACAGGGGCTGAATATGATCAAAATTCTTTGCGCCATTTACGAATCCGCCGAAACGGGCAAAGAAGTTCTGCTGTAAAAAAAGAAAAAGCGGTATGACCCAATCTCATACCGCTTTAATTGATGTTGTTCAAACAGAGCAGATAATCTGTTGAAACATTTAAAGTTTTTGCGATTTTGCAAAGCACCTTCACGGATGGCAAACTTGCATTGGTTTCGTAAGCGGCATAGGCATCCCTTGTTATGCCTAAAAGGTCTGCAAATTCCTTTTGTGTCATATCTTCTTGCAGACGAATTGCCCGCAGTCTTGCACCCGTTGAATCAGGTCTTTTCATTGCAAAAATCTCCCCGTGTGGCAATAAAAAAGTGCGCAGTTAAAACTGCGCACCGAAAAACGCAATCTCAAACTTGCGCCACACAAGTTAGGCAATTTACGGGAAATTGCAAAAGCAGAGAATGCGTTTTTACCAAGGGTAAAAACACAATTCCCGTATATTACCATTATTAACTTGCGTGGCACCTATTAAAATACCACGAAATCAAAGAAAAATCAAGTAGCAATTGTAAATTACGGTTTATCGGGGAGTTGGGGAGTCAATCATGGGGACGGCTACTGTGATTGACATAATCATTTTTCCAAAATGTCAATCGCAGTACTGTCCCCTGATTTACGACCACGCACAAATTTAAA
>SVOJ01000051.1 GCA_015066385.1 Oscillospiraceae bacterium
TACTATCTCGCCCTCGTTTCTGTTTTGCCCTGTTCGCTTTTCTTCTAACATTTTCATCACCATATTCATTATACCATAAATATGACAAAAAGCCAAGTAAAAACTGGACTTTTTCGACAGTCTGAGCACACCGCCACAAGGGCGATGTGCTTTTTTGGTGCGCCTGACAGGACTTGACTCGCGCGCCTGCGGGCGCTTGGTCGCTCGCGGTCGAAACAGTCCACCGGACTGTTTCTCTGTACCGCTCGTCCTTCAAGTCCTGCCCTCTTGAATAACAAAAATACACCGCCTTGCCGACGGTGTATTTTTGTTGGTGCGCCTGACAGGACTTGACTCTCGCACTGCGGTGCTCGGTCAGGCGCGGCTCTGACAGTCCACCTGACTGTCATTCACTCCCGCGCCGCTTCAAGTCCTGCCTCTGGATTCAAAAAAGCACACCGCCGCAAGGGCGATGTGCTTTTTTGGTGCGCCTGACAGGACTTGAACCTGCACTCTTGCGGAATTGGAACCTAAATCCAACGTGTCTGCCAATTTCACCACAGGCGCAAATATTTGGAAACAACAAAGAAAATATAGCATACACAGAAACGATTTGCAAGTGTAATTTTGCTTCTGTGTAAAAAAAGCAACAGGCCACCGTTTAAGAACAGTGGTCTGTTGCGCCTTTTACGCGGGGATGAAGCCGAGGGATTCCACATAAGCACTGACGGCTTCCTGCAAATCGCAGGGGGCAACATTGTTTGCAACCACAAAGCGGCCGAACTCCTCTGCCTGATGGCGGTAAACAGAAACATCGGGACACAGAAAACATTCGCCCGTGTCATCTGCAACCGCAACACCCCAAGTATCAATAACTTCTTCACCGATGTCCTGCTTGTGTGCATAAACGTATGCATTGGTAATCATTTCATTCACCTCTCCTTCTGCCGATTTCTGACATTGAAACCACTTTACCATATTATATTGTAAATGTCAATCACTTATTGTGATTTATATTCACATTATATGTTTTAAACAGAAATAAAAGGTCGGTTTAAATCAATATCACCAAAGGATTTTTGTTTTTTTGACACCATCCGACAGAAGACAAAAAAAATGAGGCCCGCTTTGGAGCGAACCTCGGTCTGTTTGCCGTTTCAAGGCGATGATTCTTTTTTATTTGACACGGCGCATTTTGCGTTCGTTTTTTCTGCGTTCGGCATCAGCATGGCGTTCCTGTGCCAGCTTTTGTGCAAGGGCTTCATCCTTTGCCAATCGTTCTTCCCTGTGCTGTACGACCGTGTCGTAATCTGCTGTCAGACCGTCGAGATCACGGTAGCCTTCTGCAAGATCGACGATGCGTTTTGCGGCCAGATAGGGCGCGGCAACATTGGCATAGATATTTCTTTGCTTGCTTGCATCGCGCATGGCTTTACGGCGCACCTTTGCCTGTTCACTCGTTTCGTCGGGCAGATTGTAGGCATCTTCGTAAATCTGCTGATCGAATGCAACGACCCCTTCGGGATAATGCTTTGCGGCAAGGGATGCACTGCGGCGGATGCTTCTTGCATTGCGCACATCCTGCCTGCGCCAGACTTTTTCTTCTTTGACCTTGCTCATGGGAAGTTGTGCGGCAAGGGAAATGAATTCATCCGCATGTCGATAGAATCCGTCGGGACCTGCGGCAACAATTTTTTGTGCAAGTTCCAATTGTGCTTTGCCGAATTCGGTATCAAAACGATGCAGTTCAAACATAACGAATTTTGCGATTTCAATTTCTTCATTATGGCTCTGTGCATCATCAATGGCTTTTCTTGCAGCCTTGACGGCCTCATCACGTTCGGCAATTTCGGAAGGTGTGTTGGCGGGCAATTTTTTTGCCTCGCGCACGGTAGCGGAAGACGGCACTTCCACTTTTTCTTCGTTTGCGTATTTTTCGGCAAGCAGAAGTGCATCACAGCCTTCAATATATTCACTGTCTTCCACCAGTTTTGCCTTGCGGTCTTCCACAATGGTGCGGATACGGATGACACGGATCATGGATTTTTGTCCCGTTTCGCTGATATCATAAGCAAACCACGGCAGAACGTCGATTGCCGCACCGACAACGGAAATGGAAATCAGGGTTTTGAGCATCGGAAACAGCACGCAGTTCGGGTTCTTGGTTTGCTGATCCAACGGTTTATTCTCGTCATAATCAAGATAGACATCGAGCACGGAATAGTCGTTGCCGTCGAAACCTTTTTTCTTATAGACCCACGGAATGAATAAGCCCGTGAATGCGCCGATGACACTGCCTGCATACGACTGAATGAAGCCGAATGCACCGTCAATGCGTTCACCGATGAGATACTGCTGATTGTCGCGCATATCCGACTCAATAGCTTTGTCGATGACCTCACGGCAATCCACAAAGCGGTTGGCAAAGTTGATAATAAACAGCATGATCGGCAATATGCTTGATTCAAGGAAAATACCGATACCGGCAATCAGAACAATCTGCATAGCATTACAGAAAATTTTGAGTTTGCGTTTGCCGAAGCGTTTGATAAGGGCGGGAGAAAACAGCATCGCCCAGAACTGTGCGTTATGTGCAAGGGTGTTAAGGATAGCATAGGTCCCGGGTTTCATGATATGTGCACGGTAGACCATCCAGTCCCATACATTGCCTTTTGCCCCCTCAAGGAAATCGTTCCAGCCGTCAGCACACTTGATCCAGAAAATCTTGTTGCCTGCAACCGCACGCATGGAGCCTGCAAAACTGAGTTTTGTGATACGGCTCTTTGGCAGAACAAGACGTTCTTTGGTATGGTAGAATGCAAGCAGACAGATGGGTGCCAACAGTGCCACCGGGGTATAAGCACCGCGGTAATAGGTCATGGTGTATTTGTAGTTATTTTCGCACAGCAATTCAACCATGACGGGGTAATAAAGATTATTGATGGTGAAGCCCATGCTGTAAATGATGGACGTGATAGACATGATTTTGGTGCGTTCCTGCGTATTCGGGGTAATGACGTGCACCATGTTGATAAGTCCCGTCTGGAACCAGCCTTTTATGTAACCCTGCACCTGACCGACCACGAACAGCAGAGCAATCATAAGATATTGCGAATAAGGTTGATTATAGTCACGTACACGTTCATAGGGCAGCCACAGCGACAGAATCGTGAGCACCATGGTCGGAATGGCAAGACGGATATACACACGGTATTTGCCCTCCTTACTGCGCAGATTATCAACGATCCACGCATTCAAAGGAGTGGTGATGTAGCCGATAGCGGTGCAGACATAGCCCATCACAAGCAACTGATTGTTGTTCATTTTCAGGGTCATGCCCGTGAACTCATTGCCGACACCGAAGCCGATACCCCACTGCACGCACATATTCATCGCCGCCCATGCAACGCTGAGCATGACGATTTCTTTGTAAGTGACATATTCACCCGGCTTGGGGCGGTTCCAATACAAGCGAAATTCTTCGAGAATGGCCTGCACGGTATTATATAATTTTGCAATGGCTGTCATAAACTCTCTCCTGACTCATATTTCTGTAAACAGATTCCACGGTTCTTTTTCGTGCGGCAGGGATGTGAATGTCATTTTTTCACCGCTTTGCGGATGGGTAAAAGAAAGTTCTTTTGCCCACAGGGCAAAACCTTTGAAATCGTCTCTTGCGCCGTAACGGCGGTCACCGACGAGGGGCATTTTGCGGCTTCCCAACTGCACACGGATCTGATGGGTTCTGCCCGTCAGCAGTTGAATCTCCCACAAAGAAAGACCGTCTTTGGTGGCTTTTATGCGGTAAGACAAAACCGCTTCTTTGACGCCTTTTCTCTCGTTTTTGACAACGAATGTTTTATTTGCACGGCGGTCGTGAAACAGCAGGTCACGATAGGTTCCCGCTTGTTCGGACGGACACCCGTGGGTGACAGTAAGATAGGTTTTGGTCAGTTCCCCTGCCTGTAATTGTGCAGACAGCTTTGCGGCGGCGGCTTTGGTGCAGGCAAACACCATCGCCCCGCCCGTCCCTGCATCGAGCCGATGTACACAAGCAATGTAATCGGTATTCAATTGTGTGCGTAAAAGAGACGGAATACCGTCGGGGGTATCTTCGCTTATCTGACCGGGTTCTTTCTGAATAACACAGATGTCAGTGTCGTGATAAAGTATTTTTAATTCCATATTATTTTTAAGACAAATTACGGTTTGGTGGGGAGTAGCCAATCACGGGGACGAGTACCCTGATTGACTCTATGATATATCCAAAACAGTCAATCTGGGTTCCGTCCCCTGATTGGCGGCGATGTTTTTGGATAT
>SVOJ01000032.1 GCA_015066385.1 Oscillospiraceae bacterium
TTTTCTCGGCAGACAACAGTCTGTCTTTTTGGCGTGCCTTAATAACTAAAATGCACCTGATATTGCTTTTTTTCGCAAATATCAGATGCTTTTAATTTTTCAGCCGTTTCTTAACTTAATGGTATTGTTCTTCGGAGTCGTCTTTTTTTTGGGGAGAAGGTAGTGTTTGTAAAGTATAATTTTTACAGTGCTCGATTGCCACTGCTTGTTTGCTCAATTCGTTGCAGCGCAGTCCCACGGGCTAAAAACAGTCCACCGGACTGTTTTCTTAACGCCCTTTCGAATCCACCCGAAGTTTCTGCAAAAAAACAAGAGCACCGCTGTTGCGATGCTCAAGCTTGGTGGGAGAGGGTGGTGTTTGCGGGTATAGTTTTTGCAGTGCTCGCTTTCTGCTGCTTGTTTGTTTAATTTATTTTGCACAATCCCACGGGCTAAAAACAGTCCACCGGACTGTTTTCTTAACGCCCTTTCGAATCCACCCGAAGTTTTTCAAATCAACAAAAAAAACAAGAGCACCGCTGTTGCGATGCTCAAGCTTGGTGGGAGAGGGTGGATTCGAACCACCGAAGTCACTGACAACAGATTTACAGTCTGCCCCCTTTGGCCGCTCGGGAACTCTCCCATATTCAGTTTTAAACTCTACACCCTGTTGAAAAAGGTGGAGCTGGTGGACGGACTCGAACCCCCGACCTGCTGATTACAAATCAGCTGCTCTACCAACTGAGCTACACCAGCGTGTAGGCTTCGCGCTGAACGCAAGTGATAATATAGCACACTTTTTTGCGTTCGTCAAGTCTTTTTTTAAAGAAATTTAAAAATTTATTATTTTTTTTATTTTTTCCGACAGAATCACAGTTGCAGGTATCTACACCGGCGGCTGTATTTTTTTGTTTCACGAAACGGACGGATGCCCGTTCCCTACACAGAACAACCTGATTTCAACAAAAATAAACATTCCTCCAAACCGTAATTTCTTCCGAACCTCCGCAAACAGACCATGTATTTTGCCTGTGTTTTTTGCGTTATTATATATTCAGAATTCTGTAAAAATAGTATGACGAATTCTGTAAAAAACACTTGACTTTTACAGAATTATGTATTATAATGGAGTACATAACGGCAAAGATTACAGAGTGCTGTAAAATATGAATATTATATATTACAGTATTCTGTAAAAATACCATAGATTTTACAGTATTTTTACAGACCGCCGTAAACACGAAAAAGGAGGGACGGAACGCATGGATAACACATATGAACGCATTGTGCAGTTGTGCACGGCACGCGGAATTAAACTGTCGGCACTTGCGCAAGACATCGGTATCCGCAGTTCCGTCTTCACCGAACTCAAAAAGGGGCGTACCCGTCAGCTTTCGGCAAAGACCCTGCAGAAGGTTGCGGATTACTTCGGTGTTTCTACAGACAGTCTGCTCGAAGTACAGAGCACACCGGGTGCGGATGAGGTCAGGGACGAGCTGTATCGCAAACGCAGATTGCTGTTTGATATGAGTGCAAACGCATCGCCCGAAACGCTGGACACCATCCTGAAAATCGTTACGGCATTGGTCGAAAATTAAGAGATTAAGAGTATAAGGGGTAAAAAGACATGAAAAAGAGCGAAAAATACATCACTTCCAACGGTATTATCTGCGATGTTTGGCCTTTGGGTGAAAATAATGTGGTCATTGAAATCAACGGCAGACGCACCGTGCGCAACCGTCAGATCCTCAACACCCAGTTGCAGAGAGTTGAAGATGTTGCCCTGACGGGTGACAAGGTTGCACTTGAATTCCTTGCAACGGGCGAAAAAGCAGAATACGAACTGGTCGAATCTTATTCCGGCTTCCGTTACAAGCGTGTCGGCGGCAATCATTACAGCTATCAGTTGGAAGAATATACCGAATCCGCCGCAAACCCCGCTCTGAATTCCATCAGCACCGACTCTCCTCTCGGCCGTTCACTGTACCGCAAGACCCGCGGCAGTGTCGCTGAATACAATGTCGGAGACGAAACCATGCGTGTTCGTATTCTCGGCATCAACAAAAAGGCAGTAAGCTGAAAACACACCGACAAACCGCAATTTACAACTATAAAAGGAGTATATTTATTATGAAAAAATTTCTGTTTCCCGCAAAAATGATCTTCACCGTTCTGCAATCCAAACTGCAGAAAAAGGACGATAAACATATCTGCATGATCGCCCACCGCGGTTACAGCGGGGCTTACGAGCAGAACACTGCACTTGCATTCCGTGAGGCGGCAAAACACAAATCAGGCGGTGCGGAAACGGACGTACGCATCACCAAGGACGGCTATTTTGTAACAAACCACAACGACGAAGTTGTGTTTTCTGACGGCACCGAAGTAAAGGTTGCCGATGCTACCCTTGCCGAACTGCAGGCAAAGCCCATCCGTAACACCAAAACCAAGGACATTATTTACATCTGCACCTTCCGCGAATATCTCGAAATCATGCGTGATAACAACATGGTCTGCTTTGTAGAACTCAAAGGCGAATGGCCCGAAGAAAAAATCAAGGAAGTTTTCGACATGGCGGCAGATATTTATGACCTGAAAAAAGTCATTCTGCAGTCCTTCAGCTTCGATAATCTTCTGCTTGCCAACAAGCTGTTTCCCGATATGCCGCTGATGCTCACCTACGGCTCTGCCGAAAGCGGTTACGAACGCTGTTTCGGCCACGGCTTCTCGATTGACGTGGACTATGTCACCGTCAGCAAAAAAATGATCCGCCAATTCCATGACCGCGGTCTGGAAGTGGGGATCTGGACGGCAAACTCGCCGCTCGTGCTCGCTTACTGCAAGGCTTTGGGTGCAGATTACATTGAATCGGATGTTTTCGGCGGCTGACAGTTAAAAAATAAAGGGGCTGTAAAAACAGTCCCTTTATTTTTATAACCGTATTTTATTGCAATCTTGACAAAAATCAACACATTCCGTATAATAATGTCGGTCGTAGAGGAGCCGGAAGGCGGTTGGCGATTTCCTCCGAAAGGAGGTGATCATATGCCTGTTACTTTAACATTCCATATTTGTAATTTAACAATTACAATCAGAATTAAGGTAAAAAGCAACAACCGCCACTCGGCCAAGTGACGGTTGTTTTTAAAATAAATAAAACATCGTAATGCCAACCGCTTTAAACGGTTGCCTCTACGGCTTTATTATATACTTTATTTTTCGGTTTGTCAACGGCAGGCCGATCATTTTTTAAAAGAAGGACAGGAGAAAAAATATGTCAAAATTTTTAGACGATTTTGAAAAATTCATAGATGCACAACCGTTTTCAATCATCCGTGCTTCGCATGTGCAGGGCGACGGCGAAATTGAAACGCTCGATTACAGCGGCGGCAATCCCTGCCAGAACACCTATTCGGTGGCAAAGCTGTTCACCGCAACGGCAATCGGCATGCTGTGGGATGCGGGTAAACTTCAACTCGATGAAAAAGTCTGTGATATTTTGTCTGATTTCGTCCCCGAAACGGGCATGGATGTACGTTGGCATGAAACCACGGTGGAAGATGTGCTGACTCACCGTGCAGGCTTACCCGGTGGCTTTTTAGATATTGACACTACCGCAGTCAGCATCTTCGGTGCAGATTTTCTGCATTATCTGTTCACATTCCCCCTCGCATACGAACCGAAAACCGAGAGCCGTTATTCGGACGGTGCGTTTTATCTGCTTTCGCGTATTGTCAGTGCAAAAACAGACGAAAAGTTGGACGATTTTCTGTGGAAAAACATGCTTTGGAAGCTCGGCTTTCAGGAAATGGCATGGTCGCATTGTCCCAAAGGCTACCCCATGGGTGCAACGGGACTTTACATCCATTCGTCGGACATGGTCAAACTCGGTATGCTGTATCTGAACGGCGGCACATACAAGGGCGAACGCTTTATCAGCGAAGACTGGTGCCGCATGGCAACCGAAAAGGAATTTGCCGTGGATTGGGACGAAACGCACACCATTTATTATAAAGGCGGCATGTTCGGACAAAAACTCATTATCCACCCTGCCGCAAACCGTGTGCTTGCCTTGCAGGCATACGGTGCAAACTCGGAAACCGTTGCAAAATGGGTCAGGGAATATGAGGAATGAGAAAATCTGCCTGCTAACCATAATTTGCAAAAAAACTGCAATCGACAGATTGCAGTTTTTTCAGGCTCTTTTTACAGTTTTTTATTCTTCGACCGTGCCTGTGTCCATAACTTTTGCGGCACGGGCAACGGCAAGGTCTTCCATCATTTTTTCTTTTGTTTTCCCGTTGACATTGAAAAACATCAATGTGACACCCTTCATGAATCTGCCGATGGCGGGGCAAAGTGCGAGCACGATCCAGATATTGCGAAGCAGAACCGGGTCGTCGCTGGGGACAAAATTGCCGTTGATATAGGTGGTTTTGATGCCCAGTTTGGTAATCAGTGCACCGCTGATGAGGTTGGATGCCTGATTGGTAAGCAGTGAAACATAACCCATTGCGGCGTTGATCATACCCTCATTGCGGATACCCGTTTTCCATTCCACATAATCATACAAATCGCCTGTCATGGCGGTGGAAGAATAACGCTGAATGCTGTTGAGCGAGCCGCAAAGCGTCAGTGCAATGGTGATCCATATAATATTGAGCACTTTTCTCGCTCTGCCGAACGGCTCGTAACCGATCAGATACATAATGAAATAACACAGGCCGCAGAAGGCATAACTGCCGCAGCATAGGTTGCGCACTCCGAATTTGCGACTCAGTTTCGGAGCAAAAGGCAGTACGAAGTAACTCGGCAGGCCCGTGAAAATACCTGCAACGGTGGAGTAAGACAGTTTTCCGTAACAGTTGATCCAGAAGTCGGATTCAATCTGTGAACTCATTCCCTTGCCGACTCCAAAGAAGCTTTTAATGAGCACAACCCACATCGGCCGGCAACCTATAACGGACTTGAATGACTTCCACACGCTGACCTGGTTCATCTGTTCGCGGGATGCCAGCGGCACACGCTCACGCAGTGCAAAGAAGCCGTAAATGCGGAAAATAATGACCATGATTACCCCTGCATACGCACCGCCCATATAAATGGTACGGCGGGCGAGAGTCTTGGGCAGAATATCAACAAGCAATTTGAATATTTCGGGCAGGATACCACCGCCGATGAGGTCGGCATAGGTGTCGGTTGCAATCAGACGATTGCGCTCGTCAACATTGGGGGTCAGGTTGTAAAGCAGTGCACCGTAGGCAGGGGCATAGAATGAGTTTGCAATGGAGCCCAGATAATACAGCACCGAGAAAATGCCCATATACACGCCCTGACTCAGATTGACCGGCAGGCTCCAGTTGACACCCTGCGCGATACACCACAACGGCAGTGTCAGCACAAGGAACGGACGCACTCTGCCCCAACGGGTGCGGGTACGGTCGATGATAGCACCCGAAACAGCGTTATCAATGGTGTCTGCAATACTCGAAACCACGCTTGCCTTGCTCAGTGTCCATGCCGAAACACCTAAAATGTTTCGGTTGAAGAACGAGGCATTGCGGGAATTGAATGTATCCCAGTTTTTGTCGCCGAAGCCTGAAAGGTTGTAGGCGATGTAATCCCTCGGGGACAGGTAATTTTTGTTCTGATGCTCGCGCTGTTTCTGCACGGCCTCCTGCTCAGCAGTCAGGACGGTTTTTTCATCTGCCATATTTTATTCCTCTTCCTTTTTCTGTTGGCGGATATCATTTCCGACAAAATGCAACAGTTCGTATTCGCCCACAATGCGTGAAGCAATGCGCTTTGTGTATTTGTTTTCAATGCCTTTCAGATCGAGGTTAGTGCTGATGATCGTCGGGCTGTTCTTGAGCAGTCTTGAGTTGAGAATGTTATAAAATTCGGCAAGGGTGAACTGGGTGGAGAATTCCGTGCCGAGATCGTCCATGATCAGCAGATCGCATTCCATGAGCAGTTTTTCATAATCATCGCCCGTACCTTTGCCGAAATGCTCGCGTTCCAATTGATTCATGATGCTCTGCGTGGAATCATACAGTACATAGTACCCCTTTGCGATCAACTCGCCTGCAATGGAAAGCGAAAGATGGGTCTTGCCCAATCCCGTTTCGCCATAAAACAGCAATGAATATGAGTCGCGGTCGAACGTTTCGGCATAACCTTTGCAATAATCGAAGACAGCCTGCATATGTTCGCGCTGTTCAGGGGTGTAATAGTGCAAACTGAAATCTTCAAAACGACTGCACTGCAGGGGTGTACGTTTGGCAGCTTCTTCATAGGTCAGTTTTTTGAGCAAATTGATGAAGCATTCACAGTAATTGGTATCCACAAATCCGTAATCCTGACAAACCGGGCAGGTGGAATGCACTTCCAGATAGTCTTCCGGGTAACCGTGCTCTGCCAACAGGTCTGCAATATTGCGTGTGAGGGAACGGTAACGGAAACGCGCCTGCTCAATAAGTTCTTTTGCCTTTTCGCCCTGCCCGATGGTTTTCATCATATCGCGCGTACTGCGGATGATCTCATTCTGCAGATCCGGGTAGCGGGGTTCTTCTTTGCTGAAATCCTTGCGGCGGTGCTGGGCATCACGCTCGGCACGGCTTCTGCGTGCGGTGATGATCTCCTGCGCGGTTTCAAATATTTCTTTTGAATAAGCCATGCTTTTCACCTTAATCAATGATAAATTTGCAGTATACAAAATTCCTATTCTACTATACCATAACCCGCACATTGGTGCAAGAAAAAAATTAGTTCTTCACGGAAACTTGGGGGAAAAATAAATTACGGCATTCGCGGGTTGTCGGTGTGATGCCCGATAACCCGTAATTTACCTTCCCTTCTACACAAAAAAACCGCACCCTTTCGGATGCGGTGTGTGATGCGCTTTTTTATGCAGCGAAGTCTGCGTAGAGGGCGGAAACGATCTTGCTCTGGGCATCTGCGGGAACGGTGACGACAATGCTGTCGCCAACGTTGAACAGAACAGCCGTGCTGTCAAGCGACGCAGCCACTCTGTAGTAGGTGCTGTTGTCAAAAGACAGATAGTAATAGGTCGTGCCTGCAACGGTCTGGGTGCGGATGTCGGTGAGGGTGCCGGTGATTTCTTCGGAATCGATTTCGTCGGAAGTGCCTGTGCCGTCGCCGATATCTGCGAGGTTACCGCTGATGTCAAGGTTGACACCGTTCTTTGCCATTTCATCGATGTAAGCACCAAGGCAGGAACCGAGGTCGGCATCTTCGTTGGGAGAGATTGCCACAACAGAATACTGCTGAACGTTGACCATGGCAAAAGTCTTTACAAGCTGGGAAGAGTCCTTGAGAGCCATGAAGTAGGTCGGTTCACCGTCAATGTTCAGAAGAAGCGGGAACGTTGCCTGCCAGCCCTTGTCGGAAACCTTACCGTTTGCGGAAGCCTGTGCACTCTTTTCGGTAGCACCGGTGGTGGGATAGAAGTAAGCATCCTTGGTACGCTGGTTAATAAGAAGGAAGCCGAGAATGGACTGGTCGCCCGTTACGGAAGTGACACCCGTGTACAGATAAACGTCGTCCTCGTTTGCAAGGAAGGAATAGCCGTCACTGGACTTGCGGACGTTGGACTGACCGATCAAAGAGTTCCAGAAACCGCCGTTGTAGGTGCCGTAATAGTTATACTGCTTGACAAGCAGGTCTGCATCGTAAGCCTGATCAATCCAGGAAATTTCGGAATTGTCAGCCGTGAGTTCTTCAAGGCCGTATTCCACGCATTCACCTGTCTGTGCATCAACCTTGAGAATGCCGATAACATCTTCACCGCCGAACAGACCGATGGTCTTGTCAAGGCGTTCAACGATCCAGTAGGGATAGCCTTCTTCGTCAACTTCAAAAGAGATTTCACCGAACAGGTAGGTCGGGAATGCAAAACGCAGTTTTCTGCCTAAAAATTCGTTGAAGTGTTCGGCAGTGGAGTACTTGATGTCGTAAGCGGTGACAAGCTCTGCTTCCTGGCTGTGCATGTTGACAAGAACATAACCGGGAATGCCTTGGTATTCATCGGTGTCCACAACGGAGTTGAGGAACCACTTGAAATAGTCGGCATACTGCAAGGGATAAACACGGTAAGGAACACCGTGGAAGTTGATCTGCGTGGAATCGCTGGTGAGCAGTTCAAACTGCGATTCATAACCGGCACTCAGTTTTGCAAAGTCACCCAACTGCTTGTCGGCAAGAGCTTCGGCGGAAGCTTTGTCGATGAGGGGGATGTTGTTGAATGCTTCTTCAGTGTCGGAAATGATGGTGATGATATCGGAAATATCGTCACTCTGTTCAAATTGGAGAATTTCGCTGTAATCCTTTGCACGGAAGAAAGGAGATGATACGA
Organism: Oscillospiraceae bacterium; assembly: GCA_015066385.1. Taxonomy (GTDB): domain Bacteria; phylum Bacillota; class Clostridia; order Oscillospirales; family Acutalibacteraceae; genus RUG806. The sequence goes on from SVOJ01000032.1 coordinate 8,354, forward strand.
GATATCCCAAACCGACCACAAGACCGATGACAAGTGCAACGACAATGGGGACAATGGATTGTCTTCTTGCGTAAGGAATGTATTCGGGTTTTGCAAATGCGCCGCTGGTGAGGAATGCGGAAGCGACATACACGCCGAAGATAGAGGCAAAATAAATATAGAATTCATAAGCCTTGGGGTTCATGGGCGGGAGCATGAAGTAATAGATCACCACAGCCGCAATGAGGGTGATGATGATGTTGATAACGATTTTAAGACCTGCTTTTTCGGGCGGAATAAGAACTTCTTTGACACTCTTTTTCTTTCCGCTGTCGGAAAAGTCAACTTTGATAGGATCCATTTGGCTTCCTCCTGTTAAATAGTTAAAAAATATTATAGCATAATATATTCAGGAAAACAAGAATAATTTGTAGCTTGCAAAAATGCAAAATGCATTTACAATTTTACATTTTCGTTTGTCGGCTGATAAAACAATCAGTTTTCTACAAGGCCTACCGACATGCGAAGTACCGTTCTTGCTTCATCGGCGGTGCATTGTCCGTCACCGTTGAGGTCGGCACGTTTCATCTGCTCTTCGCTTAAAGTTTCAAGTTCCACTGCGGCGCGCAGAATCAATCGTGCATCCCCTGCCGAAATGACACCGTCGCGGTCTGCATCGCCGGGGATGATTTCATCCACAATCACCGGCGGGGGTACGGCTGTACCTTCATCATCGGTGTCGAACAGTTTTTCGATTTCAAGTTTCAGTCGGGAAGGCAGATAAATGATACCTGCTTCAAACCCGAGAACGGCGGCACGGATAGCACTGTCACCGCTTTCGGCACTCAGATTATAGTTGGGTGAAACAATGTAAGCGGGCTTGAAATATTCGTCCGATGCGATCTTATAAACGATATTTCCTTCCAGTTCCACTACACTGTTGGCGTAATTGGCATGGATGTAGTGATTTTTACCGTCCGTAACGGCGACATGGGAAAAGGACTTGCCTCCATTATAGGTATAAAATGCGAGGTCACCGAGTTTGGGTTGATATTCCATATCGTCGGAATAGGGGTAAATCTCGGCTTCGCCCGCTTTGAGCAGTTCAAACATATAGCCGACCGTACCAGACAATACGTTATACGTATAGCCGTAAGAACAGCCCGCCTTTTCCATCGCCCAGCACAGGAAAATGGCACACCAGTCGGCATCGGTGCAGTCGATGTTGATCCTGCCTTTCCAAAGGTCATCAAATTCTCTGCCGCTGACAACTTCAGTCCACCATTCGCCGAAATAGGTTCCGCCGAACACGTCTTCTTTGTAACCAAGTTGGCTTTTTGCAACGGTGTACAGGTCTGCTCTGACATTGCCCGACAACGGCGGAACACGTAAAGGCGGCTGATAATGTGCAAGGTTGTCTGCAAGTACGGGAATACATAAGCCCGCAAGCAGAACAAGTGCCAATAAAAGCGAAAGTATTTTTTTGGTTGTTTTCATAAAAACACCTCTGTAGTGAATGCAGAATGCAAAATTAAATGGTCGTTTCGCTCCGGATTATAATTATTTGTTTTTACTTAACCCACCGAACCGACATCTTCGGGTTCTTCCGTGTTTTCGGTTTCTTCGCCGGTTGTGTTTTCGGTATCGGATTCATCAACAACAGGTGCATTCTGTTTTTCGAGTTCATCAAAATGCAGTTTATTCACGGCCTTGATGAGTTCCACAGCAGACAAGCGGCTGTCGTTGAGCGTAATATTGGTCTTGTTGAACATTTTATCCTGAACCGACTGCGCAACCATAGGAATGTCGATGATACGGATCCATGCGCTGTCCTTGTACTGCACGGCACTGCCTTCATCGGGTGCGGTGTAAGCAACCACATTGTAATCATTCCATGCACCGAGAATGGTTCTGCGCAGAACGTTTACAAGTTCGACTCCTTTCAGGTCGGTTGTTGCAACCGCGGCAAGTTCTTTGACAAGGTCAAATGCTTCACCGAAACCGAGCTGTTGAATGCTTCTGATAACGGAAACAAGGCTGTCTGCCTGTCTTGCAAGGCGACTGTCGGTACCGTCGCGCTTTTCACGAAGGAATGCCACGATCTGCTGGCCCTTGAGAGGAGTGTTGTTGGCAGGCAGAATGACATTGAAGTCGTCGGTGATCATTTCTTTGATTTCTTCATTGAGCATGACACTGACACCGCCCAGTGCATCGGCAACAGCTGCAACACCGTCCATATCGGTTACAAGATAGTGATCAACTTCAATTTTGAAGTTGTTTTCCACCGTCTTTTCAAGCAAAGTGATACCGCCGTTGGCATATGCGGTGTTGAGTTTTGCATAAACGGGAGACTCTGCTGTCAGTTTTGTGTCGGCAAGGTCAATATAAACCAGGCTGTCGGGATCGAGTGCCAGAACGCTGACCTTTTTGGCATCGGTATTAACGGACACAAGAGAAATAACATCGGCATTGCCGTAGTTGGTTGTGACTGTGCCTGCTTCTCTGACAACAATAAGATAGGTCGAAACCGTGTTCAGATGCATTTTTGCATCGTTATTGGAACTGCCCCAGACAGAAACCAGATCCTGCAGATCTTTCATATTTTTGATTTCATCATAATATGAAGCATTCAGTTGTGCGGCGGAATCCACAACACCGACAAATTCGGTGCCTGCATTTTCGGGCGCACTTTCAGGAACAAAGGTGCGGTTTGCAAGGCTGACACCGACAGCGCCGCAGGATACAATGAGAATCGCGGCAACAATGCCGAAAACAATGAAGGGTACTATTCTTTTCATTTTTTATTCCTCCTGTTCGTTGACTTCGGAGATATTTTCTTCCGTCTGTGCGGAAGCGTTTTCTTCGGAAACGGTCTGTTCACCTTCGGGAAGAACGATTTCTTCTTCGTCTTCTGCTTTTTCGGTGCTTGTGATGGTAACAATGCGTTCGTTTTCGTTGACCTTCATCACACGCACACCCTTGGAGGGTCTTGCGCATTCGCGGATATCCACGGCGGGAATACGGATGATGATGCCGTCGGACGAAATCATGATGATATCTTCTTCCTCATTGACCACACGGATGGAAGCAACATCGCCGTATTTTTCAACATGGTAGTTGGTGGTACCCTGACCGCCTCTGCCCTGAATGTGGTAATCGTCAAATTCACTGCGTCTGCCGTAGCCTGTTTCGCTGACGGTGAGCACCTTGCCTTCACCCTCGAGGATTTCAAGACCTACAACCCGGTCTTCTTCATTCTTCATCGTGATGGCCTTGACACCTCTTGCGGTTCTGCCGATAACACGCGCATCCGTTTCGTTGAAACGGATAGCTTTACCCTTGCGGGTGGCAACAAGAAGATCGTCTTCACCGCTTGTCAGTTTGACCCATGCGAGATTGTCACCCTCGTCGAGGTTGATGGCTATAATACCGCCTTTGCGGACATTGCGGTAATCGGACATTGCGGTGCGCTTCATAATACCATTGCGGGTGATCATGCAAAGATATTTTTCTTCGTCTTCGGGTCTGACACAGATCATCGCCGAAATGCTTTCATCCGCCTGAATGGGAAGAATATTGACAATGTTCATACCCTTGCCGGTACGGCTGGATTCCGGCACTTCGTAGCATTTGAGTCTGTATACTCTGCCCAGATTCGTAAAGAACATGATGTGGTCATGTGTGCGGCAGGTGAACATGGTTTCGACCACGTCTTCTTCGCGGCGGGTCATGCCCGAAACACCGCGGCCGCCGCGTTTCTGCTGACGATAGGTGTCCACCGGCTGACGTTTGATGTAACCTCTCTGCGTGAGGGTCATGACGACCGCTTCATCTGCAATGAGGTCTTCAATATCTACTTCGCCCGAAACATTGACGATTTCGGTACGGCGATCATCTCCGAATTTATTGCGGATCACAGTCACTTCGTCCTTGACAATGGAAAGAACGAGATCGTGGGAAGCGAGAATTTCCATAAAGTATTTGATTTTTTCCTGCAAAACTGCCATTTCGTCAACCAGTTTCTGTCTTTCAAGACCTGTCAACTGACCAAGACGCATCTGCACGATATGCGTTGCCTGCACTTCGTCAAAGCCGAACTGCTGCATGAGTCCTTCTTTACCTTCCTGAATGGACTTGGATGCACGAAGCAAAGCAATGACTTCGTCGATGCAGTCGAGTGCACGAAGCAGAGCTTCAAGAATGTGGGCTCTTTCCTGTGCTTTTTTCAGATCATACTGCGTTCTGCGAACAATGATCTCGCACTGATGATCTATGTAGTGCTGCAACATCTGCTTGAGGGTGAGTTCCTTGGGCTCGTTGTTGACGAGGGCGAGGTTGATGATACCGTAGGAGATTTGCAACTGTGTCAGTTTGAACAGCATATTGAGAACGACCTGCGGGTTGGCATCGCGCTTGAGGTCAATGACCATACGCATACCCAGACGGGACGAATAGTCGTTGACGTCGGAAATGCCTTCGATTCTCTTATCTTTAACAAGGTCGGCGATGGATTCGATAAGTCTTGCCTTGTTGACCTGGTAAGGCAGTTCAGTGACCACGATCTGATATCTGCCGTTTTTTCCTTCGACGATTTCGGTTCTTGCACGCACGGCAATTTTACCTCTGCCCGTAGCATAGGCGGCACGGATGCCCGCTTTGCCCATGATGATACCTGCAGTCGGGAAATCGGGGCCTTTGATGTGTTCCATCAGATCTTCCAGCGTTGCATCAGGATTGTCAATCAGACAACACATGCCGTCAATAACTTCACGCAGGTTGTGCGGGGGAATATTGGTTGCCATACCGACGGCAATACCTGTAGATCCGTTGACAAGCAGGTTCGGGAAACGGGCGGGAAGAACCGTGGGTTCTTTCAGACGGTCATCATAGTTACCCATGAAATTGACCGTATCTTTGTCAATATCGGTAAGCATTTCGAGTGAGAGTTTGCTCATTCTCGATTCGGTATATCTGTAAGCAGCGGCGGGGTCGCCGTCGATGGAACCGAAGTTACCGTGACCGTCGACAAGAATGTAGCGCATCGAGAAAGTCTGTGCAAGACGGACCATGGCATCGTAAACAGACGCGTCGCCGTGCGGATGGTAACGACCCAGCACCGAACCGACCGTGTCGGCACACTTACGGTATGCCTTGTCGGGGGTCAGGTTGTTTTCGTACATGGTATAAAGAATTCTGCGGTGAACGGGTTTCAGACCGTCACGCACATCGGGCAGGGCACGGGACATGATAACCGACATGGAGTAGTTCAGGAACGAAGTGCGCATCTCCTTGTTGATATCCACATCCACGACTTTGCCTGTATTTACGACAGCCTCGTTTTCGGGCTGACCGTTTCTGATTTCGTCGTCCATTGTTGTTCTCCTGTTCTGGGGAATTTTTCTTAGTGCGGGGAAACCCGCTCCTACATGGGGAAATTTATTTTATCAGATGTCTAAGTTATCTGCATATTTTGCGTTGCGTTCAATGAATTCGCGGCGGGGAGCTACCTGGTCGCCCATCAGAATGGAAAATACTTCATCGGCTTCCATGGCATCTTCCATAGTCACGCGGAGCATGGTGCGGAAAGACGGGTCCATAGTGGTTTCCCATAACTGTTCGGGATCCATTTCACCAAGACCTTTATAACGCTGAATATCGCAGCTTCCGCCGAATTCTTCGATGAGTCTGTCACGTTCTTCATCCGAGAAAGCATATTCAAACTTCTTGCCCTTAGAAATCTTGAAAAGCGGCGGCTGTGCGATATAAACATAACCGTGATCAATCAGCGGACGCATGTAACGGAAGAAGAATGTAAGCAACAGTGTTCTGATGTGCTGACCGTCAACGTCGGCGTCGGCCATGATAACAACTTTGTGATAACGCAGTTTCTGAATATCGAAGTCATCACCGATGCCCGTTCCGAGTGCCAGAACAACGGGCATGAGCTTATCATTACCGATAACCTTGTCCAGTCTGCTCTTTTCGACGTTGAGCATCTTACCCCACAGCGGCAGGATTGCCTGCGTGGTGCGGTCACGTCCTTCTTTTGCGGAGCCGCCTGCAGAGTCACCCTCTACGATGTAAATTTCAGTAAGTTCGGGATTCTTTTCGGTGCAGTCGGCAAGTTTGCCGGGAAGGGAGTTGCTTTCGAGTGCGGATTTTCTTCTTGCGGCTTCTCTCGCCTTACGGGCGGCTTCCCTTGCGCGGGATGCTTCGAGTGCTTTGGTGAAAATCGCTCTTGCAATAGAAGGATTTTCTTCAAAATGAGTCATGAGTTTTTCATAAACCATCTTGCTGACCATGGGGGTTATATCGGTGTTCCCGAGTTTACCCTTTGTCTGACCTTCAAACTGTGCATCGGTGAGCTTTACGGAAATGACAGCCGTTAATCCCTCGCGCACATCATCTCCCGACAGATTCTTGTCGGCATCCTTGAGGATGTTGTATTTTCTGCCGTAATCGTTGAATACGCGGGTCAGAGCGGTTTTAAAACCGTTTTCATGGGCACCGCCGTCTTCGGTACGGACGTTGTTGGCATAAGAAAGAATATTTTCGTTGTATCCGTCATTGTAAAGAAGGGCAATGTCGGCACTTCTGTCACCGGAAACGGTGTTGAAATGAATGGTGTCTTCGTGCAGTTTCACAAGACCGCGGCTGTCGTTGAGCCATTCAACATATTCACGGATACCGCCTTCGGCACAGAATTCCTTGATAATCGGATTTTCGTCATCACGAAGGTCGGACAGCGTGATTTTAAGCCCTGCGGTCAGGTAACTCTGTTCGCGGATTCTGCGTTCGAGAATTTCATAATCATATACCGTGGTTTCGGTGAAAATCTGCGGATCTGCCTTGAATTCAATGTATGTACCGGTTTTGTCGGTTTCGCCGACCACTTCAAGGTCAGTCACAATATGACCGCGTTCAAAGCGTTGACGGTGGACTTTGCCGTGTTGGCTGACTTCGACCACAAAATATTCGCTGAGTGCGTTTACAACGGACGAACCGACACCGTGCAAACCGCCCGATACCTTGTAGCCGCTGCCGCCGAATTTACCGCCCGCATGAAGCACCGTCAGAACGACAGTGACGGCGGGAAGCCCCTGTTCGGGTTTAATGTCGACGGGAATACCGCGGCCGTTATCGCGTACGGTGATAATGTCGCCGGGCAAAATTGCGACTTCGATTTCGGTACAGAAGCCTGCCAGTGCCTCATCGATAGAGTTATCGACGATTTCGTAGACAAGATGGTGCAGACCTCTCGGACCTGTACTGCCGATGTACATACCCGGACGCATACGGACAGCTTCCAGACCTTCCAGAACCTGGATCTGATCTGCGCCGTAATCGGCAGAAACAGCCGTGTCAAGCTCACCGTCGGTATAAGAAACAGCGGCCTCAGCGGTGTTCGTTTGTTCGGAAATGTTCATTTCCTGCATGATTTCGTTTTCGGTGTTGTTCATAGTTCGCTCCGATACATGTATTTTTGTCTTTAAATTACAATTATTTTAATTTTTTTATTCTTCCGATCAAAGTTCCCGCTGCCACGGGGGACAAATACAATTTGATCTCCCCTTGTTCGCGTACCAACAGAAACGATCTCGGTAATTCTGTCATGGAAACCATGACCGTGCGCTTTTCTTTTTCGGCGGTGTTGAGTAAATCGCGACTGTGTTTGGATACGGTGACGGAATCGGTGTCAAAAACACCCACAATATCACAACTGCGAAGAACAGTTTCTCCACCGATGGATATGTACATATTCCGTTCCCCTTTCTTTTTTATCAAAAAAACAAATAGATTTATCTTTGTTTACAATCGGAAATTGAAAATTTTTTATTCTTTTTGCATACTTTCAATCACAAAACTCTCTCTGCCGACGCGCAATGTGTCGCCGCTGTAGAGTTTTTTGCCACGCATTTCGCAGATTTCGCCATTGACGAAAACACATTTTTCCTCGGTGATGAGGATTTTTGCGTGACCGCCGGTCTGCGCGATATTGCAGAGTTTGAGCGCCGCCTGCAGTTCAATATAAGGCGTGCGTATAAAAAGGGGTTTGTTTTCGATTGCGGCAATTTTTGCCTTTACTTTAATTGTTTTAGCCATGTTTCACCTCTTAACCTACATCCGCAATTCTGACGGGCAAGATGAGATAAAGGAAATTCTCGCCTTCGGTAGGGACGATGAGGGCGGGGGCAATGGAGCCATTCAGGCGGATGAGTACTTCATCCGATTCACAGGCTCTGAGTGCTTCGGACACATAACGGGCATTGAAACCGATTTCGGTGCGTTTGCCGTCAAGAGAACATTCCATAAAGTCGCTTGCGGAACCGACAGCCGTGGCAACGGACAGGCGGATCATATCGCCGTCAAAGAGAAAACGCAGAGGGCTTCTCATTTTTTCGGTGACGATAATAGATGTTCTTTCGATACATTCGAGCAGTTTTTTGGTGTTGACACGCACGGTTGCGGTGGTGCCTTTTGGGAGTGCGGTGCGGTAATCAAGGAAATCACCCTCCAAAAGGCGAGAAACGATATTATAATTATTGGTTTCAAAAATAATATGGCGGCGGCTCAGACGAATGAGCACAAATTCATCGTCTTCGGGCAGGAGTTTGACCAGTTCGTACAGCGTTTTGCTGGGCACGATGAAGGTGTGGGGTGCGCCGCTGTAGGCAATGAATTCGTTGCGGATGGCAAGACGATAGCCGTCAATGGCAATGCACTTGAGTTCGCCTTCCCTGATTTCAAATTTGACACCTCTGTGCACCGCTTTTGCTTCTTCGGTGGAAGCGGCAAAAATGGTCTGCATGATCATACTTTTTAACAGTTTTGATGAAATCTGAATGGGTTCTGTTTCGGGCAAAGACGGAAGATCGGGATATTCATCCGCACGAAGGGCTACAATGGTGTATTCCACATTACCGCAGGTGACGGTGCATATATTTTTGGCATTACAGGAAAGTTCCAGACGGTCACCGGGAAGATGACGAAGAATATCACACAGGGTTTTTGCGTTGATAACGGTAGCACCGTGTTCTTCGATTCTGGCTTCGACGGTTGTGGTAGAACCCAGTTCCAGGTCATAGCCGCACAATTCTACTCTGCCGTTGTCGAGGGTACGCATCAGAATACCATCGAGCATGGGCAAAATCGCTCTTGTGGGAACACAGCGTTGAATATTCAGGCAGGCCTGTGTGAGAGATGCGGTATTGCAGATGATTTTCATATTATTCCGCCTTTCCGGACAACTGAATTCCCGCACCGTTAAAAAACGGAAAAGGGAGATTCGTCCTTAAAGAAGATATGTGTTAAAATATAGTAGTATTAGTAGGGGGTGTCGAAATTGTTGAAAATGCGGGATAACCTTTTATTATCGGGCATTTCGGGCGTTTTTAAACCTTTGAAAAAATGTGAGGAAAATTTTGAAAAGTTTTTGATAAATTTTAAGGGTGTTGAAAAGTTGAAAACCCACTGTTGAACACTGTTGAAATTGTTGAAAACTTTCTTGATTTTTTATGCTTCTTCCAGATTTTTAATCAGCTCTCTTACCGTCAGTTTGAAAGCACTGTCTTTTTCCATTCTGGTTTCGACCTGTTTAACGGAATGCGAAACGGTTGCATGGTTTTTACCGCTGAAATATTCACCGATATTCTGCAGAGGCATTCCCGTCATTTCGCGGATGATGTACATTGCCACCTGACGGGCAAGTGAAATATTGGCATTGCGTTTTTCGCTTTTGATATCCGCTACGGTCACACGGTATTCTGCAACCACGGCATCAATGATCATACTGACCACTTCGCTGACGGGTTTTGCGGTGGATACCACTTCTGTCAGGACACCCTGTACCACGTCGGGTGTGGGATCGATGTCGTGCAGGTTTTTCATGGCAGACAACTTTTTTACACAGCCTTCAAGCTGACGGACGTTGCTCTTGACGTGTTCTGCCATCATTTCAATGACGGACGGAGTCAGCGAGAGTTTGCATTCATCTGCCTTGCGTTTGACAATTGCCATGCGGGTATCAATATCGGGTGGCTGGATGTCGGCAAGAAGTCCCATTTCAAAACGGGTGCGCAGACGATCATCCAGAATTTCCATTTCTTTGGGCGGACGGTCGGAAGTCATAACGACCTGCTTTTGGGCCTGCGTGAGCGTGTTGAAGGTGTGGAAGAATTCTTCCTGCGCTGCTTGTTTTTTCTGAATGAACTGAATGTCATCCATTAAAAGCACGTCCACATTGCGGTATTTTTCGTGGAAAGCTTCGGTATTTTTTTCTGCAATGCAGTGATACAGTTCGTTTGCGAAATCTTCACCCGTTATGTAAATGATTGCCATATCGGGGAAGTTGCGGTGCAGTTTTTCATAAATGGCAAGCATAAGGTGGGTTTTACCCAGACCGCTTCTGCCGTATACCAGCAGGGGATTATATTCCGCGCCCGGGGCATTGGAAACACGGTAACAAGCAGAATATGCGAATTTGTTGGATCCGCCGACAATAAAGTTGTCAAAAGTAAATGCTTCCTGCTTTTGCGTTTCTTCATCCTGTGCTTTTTTTTCGGGTACAGGCTGTGAAACAATGACATCCAGTTCCACGGGAAAACCGAGTACGGTTTCAAATCCTTTTGTGATGACATCGTAAAAACGTTCTAAAATGAGTTTCTTTTTAAAGTCTGTATTGGTAAGCATGACAACGGTGTCGCCTTCGAGTTTGACCGGCTCAAGCGGCTCGATCCACATATTATAAACGACTTCCGTCAGCTGCGGTTGCAGAACCGCAAGGACCTCTTTCCAGACATCGCTGAATGAATCCATGGAAAATCTCCTTTATATGGGTATAGTTATGTATAATAATATATAATAAGTATCTTACATATAATAGCATAATTAAGATGTTAAAATCAATATGTAAATATATATAAATAAATAAATAAAACTTTATTATATTTTTTTAATTTTACCTATTTACATTTCTTGTCGGTATGTGTAAAATGGAATAGATTAAAATCGGGGAAAAGTGAATAAAATGCAGAATTATCAGAATGGCGTTACTATCTCCGTATTTTTATTTTTCTTACTTTTTATATGAGAACAGGGATCGGCTCTCCCGACCCCTGCACAGTTAAGGTAAGTTCCTGAAAAATTAAGTAAATTACACTTTTGGAGGATTCTGAAACTATGTATATTGCCGTTATGGGTTGCGGCGTCGTGGGAAGCGGCGTTGTGGAATTGATTGAAAAAAACGGGGCACAGATTGCCGAAAAGGCAGGCACCGATTTTGTGGATGTAAAATACATTCTTGATCTGCGTGATTTTCCCGACAGACCGTACGGTCATAAAGTGGTACATGATGTGAATACGATCATTGATGACCCTGAGGTGGAAATCGTTGTAGAAACCATGGGCGGTCTTACCGTGGCTTACAACTTTGTTTCCAAGTGTCTGCAGGCAGGCAAAAGCGTTGTGACATCAAACAAGGAACTCGTTGCCGCAAGAGGTTATGACCTGTTGCAACTTGCAAAAGAAAATTCGGTCAGTTTCCTGTTTGAAGCTTCCGTCTGCGGCGGTATCCCCGCCATTCATCCGCTTGCCGACTGCCTGGGTGCAAACCAAATCACGGAAGTGGCAGGCATCCTCAACGGAACCACCAACTTTATTTTAACAAAGATGATTCGTGAAAATATGTCCTTTGCCACGGCTCTGAAAATGGCACAGGAACTCGGTTATGCCGAGGCTGATCCAACTGCCGACGTCGAAGGACTTGATGCTTGCCGCAAGATCTGCATTCTGGCTTCTCTTGCTTACGGTACGCATGTTTCTCCTGTGGAAGTGCATACGGAAGGGATCACCAAAATTACATTGGAAGATGTGGAATATGCGGAAGATCACGGCTGTGTAATTAAACTGCTGGGCAGAGCAAAGTTGGTTGAAGATGATAAGATTTTTATTATGGTCAGCCCTGCACTTGTCAATAAAACCTCTCCCCTTTCAAGTGTAGACGATGTGTTCAATGCCCTGTTCGTACGCGGTGATGCTGTTGGTGACGTAATGTTCTACGGCAGAGGTGCAGGTAAATTCCCGACTGCAAGCGCGGTTGTGGCAGACGTGATGGACTGCATCCGTCTTGGTAAAAATACAAAAATCGGCTACACATGGGGTCCGCATGCAGATTGCCGAATTGCCGATTACAAACAGACCGAAACCTGCCTGTATGTACGCGGTTTTGCAAAAGACAAACAAGCAGCACTTGTAGCATTGCGTGAAGGTTTCGGACATATCGAAACGCTTTCCCGCAAGGATGCGCCCGAAAACGAAATCGCTTTTATTACTCCCCTTATGCCTGAAGGTGACCTGCGCGAAGTTCTGCTGAACACGAAGAATTTTGCAGAAGCATCGGTGATCCGCGTAACGGATTATTGATTTTTTAATATAAAATCGGAGCGAAGAGACCCTTTAATTTTGCATTTTTTTACAGGTATAAACAGATATGCAAATTACAAAATTAACCCTTACCGGGTTTCGCAATCTTGCCGACCTGACACTCATCCCCGATCGTGGGGTGAATGTTATTTACGGTGAAAATGCGCAGGGAAAAACAAATCTGCTTGAGAGTATATGGCTTTTTTCGGGGCTGAAATCGTTCCGCGGTGTGAAAGACAGCGAGCTTATAGGCTTCGGAAAAGACTTTGCACGCATGGAACTTGACTTTTTTGCCGCAGACCGTAAACAGAAAGCGGTTATGACCGTTGAAAATGTTCGGAAAGCGACCTTGAACGGTGTTTCTTTGTCTTCCCCTGCCAAACTCATCGGCAAATGCAGTGCCGCCGTGTTTTCGCCCGCTTTTTTGTCGCTTGTGCAGGCAGGTCCTGCCGAACGCAGACGATTTCTTGATACTGCTTTGTGTCAGTTTAAGCCCAATTATGCCGCCGCACTCAGTCAGTATAACCGTGCACTTAAACAAAGAAACTCCCTGCTTGCGGATGTACAGGGACATCCCGAGCTTCTGGATATGCTCGATATATGGGATGCGCACCTTTGCGCCGCGGGTGAAGAAATACTCAATACAAGAAAAGAATATCTCTCTTTGCTCTTACCTGCCGCCGCAACGGTGTATGACGGGCTTTCGCAGTCCAGAGAGGTACTTTCTCTTGAATATATACAAAAAGACAATAAGGACGGCAAATTTTCGCTTTCTGAATTACTTCAGAAGAACCGCCGTGAAGATTTGTTCAATAAAACCACTTCCGCAGGTCCGCACAGGGATGATATGGGTATTTTTATCAACGGCACCCCTGCCCGTGTGTACGGCTCGCAAGGACAGCAACGCTCGTGTGCGATTGCCCTGAAATTAGCGGAAGCACAGATTCTGAAAGAAAAAACAAATGAACAGCCCGTGATTCTGCTTGACGATGTGATGAGCGAGCTTGATGCAGGCAGACAGGATTATATACTCAATCACCTTGATAACCGTCAGGTGTTCATCACCTGTTGCGACCCCGCACCCATTTTAAGGTTGTGTGAGGGAAAGACATTTGAAGTTTCCGACGGCAAAATCAAATAAAAATGAAGGATGTTTTTTTGTGAAGAAGTTACTTGGAAGATATCTCCGCACAGGTGCACCCGCAACCAAAAAATTTGATCTGCACAAGCCTTTTATCCGTCAGAATAAAATTGTGCTGGCGGTTGCCGGCTGGAATTATCTGCGTCTTCGCAAGTGGATGGCACGTTCGCATGTCACAAAAGTACGTATGGAAGGCTTAAAACCGCCTTATATCATCGTCTGCAATCACAACGCATTCATTGATTTTTATGTGATGGCGGCTTCTCTCAAACCGCATACGGGCATTTACCCCGCCGCAGTGGATGATTTTATCGGCAGAGAGTTGTTTTTGCGTTGCACGGGCTGTGTACCCAAGCGCAAATACACATCCGACCTGAACACCGTTCTGCAGTGCAAGAAAGCACTTGAGGCCGGCGAAAACTTCGGCATTTATGCAGAAGCGCGTTATTCCCTTTGCGGTGTAACCGAACTTGATGCTCTCACCGAATCGCTCGGACAACTTGTCAAAATGATGGGGGTTCCCTGCGTGACTTTCAAAAACATGGGACATCACATTTATGACCCGTTCTGGGGCAACCATATTCCCCGTTTTCCGAGTAAGGTTGAAGCCGTGTTTACACAGCTTTTCACCGCCGAAGAAATCAAAAAAGCAAGCGTGGATGAAATTAACACCAAAATCCGCGAAGCCATTTACAATGACGATTGGCGTTGGCAGAGTGCTAACCGTGTGCAAGTCAAGCGCAAAAACCGTGCCGAAGGTCTGCACAAACCGCTTTATATGTGTCCTGCCTGCAAAACCGAATACAAGATGGACTCTGAAGGTGCTGCTGTTTTCTGCAAAGCCTGCGGCAAAAAGTGGACACTGAATTATTACGGCGAGCTGGAAGCTGAAAACGGCGAAACCGAATTTAAATTCCCGTCCGATTGGTATCTGTGGGAAAAACAGGAAGTTGAAAAGGAAGTCGAAGAAGGCAGATACTATTTTGAAAGCGACTGCCATGTGCATGACCTGCCCAATTCTTGGGGTTTTGTCAGACTCGGCAACGGCCGTATGGTGCACGATATGACAGGCTTCCGTGTGGACGGTGTACGCGAATATGACGGCGAGCCTTTCAGTATGTATGTGGATTCGTCCATGCAGAACAGCCTGCATGTGGAATACAACTACCGCTTCGGGCAGAAAAAGGACTGCATTGATCTGAACACCATGAAAGACACTTGGTATGTCTTCCCCGACAATTGCGAATTTTCCGTTACCAAAATGACCTTCGCCACCGAAGCGATCTACAAAAAGGTGTGGAAAGAAAAAAATATCAAAAAGAAAAATAAAGAATAAAGAAAAACCGCCTTACAATGGCGGTTTTTTGAATGAAAAAAAGATAAAAATAAACAATATTGACAAAAAGAATAACAAGCGGTATAATGATGGCGGTCGTAGAGGAGCCGGAAGGCGGTTGGCGATTTCCTCCGAAAGGAGGTGATCGAATGCCTATTACTCTTACTTTTCATGTCGGTAATTTTACTTTTACCATACATATAAAGTTTAAGAAGAAAAGCAACAACCGCCACTCGGCAAAGTGACGGTTGTTATGAAAAATAACATCCAGTAACGCCAACCGCTTTAAACGGTTGCCTCTACGGCTTTATTATATACAACTTTTATCGGTTTGTCAACGGCAAACCGATTTTTTAATATATTTTCTTTAATCTTTCATATTCATCGTCTGTGATTTCTATGGCACCGCCGTGTTTGAAGCCGTACGGGAAGGATACAAGGTCGGCTCTGCGTTCAAAGTCGGCAACACCGGGGGTTTCGGAAATGAACGGCACATAGCCCATTTTTTCTTTTTCACAGCCGAAAAAGTCGAGCATCAAACACCATCTGCCGTCGGGCAGGATGTAGGTGGTCGGTCCCTCGTATGCACCTGCATTGCCCATTTCTGCCATGAACTGCTCAAACTTTTCGTCATGCACAAACGGACCGTACAGGTTGTTGCTTGTGGCATGCATATTCATAGGCGGGTGGTCGGAATTTTTGTAAAACAGATGATAGGTATCCCCGATTTTCGTGATGTGTGAATCTAAAATTTCGTTGTCCTTGGTAAAATACAGTTTCGGTTCTGAGAAAGTTTTAAAATCCTTGGTGGTGCTGCAGAATATGGACATGTGTGTGAAGTTGTCCGCAGCGTGGGTCGATCCCCAGTGAATGAGGTATTCTTCATTGATTTCGTCAAAGAAAATTTCAGGTGCCCAAAGGCAGCCGAAGTCATCGCGACCCATGTGGATGAGTTTTTCATCCGAAAAATGCACAAGATCTTCCGTTTCCCACAGTCGCAGGCACTTGCTGCCCGTGCTGTTGACCTCTTTCCAGTTTACATTGTGGTTTTCGTCCATGCGATATACGATGCAAAGATCGGTGGTGAGCACAACAAAACCGCCTGTGTGCAGACGTGCAACAGAGATATCACGGCAGCCCTTTTCGCCAAGCTGTGCCGTCAGAACGGGTTCGCCGCCGTTGACGGTTTCCCATGTAAGGCCGTCTTTGCTGATGCTGAAATAGACCTGTTCCCCGTCGGGCGTCAGTTTTTCTTTGAAATGTGCAAAAAGATAAGGCATTGGAAAACCTCCTATTTTATATTTCTTTCCTATAAACGAATGATTCGGTGTCGGGTAAGACTTCGCCGGTGCTGATAAATCCCATCTTTTCCCAGAAGCCGACACCCGTTTTCGGGTCGGGGGTCAGAAGAACGGTTTTTGTGCCGTTTTTGCGAAGCACCGTTTCAACACGTTCATACAAAATCCTGCCGTAGCCCTTATTCCGGTATTCTTCGGCAATACAAAAATCCTCCACCGTGCCGTAAGGATAATCGGTTTCAAGAAGATCCGTTGACACTGCACGGATGTCGGCAAAACCGATGACCGTGTCCTCCTCATGCAGGACAATGAAGCACCGCGGATTGTTGCTCCAGATGCACTCATCCGTATGGCGAAGCACTCTGCCGAGCTCGCGCTTGAACACACGTTCGGGCAGGTCTTCCCCGCCGTGGTTAATGACCGTCTGTCGGCGATATGCGGCATATAAAGGTTTTAATTGTGTGAACCGCCGTCTGTTTTTGCGGTAAAGATATGTAAATTCGTGCATAGCAGAATCTCCTTAAAATGCAAAAAGCGTTTTAACTTTCAATATTATGACATAATTCTCTCCCTTTTTCAACCGTTTATGTAAAACAGAATCTGTTCGCAGAACCGTAAGTTACCCGCTTTTCAAAATTTTTACAAAAAAGGTGTAACACTTTTTTGTCTTGTGTGTATACACAGATGAAAGGCAACGACAGCCGAACAAAAAACAAAAAAATAAAAACAAAGTTAAAGGAGACAAAACAATGGTTATTACTGATGCAAGAGTAGAAATGCTCGAAAAAATTCTCACAAACGACATGGATTTCGCTAAGGAAATCGCAGAAATGGAAGCAGAAGATGCTGCAAAGGCACTGCAGGCAAAAGGCT
>SVOJ01000033.1 GCA_015066385.1 Oscillospiraceae bacterium
AGACAACAGTCTGTCTTTTTGGCGTGCCTTAATAACTAAAATGCACCTGATATTGCTTTTTTTCGCAAATATCAGATGCTTTTAATTTTTCAGCCGTTTCTTAACTTAATGGTATTGAGCCGCAAGGGACGTTTTTTGCCCCTGCGGCTGTGTGTTTTTTGATTGTATTAAGTCAAAATAAGGTTGCTGAAAATGAATTGTTATTTCGAGATAAGTCAATAACTCAAAATAAGACAACTCCTTATTTCGAGATAAGTTGACAAATCAAAATAAGACATGTATAATAGGCTTGTAATTTTGACTTGGAGGACTATGCTATGGGAAAAGCCGGTGTGTATGTAACAAATATGAGCGGTGAAGCAATGTATAAGTCATTCCGACCTGCACCCTTGCCGCCGGAGCTGGAATCGGATGCTGAAATGATTGCGCTTTTAACACAGGCAACAAAAGCGCTGATGTTTCTTGATACCTTGTCTTCTCGTATTCCGGATATGAATCTGTTTGTTTCCATGTATGTCCGCAAGGAAGCTCTTTTGTCTTCTCAGATAGAAGGTACGCAGGCAACCTTGGAGGATGTGCTGGATCCCCTGATCGAAAAGAATGCAAATCAGGATGTTGCTGATGTTATCAATTATATCCGTGCAACCGAATTTGCTTTGGAAAGAAGAAAAGAGCTTCCGTTGTGCAATCGCTTGATCAAGGAAATACATGCGGTGCTGTTGGACAGTGTCAGGGGACAGGAAAAATGCCCGGGCACATTCAGAACCTCACAGAACTGGATCGGCGGTGTCGGTTCTTCTATAAAAAATGCAAAATATATTCCCCCGAATCCGGAGGATATGATTCAGGCAATGTCCGATCTTGAAAAATATATGAATGAGGATACTTCTTCGGATGTTCTGATTCAGACAGCTCTGATACATTATCAGTTTGAAACCATTCATCCCTTTCTTGACGGTAACGGCAGAATCGGTCGACTGCTTATTACACTGTTTCTTATGGAAAAAGAAGTGCTGACACTGCCGTCGTTGTATATTTCTTACTTTCTTAAAAAAAACCGTATCGAATATTACGACCGTATGAGTGAGGTCAGAAACAAAAATAATTATGAGCAATGGGTGAAATTCTTTTTGCGTGCCGTTCAGGAGTCTGCTGAGGATGCCGCCGAAGCCATTTTAAAGCTGGCACAGCTGCATACAAAAAACAGGGCAATCGTTGAAAATATGGGGCGTGCTTCGGCAACGGCAATAATTCTTTTTGATTATATTGAAAAAAATCCGATTATTGATATCCGTAAAACCGCTGATGAGCTTGGTGTTGCATTCAGTACCGTTGCTTCTGCCGTAAAAAGGCTGGAGGAAAAAAATATTTTGGTTCAGACAAACAACAAAAGCCGCAATCGTGTTTTTGCTTACGAAGAGTATCTTGCTGTTTTGCGCAAGGATGACTGACAAGCAGCCGCAGAGGGCATTTTTTGCCCCTGCGGCTGTGTGTTTTTAAAGAAACTCTCTCATCTGCTTGCCGAGGTCTTCTTCAATTTTGATTAAGCGTTTTGTGATATTCTTGGACTGTTCATCCGCGGCGGCATACTGGTTGAGGTACTTGCTCAAGGACTTCACACCCATGTCGCAACCGTCCAGCATCAGGTCTGCAATGGTTTTGTCGGAATCCTTCATGGCAAGTTTCATGCCCGTTTTCAGGGTAGACATGGTTTGTGCAATGGGGTTTGGCTCTTTGCCGTCATCGTGGTAAGATGTCAACAGTGCCTGCACTTCGTGCTTCAGGTCTTCGTGCTTTTCCTTGCTCGTGTGAAGATAGTTGCGCATTTTGTCGCTTTTTACATCGTCAAGCACATCCTCAATGGATGCAATGCCCATCCGAATGCCGGCATCGCATTCCCGCAGCAGTTTTATGGTATCTTGTTCAATCATTTGTTTCACTCCTTTTGTTTTTTTCAGTTTGCCCCGAAAACTTTTTTTCAATCAGGGGCGGTAAAATGCAATTATCGCCAAAAAAGCCACAAATATTTAAAATTATTATATATAAACTCTTTTATTTTTAAAAATAATGTGGTATACTGTATCATTGGTGTATCATGAAATTCAACAGCAGGGAGGGAACCGCTTGGATAAGTTCAGACTTGTATCCGAATACAAGCCCACGGGTGATCAGCCGCAGGCCATTGCCGAACTGTGTGACGGCGTGCGCAAGGGCTATAAAGAACAGACCCTGCTCGGTGTAACCGGCTCGGGCAAAACCTTCACCATGGCAAATGTGATTGCCGAACTCAACCGCCCCACGCTGGTGCTTGCACACAACAAAACCCTTGCCGCACAGCTTTGTACGGAATTTAAAGAATTCTTTCCCGAAAACGCAGTTGAATATTTTGTTTCTTATTACGACTACTACCAACCCGAAGCCTACATCGCCACCACCGACACCTACATCGAAAAAGACTCCGCCATCAATGACGAAATTGACCGCTTGCGTCATTCCGCCACCTGTGCCCTCAGTGAACGCAGGGATGTTATTATTGTGGCGAGTGTATCGTGCATTTATTCTTTGGGTGACCCGATTGATTACCGCGAAATGGTCATTTCCGTACGGCAGGGAATGGAATTGCAACGCGACGAGCTGCTGAAAAAACTGGTTGACATTCAGTATGAACGCAATGATGTCAATTTTATCCGCAATAAATTTCGTTGCCACGGTGATGTGGTGGAGATCTTTCCCGTCTATACAACTGAAAACGCACTGCGCATTGAGTTTTTCGGGGATGAGGTGGACCGCATTTCCGAAATCAATCCCCTGACGGGTGAAACCAAAAATGTACTTTCACACGTTGCCATTTATCCCGCGTCTCACTATGTTGTGTCGCAGGAAAAGCTTGAAAAGGCCATTGAAGAGATCCGTGCCGAAGCCGCCGAGCGTGCCGCGTGGTTTACTTCGCAAGGCAAACTCATTGAAGCCCAACGCATTCAGCAACGCACCGATTATGACATGGAAATGCTCATGGAAACGGGCTTTTGCAAGGGTATTGAAAACTATTCACGCATTATGTCGGGCAGAGCCCCCGGGGAAGCCCCGTTCACTTTGCTTGACTATTTCCCCGAAGACTTCATTCTGTTTGTGGACGAAAGCCATGTCACATTGCCGCAGGTGCGGGGTATGTACGGCGGCGACAAATCCCGAAAGGATTCGCTTGTGGAATTTGGATTCCGTCTGCCTTCGGCTTACGATAACCGTCCGCTGACTTTTGATGAATTTTATGACAAGATCGGTCAAAAGATCTTTGTCAGTGCCACCCCCGGCAACTATGAAAGAGATTTGTCTCTGCACACGGCAGAACAGCTTATCCGTCCGACGGGTCTGCTTGATCCCGATATTTCCGTTCGGCCTACCGACGGACAGATTGATGACCTGATTTCCGAAATCAACATCCGCATCGAACGCAAAGAACGTGTGCTCGTGACCACGCTTACCAAAAAAATGGCGGAAGCTCTGACCGATTATCTGACCGATTACGGCATCCGTGTCCGCTATATGCACTATGACATCGACACCATTGAACGCATGGAAATCATCCGCGATCTGCGTCTGGGTGAATTTGATGTGCTGGTCGGTATCAACCTGCTTCGTGAAGGGTTGGATATTCCCGAAGTGTCGCTCGTTGCCATTTTAGATGCTGATAAAGAAGGTTTCCTGCGAAGCGAAACGAGTCTGATTCAGACCATCGGCAGGGCTGCAAGAAACGCATCGGGCGAAGTTATCATGTATGCCGATTCCGTGACCCCGAGCATGGAACGTGCTATCCGCGAAACCGTCCGCAGACGTGAAAAGCAGGATGCATATAACAAGGAGCACGGTATCATTCCCACCACCATCAACAAGGGTGTGCGTGAGGTGCTTGAAATCTCCACCCATAAAAACGATAAAAAGGACGACAGCAAACTGTCTGCCAAAGAACGTGAAGCGCTCATCGAGCGTCTTACCAAAGAAATGCGTTCTGCCGCAAAGCTGCTTGAATTTGAGCATGCCGCTTACCTGCGTGACCGTATTGAAAAACTGCGTTCTGCGCACACAAAATCTTTTTTACCAAAAAACAGCCGTAAAAACGGAGGAAAATAAATTTGCAACAGAAATATCTGACCGTCAAAGGTGCAAGAGAGCACAATCTGAAAAATGTGGATCTGCAGATCCCCCGCGATTCCCTTGTTGTGTTTACGGGGCTGTCGGGCTCGGGCAAAACCACTCTGGCCTTTGACACCATCTATGCCGAAGGACAGCGCCGCTATGTGGAATCACTGTCTTCTTATGCCCGTCAGTTTTTGGGCCAGATGGACAAGCCCGATGTCGATTCCATTGAGGGGTTGTCGCCGGCCATCTCTATTGACCAGAAAACAACTTCCAAAAATCCCCGTTCCACCGTCGGCACGGTAACGGAAATTTATGACTATATGCGTCTGCTTTTTGCCCGTGTCGGCGTGGCACATTGCCCCGTTTGCGGCAGAGAAATCAAACAGCAGACCACCGACCAGATCGTTGACAAAATCATGCTTCTGCCCGAGGGAACGAAGTTTATGATTCTTGCCCCTGTTGTACGCGGCAAAAAAGGCGAGCATGTCAAAATATTTGAAGCCGCGCGCCGTTCGGGCTATGTCCGCGCCCGCGTGGACGGCAATATGTACGATCTGTCCGAAGAAATCAAACTGAACAAAAACAACAAACACAATATTGAAATCATCGTTGACCGTCTGATTGCAAAACCCGGTATCGCTTCGCGTGTTGCCGATTCCGTGGAAGCCGCACAGCGACTTGCCGAGGGATTGGTGCTTTGCAGTGTCATCGACGGCGAAGAAACCTTGTTTTCGCAGAATTATTCCTGCCCCGACCACGGATTCAGCATGGAAGAACTCGCACCGCGTATGTTCTCTTTCAACAATCCGTTCGGTGCATGTCCCAAGTGTACGGGGCTGGGATTTTTCCTTTCCGTGGATCCCGATCTTGTCATTCCCGATAAAACGCTGTCCATACACGAGGGTGCTATCAAAGCAACAGGCTGGTCCAAAGCCGAAGGCAGCACCATTGCCTATATGTATTTCAAAGGACTTGCCGAAAAATACGGCTTTTCGCTTGATACGCCCGTCAAGGATATCCCTGCCGACGGATTGCATGCCCTGCTGTATGGTACCAACGGTGAAAAAATGACCCTTCACCGCGAAATGGAATACGGCTCGGGTACGTATCAGACCGATTTTGAAGGTGTCATCAACAACCTCGAACGGCGTTACAGAGAAACCGGCAGCGATTGGTCGCGTTGGGAAATCGAACAGGTCATGCGTTCGTGTTCCTGCCCCGAATGCGGCGGCGCAAGACTGCGCAAAGAAAGCCTTGCCGTTACGGTGGGGGATGTCAATATTGATGCCCTTTGCCGTATGAGTGTGACGGAAGAAGAACAGTTCTTTGAGAATCTGCATTTGTCTGACCGTGATGCGTTCATTGCCGACCGTATTGTAAAAGAAATCCGCGAACGGCTTGCATTTTTGAGCAGTGTCGGGCTTGATTACCTCACACTCAACCGCAATGCGGGTACACTGTCGGGCGGTGAAGCACAACGAATCCGCCTTGCAACACAGATCGGCTCGTCTTTGACGGGTGTGCTGTATGTGCTGGATGAACCGAGCATCGGTCTTCATCAGCGTGACAATGAAAAACTGCTTGCAACCCTCAAAAGGCTTCGCGATATCGGCAATACGTTGATCGTGGTCGAGCATGACGAAGACACCATGCTGAATGCGGATTTTGTTGTGGATATCGGCCCCGGGGCAGGTATCCACGGCGGCGAAATTGTTTGTGCCGGCAAGCCAAAAGATATTATTGCCTGTAAAGAGTCCGTTACGGGACAGTATCTTTCGGGCAAGAAAAAAGTTCCCGTGCCCGAAAAACGCCGTCCCGGCAACGGCAAAAGTCTTATCATCCGCGGAGCACGTGAAAACAATCTGCAGAATGTGGATGTGGAATTTCCGCTCGGTAAACTCATCTGTGTCACAGGTGTTTCGGGGTCGGGGAAATCCTCTCTCATCAATGAAATTCTTTATAAACGTCTTGCCAACGAACTGAATAATGCCAAAAAAGTACCCGGTAAACATGCGGGGATGGAAGGCATTGAACATCTTGATAAGGTCATAGATATAGACCAGTCACCCATCGGCAGAACCCCGCGCTCAAACCCCGCTACTTATACGGGTGTGTTCAACGACATCCGCAAACTGTTCAGCGAAACGCAGGATGCAAAAATACGCGGTTATGCCCCGGGACGGTTCTCGTTTAATGTTTCGGGCGGTCGCTGTGAAGCCTGTCAGGGCGACGGTATTGTCAAAATCGAAATGCACTTTCTGGCAGACGTGTATGTGCCTTGCGAGGTCTGTAAAGGTGCTCGCTACAACCGTGAAACGCTCGATGTCAAATACAAAGGCAAGAGCATTGCCGATGTGCTGGATATGACGATCGAGGAAGGTCTTAAATTTTTTGAAAATCTTCCGTCCATCCGCCGCAAATTGCAGACACTGTATGATGTCGGCATCGGTTATGTCAAGATCGGTCAGCCCGCCACACAGCTTTCGGGCGGTGAGGCACAAAGAGTCAAATTGTCTACCGAACTGCAGAAACGCGCAACGGGTAAGACAATGTATATTTTAGATGAACCCACAACGGGGCTTCACACCGCAGACGTGCATCGGCTGATCACCGTTCTGCAACGGCTTGCCGATGAAGGGAACACCGTGGTTGTCATTGAACACAATCTCGATGTCATCAAATGTGCCGATCATGTGATCGATCTCGGCCCCGAAGGCGGCAACCGCGGCGGTCAGATTGTGGCAGTCGGTACGCCCGAAGAAGTTGCCCTTGTGCCCGAAAGCCATACGGGCAGATTCCTGAAAAAAATGCTTGAATGAGGAAAAATCATGGTTAAAAAAGTTTTGGTTGTGGTGCTGGCGGTCATTGCCGTTGTGCTGTTGGCGGATGTGGTCTACATCGGTTCGCTGCTGTTTGCACAGCAGCCGCAACAGCCGACAGTGCCTTATGATCCGGACAGTGCAATCAGCCTTTATAACCCTTATAACAACACACAATCCACCAAACCTGCTGAAAATGATACGCTTGGCAGTCCTTATAACCCGCAGAGTATTATTCCCACTCTGCCGGCCGTGACCAATCCGACTGCAACACAGCCGACGGATGCAAACGGTGAACAACCCACGCAGGATGTAAACGCTACGGAAGCCCCGACAACGCAGGCAGATCCGTCTTCGTATTCACTTGAACAGGTTATCACCGCCATGAATAATGCAATTTCTTATGTGAAGAGTGCAAAAAACTTTACCGCACTCAAAGAACAGACGGGCAATGCTGAAATTCTGGAACTGAGCATCAACTGGCTTCGTACGCCGGGACAGGCGATCATTCAGGGCATTATTGACAGCATTAAACCGCTGACCTACAATTTTGTCAACGGCACGGCAACCGACCCGAAAACCAAGGAAGTCGTGACCCCGTTTGATGTTATCCCGCCGTCGGGGGTTGCATTTAAGATTGATCCCGCCGGTGTCACGGCATACGGTGCAAAGCAGAATGCGGACGGCAGTATCACATACACCGTGCGAATCCGTGAAGAAACCTGCGATCTGGAGGAGCATCCGCCTTATCACTCCACCTGCATGGGCTATCTCAAACTCGAACAGTTTGACCTCGGCGGTGCAAAGATTGATTCGGGTACGGTCACCTACCATGAAGGACAAATCGACATCACCGTTGATGCACAGGGATTGCCTGTCAAGTTCCGTGAATATCTTCCCATGACAGGTGTCGGCTCCGGTTCGCTCGGTATTTCCGCCACTGCAAAGCTGACGGGATATCTTGAAGAAACCTGGACATTCACTTGGTAATTGAATTTAATATAAATATCCGGAGGAACACCGCATGAAGATTCTTGTGGTTTGTCAGAATTATTTCCCCGAAACTTTTCTCATCAATGAAATCGCTCCCATGCTTAAAAAGCAAGGCCATGAAGTGACCGTGCTGACGGGCTTGCCGAATTATCCGCAGGGCAAAGTGCCAAAGGAGTATCGCTTCTGCCGCCGCAGAAAAGAAGAAATCGACGGTGTAAAAGTGTTGCGCTGTTTCGAAATCGGCAGAGGAAACGGTGCTTTGACCCTGATGCTCAACTACGCATCCTTTGCACTTTCTTCTTCGCTCAAAGCACTTTTTATGCGTGAAAAGTTTGACCTTGTTTTGTCTTATCAGCTTTCACCCATCACCATGGTTTTGCCTGCTGTGATTTACAAAAAACGTAAGAAACTTCCTATGTTCCTGTATTGCCTTGATTTGTGGCCGGCATCGGCACTCACGGTCGTCGGGGAAGGGAATCCGATTTACAAGGGTGCGGCGAAATTGTCGCAGTATCTTTATGCACAAGCGGACAAAATTGCCGTCACAAGCGAACCGTTTGTTGACTATCTGCACACCGTCTGCCACGTGCCGTCGGAAAAACTTTCTTACATTCCCCAACATGCCAACGGCAGTTTGTTGCAACAGGATCTGACGAGTGCAAACAACGATAAAAAGGTGTTTATGTTTGCGGGCAATCTCGGCAAGGCACAATCCCTTGAAA
Organism: Oscillospiraceae bacterium; assembly: GCA_015066385.1. Taxonomy (GTDB): domain Bacteria; phylum Bacillota; class Clostridia; order Oscillospirales; family Acutalibacteraceae; genus RUG806. The sequence continues at coordinate 8,672 of SVOJ01000033.1, forward strand.
CGGTCATTGAGGCTGCCGCACTGCTGAAAGACCGCAATGATTTTCAGATTCATCTGGTCGGGGACGGTTCGGAACTACAGAACTTAAAACAAAAAACAAAAGATGCCGGACTGGAAGACAGAATCTTATTTTCCGGCAGATTCAAGCCCGAAGAAATGGGCGAGCAATACAAAAAGGCAGACGTGCTGTTGCTGACATTGGCAGGAGACAGTGCCGTCGGTGATACCTTGCCCGGAAAATTGCAGACCTACATGACCGTCGGCAAACCCATTCTTGCCGCCATCAACGGAGCAGCTGTAAAAGTGCTCGAAGATGCTGCCTGTGGTAAGAGTGTTCCTGCAGGCGACAGCGAAGGTCTTGCAGGTTTGATGCAACAATATCTTGATGATCCCGCACAATTCTCCGGGTGCGGTGAAAACGCAAAAACATATTTCTCCGAAAACTTTACAAGCGAAGTCTTTATGAGCCGTCTTTCGGCTGAACTTGATGTACTTGTTGCAAAGGAGGGAACATAAATGCAGAACATATTGCTTGTTTCTCCTTATCCGCCACCCTACGGCGGCATTGCCAACTGGACAAAAATGATAACCGAATATATGAAAGATCCTGCCGTTGGGGTCAATTTGTCGCTCGTCAACACCGCTCCCAAACGCAGAGCCACCGAGGGCAGAGGCATGCTTGAACGCATTGTCGAGGGCGGAACATCTATGTTTACCCACCGTGCGGCAGTTGCAAAAATTCTCAAATCCGAAAAAATCGACTGCATTCATCTTGTCACAAGCGGCTCACTCGCTGTGGTGCGTGACCTGCTGATTCTGCAACTTGGCAAACAGAAAAACATTCCCGTGGCCTATCACCTGCGCTTCGGCAGGATCCCTGAATTGTGCAAAAATCAATCGTGGGAATGGAAGCTGCTGAGCAAGGCTATGCAAATGGCTTCTTGTGTTATCAGCCTTGACAAGGCAACGGCAGATACCATCAAAACGGCGTTGCCGCAGGTCAACAGCCTGCAACTGCCCAATCCTTTCAATATGGCAAAGGTGCGCGGTGTCAGCAGAGAAAAAACACAGCCCGATACGGTTGTTTTTGTCGGTTGGGTTGTCCCCACAAAGGGGATCGGGGAGCTGGTCGGTGCATGGAAAAAACTCAGCATCGCATATCCTGACAAAAAATTAAAAATCATCGGCCCTTACAAGGACGAATACATAGAATCCCTGCAATGCAAGGATGTTAAGAATCTTACCTTTGCAGGCGAAATGCCTCATGATGAGGTGCTTAAGGAAGTCGCAAAAAGCGGTCTGTTTATTTTGCCGAGCTACACCGAGGGCTTTCCCAATGCGGTTGTCGAAGCCATGGCACTCGGCACCGCCGTTGCAGGCAGTGATGTCGGTGCCATCGGCGAAATGCTTTCTGATGATTGCGGCATTGTATTTGAAGCCAAGTCCGAGCAGGCAGTTTACGATGCACTGCAATTTGCTTTTGAAAATGAAGAAAAAATGACTGCTTTTACACAAAACGCAAAACAAAAAACGCAAGAACAGTACGCCCTTGAAAAAGTGGTTGCAAAATACAAAAAAATATGGAGTGAAATAAGACAATGAATCTTTACGAAAAACTTTTGAAAAGAGAAGAAAAGCTGTCCCTTGTCGGTCTCGGCTATGTCGGCATGCCCATTGCGGTTGCATTCTCCGAGCATGTGGATGTCGTCGGCTTCGACCTGAATGAAAAGAAAATTGAGCTCTATAAAAAGGGCATTGACCCCACGCATGAAATCGGGGACGAAGGCATTGCCGCATGTAAAGTTGATTTTACCGCAGACGAAACAAGACTGCGTGAAGCAAAATTCCACATTGTGGCTGTTCCTACACCCGTCCGTGCAGACCATACCCCCGACCTGACTCCCGTGGAAGGTGCCAGCACCATTGTCGGCAGAAACCTTGTAAAGGGTAGTATCGTTGTGTATGAATCCACCGTTTATCCCGGTGTGACGGAAGAAATCTGTGTTCCCATCCTCGAAAAAGAATCGGGACTCAAATGCGGTGTCGATTTCAAGGTTGCTTATTCCCCGGAACGCATCAACCCCGGTGACAAGGAACACCGCCTTGAAAATATCGTCAAGATCGTGTCGGGTATGGACGAAGAAACCCTGGCAATCGTCGCCGATGTATACCGTCTTGTTGTCAAGGTCGGTGTGCACTGTGCCCCGTCCATCAAGGTTGCGGAAGCAGCAAAGGTTATCGAAAACAGCCAGCGCGATATCAATATCGCTTTCATGAACGAACTGTCCGTCATCTTCAATAAAATGGGCATCGACACCAAGGCTGTTCTGGAAGCGGCAGGCACAAAGTGGAATTTTCTCAAATTCTTCCCCGGTCTTGTCGGCGGTCACTGCATCGGCGTTGACCCCTACTATCTGACCTACCGTGCCGAACAGCTCGGCTACCACAGCCAGGTCATTCTTGCCGGCAGACGCATCAATGACGATATGGGCAAATACGTTGCCGAAAACACAATCAAATGCATTCTCAGAACCGGTGCCGCCGTCAAGGGGGCAAAGGTTGCCATTCTCGGCTTCACTTTCAAAGAAAACTGCCCCGATACAAGAAATACCCGTGTGATTGACATTTACAACGAGCTGCAGGAATACGGTATTACTCCCGTCATTGCCGATCCCGTTGCCGATGCGGATGAAGCCAAGCATGAATACGGTCTTGATTTTGTTGACATCAACTCTGTCAGCGGTTGCGATGCTGTCATTCTTGCCGTTGCCCACGAAGAATTCAAATCGTTTACACCCGATTCATTGAAGAAACTTTTCTCCGACAAGGATTGTAAAGTGCTTGTGGATGTCAAGGGACTTCTTGACAGAACTGCTTGCGAAGAAGCAGGCTATCAGTATTGGAGGCTGTAAAAAAATGGGATACAAACATCTTCAATTTCCTGCTGATTCCGTGTTTCTTGTCACGGGCGGTGCAGGCTTCATCGGTTCCAACCTTTGCGAAGCCATTCTGAACATGGGTTACAAGGTCCGCTGTCTTGACGACCTTTCCACGGGCTTTCAGAAGAATGTCGATATGTTTGCCGACAACGAAAACTATACATTTATCAAGGGTGACATCAAGGATTATGACACTTGTCTGAAAGCCTGCGAGGGTGTGGACTATGTTCTCAATCAGGCGGCATGGGGCAGTGTGCCGAGAAGTCTTGAAATGCCGCTGTTCTACGAAAAGAACAACATCTGCGGTACACTCAACATGATGGAGGCTGCCCGTCAGTGCGGGGTCAAGAAGTTTGTGTATGCTTCTTCCTCCTCCGTCTACGGTGACGAGCCCAATCTGCCTAAAACCGAGGGCAGGGAAGGAAATCTCCTTTCGCCCTATGCGCTGACCAAGGCGGTTGACGAACTGTACGGCGCTCTTTATACCCGTTGTTACGGTCTGCCCACGGTGGGGCTTCGTTATTTCAACGTCTTCGGCCGCCGTCAGACACCTGACGGAGCCTATGCCGCCGTCATTCCGAAGTTCATCAAAATGCTGCTCAACGGCGAAACGCCCACTATCAACGGTGACGGTAAGCAGAGCCGTGACTTTACTTACATCGAAAATGTCATCGAAGCCAACCTCAAAGCCTGCCTTTCGGGTGACGAAGCCAACGGTGAAGCCTTCAACGTGGCTTACGGCGGCAGAGAATATCTGATTGACATTTATTATGCCCTTTGCGAGGCACTCGAAGTGAATCTTGAACCCAACTTCGGCCCCGACAGAAAAGGGGATATCAAACATTCCAATGCCGATATTTCCAAGGCAAAGCGTTTGCTCGGATATGATCCCGACTATGATTTCAAAACAGGTTTGAAAGAAGCCATTGATTGGTACAAATGCAATCTGTGAGGAACAAAAAATGAATCTGAAAAAGATTTTGAAGACAAAATTGCCGTATCTTTTTGAAATATACTGCTTTTTTGTCATGAAATGGCAATCTTTTTGCGGTAAACGGATGCTGCAAAAAGATCCCGAACGTTTTGTGGGCGATTTGTACGAAAAGGGACTGCACAAAAAGGCAGATCTTGAAAATCCGAAGACCTTCAACGAAAAACTCAACTGGCTGAAAATCAATTGGTTTGATGAACGTGCTTTGTCGGCAGCTGACAAGTTTGAAGTGCGTAAGTTTGTGGAAGAAAAGGGACTGGGATCTCTGCTCAATGAACTGTACGGGGTGTGGGAAGATCCCGCCGACATTGATTTTGATTCGCTCCCTGATCGCTTTGTGCTCAAATCCTCACACGATTCGGGGCATCTGATTTTAGTCAAAGACAAAGCACAACTCAACAAAAAACTTGCACTCTTCAAGATGCGTTGGTGGTTGAAAAACGAGTATTGCTTTATTTCGGGCGAATGGCCTTATTTTACAAAGAAGCCGTATATCGTCTGCGAGCGTTTTTTAGAAGACAGCAAAAACGACGATTTGTTTGACTATAAGTTTTTCTGTTTCAACGGCGAGCCGCAGTATGTGTTTTTCTGCAGTGACCGCCGCAACAGCGTAAAAGCGGATTTTTACGACATGGACTGGAAAAAGCAGGACTTCCGCTGGCATTATCCCAATGCGGATATGATTGCACCGTGTCCGCAGAACTTTGAAAAAATGAAAGAATATGCCCATATTCTTTCGCAGGATTTTCCCTTTGTCCGTGTTGATTTTTATGAAGTCAACGGGCAAGTGTATTTCGGGGAACTGACCTTTTTCCACGGCGGCGGCAGGGGAGAATTCAATCCCGATGCAATGGACACCGTTTTCGGTGAAAAAATCATCCTGCCCGAAAAAAAAGACCCGTGGGAATATGTTTTTGAACAAAGGGGCAAGAAAAAATGAAAGTAGTTTTTTTGATAGACAGCCTCGGCTCGGGCGGTGCACAACGCCAGATGACAAACATTTCGTGCCTGATGAAAAAACAGGGTATTGATGTTTCGTTTGTTGTGTATTCGGATGCTGACTTCTTTCTGCCGACTTTGCAGCAAGCACAGATTCCTGTTTATAAAGTGAACGCAGGCAGTTATTCCGACCGCATTCTGCAGGTACGAAAAACACTGCGTAACAGCGGGGCCGACACCGTCATTTCCTTTATGACCGTGCCAAACATCATTGCCTGTCTTTCCGCCATCGGTAAAAAGAAATGGAAACTCATCATCAGTGAACGCAGTTGTGATGCACGGGTGTTCGGCGGTGTAAAGGGCATGGCTTACAGATTGCTGTCTGTGTTTGCAGATTTTATCGTCTGCAATTCCGAAAGGGCTGTGCAGATGTGGAAAAACAAATGTCCGCACCTGCAAAAAAAGATGGTGTGTATTTACAATGCGGTCAATCCCAATGCTGTGTTTGCTCCGATTGAAGAAAACCGTACCGGAAAATACAAAATGACCGTTGCCGCGAGTTTTCAGACTGTCAAAAATCCGTTGGCGGTTGCACAGGCGGTTGCCTTGCTTACCGGGGAACAAAGAGAACAACTGCAGATTGACTGGTACGGTCGTTTTGTTTCTGCAAACGGGGATGACAGTGTATATCAAAAAACCGCCGCATTTGTGCAGGAACACGGTTTGCAGGATACCTTGGTGCTGCATCCCGAAACGAATGAAATTTTCACTTGCATGGCTTCTTCCGATTGCGTGGGCCTTTTCAGCCACTTTGAGGGGCTTCCCAATGTTATCTGCGAAGCTATGACCATCGGACGGTCTGTCATGATGACGCCCGTTTCCGATTATGATAAACTCATTGCTGACGAAAATGGTTGGCTGTGTGCGGATATGAGTGCGAAATCCATTGCCGATGCACTGAATTTGTTTTTGCAGGCAGACCGCCATACGCTTGCTTGTATGGGCGGGAAATCCGCCGAAAAGGCACAGAGCTTGTTTGCCACCGATACGGTTGTTAACCAATGGCTTGGCCTTTGTAAAGGAGAAAAGGTATGATTCAGTTCAAGAAAGAAAATGTCACACCTGCTGCCATAGAAAAGGCGACAACGCGACTCGCCTGGTGTTTGTTTGCCTATTTTGCAACCATTCCGCTGTCGTTGGTTCCCATTGCACAGTTGGGCTCGGTGCAGAAATACATCGGCATTGTTGTAGCCCTCGCAGGTGCACTTGTGGTGCTTCCTGTACTGCCTAAGATCCGCATTGCCCCGATTACATGGGTGTGGTTCGGCTTTACCGCATTTTTGTTTTTAGGCTGTCTGTGGCATGCAACGCCGTCCAAAGGCTTTTCCGTTGCACTTGCCATGGCTTTGGTGTTCGGTGTTTCCGCTCTGTGTGCGGCACTGCCGTATGATGCAAAAAGAATGCGCATCATCGAAAATGCCGCATTTGTGTTTGCAGGCATCATGATTCTTTTGTTTATCATCTTCGGTGAACAGGTCGGTGAACAGCGTATGAGCCTTGTGTTTGCCGATGCCACCGCAAACAGCAATCAGTTGTCGTGCTGTATGCTGTTTCCCGCAGTTATGCTTTTGTGGTTTACTTATTCCGACCGCCCCGTATGGCAACGCATTGTTGCGTTTGCACTGACGGCGGTGTTGTGTGCACTTGTTCTTCTGACAGGTTCACGTGCAGGTCTGTTGTCGCTTGCCATCGGTATCTTTTTTGTGTTGCTTTTTCATGCATTCGGTTCTGGAAAATCATTCCTTCTGTCTTTTGCAATGGGTGCGGTGCTGTTGGCTGTGATTGTGATTGTTTATATGTTCTTCCTGCCTGATTCTGTCAGCAACCGTCTGACCATTCAGAGTGCAGTATCCAGCGGCGGCAGTCACCGTGTGGAAATCTGGGAAAGTGCACTCGATGCATTCGTGCAGGCTTCCCCCTTGCGAAAAATTTTCGGTTGGGGTGCCAACGGTGTCAACTTCTCCAAAATGGCAATGCACAATCAGTTTTTGCAGTTGCTTGTGGATACCGGTATTTTCGGTTTGCTCGTTTATGTTTCCATGCTCGTTATGGTGGCTGTCACATTTGCAAAAAAGAACAGAGCCTTACTGTGCGTATTTCTTGCCTTACAGGCTTATTCGCTGTTCGGCAGTTGCTATGCAAACAACAAAACATTCTGGCTTGTATGGCTGTTTGCCGCTGTTGTCAGCGTTTCACCGCCGGCTGTCGAGAACGGAATGTTCCCGAAGCTGAAAAGAAAAAATGCGGTTGAAGCGCAACAGGCTACGGAGGAAACGTGATGGCACAAAAAGAAACCGCAGGAGGCAAAAACCTTGCGGCGTTGTTCTGGAGCATTTTTGAAAAAACAGGGGCACAGGTTTTCAGTGTCATTTTTCAGTTTATTCTTGCCCGCATTTTGTCGGCGGAAGAATTCGGCAATCTTGCCGTTTTGATTGTTTTTGTCAATCTTGCCACCACCTTTGCACAAAACGGGTTTTCAGCGGCTCTTGTGCGAAAACAGGATGCGGATGATCTTGATTATTCTTCCGTTTTTTATTGCAACATCGGTTTGTCGGCACTGTTTTATGCGGTTCTCTTTTTTGCCGCGCCTGCCATTGCCCGTTTTTACGGTGCACCGTTGTTGCAGAACACTCTTCGTGTGCTGTCGCTGATGCTGTTTGCAGATGCACTGACCTATGTGCAGAATTGCATGCTGACCAAGCAACTGCGATTCCGTGAAATCTTTTTCCGAAGCACCATTGCAACCCTCGTTTCAGGTGTTGCCGCCGTAATTGCCGCAAAGTGCGGATGGGGCTTGTGGGCATTGATTCTGCAATATCTGCTCAAATCGGTTCTGTATTGCATCATCACTTGCCTGCGGGTGCGTTGGAAACCGCAATTGAAGTTTTCAATAACCCGTATCCGCGGCTTGTTCGGATTCAGCATCCGTGTGTTGGCACAATCCCTGATTGCAAACCTTTCCACCGAAATCCGCACGCTTCTCATCGGTAAACAGTACAGCACGGATTCACTGGCTTACTATGACCGCGGACAATCGTTTCCGAAATTGTTCGGGCAGGGCTTTTCAAGTGCCATGAATTCGGCATTGTTGCCGATTCTTGCACCTTTGCAGAATGACCGTACGGCACTGCTCAAACAATTCAGCCATTATATGTCGCTGACTGCTTTTATTTATTTTCCGCTGATGACGGGGCTTGCAGGGGTTTCGGAATCGTTTGTTGCCGTGTTGTTGGGGGATAAATGGTTGCAGGCAGTGCCGTTTCTGACCGTGTTTTGCTTTGCACAACTTGTGCAACCGCTGAATATGATCATGCAGACACTGTTTTATGCCGTCAACCGAAGCGACATCACCTTGCGATTGACGATTTTCCGTTTTGTTGCGGATCTTGTGCTGTTGCTCATTACACTGCAATACGGCCCGCTGTGGATCGCAATCGGCTGTCTTATCGGAAATTACCTGTTTTTTGCGGCATACTGCGTGTGCAGTGCAAAATATGTCGGCTATACCTTTACACAGCTTATGAAAGATTTATGGAAACCCTTGCTTGCCGCTGCCGCTTGTTTTGGTGCCGCTTTTGCGGTGTCGCTGTTGCAACTGCCGATGCTTCCGGCATTGGTATTGCAGATCGGTGCAGGTGCTGTTGTTTATCTTGTTTTGTCTGTACTTTTACGAAATCAGATTTTGTTTTCATTTACAGATAAAATAAAGTCAAAACTTAAAAAATAAATTGTTCTTTGCAGAAAAGAGGAATGGATCATGTCTATTTTTGCCAATAAAACGCTTCTGATCACGGGCGGTACCGGCTCGTTCGGCAATGCTGTACTCAACCGTTTTCTGGAAACCGACATCGGGGAGATTCGCATTTTCTCCCGTGATGAGAAAAAACAGGATGATATGCGTCATGAATACCAGAGCCGCTATCCCGAAGCTTTTGCCAAAATCAAATTCTACATCGGCGATGTGCGTGACATTGCAAGTCTGCGCAATTGCATGAACGGTGTGGACTATATTTTCCATGCCGCCGCACTCAAGCAGGTGCCGTCCTGCGAGTTTTTCCCCGTGGAAGCGGTCAAGACCAATGTGCTGGGAACGGACAATGTGCTCACAGCCGCCATTGATGCGAGTGTCAAGCGTATCATCTGTCTGTCTACCGATAAAGCCGCTTATCCCGTCAATGCCATGGGTACCAGCAAAGCCATGATGGAAAAGGTGGTTGTGGCAAAAAGTCGCACCGTCAATCCCGATAAGACCGTTATCTGCTGTACCCGTTACGGCAATGTCATGTGCAGTCGCGGCTCGGTGATTCCGCTGTTTATTGAACAGATCAAGGCAGGCAAGCCCATGACCGTCACCGAACCTGCTATGACCCGTTTTATTATGTCCTTGGACGAAGCGGTCGATCTGGTTCTGTTTGCCTTTGCCAACGGTGAAAACGGCGATATCTTTGTGCAGAAAGCACCCGCAAGCACGGTCGGTGACCTTGCCGAAGCCGTCCGCCGACTCTTTAAAGCCGATGTAGAAATTAAAAAAATCGGTATTCGTCACGGCGAAAAGATGAGTGAAACACTGCTTACCAGCGAAGAATGTGTCAATGCCGTCGATATGGGCGATTTCTTCCGTGTGCCCTGCGATCGCAGAGATCTCAATTATGACAAATTCTATGTTGAAGGCGACACCGAGCGCAACCCGCTTGAAACCTTCAACAGTGACAATACAAATCTGCTTTCCGTCGAAGAAATTATGGATAAACTGCTGACCCTTGAATATGTCCGCACAGAGCTTGCGGCATGGGAGGCAGGCAAATGAATATTCTCATAACGGGTGCAAAAGGCTTTATCGGCAAAAACCTGACAGCGGCATTGAAAAATATCCGTGACGGTAAAGACAAAAACACTGCACTGACCGAAAATATCAATATTTTTGCTTTTGATATTGATACCCCAGCCGATCTTCTGGACGGTTATTGCAAACATGCAGATGCAGTTGTGCATCTTGCAGGAGTCAACCGCCCGCAAACACAAGAAGAATTCATGCAGGGCAATCGTGATTTTACAAACACGTTGCTTGAAACGCTCAAAAAATACGGCAACACCTGTCCGATTTTTGTTTCGTCTTCCACGCAGGCGGCATTGGACAACCTCTACGGACAAAGTAAAAAAGCAGGCGAGGACCTGCTTTGTGCTTATGCACAGCAAACGGGAGCAAAGGTGGTTATTTACCGTTTCACCAATGTGTTCGGCAAATGGTGCAGACCCAATTACAATTCCGTTGTTGCGACTTTTTGCAATAATATTGCAAATGATCTGCCCATTCAGATCAACGACGAAAATGTTCTTCTGAAACTCATTTATATTGACGATGTGGTCAGTGAATTGATCAATGCCCTTTGCGGTAATGCGACCACGGACGGGGAATTCGGCATTGTTTATCCCGTGCATGAAGTCACGCTCGGTCGTCTTGCAGAACTGCTTTATTCGTTCCGTGACAGCCGAAAAACACTGTCCGTACCCGATCTCTCCGACCCGTTTGTCAAAAAACTGCATGCAACCTATTTGTCCTATCTGCCTTGCAATGCTTTTTCTTATCCCTTGAAAATGAACTGCGATGCAAGAGGCAGTTTCACGGAAATCATCCGCACCCCCGAACGCGGTCAGTTTTCCGTCAATATCTCAAAGCCCGGTATTACCAAAGGCAACCACTGGCACAATACCAAGAATGAAAAATTCCTTGTTGTTTCGGGCAAAGGAGTTATCCGTTTCCGTAAGCCTGACAGCGAAGAAGTGTATTCTTATTATGTCAGCGGTGAAAAATTAGAAGTTGTGGATATTCCCATCGGCTTTACCCATAACATTGAGAATTTAGGCGACACCGACATGGTCACATTCATGTGGTGCAACGAATGCTTTGACCCGACAAAACCCGATACTTATTTTTTGGAGGTGTGACATGGCTGAACGAATCAAACTCATGACGGTACTCGGCACAAGACCCGAAATCATCCGTCTGTCCGAAGTCATCAAAAAATGCGACCTTTATTTTGATCATATCCTTGTTCATACGGGGCAGAATTATGACTATACTCTTAATCAGGTTTTCTTTGAAGATCTCGGGCTTCGCAATCCCGACTATTATTTAGATGCGGTCGGTGCACACCTTGGCGAAACCATCGGCAACATCATTGCAAAGAGTTATGCACTCATGTGTGAAATCAGGCCCGATGCACTGCTGATTTTAGGTGACACAAATTCCTGTCTTGCCGCCATTTCCGCAAAAAGACTTAAAATTCCCGTGTTTCACATGGAAGCCGGCAACCGTTGTTTTGACGAAAATCTGCCCGAAGAAACCAACAGACGTATTGTGGACCATATTTCCGATGTCAACCTTTGCTATTCCGAACACGCAAGACGCTATCTCAACCGTGAAGGCACAGCCCCCGAACGCACCTATGTGACGGGCTCACCTATGGCGGAGGTGCTGTCTGCAAACATTGAAAAAATAGAGGCAAGTCACGCTTTGGAAGAACTCGGACTTGAAAAGGGTAAATATATTCTTCTTTCCGCACACCGTGAAGAAAATATCGACATCGAAAAGAATTTCTTCTCGCTGATGAATGCGGTCAATGCCATGGCAGAGCGTTATGATATGCCTGTTATTTATTCCACCCATCCGCGTTCTGCAAAGTTCATTGAAAAAAGAAACTTTGTTTTCCATAAAAACGTGCGCAGTATGAAACCGTTCTCATTCAGTGATTACAATGCTCTGCAACTGGGTGCATTCTGCGTTGTGTCCGACTCGGGTACGCTGCCCGAGGAATCTGCCTATTTTGCACACCACGGCATGCCGTTCCCCGCGGTCTGCGTGCGCACATCCACGGAACGTCCCGAAGCGATGGACAAGGGTAATTTCATCATTGCGGGCATTTCCACCGACGAAGTGCTCGGTGCAGTCGAAACGGCCGTTCGCATGAACGAAAACGGCGACATCGGACTGCCCGTGCCCAATTATGTGGATGAAAACGTATCCGTCAAGGTCGTCAAGTTTATCCGCAGCTATACCGGCATCGTCAACCGCATGGTCTGGCGCAAAGGCGAATAAATAATAAAAGCAAAAGGGTTGCCGTTTATTCTGTCGGCAATCCTTTTTCAATTTTTAGTTTCATAATTTTAAAATCATCTGAATTAAAAAGATTCAGTGCTTTTTCTTTCAGATAAACATAGTGCGCAGGTTCACGGCTGTCAAGATAAAGCTGCCCAAACGAAATGTAGTTACGAAGAACCAATCCTTTCAGTATGTTCTGTGTAATGTCAATGGCTCTGCCTTCAAACACATCGAAATCATGGTCAGGAATATCCATTTCTGTTTCATAGTATTTCAAGTAGCGATTGCCTAACCAAACCAGAACTTCCTGTTCTTTGTCATTCAGATACTCCTGCATATTTAATCCTCCTAAATAATAAAAAAGTGCGACAAATGAATTGTCGCACCGAAAAACGCAAACTTCATTTGTCGCCAAACAAATTCAATAGATTATAGTCGTGTCAACTGTAACCCCCGGAAGTTTGCATTTTTTCTAAACCTGTTCGGGAGTTTAGTTTTGACACGAAAAACAAAGATATTCCGATGAATATCCTGACTATACATTTATTGAATTTGTTTGGCTTTTTTATTATACATTGTTTTTTGCTTGCAGGCAAGAGTAAAGTGCAAAAAGAATAAAATTTTCCTTTCAGCATTATTAAAGATTGTATTCCGATAATATACTTGCAAATAATAATGAAAATATATATAATAAATACAATTATAAAAGCCTGTTTACGGCGGAAACGGAGTTATTATGCAGATCCTTGTTGTTGAAGATGAACCCCGTCTTGCGGAAGCGATTGCGCAAATTCTGAAAGAAAAAAAATATATGGTCGATATTGCCAATGACGGCAGGGATGGTTTTGATCTTGCGGTCAGCGGTGCTTATGACTGCATCATTCCCGATGTAAATCACGGGGACAGTACTGCGATTGCCTTTGAAAAATTGTTCGGCAATCACAGCAGTCGTCCCCATGGTTGACTCCCAATAGACCGCTAAACCATAATTTAAACATTGCCTTTAATTGCAATATTCCCCCAACTTTCCGTGAAGAACCTGAAAAAGAGAGAGTGTTGAAAAAACATTTTTCAACACTCTCTTGCGCTTTTTATGTTTGTAAAAGTCGATCAAAAATATAAATTATTTTTTTCGTTTGAATAAACCTTGTTTCTTCCGGACAGGAGGAGAAATGAAATGGTTATTCAGATCGTACAGCAATTCTTCGCAGGACTGATATCTGTCATTCGGATCAATGGCAGTGCATTTTGATATGATATATTCCAATCCTTTTGGCAGCGAAGGATTGATCTGACAAATCGGTTGCAATACAAAATGTTTTGTTCTTGGGTCGATGCCTGTAACCAACGCGAACATGGTCACTCCCAATGCAAATATATCCGACCTCGCATCTGTTTGTGCGCTGCCGTATTGTTCGGGGGGTGCATAACCGTGGGTTCCGAGAACCACGGTGTCGCTTGTTTTTTTCGGGTCATATACTCTTGCAATGTCGAAATCAATCAGATGCAGTTGATTTCCTGCAGACATGATTACATTCTGCGGTTTCATATCTCTGTAAATATGTGGTTGCGGCTGATTATGCAAATATGAGAGCGTTGCACACAGTTGTTTTCCCCAATCGGCCACTGCATCTGCCGGGATTGCTCCGTTTTTATCAAGAATTGTTTGCAAAGTAATACCTTTGACATATTCACGGACAATGCCAATATACCTTTTATCCTCAAAAATATCCAATATGTAAGGTATTGACGGATGAGAAAACCGCATCATCATTCTTGCTTTTTGCAGAAAATATTCACGTTCACTGTCAGTGTAATTTTTTCTGGTCTTGTCGCACACTATCATTTCCCATTGTTTTTTTGTATGTATATCTTCAACAAGAAATTTCTTTGAACTAAGCTGTTGCAAAACGCGGTATCTTTCATCCAAGATTGGTATTTCAGACTCCGTCTTGCCACAGCACATGCAGATATATCTTGTATCATCAATAAGTCTGTACTTGTGCATACCGTCTTCACAATCTATAAATTGTTCAACTTCTTTGCCGCCGATTTCTCTGATCATCAATGTCGCCAGCGTGTGCATGCCGTCAGCATTCGGATGTGATCCGTCAATTGCATCATAAGGAACATTATAACTGTATAAATCGATCAGTCTGCAGTTTTTTTCATGGGCAACATTCCTGATAATTTCATTGTATTTCTCAATATGTATTCCGCCATGTTTTTCCGGAAATGTAAAGGATGGTTTTTGAGACATGAAAGTTTTGTTGAAAGTGCAACACCAGATTTCAGCTGCAGGATAATTATTCTTTAATTTTTCTATCATAATATCATATGCATACGAAAAATGAATATTATTAATATCCTCATCTAATAATGTGTCAATCAAGTCCGGGTATACTCCGTAAGCCCAGTCATTTGTGCCGAGATATACTATGATTACATCCGGCATGATGGTGTTGATATGCAGGGCAGATGTTCTTTCATCAGAGCAACCGGATGGAAACAACGAATCTCTGGAAGGAAATCTCGTGACACGACTGCCGGACCACGCATTGTTGACCAACAGATTACCGCCGAAGAAATCAATCACCTGCCCCCACCAGGTGTCATTCATTTGCAGAATGCCGGCCTTTTTGCTGTTTTCATCATCATAAAAAACTCTGTAGCCGTGCGGATTGTAGCCGATCAGTGTGCTGATAGAGTCACCAAGAATGGAAAACTGTTTGTCAAAATATTGGTTTTTTTCCATCCATTTGCTGAAATCCGGTTCCTTTTCCAAAATCTTCTTGATGCTTGCAGGGATTTCTTTAAATTTTAAATCAAACGGGCTGACCAGAAGGTGACATTCATCTTCATGTTCAAAAAGATCATCAAAAGCAAACAAATTAGGACAGTATGAGTCTGTTGGTTTGATTGCAAAAACGATTTCTTTGAAAAAATCCTTATAATTGGAATAGCGAAGCACATCGTAAAAGCAATCTGCAACAAGGTCAGGTGGATTTTTGAAGGCGCCGCACCCGAAAGCCCCGAGAATAAGAACATCAACATCATTATCTATGGCTGCCTCAAAAATATTTCTGATCCGCTGTTTGAATAACTCACGAAGTGCTGCCTGATTTGTATATTTTCTCTTTGCCAGATATGGTGCCGCGCATGTGATCACATCGACATCAAACCATGCATCCTCGGACATCAGTTGCGGCGCATCGTCATCGGTCTTAAAGACTGTTACATCATGCGTATATATCAGTCTGTCTGAAAAAAAGTGGTGCTTCAGATCCCTGTGATATGCATAAAAATTCTTTTCAGCCTCGCTTGTTGTCAGACACGGATAAAGGTTACTGCTTCTGCACAGACATTCCTCCTGTGCCATTGCACCATTTTCAACGCCCCCACCCGGGAAATGCGGGTTTGCAAAATTGAGAACGGCTGTTTTTCCTAACCCGATGAATCTTTTTGCTGTTGCAAATGTGGTGCCTGCGGTAACTGTAATATTTCGATCAAAGTCGGATTTTCGACTTTTTGATGCTGTGAAATTTTCGCTGTATACTCTGGTGGATTGTTGGGCCTTTTCTGTTTTATTCTTCAGTGCACCGTTCAGTGACATATTTTGTGTATCCCGGAAGATTGAAATCAGCGTGTTTTTATCCATCTATATTTCCTTCTTTTAAATTTGTAATAAAACCCTGTAAAAAATATAACATAATGAAAAATGGAAGTCAATAATTTGGGGATGATATGCTTTTTTCTGAATAAAATTTTCCTTTCAGCATTATTAAAGATTGTATTCCGATAATATACTTGCAAATAATAATGAAAATATATATAATAAATACAATTATAAAAGCCTG
>SVOJ01000034.1 GCA_015066385.1 Oscillospiraceae bacterium
CTTACTATCTCGCCCTCGTTTCTGTTTTGCCCTGTTCGCTTTTCTTCTAACATTTTCATCACCATATTCATTATACCATAAATATGACAAAAAGCCAAGTAAAAACTGGACTTTTTCGACAGTCTGACAAAAAGGAACTGTAAATTTTACAGTTCCTTTTTGTATTCGTTACATTTCATCAATATAATGGCATGCCGCGAGGGCGGCAACGGAGCCGTCTGCACAGGCGGTGGTGAGCTGGCGAACCGTTTTGGAACGGCAGTCCCCTGCCACGAAAATACCTTGTGTTGTGCTTTTGCAATCCTCTCCGATGTCGGCATAGCCCCATTTATTCAGCGGCAGAACATCTGCAAAGGGTTCGGTTTCGGGCACAAGGCCGACAGCAATGAACAGACCGTTGACGGCAAGCTTGCTTTCTTCACCGCTTTCGGTATTTTTAACGGTGATACCCGTCAGTTCATCCGCACCGAGAAGTCCCGTTACAAGGGTGTTGAAATGCACAGTCACATTTTCACGCTTGGTGAGAATGTCGGCAAGTTTTTTTTCGCCCGTAAAATCAGCTAAATTCTGAATAACGGTGACGGATTTGCACACTTCGCTGAGCAGAATCGCTTCCTGCAAAGCGGAATTGCCGCCGCCGACAATGGCAACATCCTGTCCTGCAAAGAAACTGCCGTCGCAGACCGCACAGAACGAAATGCCGTTGCCGATGAGGTCTTCTTCACGATCAAGTCCGAGCAGGCGGTGTCTTGCACCTGTGGCAATGATGACAGCCTTTGCTTCATAGGTTTCGTCATCGCAGACAACACGGAAAATATCATCAGCCTTTTCGATCTTTTCAACCGTGCCCACGGTCAGTTCCGCTCCCATTGCAATGGCATGGTCGGTGAACTGTTCGGCAAGTTCCATACCGCTGATCTCCGTGTTACCGGGGAAGTTTTCGACTTTCGGCGAGAAGGTGATCTGCCCGCCGAAGCCGCCTTTTTCAATCACAAGTACGCTTTTTCCGGCGCGGCAGGCGTACACTGCGGCGGTAAGACCCGCCGGGCCCGCACCGATGACAATAATATCGGTCATATTTTAAATACCCGTAATATAGGTCTTGACACCTGCAACACCCGCATACTTCACGGCATTGCCGCCGCTGACAACGACCAGCGTGGGAGCCTGCTTCAGGCCGTAAGCCTTGGCAAGATCTTCATTTTCTTCAACGAGCAGTTCCGTATATTCAACACCTGCTTTTGCAAGCAAGGGCTTTGCGGCTTTGCAGTTGGGGCAATTCTTCTTGGTGAAGAAGTAGATGCCGTCATTGCTTTCGGTCTTCTGCACGTTGTCGGCTGCCTTTTCTTCCTTGGGACCTTCGTGAGTCAGCTTGGAATTTTCAATGTCATAGACTTTTCTTTCTTTGAATTCCTGGGTCTTACCGTCGTTCCAGTTCTGAACGGGACGATAGTAACCTGTGATACGGCTGTAAACTTCGGTCTTTTCGCCGCATTCGGGGCAGGTGTACTGTTCACCGACAATGTAGCCGTGGTTGCGGCAGACAGCATACGTCGGGGACATGGTGTAATAAGGCAGGCGGTAGTTTTCGGCAATCTTGCGAACAAGATTTGCGGCTGCTTTCCAGTCGGGCAGTTTTTCGCCGAGGAAGGCATGGAAAACAGTACCGGAGGTGTAAAGAGTCTGCAGTTCATCCTGATGATCAAGAGCGGTAAAGATGTCTTCGGTGTAACTGACGGGCAGGTGGGAACTGTTGGTATAATACGGTGTGCCGTCGTCCTGTGCCGCTGTGATGATGTCGGGATAACGGGCGACGTCATGCTTTGCAAAGCGGTAGGTGGTGGATTCGGCAGGCGTGGCTTCGAGGTTGTAAAGGTCGCCGTAGAGTTCCTGATAGTCAGACAGACGTTCACGCATGTGATTGAGAACATCCTTGGTGAACTCGAAGGTCTTTTTGTCCGTCAGGTTCTTGCCGAGCCATTTTGCGTTCAAACCGACTTCGTTCATACCGATCAGCCCGATGGTGGAGAAGTGGTTGTCGAACGTGCCGAGGTAACGCTTGGTGTAGGGATACAGGCCTTCGTTGAGAAGCTTGGTGATGATGGTTCTCTTGATCTTCAGCGAACGGGCGGCAATGTCCATCAGGTGGTCAAGACGCTTGTAGAAATCGCCGATATCGGTTGCAAGGTAAGCGATTCTGGGCATGTTGATGGTGACAACACCGACAGAACCGGTGCTTTCGCCGGAGCCGAAGAAGCCGCCGCCTTTTTTGCGCAGTTCACGAAGGTCCAGACGAAGACGGCAGCACATACTGCGTACATCGCTGGGTTCCATATCGGAATTGATATAGTTGGAGAAGTAGGGGGTACCGTATTTTGCGGTCATTTCAAAGAGAAGACGGTTGTTTTCTTTGTCGGACCAGTCAAAGTCACGGGTGATGGAGTAGGTCGGAATGGGATACTGGAAGCCTCTGCCGTTGGCATCGCCTTCGATCATGGTTTCGATGAATGCCTTGTTGACCATGTCCATTTCGGCCTGGCAATCGCCGTAGGTGAAATCCTGTTCCTTGCCGCCGACGATGGCAGGTCTGTCTTTCAGATCAGCGGGAACGACCCAGTCGAGGGTGATGTTAGAGAACGGAGCCTGCGTACCCCAACGGGAAGGTGTATTGACACCGAAAATGAAACTTTCAATACACTTTTTGACTTCACGGTAAGTCAAACCGTCCTTTTTGACGAACGGAGCAAGATAGGTATCGAACGAGGAGAAAGCCTGTGCGCCTGCCCATTCGTTCTGCATGATGCCAAGGAAGTTGACCATCTGGTTACAAAGCGTTGCAAGGTGGGAAGCGGGAGCGGAAGTGATTTTTCCGGGAACACCGCCCAAACCTTCTTCAATAAGCTGTCTTAAAGACCAGCCTGCACAGTAACCTGTGAGCATGGAAAGGTCATGCAGATGCAGGTCACAATTGCGGTGCGCATTGGCAATTTCATCGTCATAAATTTCACTCAGCCAGTAGTTTGCCGTAATGGCTCCGGAGTTGGAAAGAATGAGACCGCCGACGGAATAGGTAACGGTGGAGTTTTCCTTAACGCGCCAGTCGGTAACCTTCACATAACTGTCAACGATTTCCTTATAGTCAAGGATTGTAGACTTCATATTGCGGATCTTTTCACGCTGACGGCGATACAGAATGTATGCCTTTGCAACATCGTCATACCCCGCTTTGATCAGCACGGATTCAACGGAGTCCTGTACATCTTCGACCTGCACAAGACCGTCTTTGATTTTGGGTTCAAAATCCGAAGTTACCTTCAGAGCAAGGAAATCAATAATACCGGGAACAAACTGTTTATTCTGCGCTTCAAAAGCTTTGGTGATGGCGGCTGTAATTTTCTGAATATCAAAATCTGCAATTTTGCCGTCTCTTTTTACTACCTGATACATAACGCTACTCCTTTTTCGTAAATTTATGTCAATTTTTAACAAACGATCTTATTCCCGTTTTTCGGGAGCATGGGTATCATAACATAACCACAACACCTTTGTCAAGATGTTGTGGCAAAATTTTAAAAATCTTTTTTCAAAAACTATATCTTGTGGTCTATTCAACACCCCGAATTTCTGCAAAAGGTGCCGCAAAGCGCGCAGAATCAAGCATTTCACGCATTTCGGCGGGTGTGAACCCGATACAAGAGCCGTCTATGAGATCCCCTGAATCCTTAAAAAACTGCAAAAACCAGCGTTTTGCCCCCTGCAGGCGGTGCGACATGGACACAATATCTTCCTTTGTATGGAAATTCTTTACAAGTGTGGTGCGGAATTCATAATCCACTGCATTCGTCAGCAGAAAATCAATACTTTCTTCCACCGCATCAAGAAGTGTTCCGTCAATGCCCGCAGTAAGCGGGTATTTTTCTTTTGTATTTTTCACATCCATAGCAACGTAGTCAACAAGCCCCGCACGGACAATCGCTTTAAGCACATCGGGACGACTTCCGTTGGTATCGAGCTTGACGGCAAAGCCGAGTGCACGCACTTTTTCAAGAAAAGGAACAATATCCTTTTGCAGAAGCGGCTCGCCGCCCGTGACGGCAACACCGTCAAGCAATCCCTGTCTTTTCTTTAAAAAGGAAAAGAATTCTTCTTCGGTGCAGACGGGGTCGGCATCGATGTGCGTAACAAGCGATGCGTTGTGGCAGAAAGGACAGCGGAAATTACAGCCCGGCGTAAACACCGTGCAGGCAGTATGGCCCGGAAAATCGAGCAAAGTCAGTTTTTGCAAGCCTTGAATGATCATGTTCCGTCTCCTTTCGCTTTTTTGCGCTGTGCAATATAATTATGATGAAATGCTTTGGCTTTTAATGATACTCTGTTTTTTTATCCTTGTCAATGCGGCGAAAGGCACAAAAAACAGGCGATATTTTTGGCTTACTTTTTCGTGCTAACGCGGCAGAAAAACGGTTGATTTTTCTATTTTTATATGTTATTATTAAAAAGAATTAACAGCAGTTGCTGTATTTTAAGGAGGAAAATCCATGAAAAAGTATCTTGCCGTTTTTCTTGCGGCTCTGATGATGCTGTCTGTCTGTTTCATTCCCGTCAGTGCAGAAGAAACTGAAGAAAGCGCAGTCAACCTTGTCGGCGCTGAAAACTTCAACGACCTTGTCGAACTGGGAATGGAAGAAACACAGTACCCCACCATCATGCTCCCCGGTATCAACCACTCTGTATACTATGTGGACAATGACGAAAACGGTATCGCCGATGTCGACTCCGCAGGTGCTACTCTTGAAAGCGGTCTGCTGCTGATGAACACGGCTGACCTTGTGGGCACGATCCTCAAAGACCTTGTCGGTCCTCTGCTGGGCACTCTGATGTTCCAGCGCGACATGGGACTTACGGATGCCATCTATGACCTTGTCGGTGAAGTTTTCAGCTACATGGCTATGGATGCAGACGGCACCCCCAAGAACAATATCGGCGTTTATGACTATCAGACACCCGTTTCCCTCTGGACGCAGGATCAGAAGGATTGGTTCTACAGCATGATGCCCATGCAGCCCTACACCTCTATTGCCTATGAAAGCGATGTCGAAGGCGGCAACAACACCCTCGAAGACATGACCTATCTGTGCACCTTCCCGCTTCTTGGTAACCCCATGGAATCCGCATACAAACTCAAGGATATGGTCGACAGACTTGCTGCCCGCTACGGCAAGGTCAATCTTTGCGCAGTCAGCCTCGGCGGTACGCTCCTGACCGCATACCTTGATATCATTGAAGAAGAAGACCTTGCAAAGATCAACCATGTCATCGGTTTCGTTGCCGTTCTTGACGGTACGAGCATCATTGCCGACTTCTATGCAAGAGAATGGTCCCTTGCAGAAGAAAAAGTATACCACAGTTTCTTCCCGTATCTCATGGAACAGCTCGGCGAAGATGCAATGATCGGCTATCTCGTCAATATTCTTATCCGTCTGTTCCCGCAGAAAGTTCTTGAAAACATCATTTCCGCTGCATTCGAAGGCATTCTTGATACCCTTCTTGTCAATGACCCGCAGTTCTGGGCAACTGTTCCCAAGGATCGTTACGAAGCCCTTGCCGACAGATATCTTGACGAAGGCAGTGTCCTGCGTGAAAAAACTGACCGTTTCCAGGAAGCAAGAATGAACCTCGAAGATACGCTCACACTTGCAAATGAAGAATACGGTGTCAAAGTTTCCACCGTCAGCGGTTATAATATGCGTTTCGATGAAGGCGAATATGCATTCTTCGGTCTTGTAAAATCCGTTGACTATGTCAACTCCGATGCAATCATCGACATCAAATCCACCTCTCTCGGCGCAACAGCAGGTGCACCGCATCAGACCGTTGAAGCAGCAGGTCTGCTCAGAGAAAACAGCGTTCTGACGCCCGACGGACTGCTTGACATTTCCACTTGTCTGTTCCCAGACTCCGCTTTCTTCTTCAAGGGTCAGCACCATGAAATCGGTACAAACGACAATGCCGTCAAACTTGCTGCCCTTCTGATGACCGGCGTAATTGATGATGTCAATGACACCGAACTGTATCCGCAGGTCAACGGCAACCGCAACGCCCGCAGAATCGTCCGTCCCGACGGCGGTTATCTTGTCCGCGCAGAAGAAATTCTTGCAGACGAAGAAGGCAAATACACCGATGAACAGAAAGCAGTTGTGAAAGAGGCTTATGACTTCACACTTGATGTGATTGACGATACCATCTGCGACGCGGAATTGACCAAGGAAGCAGAACAGGCACTCTTTGATTCCTTCGTTGTCTGCGGTCTGGAAAAAGCAGACAAGGGTCCCGACTTCTTTACCAACCTTCTGACCAAGATCTTCAAGAGAATGAGCGACGGTCTGTGGGCAAGACGCGGCGCAAGCGGCTTCTTTGAACTGCCCGACATTGCAGAAGATGTCGTGGATGACATCGCCGGTTCTATCGGTTGCTGAACAATTCAAACAAACGGAACGCACCTTCGGGTGCGTTCTTTTTTGCGGTATATTACGGTTTGGCTACTCCCCGATAAACCGCAATTTACAACATAAAGTTTTATCTTTACTTTTATTTATTTTTATCGTATTATAGAAACAGTAAAAACAAAGGAGTACAGGTATGGAACAAAACACCGTGCAACTTCTGCCCGATGCCACGGCAAAAAGTCTGCAATTCAATAAAGACGGAAAATTCAGCATTATGCACCTGACCGACACGCATCTCGCCCATGACAACATCGAGGCTTCGGTGTGGCTGATGGCCGCCGCCTGCGACCGTGAACAGCCCGACCTTGTTGTAATTACGGGCGACAATGTGCACAACGATGATGATGCCGCCATCACAAAGCAATACATAGACAAACTTATGACTGTGTTTCAGACCCGCAATATTCCCGTGGCAGTTACATTCGGCAATCATGACAGCGAAACAGGTGCCATGAGCCGTGAAGAGCTGATGGCTTATTACAACACATATTCCTGCTCGGTTTCCGTTGACGAAGGCCCGCTGCTTTCGGGTTGCGGCACTTACAACATTCCGATTCTGTCTTCGGACGGTAAGCAAATGCGTTTTAACGTGTGGGTGTTCGACTCCAACGATTATGACGGCAACGGCCATTACGGCAATGTCAAAAAGGATCAGGTGGACTGGTACAAAGCCAAAAGCGAAGCAATCGAAAAGGAAAACGGCGGCAAGGTATACTCCTTTGCATTCCAGCATATGATCGTGCCCGAAGTGTACGATGCACTCATCGAATGCAAGCGCAGAAAACTGTATTCCTTTGAACACATCAACAACAAGGGCACCTATTATCACTTTGACCCGAACAGAATCAACTTCGGCACGCTCAACGAAACGCCGTGCAGCGGCTACGAAAATGACGGACAGTTTGAAGCGATGGTTGAACGCGGCGACGTGCTTGCCATGTTCACGGGACATGACCACACCAACGCATTCGGTGTCAAGCACAAGGGCATTGACATTGTCAACTCCTTAAGCAGCCGTTACAACGGCGATGCATTCTCCTCACAGTACGGCTACAGAATGCTGTTTGCGGACGAAAAAGCCCCATCCGTCTACACCTCACGAGTGGAACACTGGTTCAATATGTTCACCGATGAAGATGCAAAAAAAGCAAAAATCAAAGGCGACACCTACGCCGCAAACTTAATCAAAGATGTCCGTCTGAAAGGACTTCGCGAAAAAATCTTTCTCACCCTCTGCCGCAAAGGCGGTGCACTGCTGACAGGAAGAAAAGTAACCTACAAGCATTAAAATCTATACAAAAATGCCCGTCGGATTGCTCCGACGGGTTTCGTTTTGTCTTCTTATTTCAGAAATCCTTCGAGAATGATTTCTTCGGCTTCTTCTTCGTTCAAACCGAAGGTCATCAGTTTGAGAAGCTGATCATTGTTGATCCTGCCGATGGCGGCTTCGTGGATAATCTGTGCATCGGGATGGTTTGCTGTGATGGCAGGCACGGAACGGATTTTTGCGTTATCCATGAGAATCGAGTCGCACTGGATGTGTGCACGGCAGGCGGCATTGCCGACGGCATTGGGGAAGAAGACCTGCGAGGACTCGTCCTTGCCGACAGAACGGGAAATGATCTGTGCCGAGGAATCCTTGCCGTTGAGGTCGATGGTCATATCCGATTCCGCAACCTGTTTGCCGTGGGTCATCAGGCGTTCGGTGACAACCAGTTTTGCGTTTTCTGCAAGCTGTGCGGTGGTTTTACGTTTGGTGGAATCAATGCCCTTGATCTGCACACTTTCCATTTCGCAGACTGAACCGCTGTCCATAAAGATCTGCGTTTCGGGGTTCATAATGCGACTGCCTTCACCGTCGCCGTCGCCATAGTGCTTTTCGACATATTTCACCTTTGCATTTTTGCCGATGAAAAAACGGTGAATACCGTCGTGGCGGCTTTCGTTACAACCCGAATTGTGAATACCGCAGCCCGCAACAATGGTCACATCCGCGCCTTCGCCGATGTAAAAATCATTGTAAACAAGTTCCGCGTGCCCCGTTTCGGTGATAATGACGGGAATGGACACGGTTTCGCCGACCGTGAACGGTTTTATGGTGATATCAATGCCGGGCTTGTCCGTTTTGTTGGTGATGTTCACATTTTCCGTAACCACTCTGCCTGCGGCAACACCGTTTTTGCGGATGTTGTAAGCACCGTCTGTGGGCAAAAAGGACATATCTGCGATTTGGGTCAATAAGTTAAAATCGAGTTTTTCAAGCATTGTCTGCACCCTCCTCACTGCCTCTCAAGCCGCACTTGCGGTCAAATTCACCCAACAGCGTCGGGAACACATCGTCTTTGTTGCCTTTGGTACGAACTTTTCCGTCGGCAATGACGATGATTTCATCTGCCAGTTGCATGATGCGTTCCTGGTGAGAGATGATGACGGTTGTGCTTTGGCTGTTTTCGTTTCTTGCCATGCGGAACGATTCCACAAGCATGGTAAAACTCCACAGGTCGATGCCCGCTTCGGGCTCGTCGTAAATTGCCATCATGGGCTCTCTCGCCATGAGGGTGGCAATTTCAATTCTTTTGACTTCACCGCCCGACAAAGAGGTGTCCACTTCGCGGTTGAGGTAGTCCATCGAGCAAAGTCCCACACGGGTGAGGAATGCACAGCACTCGTCTTCGGGCAGTTCACTGCCGTGGGCAAGACTTAACA
Organism: Oscillospiraceae bacterium; assembly: GCA_015066385.1. Classification (GTDB taxonomy): domain Bacteria; phylum Bacillota; class Clostridia; order Oscillospirales; family Acutalibacteraceae; genus RUG806. The sequence goes on from SVOJ01000034.1 coordinate 9,213, forward strand.
TTCTGCGTACGGTCATCCCCTTGAAACGGGGCGGTTGCTGGAAGGCATAGCCGATACCTTTTTTGGCGCGCTCGGAAACGGAAAGATTTGTAATGTCTTCGCCGTTGAAAATGATTTGTCCCGCGGTGGGTTTTTCGATACCCATAATCAGGCGGGCGAGCGTGGATTTGCCGCCGCCGTTGGGCCCTGTAATGACGTAAAATTTGCCTTCATCCAAAGACAAACTGACGTTGTCGATGATGCCGAGTTCTTTGCCGTCGGCGTCGTTACTGACAACAAAACTCACATTTTTCAGTTCTAACATGGGTTCTCCTTATATATAAATGATGTATTTTTTATATTTCACGCCCTTTTTCGGGCAGTTTTTTCCAAAGATAAATTGCATAGCAAGCTGCAACAACAAACAGCACAAGGGCAGGAAGAATGATCTGCACGGTTGAAACGGGTTCTTTGGTGAATACACTCAAAGCATTGACCGCACTGTGTGCAATGATGCAAGGCAGGAGCGTTTTGCCCTTATAAAAGACAACGACACACAAAAAACCGAATGCGGTTGCATAGAGAATCTGACATACCGTCGGCAGGATTTCAGCACCGTTCAGCAGATTGAGGATATGGCCGATGCCGAACGTGACGGAAGATACGATTGCGGCCGCTTTCAGGCTGTCCTTTGCCATGGCGGTAAACAAGAAGCCGCGGAAGATGATTTCCTCTAAAAAGCCCACGCACAGCATACTGCCGACACCGAACACGAGTTCTGCGGTCGGTTTTGTGAGGTCAAATCCTGCAAACAGATTCACGCCGACAAGCAGGCAGAACGGAATGTAATATAAAAAGTGCCTTGCCCTGATGTCCGTTCTGCACAGTCCGAACCGTTTTGTCAGTTTGTTTTTTATGATCCACACAAGCAAAAATGCTGCCAGAGCAAGATGGAACACAAACACGAAAACATCCTTATGTCCGTAAAGTTCACCGATGCCCTGCACAAGAGAAGTGCCTGCAACATACAAAACAATCCAGAAAATTGAAAACAACAATTCACTTTTTGCGTACAGTTTTTTCACCTTTTATTCCTCAAAACAGGCTTGCATGAATTGAATGCGTTTTGCGATTGCATTCTTTGCGGCGGGAGCACGCTGCACAATGTCATAGCCGTGCATGGTGCCTTTGGTTTCGTTGACCGTAACCGCAACACCGGCTTTCAACAAAGCATCGGCATAAGCAATTCCTTCATCATGCAAGCAGTCAAATTCAGCCGTTTCAACAAACGCGGGCGGTAAGTTTTCAAAACTGTCCGCTTCCATGGGAGATGCGTAGCAAAGACCTTTCACAGTCGGGTCAGGCAGATAGCCGTCCCACATTTTCACATTCAATTTACTGTTCCACATGGGGGTATCGGTGAATTTTTTGTGGGATTCATATTGCATTCTGCGGTCGGTAACGGGATAGACCAGAAGTTGAAATAAAGGAGGGGACGCATTGCGATCCCTTGCCATCTGCGAAACAGCCGCCGCCAGAGCACCGCCTGCACTGTCACCACCGACGGCAATTTTTTCTTTATGAATACCGAGTCTGTCGGCATTTTCATGTGTCCACAGCCATGCCGCAAAACAATCTTCCGCCGGCATGGGAAACGGATGCTTGGGTGTCAGGCGATAGTCGACAAAAACAACTTTGCAAGGCGTTTGCAGGCAATACTGTTTTGCATTTTTGTAGTGATACCCTGCCGCGCCGAAGAAGAATCCGCCGCCGTGCAGATACACAAGGCAACGATCCGTCTGCACCCCACGGGGTTGCATGACAAACACATTGATTTTCTGTCCGTCGGCACTGTGCAAGGTTTCTTTTGTTACGGCAATTTCCTTATCGCGCAACAACCCAACAGGAGGCCGAATAAAAATATTCATCATCTCCGCCATGCGGGCACTTCTGATGGGCGGCGCAAAATGCGAAAACGGAAAAAACGCTTTGTCAATTGCATACGGCATGCACATCACCTGATTTTACATATTTCAACTTTATATTTTATTATATACAATTTATACACCTTACGCAAGAGGGAAAAACAAAAAAGGGCTGTTTTTCACAGCCCCCTGATTATGCAATTTGGTTTGCCTTATGCCTGGCCGAACAAGCCGTTCAGACCGCCTTCACCGAAGAGTTCGTTGAAGATTTCGGTAATGGCTTCCCAGATCTGTCTGAAGATGGTGAAGATCTGTTCAAAGATATCAAGCATCTTGTTTTGAAGAACGCCTTCAACAAAGACAGAGTGGTTACCTGTGATGTTGGTGATGGTGAAATAGCCTTCCGAATCGGGAACAGCGGGTGCAATACCGTCAAGCAGTTCAGCCTTTTCAAGGTCTGTCCAACCGGTACCGTTGAAAACATAAACCTGATATGCAGACTTGTCGTAGTCTTGTTCAAGTTCAACACGGAAGCTGAATGCCTGACCGTATTTGAGTGTTACTTCACCGATTTCTCCGTTTCTGCCGTAAACCGTGTAGCCCGTACCTTCGGGCAGAGAGATGGTGTAGGTGTTGTAATAGGTGGCATCATTGACCCAGGAACCGTAGCTGATTTCGCTGCCGGTGGTAACAAGAATCGGGCATGCATTCTGGTCAAATTTAACAACAACGCCGTTGCATTTTACGGGGAAAAGCTTGTCGTCATACTTATCCTGTGTGCCTTCTTCCTGAATCTTGACACGGACATAAAGATATGTATTATACAGAACGGGCAGATATCTGGTGTGATTTACCGTATTGATACCGTCATCGGAGATGGGCAGGTATTTTTCAATATCAACACCGACATCGCCGTAGGAATCATTGGATTCACTCAGGTAATAACAAATGTCAATTTTGTCACCCAGGTTGATGTTGGCGTCAGTCAGATCGGGGAATTGAACATAGCACTTGATGTTTTCCTGGCCTGTGACATTGTCGCCGGTCAGTTTGCCGTAAATATGCACTTCGTCTACAGCATTGAGCTGGCCGTTAACAACCAGATGCGCACCTTCTTCAACCGTAAGAGAAGAAGTGTAAGGCACATTCAGCACACGGTTTGTGGGAACAACAAAGGTACAGCCGGATCTGATGATGTAATCCGTGTCGCCTGTCCATTCGGGTTCCGTCTTGCTGAACTCATAAACGAAAGAAGAACCGTCTTCATTACCGAACGAAACAAGGCCCCTTTCGGTTTCTGCAAAAGCGGTCAGGGACAGTGCGCTGACAAGAATCAGAGCACAAAGGAGAATGCTGATAATTTTTTTCATAAGAAAGACCTCCTGTTTTTTACGCAGTTATACGGTTTTATTATACTGATTTTTGTTTTGCTTGTCAACAATTTTTATAATTGTTTACTTTCTTTATATATTTTGAACAAATTCGGGATTGTTCTTTTTAACAAACGGCGCATTGTAATTTAATTTTTGAAATGTTAGAATAATTTTAACATATTTTGGAGGGATTTTGATATGAAAAAATTCATTTCCGTTTTACTTTGTGTCATTCTTGTCACAATCGGCATGATGCCTATGGCATCCGCCATTCCCGCAAACTGCGAACAACTGCCCGTGGTGGTCGTTCCCGGTTACAGCGCCTCTCCCCTGATTTACCACGGCGAAGACGGCACGCGCGAACACGTGTGGGGGCTGGATATTGATGAAATTCTCGGCAGAGTGCTCGGCAACATTGCAGGTATTCTCAAAGGCCTCGGCCTTGCGATCACAGAAATTGACCCTGCGTACCTTGCCGATCTTGTCGGACGCAATTTTGAAGAAATTGCAGGCAAACTCAAATGCAATCCCGACGGAACAAGCATATATAATGTGGTGCCGCTGTTTGACAACACCGCCCGGGCGACCAATGCAAAAAACATTGCCGAAGAATACGGTGACGACACGAGTTATCAGTGGGAAACGGACATTATCGGTGCCATCCGCGAAGCCGTCGGCGGCATGGAAATGTTTTACAATTTCAACTGTGACTTCCGTATGGGTGCAATCGAAAATGCCCATCGCCTGCGTGCACTGATTGAAGACATCATTGCCACCACCGGTTATGAAAAGGTCAACCTCATTGCCATCAGCCACGGCGGTCAGGTGTCGGCAACCTACATGAATCTGTATGCAGAAAACACGCTTATCAACAATGCCGTTCTGACCGTACCCGCCATCGGCGGCGCGGCACTGGCTTACGATATCATGACCAACAGCATTGTTTTTGACGAACTGACCTTATTGCATTTCGTTGAAAACGGTTTAGTGCTCGAAGAAGATTACCACATTCTTGTGGAAGCACAGCAGCTCGGCTTTCTGGATGCACTGCTTGAAAATCTTGTTCCCTATGTTATCGACATTCTCGGCTACTGGGGCAGCATCTGGGACTTCATGCCGCTGAAATATTATGAAGATATCAAAAATGCAATGCTTGACCCCGTTGAAAGTGCAGATCTGATTGCCAAAAGCGATGCCATGCACGCACTCATGGCAAACATGGGAGAACGGCTCAGCCTTGCCGAAGCCAACGGAACAGATATCAGCATCATTGCAGGCACGGGCAATCCGTCCGTCACGGGTCTGCAGGAAAACAGCGACGGCATCATCACCACCGCAGCCTCCACGGGTGCCACCTGTGCGCCGTTCGATCAGCGTTTTGCAGACGGCTACACACAGCTCGTTGAAAGCGATCATTACTATGTTTCCCCGTCCATGGAAATTGATGCCTCCACCGCATACTTACCCGACAGCACATGGTTTGTGGACGGATTGTTCCACGGCATGACATACTGGGATGAATATTCCAGAGAACTGATGTATATTCTGCTTCTGACGGAAGACATCGACTCGGTGTGGGATGATCCCATGTATCCCCAGTTCCATGCCGCCATGAACGCAAGCTACTCCGTGCACGGTGCATTTGACGCAAGCACGGACGGATATCTGACGAGCGAAGACACCGCTTTTGTAATCACAAACCTTTCAAAGGAACACATTCTGCAGATCACAAGCATCATTCCCTCGCAGTTGCCGGTAGAGATCAGTCTGCCGCTCAAGCCCCTCGCCCCCGGTGAAAGTGTTACGGTCAATGTGACATGGAAAGACGAGCCGACCTCCCTGACCAAAGGCTCTGTGCGCATCGGCTACACGCTGTACGGAAACCTCATCCCCCTGGGAAGCCGTACCCTTGATTTTACTGTCCGTTCGGGCGAAGAAGCCGCTTTTGATGCCGACAACATGATGACTTCCGTTGCCGATAAGAGCCTGACCGAAAACATCCTCGGCGAAAAAATCAGCACTTTCCTTGCAAAGCTCGGGCTTCTCCCCTTCTTTGAAAATATGTTCATTTTCTTCAAATCCGTGGCAGGATGGATTTCTGCCGTCATCAATACAAAATAAAGGAGAATCGACATGAATATTACAGTATTTCCCGTTTCTTCACTTGAAAAAGTATTCCGCGACGAACAACCGAAAGCCTATCTGAAAAATATAAGTCTGTTGACGGACGAACGCGGCAGTGTGCAGTTTGCATTCTGTGCGGACGAAGACGGCGAAGTCAATGTGCGTGTGACAAGCGGTGTCCCCGTCAAGACCTATTTTGTGCAAGAAGTGTATGCAGGCAAAGCCGCTTATGATGACAAAGATGATTTCATTCTGCGAAACGGTGAAAGCGGCATGTATCCCGACGTGCTCGCTCCCCTCGGCGCACGCATTGCCGTCAAAAAGGGTGAATGGTACAGTATCTGGGTGGAACTTTGTCCGACCGACGGCAGTTGCGGCAAAAACAAACTGACCGCAAACATCATTGCAGGTGACACCTGCGCAACGGCGGAAATTCCCGTTACGGTTCATGAACAGAAAATCATTGACCAGACCCTCATCTGCACCCATTGGTTCCATTCCGACTGCCTGCATTCTTATTACAAAGTGCCCGTTTTCAGTGAAGAATACTGGCGCATTACCGAAAATTTCGTAAAGACCGCCGTGGAGCACGGTATCAACTTCCTGCTGACACCCCTGTTCACCCCACCGCTGGACACGGCTGTGGGCGGCGAACGTCCGACAGTACAGCTCGTTGACGTCACAAAAAAACGTTCGGGATATGAATTCGGATTTGAAAAATTAGACCGCTGGATCGACATGGCCCTGCGTTGCGGTGTGCAGTATTTTGAAATGAGCCACCTTTTCACCCAGTGGGGCGCAACCTGTGCACCGAAGATCATGGCAAAAACCGCTTCCGGATACAGACAGATTTTCGGTTGGCATACCAACGCCGCCGGCAAGGCTTACGGCGACTTCCTTGAACAGTTTGCCGCCGCACTGATTCCTTACTTAAAAGAAAAAGGCATTGCGGATCGTTGCCGTTTCCACACTTCGGATGAACCGGGTGACGACCATTACTATTCCTACCGCAGAGCCGCCAAGAAAATGCAGTCTTTGTTCGGTGAATTCGATTCCATCGATGCACTCAGCGAACTGCGTTTTTACAAAAACGGACTTGTAAGAACTCCCGTGCCCGAAGAAGGCAGTTTCCACAAATTCAAAAACAGGGTCGGTGAACGCTGGACGTACTTCTGCTGCGGACAATACAGAAAACACCTGCCTAACCGCTTCTTCTGCATGCCGTCTGCCCGTTGCCGTGTGCTCGGCACGCTGTTCTATCTCAATGAGATCCAAGGCTTTTTGCAATGGGGATACAACTTCTGGTATACGCAGTATTCCGCACGCGAAGTCGATCCCTACACCGAAAGCGATGCCGGCGGTGCATTCCCGTCGGGTGATTCCTATCAGGTTTATCCCGGTGCAGACGGCACGGCCGTTCCCTCGCTTCGCCTGAAAGTCTTCCGCGATGCCCTGCAGGATTTAAGACTGATGCAACAGCTCGAAGCCCTCACCGACCGCAAAACGGTGGAAAAAATCATCTACAAAGGCAGCAAGAACAAGAATTTCACTTTCTTCGATTACCCCACAGACGGTGCCTGGTATGAGGATCTTCACACCCGTCTGACTGATGCCATTGCTTATTACAGCAAGGAAAATGCATAAATTTGAAAAAAATTTAAAAAAAAGCCCGCAAAAATAAAAAAAAGACTTGCAATTTGTTTTTGTTTCTGCTATTATTATCAACGCTGATTTAAGAAGGGGATTTACCCCAATTTTAAAAGGAGGTGCAACTCCAATGGCAAAATGCGAGATCTGCAACAAGGAACTGAAGTTCGGTATTCAGGTTTCCCACTCCCACAGACGTTCCAACAGAACCTGGAAGCCCAATGTTAAGAAAGTTAAGGCTATCGTCAACGGCACTCCCTGCAGAGTGAACGTTTGCACCCGTTGCCTTCGTTCCGGCAAGGTCACAAGAGCTGTCTGAGTTTAACACAAAACAAAAAACAGTATAAAGAATCCGTCCCCGAAAGGACGGATTTTTTATTGTAATCGAAAACCGCCCGAAGGCGGTTTTGCTTTTATCTTGTTTGTCCGTTGCCGCGGATAACAAATTTATAACTTGTCAGTTCCGGCAAACCGACAGGGCCTCTTGCATGGAGTTTCTGCGTGGAAATACCGATTTCCGCACCGAATCCGAATTCGCCGCCGTCGGTAAAGCGAGTGCTGGCATTCACATACACCGCCGCGGAATCCACAAGACGGATGAATTTTTCGGCATCGGGAAGTGAATTTGTAATGATGGCTTCGCTGTGGCCTGTGGAATATTTTGCAATGTGTGCAACGGCTTCGTCGGTGCTGTCCACGGTTTTGACGGAAATTTTGTAATCGAGATATTCCGTCCCCCAGTCTTCTTCGGTTGCGGGCTTTGCCGCGGGGATCACAGCGCACACGGTTTCATCGCCGTAAATTTCCACATTTTTTTCGCTGAGTTTTTCTGCAATGGCGGGCAAGACGGTCTGCACGGCATCACGATGAACAAGCAAACTTTCGCAGGCATTGCAAACGGAAACACGTGAGCATTTTGCGTTGAACACAATATCGGCCGCCATCTCCTTGTCGGCACTTGCGTCCACATAAATATGGCAGTTGCCAACCCCCGTCTGAATAACGGGTACACTTGCATTTTCCACAACGGAGCGGATGAGTCCTGCGCCGCCGCGGGGCAGAAGCACGTCAACATAATCATTCATACGCATCAACTGTGTTGCGGTTTCGCGGGAGGTGTCTTCCACCAACTGAATACAATCGGCGGGAAGATCTGCACCCTCCACGCTTTTACGCATGGAATTAACAATAGCGGTATTGGAGAAAATAGCCTCCTTGCCGCCGCGCAGAATCACGGTATTGCCCGATTTCAGGCACAGTGCCGCCGCATCGGCAGTGACATTGGGTCTTGCTTCAAAAATAACGGCAATAACACCAAGCGGCACACTCACTTTTGTCAGTTGCAGACCGTTGGGAAGCAACGTGCCGTCGCTGACCTTACCCACGGGATCATCAAGGCTTACAATTTTTTCAACTGCCGAAGCAATGCCGTCAATGCGTTGTTCATTGAGGGCAAGACGATCAAGCATGGATTCGCTCATGCCGTTATTGCGGGCGTTTTCGAGGTCCTTTTTGTTCTGTTCAATAATATAAGCGCAGTCTGTGCGCAAACCTGTCGCGATGGCAGCAAGGGCTTTGTTTTTATCGGCACTGCCTGCCGCACCGAGCACGGCGGCGGCTTTTTTTGCGTTTTTGCCGAGTTGAATAAGATCTGTCATATCGGTATCCCCTTATTTCTGTGCTTTGAAAAGTGTGCCGATGGAATGACCGTCGGTCAGTTTGTAAAGGTCTGTAGGATCTGCACCGTTCATAATGACGGTGTGAATGCCCGCTTCAGTGGTCAGCTTTGCGGCGGCAATTTTGGTCGCCATGCCGCCTGTGCCGCGTTTTGTGCCCGAACCACCCGCCATGGCTTCGATTTCGGGAGTGATGGCAGAAACAACGGGAATCAAAGTCGCATCCTCATCCGTTTGTGGATTGGCGGAAAACAGGCCGTCAATATCCGAAAGAATGACGAGCGCATCGGCTTCAATGAGCTTTGCAACAATGGCAGACAGCATATCGTTGTCGCCGTAGACGATTTCTTCGACTGCAACAGAGTCATTTTCATTGACAATGGGAATGGCTCCGAAGTCGAGCAGCTTGCGGAAAGTGTTGATTAAGTTTTCTCTGCGTTCCTCATTTTCGACGTCGCTTTTGGTAATCAGCAACTGCCCGATAATGTGGCCGTATTCGGAAAACAGTTTATCATACATAAACATCAGTTCGCACTGCCCCACACAAGCGGCCGCCTGTCTGCCGGGGGTGTCTGCGGGTTTTTCGGCAAGTCCTAATTTGCCGACACCGACACCAATGGCCCCCGAAGACACAAGCACGATCTGCTTGCCCGCATTTTGCAAATCAGACAACACGCTTGCCAATTTTGCCATGCGGCGGATGTTGGTTCTGCCCGTATCGTATGTCAGCGTGGATGTGCCGACTTTTATCACAATGCGTTTTGCATCTTTCAGATTCTGCATGGATATCCCTCTTTCACTTCAAATGAAACCATTTTAAACTATAACATGATTTTTTATGCAATGCAAGAAATTATTATATTTTATTTTAAAAGGAAAGAAAAGCAACCTGAATCCCTTGACAAATCCGCTTTTTTGCTTGTATAATAATAAATTGGTTTTATAGGTTTTATTACTTTTTTCGACAGGAGGTTGTTGCCGTGAACGACATTACCGCTCTTTTCGGCACACTTGTTTTCAACGATGAGGCCATGCGCCAATATATGCCCGACGAGGTTTACAATGCCTTGCGCAAAACCACCGAGGACGGCCGTCATCTGGACAGTTCCATTGCGGATGCGGTTGCCAAAAGCATGATGACATGGGCCATGGAAAGAGGGGCGACCCACTTTACCCATTGGTTCCAGCCGTTGACGGGCATTACCGCCGAAAAACATGATGCATTCATCGAACCCGCCCCCGGCGGCAGAGTGCTTCTTGAGTTTTCGGGCAAAGAACTCATCAAAGGAGAACCCGATGCTTCTTCATTCCCGTCGGGCGGACTTCGCGCGACCTTTGAAGCAAGAGGTTACACCGCATGGGACCCCAACTCCTATGCATTTATCAAAGACGGCACACTGTGCATCCCGACCGCATTCTGCTCCTACGGCGGCGAAGCGCTCGACAAAAAGACCCCGCTTCTGCGCTCTATGGAAGCCATCAACCGTCAGGGTATGCGCATTCTGAAACTGTTCGGCAGTGATGCTACGCGCATCATCACCACTGCAGGCCCCGAGCAGGAATATTTCCTGCTTGACCGCAATGTTTTTAATCAGAGAAAAGACCTTATTTTAACCGGCAGAACCCTCTTTGGGGCAAGACCGCCCAAGGGACAGGAGCTGGATGACCATTATTTCGGCACCATCAAGCCCCGTGTTGCCGCCTATATGAAAGAGCTCGACGAGGAATTGTGGAAACTCGGCATTTATGCCAAGACCGAGCACAATGAAACCGCGCCCGCACAGCATGAACTCGCTCCCGTGTATCAGCAGACCAACGTCGCTACCGACCACAATCAGCTGACCATGGAAATCATGAAAAAACTTGCAGGCAGGCATGACCTTGTCTGTCTGTTGCACGAAAAGCCCTTTGCAGGGGTCAACGGCTCGGGTAAGCACAACAACTGGTCGGTTGCCACCAACACGGGTGTAAATCTCCTTGATCCCGGTCAGACCCCGCAGGACAACGCACAGTTCCTTTTATTCCTGTGTGCCGTCATCAAAGCGGTGGACGATTATCAGGATCTTTTGCGCATTTCCGTTGCATCTGCCGCAAACGATCATCGTCTGGGTGCAAACGAAGCACCGCCTGCCGTTATTTCCATGTTCTTAGGTGACGAACTGTCGGCCATTCTCGATTCTCTTGAAAAGGGTACGGCATACGATGCCACTGAAAAAAGCATTCTGAAAGTCGGCGTACATACCCTGCCCCGCTTCCCGCGTGACAACACCGACCGCAACCGTACTTCTCCCTTTGCGTTCACGGGTAATAAATTTGAATTCCGCATGCTGGGTTCCACCGCATCCATTGCCGATGCCAATGTGATGATCAACACCACCGTGGCAGAATCGCTTCGTATTTTTGCGGATGAACTTGAAGCCGCCGAAGATTTCCACAGCACACTCAATGCCCTTATCCGCCGCACCATTCAAAAACACAAACGAATCATTTTCAACGGCAACGGCTATGACGAAGCGTGGATGCGCGAATCCGCCCGCAGAGGTCTTCTGAACCTGCGCACCACACCGGATTGCGTGCCTTGCCTGCTGGATGAAAAAAATATCAACCTCTTTGCACAACACCGCGTGTTCACCGTAACAGAACTGCATTCGCGTTATGAAATCATGCTCAACAACTACTGCAAGATCCTGCAGATTGAAGCCATGACCATGAGCGAAATGACAAGACGCGATATTCTGCCTGCCGTGAGCGCTTATGTGTCTGACCTTGCAGAGTGCATCAACCGCAAGAAGACGGCATTGGGAATGCGCAGTGCATACGAAGAAAAAACGGCTCACCGCCTGGCGGATCTTTGCGACACCATCAGCAAAACCGTTGACAACCTCGATGCGGCGCTGATCCGCGAAAAGACCATTGCAGGCGTTGCCGCACAGTCTGTTTACAGCCGTGACACGATTGCTGTGCTCATGCAGGAACTGCGCACGGCAGTGGATGAAGCCGAAACGCTGATGCCGGGCGAACTGTGGCCGTATCCGAGTTACACCGACCTTATTTACAGCGTAAAGGACTGATTTTATGCCCGGACTCGGTACAATTGTCAATGTTGTCGCAATCATTCTCGGCGCAGGCTTAGGAATGCTTTTCGGCAAAAAGATAAATGAAAAAATCAGAACTTCTCTGACGGCTGTGCTCGGCCTGAGTGTCATGTTTGTCGGTGCATCGGGCGCCATGAGCGGTATGCTCAAAGCCGTCGGCACAGACGGTTCGATTGAAACCTACGGCACCATGATGATGATTATTTCATTGGTGGTGGGTACACTGATCGGAGAAGTGCTGAAAATTGAAGACCGCCTCGAAAAATTCGGAGAGTGGATCAAGAAAAAGGTACATGCACACAACGAACAAGGCTTCGTGCCCGCCTTTGTGAACACTTCACTTGTGGTCTGTGTGGGTGCTATGGCAGTGGTCGGTTCTGTGGAAGACGGCTTGCTCGGCTCACACACCACCTTGTTTGCAAAAGCCCTGCTTGATTTTCTGATTGTCATTATGATGGCTTCCACCATGGGACTCGGCTGTCTGTTTTCGTTCGTTCCCGTGGGAATCCTGCAAGGCAGCATCACCGCACTCAGCAAACTGGCAGAACCCGTCTTGTCTTACGGCACAGTGATTGCGGATTTGTCTTTGGTCGGTTCGGTTATGATTTTTGCCGTGGGAGTAAACCTTGCATTCGGCAAAAAATTCCGTGTAGGGAATATGTTACCGTCGCTCATCATTGCCGTTGCGTACTCCGCAGCATCTGCCTTTTTCGGCTTTTCAATTTAAAAAACATCATAAAAAGGATTGCACACATCCATACCGTGCAATCCTTTTTTAATGCTGTATATACCGAAAATCAGATCCGTTTTTTACCAGACATGATTCCAGAGCAGTTTTTTGAGAATCGTTGCAATGATGCCGTGGCCGAATGTGGCATTGAAAAAGTCCACAAATATACGCAAGAACATGGAGAGATCAAAGGTGACATAAACATCTGCGGAATATTCCACACCCTCTGCCATGGTCACGAACGGCTGTGCATACAGAATGCCGCCCGGGCCCATGAGCTGAAAACGGACATAACAGCCCAGTTCCTCTTCATAATCATTCAGATCAATGCTTGTAAGCGAAGGACCCTCTGCAATGATCTTGCCGTCGGAAATCCACTGCACATAATCAAATTCACTGCCGGTGAAAGAAATAATGTTATTTTCCCTGTCCACATCCACTCGCGATACTGCAGGCGGAAGATTGCCGTGACCGTCAAAATCTTCACCGAGATACAGTTTATCCACTCTGCCGACCGAGAACCATGCACCGCTGCGCATGCACGCTTCAAAGGCTTCATTCGTCAGTTCCGGCATAAGCATCATGGTGAAAGCCCAGTCATTGCCGTCAAGGCCATGCGAATCGGTGAATGCAATACCGGGTACGTTTCTGCCGTTGGGGATGGTCAGTTTCAGAATTTCGTCCCAGATAACAGAGTCAAAACGGGTGCTGTTGACATCGAATGCCACACAGGAGTCGTAATTCAAAAAGATGTTGGCAAATTTGTTTGCATAATACGGCTCGTATGCGCGTGCTTCGTCTTCCGGGTTGCGGCCGACATATTCGCCCACATGATCCAAAAAAGAAAAGCCGCCCTCTGCATCACAGTCTTCCACAACGGATTCAAAATCGCCGTACACACCCATTTTGGCGCGCACACTTTCGCAGTTGAAGGTGTTGATATGGCAGTCGTTGATGGGGGTTGCACCGTTGGCTTCACAGGAGCCTGTTACTTCCAGCATACCGCCCAAATCATAACCGAGTTGTTCGCCGAGTGCATCGCGCGCGGCACTTTCATAGGTGCCGTTTATGATTGCTTCGCGTTCTTCGGATGAAAGCACAATGGGATCCCGCATTTCCGTACGGGAAAACTTGAAGAAACGGTAAAGCGGTACGGTTTCGGGCACTTCATCCCACGGCACGCCGATGACAGCATGGTCGGAAATGGCCAAAATCTGATAGCCGAGATCGTAATGGCTTTTTACACTGTCGGCGATGGACTGATCGGCATCGCTGGCATCGGTATGCGAATGCAGATCTGCTTTGTATTGGTTGATATTGTCCCAATCAATGCCGTCATAGGGGCTGGAAATGTTATAGGTATATTCTTCGCGCACTTCCCCGCTGTCCTCGGCAAACGCAACCGAACCGCAGGAAAACACCAACAATACGCTCAATACAACGCAAAGTATTTTTTTTGCTTTTTTCATACAGACCACTCCTTTCGGAAAAATCGGCTTATGCCCGCTTTAAAAAGGGAAGAATTTCGCTGAGTTTTTTGACCAGATCATAAAGAATGTAGTTTATTTTGGCGATAATATTGCGTAACAATAAGTTTGTATCGACCAATTCAATTTCAGGCATTTTCAAAACTCCTTTCACTTTTGGCAAAATATGCAAAACCATATAAATATAGTAATAAAAATTAGTAAAAATGTCAACCTTTTTTTTAAAAGAGTCTTTACGGAAATAATGCGGGAGTATTGAAATCAAATAAATGCCGTGCAATGTAAAAAAAAGAGCCTTGCGGCTCAATACCATTAAGTTAAGAAACGGCTGAAAAATTAAAAGCATCTGATATTTGCGAAAAAAAGCAATATCAGGTGCATTTTAGTTATTAAGGCACGCCAAAAAGACAGACTGTTGTCT
>SVOJ01000007.1 GCA_015066385.1 Oscillospiraceae bacterium
GTTTCCGTGGCAACAGTGGAGCCGCACATTTTTTCTCATTTGTCAAGTGTTTTTTTGAAAAAAGTTACAAAAAAACCGAACCTCACTTCATTGTGAAATTCGGTTTCTTCTTAACTTAATGACATTGTATTGATTACAGCCGTTTTTTTCTTAAAAGATTTGTTTATTGTTTTGCGCCGTTGTCGAACATTTCGAGGGTTTTTACCGTGACTGCGAAACAGCCTGCAAGACCTTCTTCGTTCATGTTGTCGTAAGTGTCGCGGCGGGTGTGGTAGTAGGGTTCAATCTTGTGGTTCAGACCTGTGATACCCGCGGCGCGGAAGCCTGCCTGTGCGAATGCTGCGGAGTCGGTTGCACCGCCGAAGGGAGGTACAAGACCCTTGTCGCAATGAATGCCGAGTTCGGCGGCTGCTTCCATGAACAGGTCGCAGGCATCTTTGTCGGCTTTGACGGTTGCGTTCAGGTCGCGGTAGTTCGCGGCAAGGAATTTGGGATCATGAATGGTGTCGTATGCATAAATGAATGTCGGAACATCGTCAAATTCGCCTTTGTGTGCTTCTGCCCAGGCTTTCGCACCGCGCAGACCTGCTTCTTCGGAACCCGTCAGCACAACACCGATTTCGGTGTTTTCCAGTTCAATGCCTGCATCTTTGAGATACTTGAGCAGTGCAATACCCATGTAGCAACCACTCAGGTTGTCGTTTGCGCCGTCAACGATTGTCTTTTTGTCCCACATTTTGAACATGCCCAGCCACAGCGGAACGAAAACAAGACCGCCGAGTGCAAATTTTGCAAGAAGCGTATCCATGGGCATAGCGGTGAGTGCGCCGTTCTGTGCGATTGCGGCAATGGCAAGGCCGATAAAATAGAACAGACCTAAGAAAGAACTGATGATGTGCAGGTCAAAACCGAGATAGCCGAAATGGTAGTTCATCGGCCATTCCCATGTGGCATCGGGATGTCCGTTGAAGATGATGCGGCGCTTGACTTCGCCTGTGGGTTTTTTAAAGGCGGTTACGTTGTGACCGGTTTTTTCGGGGAAAAGTTTGTCAACGGCTTTTTTGTAGGTGCCGAACTGCAACAGGGCAATGGCAAGGCCGATACCCAGGAACAAAAGCGAAAAGATGGGGGCAAAGAACAAAAGCGGGATGGAGATAAAACCGCAGGCAACGGTCAGATAGATCCAGCCGTAGAACGAGCCGGGATTTTCTTTGAAAGATTCAACCGTGACGCGGTCGCATCCGCAGTCCTTTTTCAGCACGTCTGCCATGTATTCGCAGGCGAGTTTTTCACCTTCCGAACCGGGATCGCGCTTTGGCAGATTCTTACAGATGTGGGTGATTTCTTTCACCATGTACTTGGCGGCTTCGTATTTTTTGTCAATAATGCTTTGCAAATTCATTGTTTTATTCTCCTCACTTTTTTACTTTAGATTGATAATATAATAAAATCGACAAAAGTGTCAACGGAAAATTAAAATTGTTCACAATGTTCAAAGTTTGTTCACAAAAAAAGAGAGAACAGTTCTTGAAAAAAAGGCGTAAACTATTGAAATTCAATGGCTTTATAAGTATAATAAAATAAAGAAGTATACCCGTAAAGGATTTGAATATATGAAAGATCATTTTGACCGCCGTAATGACGGCAGAAATAAAAAAGACGGTAAGTATGAACGCTCCGAGCGCAGAGAAAACGGTCATGATTTTCGCAGCAATGACCGCGAAGACCGTCCTGAACGCAGAGATGACAGACGCGATGATCTCATCATCGGCAGAAATGCCGCATCGGAAGCCCTGAAAGCAGGCAGGGAAATTGACTGTGTTTACATTGCAAAAGGCGAAAGAAACGGTGCGGTTGTCCCCATTCTTGCCAAATGCAAGGACCGTAATATTCCCATCAAAGAAGTGGACAGTCGCAAACTCGATTTTATGTGCGGTCATGCCAATCATCAGGGTATTCTGTTGAGTGCCGCTGCACACGCATATGCAACAGTGGAGGATATTCTTGCCAAAGCCGAAGAAAAAGGCGAACCGCCGTTCATTATTCTTTGTGACGGTCTGGAAGATCCGCACAATCTCGGTGCCATCATCCGTACTGCCGAATGTTGCGGTGCGCACGGGGTCATTGTGCCGCAACGCAGAAGTGTGGGGCTGACAGGTGCTGTCGGCAAGGCAAGCGCGGGGGCTTTGGAATATGTTCCCGTGGCAAGAGTGACCAATCTTGTTGCGACCATTGAAATGCTCAAAGAAAAGAATATATGGGTTTATGCCGCCGATGCCGACGGCACAGCCTGGAACAAAGCGGATCTGACGGGTGCCGTTGCGCTTGTCATCGGTTCGGAAGGAAACGGTGTGGGCAGACTTGTCAAAGAAAAATGCGACGGCGTGTTGTCCATCCCCATGAAAGGGCAGATCAATTCCCTGAATGCTTCCGTTGCCGCCGCGATCTTGATGGCAGCCGTAACCGTTGCCCGTGAAGGATGAACAAAATGAATGATTTTAATCAATTTTTGAATCTGTTGCGTGAACGGCAGACAGAACCTGAAAATACATCCGATGTGCAAAAGCAGGATGCAGTTGCCGCAGGAACCGAACGGCACAATGTTGTGATGCGCGGTGAACTTGCAAAGCCCATCGGCGCGGATGTGTCGGAGTTTACGGAAAGTTTACCGGAACGGGAAAATGTTACGCAACAACCGCAGGTGGAAGTGCCGCAAGAAGTGCCGCAAGAAGTGCCGCAAGAAGTGCCGCAAGAAGTGCCGCAAGAGGTGCAGGACGAAGCCGATGCGGATATGCAAATTGCTTGTGTGCCGGAAATTCCTGCCCGTCCCCCCGCGCAGCCGACGAATGAAAAAACAGAGCCGTCTGCGGATAAAACAAGAAATGTTGCCGTAAATGATGTTTCTTTGTTTGACATGCAGATCAATCCGGACGGCGGTATCACTCCCGTTACGGTTCCCGAAAAAACAAAGGTAGCTGCAAGCGGAGTCGCGGTTGAAAAGACCAAGCATATTGCAAACAAAGGAAGTCTGCTTCGTGCCATTGCAAAAACTGCCCGCGAGAGTGATCAGACGGAAGGGCAGATCGTTATGGAAGGGTTTGATGCAAACGATCCCGTGCAGACCGACGAGCAGGCTATGGAAGAAGAACTGCGTTCGGTGCGTGAAAAACGGATTGAGGAGTTCGGTTTGCCGAAAAATCCGGAAGAAACCGTTTTGCCCGAACACAGCGAACCTCCCAAAACCAAAACACTGCCTCTGCCCGTATTTCTGACAAAAATCGCAGAAAAATTTGCCGACCGCGAAACACCGTTTGTCGATGTGAATACGGATGAATATCATATTCCCGAGGATCGCCGCCGTGTCAGTACCGCCTTGCGTGATGCCATGCGCAAAACCGGTGTAAAAGCGGGTATTCATGCGGCATTGGGTTTGATTCTGCTGTTGATCAATCTCATCACCACCGCTTCCGCCAATGACAACAACGGATTTTTCACCGTTTTCGGTGCCAACGTAAGTGCCTACGCAATAGTCAACCTGATTTTTTTCATTCCTTCGGCGGTTTTGCTGATTCCCGACTTCAAAAATGCAATCGTCACCATACTCAAACTGCGTGCACGCACGGAAGCGGCACTGCTGGGAATGTATTTGGCAGTTTTTGTGCAGACCGTTGCACTGTTTTTTACCGAATTGCAACCCGAACACGATTATCACCTTTTTACGGGTGCATGTGTTCTGTTAGGGGCGCTGTATACCGCCTCCAAAATTTTCTGGCTCAAAAACATCCGCTACTGCTTCAGGCAGGCGGGTGTGAGCGAAACAAAACTTTATCTTCGCAGTGTGCGTGATACGCAGGCATTGCGCAACCTGCTTTGCGAAAACAATGTGGACGGAGTCTGTGTGGATTTCAGTCTGAAAACCAAATTTGTGTCCGATTTTCTCAAACGGTCTTCGGATGCCGCCCGTTGGGCAATGCCCCGTTCCGTGCTGACCCCCGTTCTGGCAGGTCTGTGTGTATTGTGCGGCATTATTGCCGCCGCAGTGCAGGGAAGTCCTTTGTGCGGTATCAGTGCCGTTGCGGGTGCGGCTTGCCTGTCTTTCCCCGTGTGCGGGGTGGTGATCGGCAGCCTGCTTTTGTGTGATGCAAACCGTTCCCTTGCCGATAAAAAAGCCTGTATCGGCAGTCTGCGCGATGCACGCAATGTTGTAACGGCAGATCATCTTGCCTTCGGCGGAAAAGATCTGTTCCGTGTGAAACTTGTCAAAACCGCAACCGTGGACGGTGTGTCCGAAAAAGCCGCCGCCGTAACCGCTGCCATGCTTGCAAAAAAAGCGGGCGACACCATGGCCGCCGCATTCAGTCCCGTTCTTGCCGATTATGCCGGACGTCTTCCCACGGTAGAAGAATTTGCGGTGGAAGAAAAATTGGGAGTCAGCGCATGGGTGGACAATTGCCGTGTATTGCTCGGCTCGGCGCAGATGCTTGTGAACCACAATGTTCAGCCCGGTAAATTGCCTGTGCCGCAAGCAGGTGAACAATATCTGTTCCTTGCTATCGAGGGGAATGCTGTTGCCGTGTTTACCGTGCAGTATACCTGCCGCGAAAATCTTTCCGCTTCGCTGAATGCCGTGTCAAAAACGGGTGTGAATCTGCTTATCCGTACGACCGACCCCAACCTGACCGCGGAAATGATTCAGCATGCCGCCGCGTTGCCCGAAAACAGCGTTCGCATTGTTCCCAAGGCAGGCGGAGAGCTGTTTGACCGTTTGTACGAAAATGTGTCCGACCGCGAGAGTGCGGGGATCATCGGTGCGGCAGGCTTCGGCAGTCTGTGTGACGGCATCGGTGAGGCTGTCCGTCTGGACCGTGCGGGCAAAACCGTTTCGTATGTGTGTACGGCAAGTGCCGTTGTCGGTGTGTGCGCCGCACTTCTGCTGTGTATAACGGGAAGTATCGGCAAAGCCTCCGGCTGGAGTGCGGTCATTCTGCAGATCATCTGGAATGCCGCCGCGTTTCTGTTGCCGCAGATCCTTTACAAACTGTCTGTTCTGAAAAATGAAGGCTTACAAAAAACACGTACTAAAAAAGCGCAGCCCCGCGGTTCCGCTACTCCCGAAGTTGTGACAAAAACGGTACAGCCGGCTGCGCAGGCAGATGAATTGTCCTATGAGCAGATGAATTTTGTTCTTTCAAACGGATTTGCGGATGAAAATCCTGCAAAGAATAAAAGATAAAACACAGATCCCTGTTGAGGCGCGTTTGCAGAGAAATGTTTGACAAATGAACGCAAATGGGCTATCATGGATAAAGCGGCTTTTGCCGTGCAAAAAACAAAACTAAACAAGGAGAAACATCATGGCTGAAACAAAGCTCAATTACAAAAAGACGATCCTGACCGGTTTCGGATTTTTGGCAACATCCATTGCATGGGCGATCTATGACCCTTATATCACAAAGATCCTCAATCGTTTGCTGACAGAAAGCGCAACCGTAACAAAGATGAGCGATTTTCTTGTTGAAAAACTGCCCATTCTTGCCCGTCTTGCCGAAGCACAGGGTGAAGATGTTGTGCTTGCAGGCGGCGGTTTCACGTTGGTTCCGCTGTTCATCGGTATCATTATGACTTTCGATAACATTTTCGGTGTTATCTTCCAGCCCACATTCGGCAGACTGTCGGATGAATGTCATTCAAAACTCGGCAAACGTCGTCCGTTTATCGTTGCGGGTGCTCCGATCTCGGCTTTGTTCTTCTTCCTGGTTCCCGTTGTCTATCTTGCAACAAAGAGCCTGCCGCTGACCATGATCTGCATCATTCTCTTTGTTTTCACAATGTCCTTGTGGCGTGCACCTGTTGTTGCGCTCATGCCCGACCTGACCCCGCCTGCACTTCGCAGTGAAGGCAATGCCGTCATTAACCTCATGGGCGGTATCGGTTCCGCTGTGGGTATGGTGGCAGGTACCATCGGTATTGCACTGTGCGGACTGATCGGCGGCATTTCCAAAGAAGCCATTGCCGCAGACGAAACCCTGTCCTTCCCCTATGTTTTCGCCATCGGTTCTCTTGTTATGATCGCAGGCATGCTCGTTTTGCTGTTCTGCGTCAAAGAACCCGACTCCAGAATCAAACTGCAGGGCGAAGCCAATGCCTATGCGGATTCCAAGGCAAGGAAGGCTGCTGAAAAAGAAGCCAAGAAAGCAGAAAGAGCCGCCAGAAAGGCTGTCAAACTCTCTGCGGGCGAAAGAAAGAGCCTGCTGTTCATGCTCGGCACGCTGTTCTTCCTGTTCTGCGGTTCAAACGCAATCACCACCTTCTTCTCCCTGTTTGCACAGGAAATTCTGCACAAGCCCACTGCTGAAGCCACCATTCTCATGCTCATCTTTGCCGTTATGTCCGGTGTTGCCGCTCTTCCCGCAGGTAAAATGGGTAAGAAACTGGGCAGAAAAAAGACCATCGTAGTCGGTCTTGCCGTATTCCTTGTTGCATTCGTCGTGTTCTTCGGTGTATTCGTTGCATTGCTCGGCGGGCAGGGACTTTCCATCAACAAGTATGTCAATGTCAATAATTCTTACATTGCAGTAGAAGAAAAGATCAACGAGTACAATGCTGATCTTTCC
Source organism: Oscillospiraceae bacterium (assembly GCA_015066385.1). Classification (GTDB taxonomy): domain Bacteria; phylum Bacillota; class Clostridia; order Oscillospirales; family Acutalibacteraceae; genus RUG806. The sequence goes on from SVOJ01000007.1 coordinate 6,615, forward strand.
GATGCCGCAAAGGCAGAAGGTATTGATCTTCCCGAAGGAAGCACCTTGAATATAGACGGATACATTGCCTTCCTTACCGACGGCAGTGAAGCCGACAAATATATGGAATTTGAACTCTTCCTCGGTGAAGAAAGCACAGTCATTTCCAATGCTGTCGTTACGGCGGCTGTGAATATTCTCGAACTTGAAGAAGGCACCACCTTCGGTGAAGCACTTGCAGCCGTACAGAATGCCGTATCGAAAGTCACAAGCATTCTCGGTGTTCTCATTTATCCCGTTCTGATTCTCGGCGGTGCCGCCAATATGTTCATCACCGTCAACACACTTCCGCTTGTTCTTGAAATCGGTGGTATCGACAAGGTCGGTACGTTTACGGGTTACTACTACACCGCAACCTTCTCTGCTCAGATTGCATCTCCCATTCTCTACGGTTTCATCCGTATGTTTGCAGGCACTTATATGTCACTGTTCTATTACAGTCCCGTCATGTTTGCCCTTGCCTGCCTGCTGCTTGTGTTCGTCAAGCACGGCGAAGCCGTTCCGGATGCACTCATCAAGGAAGCCGAAGAAGCAGGCGACTAAAATAAAAAAGGGCTGTCTTTCACGGCAGCCCTTTTTTCACAAAACGAACAGTTTTGTGAAAAATGCAAAATGCAGGAATGCAAAATGCAAAATTATCGGGTCGCTTACGCTCCGATTATAGAATATAAATAAATTTGATTTTAATACAAAGCCTCATTTTTTAATTTATTTATACAAAAATTATTGTAAAATTACCATTATGCGTACAAATTTAAATTCTTAGTTTCTATAATGGCAATGCCATTCCGATAATTTTGCATTTTGCATTTGTTTTTAACATAAAACCAAGGAGGAACTCACAATGTTTGATAAAAACAACTGTGCACCCCGTCCGCCGATGGGGTGGAATTCATGGGATTGTTACGGAGCGGCTGTCAATGAAGAACAACTGCTCGGCAATGCCGAATATATGCGCGATTACTTAAAGGATTACGGCTGGGAATATGTGGTCTGTGATATTCAATGGTCCGAACCCACTGCCGTGGGCTATGCCTACAACAATTTTGCTCAACTTTACATGGACGAGTATTCGCGTCTGATTCCGTCCCCCGAGCGTTTTCCGTCTTCCGCAAACGGCAAGGGATTCAAACCCATTGCCGACAAAATCCATGCCATGGGACTCAAATTCGGTATCCATATCATGCGCGGCATTCCGCGGCAGGCAGTGCACCGCAACACCCCCATAAAATGCGATGGAGTAACAGCGCGCGATATTGCACAGCAGTATTCCATCTGCCCGTGGAATACCGATATGTACGGCATTGAATACGGCAGAAAAGGCGCACAGGAATACTATGATTCCATTTTTGAACTGTACGCTTCGTGGGATGTGGACTATGTCAAGGTGGACGACATTGCCAATACCGAACACTTCCCGAACAAGCCCTATTCCGCCGAAAAAGAAATCGAAATGATCCGCAAAGCCATCGACAACTGCGGCAGGGAAATGGTGTTGAGCCTTTCCCCCGGACCCGCTCCCATTGCACACGCAGGTCATTTATGCCGCAATGCCAATATGTGGCGTATGACGGGCGACTTCTGGGACAGATGGGATGCACTCAAAAAGATGTTTTATAAATGCGACGAGTGGTACGCATGGCGCGCTCCCGGTTGCTGGCCCGACTGTGACATGTTGCCGCTGGGCAGAATTCAGCTGACCGAAACCGACCCGAAGTACAAAGACCGCAATACCCGTTTCACAAAAGACGAACAGAAGACCATGATGGCGCTGTGGTGTCTGTTCCGTTCGCCGTTGATGATCGGTGCGGAGATGCGATTGAATGACGAATTCACTTTGGAACTTCTCACCAACCGCGACCTGCTTGACTACAACCGCTTTGGCGAAGGTGCCGTGCCTGTACGATTCAATGACCGGGAAGCCATTTGGGCAGGCAAGGATGCCGACGGAAATCTTGTTGCAGGACTTTTCAATATTTCGGAAGAAGAAAGAGAAATCACCGTCAGCCTGCCGGACCTCGGTTTGCTTGCAAAAAAGGTTTATGAATCCACGGATTTGTTTACAAAGGAAAATGAAGTTCTTGGTGCAGATGTGACTGCCACTCTGCGTCCGCATGCCTGCTGTGTATTGCGGCTTCAATAACAGGATAATTTGTATTATATTCCATTGGGAAAGGGAGAATATAAATGAAATTTATGTTGCGGACATTGAAAAGCTACCGCTTGCTTGCGGTGCTTTCATTGCTTCTGCTTCTTGTGCAGGCGGGGTGTGATCTGCTCTTACCCGCTTACACATCGGAACTCATTGATACGGGTATTCAGAACAACGGCATCGGTTATGCAACCCCGCTTCGCATGACCGAAGAAGATGCCGCCGGAGTATCCTTGTTTATGTCCGACACAGAAGCAGAAATGCTTGCACAACACTATCAGGTGCAGGATGGTGTTCTCGTTTTGCTCAATACCGCCGAAGAAAATTTACAGCAACTCGAAAATATATTTGTTGCACCTTTGTTTGCAAAGCAGACCGCCGTTTCGCAGAATCTGCTGACTTTGCCGACAGGGGAAGAACTGCTGTCCATGCCTTCCGCACAGCGTGATGACCTGCACACGCAGGCGCAGGCGGTGCGTGAACAGATTGAAGCGGGCAGTGCCGTACTCGGCGAAACGCTCAAAAAGAACACCGCCGTTTCGGTGGTTGTGTCCATGTTCAATGCCGCAGGCGGGGATGCAAACGGACTTCGTACGCAATATTTGTGGCAGACGGGGATTTCTATGCTCGGCATCACGCTTGCTATGGTGGCGATTGCCATTTTGCTCAACTATGTTACCGCCATCATCGGTTCTTCCGTCGCGCGTGATCTTCGTAATCGCGTGTTCAATAAGGTCTTGTCCTTCTCAGGCAATGAAATGAACAATTTTTCCACTTCGTCGCTGATTACGCGTACCACCAATGACATTCAGCATGTGCAGATGGTCATTATGATCGCACTGCGCATGGTTTTGTATGCCCCGCTGATGAGCATCGGGGGCATTGTGATGGTCATGCGCTCCACGCCCGGTCTTACATGGATCGTGGCATTGGCTGTCGGTATCATCCTTGCGGCGTTGGGACTGCTTTCCGTCTTCATTTTCCCCAAATTCAAGATCATGCAGAAACTGGTGGACGGGCTCAACCGCATTTCCCGCGAACTTTTGTCGGGTGTGCAGGTCATCCGTGCCTTCGGCAGGGAAGAAGAAGGCGAGCGCCGTTTTGAAAAAGCCAACACGGATTTAACCAAAACCATGCTTTTCACTTCCCGTGCCATGTCGGTGCTTGAACCGTTGCTCAATCTGATGATGTACGGTTTTTCGGCACTCATCATTTATGTTGCCGCACCGCGTATTGATGCGGGCACCATGGAAGTCGGTGACATGACCGCTTTCACCACCTATGCTATTATGATTGCGGGCGGCTTCCTTATGGTCGCCATGGTGTTTGTCTATGCACCGCGTGCACTGGTTGCGGCAAGTCGCCTGCAACAGGTGCTTGATACAGAACCGATGGTTTCGCAGTCAGAAGATGCCGTTGATCTTTGCGATGCCAAAGGGATTGTGGAATTTAAAAACGTATCGTTCCGTTATCCCGGTACGCAAACGGATACCCTGCATAATATTTCCTTTACCGCCCGTCCCGGCGAAACCTTTGCCATTGTCGGCGGTACGGGATGCGGCAAATCCACCGTATTGAGCCTGCTTGAGCGTTTTTACGATGCTACCGACGGCAGTATCACCATTGACTCAATCGATATCACCAAAGCGAGTTTGGCTTCTTTGCGCCGTATTCTCGGCTATGTTCCGCAGAAAGGTGTTCTGTTTTCGGGAACCATTGCAAGCAACATCGGGTTCGGTGTGGATACGCTGTCCGAAGAAGATATGCACACCGCCGCCGCCGTTGCGCAGGCAAAGGACTTTATAAATGAAAAGACGGACGGCTATGAAAGTGCCATCGCACAGGGCGGAAGCAACGTGTCGGGCGGACAAAAACAGCGTCTTTCCATCGCTCGTGCCATCGCGAAAGATCCGAAGATCTATCTGTTTGATGACAGTTTTTCCGCACTCGACTACAAAACCGATGCAATCCTGCGTGCAGCACTCAAAAAGCAGGTCAAGGATGCCACCGTCATTATCGTGGCGCAGCGTCTTTCCACCGTTATGCATGCCGAGCAGATTCTGGTTCTGGATGAAGGCAGAGCCGTGGGGCTTGGTACGCATGAAGAACTTCTGCGCAATTGTTCTGTTTATCGCAACATTGCCGAATCACAACTCAATGCAAGTGAACTTGGACTTGAGGAGGTGACGGACGGTGAATAAAATGAAAACAAGAAAAAAGAAAATAATAGAAGACCGCCTGCCCGATAAAAACCGCCCGCAGGATTTTAAAGGCACGGTTCTGAAAATCATCCGTTATATTGCATCGTTCCGTCTGCCTGTTTTTGTGGTGCTTGTCTGCTCGGTGGGCAGTACCGTGTTCAACATCATCGGGCCGAAGATGCTCGGGTCTGCCACAACCTTGCTGTCTTCGGGATTGTTCGCAAAAATCCGCGGTGACGGCGGGATCGACTTTGAGGGGATCGGAGAAATTCTTTTGCGGGTCGTTTTACTGTATATTGCAGGCTATATTTTAGGTGCTATGCGCGGTTACATCATGGCAGGGGTTACGCAGAAAGTGTCTTATCGCCTGCGCAAAGAGATTTCCGTCAAAATCAACCGCCTTCCCATGCGTTATTTTGAAGAAAACACCGTCGGCGACATTCTTTCCCGCATTACCAACGATGTCGATACCGTTGCCAACGGTCTGAATCAGAGCGTGACACAGATCATTTCCTGTGCCGTAACCGTGGTCGGCGTGTTTATTATGATGCTGACCATCAGCCCTTTGATGACGGGACTTACCATGTTGCTGTTGCCTGTCAGTTTTTTGCTTATCGGCACGGTGATGAAACGCTCGCAGAAATACTTCCGCGCACAGCAGAAACTCATCGGCGAACTCAACAGCCGCGTGGAAGAAACCTACGGCGGACACACCGTCATCAAGGCCTTTAACCGTGAAAAAGCTGTCAGTGAGGCATTTGCCGAAACCAATGAACAACTCAGAACTTCCGCCGTGCGTGCACAGTTCTTGTCGGGGCTGATGCACCCGATCATGATGTTGATCGGCAACTTAGGCTATGTCGGCGTTGCGGTGTCGGGTTCATTCCTTGCCGCAAGCGGAACCATCGGTATCGGGGACATCCAGGCATTCATTCAGTATGTCAAAAACTTCACCCAGCCCATTCAGCAACTGGCACAGATCGGTAATATGCTGCAATCCATGGCGGCGGCTGCAGAGCGCGTGTTTGCGTTCCTCGAAGCCGAAGAAGAAGTGCAGACTGCCGAAGAAACCCTGCGTGTGGACGATGTGCGGGGCGATGTCGATTTCTGCAATGTCCGTTTCGGTTATACAAAGGATGTCACCGTCATCAAGGACTTTACCGCAAGTGCGAAAAAAGGACAGAAAATAGCCATTGTCGGCCCGACGGGCGCGGGCAAAACCACGCTTGTCAAACTGTTGATGCGGTATTATGATGTGGACGGCGGCTGTATTAAACTCGACGGTATTGACATCTGCCGTTATGACCGCCGTGAACTGCGCCGTGCCTTCGGTATGGTTCTGCAGGATACATGGCTTTTTAAAGGCACCATTATGGAAAACATCCGCTACGGCAAACTGGATGCAACGGACGAAGAAGTCATTGCCGCCGCCGGACTTATCGGTGCGCATTCGTTCATTGAATCCATGCCCGACGGTTACAACACAAAACTCAACGAAGAAGCAGGCAATATTTCCGCAGGGCAGAAGCAACTTCTTACCATTGCCCGTGCCGTGCTTGCCGATACAAAACTGCTCATTCTCGACGAAGCCACAAGTTCCGTTGATACCCGCACCGAACAGCTTCTGCAGGCCGCCATGGACAAGGCCATGCAGGGCAGAACCAGTTTTGTCATTGCCCACCGTTTGTCCACCGTGCGCAATGCGGATCTTATTCTGGTTGTGCGCGACGGCGATATTGTTGAGCAGGGAACACACGCGGACTTGCTTGCCATGAACGGATTTTATTCCGATCTTTACAACTCGCAATTTCAGGATACAGAAGAATAAACAGGGGATGTTTTTATGCATTTTCACCGTTTTGCAACAAAAGTGACGGTCATGTTCATCATGGCCGCCTTTTTGCTGTCTGCCTTTTCTCCGCTCGGCATTTGCATGGATGCAACCGAAGAAGAAAGGGGAACACAGGAAGTTGTGACCGATGAAAACGGAGAAAAAGTTTCTGAAGAACCGGCGACCGACGAAAACGGAGAAATCATCCCGACTTTGCCGCAATATATTATTGTGGAAAACACAACCGCAGACCCCGATGCAACCACTGAAGTACCCACCGAAGAGCCGACTGTGGTTGAATATGAAACCGTAACCGATGAATACGGCGAAATGGTAACCGACGAAAACGGTGAAGCGGTAACCGAAATTGCGACCGAAGCACCGATTACGGATGAAAACGGGGAGATTATCACTACCGAAGCCATCACCGAAGAAGCGACCGAACCGCCCGTGCCCGATGCGCTCAGCGAAAACGGACTTTTGCTGACCATTGCCGCGCGGGATGCCGATTACGGCTACCGCATTGTTATCCCCAAAAATTGTCCGAATGAAACGGGTTATGCGGCGGGACTTTTGCAGACCACCATACAAAAAATGACGGGTGTGCTGTTGCCCATTGTGTCCGATCAAACAAAACCGCAGGCGCGTGAAATCTGCATCGGCAACACCAACCGCACAAAAAAAGACCCCGTCGGTGTGTCCGAAAACGGTTTCTTTCTGCATACACAGGATGAACGGCTGTTTTTGTATGCGCTTGGTGAACAGGGCGCGATTTATGCCGTCACCGCTTTTCTCAAAGAAGCATGCGGGTGCAATTGGTTTGCTTCCGGGCAGACCGAAATTCCGTCTGTGCAGGCTCTGTCCGTCAATGCAAAACTGTCGTTGCAACGAGGGGTTTGCTTCTCTTATACCGAAACTTACAGTGCGTTCACTGATGCCGATTTTCTGCAGATGAACTCGCTCACGGGCGGTGCGTATATGTTTGTAAGCGATGATGGTTCGCCCGCACGCACGTACCTGACCGATTGCGAAGAAACACTCGGCACACGCTTTGTGTCTGCCGAAGACTATTTTGAAACCCACCCTGAATATTTTTCATTATATAATAACGAACGCAATGCCGCACAGCTTTGTCTTTCAAGTTGGGATGTGTATGCGGTCTGCCTGCAGGAAATTGAAAATATTCTGCGTGCGGAATGGGTGCCTGCACAGAAAAAGCAGGTCATCTGCCTGTCTTTGCCGCAGAATGATGTTGTTTGTCAGTGTTCGCAGTGCACGGCACTGACACAACAGAACGGTTCTTATGCGGGGGTTCTGATTCAGTTTCTCAACCGCATTTCCGCAGGGCTGTATGCGAGCGGCTATTCCAATCTGCAGTTGGAAACTTTTATCAGCGGTACGGTGTTTACCGTGCCGACCGTGATACGTCCCGCAGGCAATGTCATTGTGCGTGTGAGTGCGCAGAACCGCTGTGTCGGACATGCGCTCAATCATACCGCGTGCGAATACAACCGTTATTTTCTGGATATGCTGCGGCTGTGGATTCAGATCGCACCCACCGTTTATGTGGATCTGCCCACCGAAAACACGGCACACACCATCGGTATTTTTGCCGATATGAAGCATTTGCAGACGGATGTGCAGACCTTGTATTATCTCGGTGTGCAGGGACTTTGTGCCGCGGATTCTCCGTTTTCAGCAGACTGCGGGCCTGCATTTCGCGCCTTGCGTATTTATCTGCTGACTCGTCTTTTTGCCGATCCGTATTGTAATCTCACGCAGGAGCGCCGTGCTTTTCTGCGCAGTTGGTACGGCGACGGCTATGTGCAATTCGAGCAGATTCTCGATCTTCTTTGTGACAATGCAGGCAATTCACAAGGGCATTTGTTTACATACAGCGATATCACAGACAGCCTTTCGCTGACAGCGGCGGATGTGCAGAAAATTGACCGTTTGTGGGACGAAGCAATTGCCGTCTGTTCGGATGGCAGGCAATTGTTGCACACCGAACAAAGCCGTCTTGCATGGCGGTTCTGGCAGGCTTGTTGCAGTGTCGGTGCTTTTGGCGAAGATGCCGAAACGGATGTTACCCAACAGTTGATTGCTGATCTGCAACAGGCGGGAATTAACCGCTACAGTGTTGAAAATGAAACCCTGCACTTGTCTTTCCTCTCAAAAACACTGCGCCCGCAGGAATGGAATACGCCTGCGTTGACTCTGATGGCACCGTGGCTGAATGCTGTCCGTAAGGTGCTGATGGCGGTCTGCATCATCGGATTGTTGGTGCTGAGCGTTGCCGCCCTTTTGCGCAAACGAATCCTGTTTCTGTTGCCTCTGTGGGCATTTGTTGTGGTTTGTGCACTTTTGCCGTGGCACACCGAAAGCATTGCAAACGAGTCTGTCGGCATGGGGATTCTGACTTCGCTTTTCCCGCTTTTGTATATCGGGATGCTGTCATCTATGTCTCTTCTTGCAAAATATGACAGGGGAAAAACAACGGATCTTCTTGGTTTGTTTACCAAAAAAGAAGACAAAAAACAAGAAAAAGAACCCGTTGCACCGATGATTTCTGCGGTTCGAAAAAAAGAAAATGTGCGCATTTCGTTGACGGGTGTGCTCGCTTTTGCAGTTGCCGCTGTGCCGTATTTTGTGCTCGTTTCGCTACCCTCTTATACGTCGGCAACAGGGGAACAACTTGTGCCCGTTTGTTTGCTGTTGCTGAGTGTGTATGCCGTGGTCAGTGTCGTCATTTTGACGGTTTTGTTTTTGCGAAAAAGGAAATAAACATTTCTGTATATTTTCAACAATTTTCACAGTTTTTTCAGCAATTTTTCTACTCCAAAATGTATAACTCGCTCTTGACATACAACAAGGTGTATTTGTTAAAAAAATGTCAATATGCCTTGTTCACAACTTATTTGTTAATAACTCCCGCCGAATCCCGTGAAAAACAGGCTTTTTGGCGGGAGTTATTAACATTATCAACAGAGTTTTTAACATTTTTAACACTTGTGTTAACTATACAGAGAGTATAAAAAGGTTTACAAATCGTATTGTACAAAATAATCAGAATAAAACCGAAAAGTTGGCTAAAAATGAAAACAGGAACAAAAAAGAAACGGAGAGTGGTTCATTTGCTCAAAGGTGTCAACCGTCAGGTCGTGGAAGTCAGCCAGCCCGAAAGTGTTTATTTTGAACGGATTTTGTTTTTTGTCAAACCCGAATATTACGGTTTAGGGGAAGCAAAGTTGAAAGAAAAAGCGAGCGCTTGTGTCGGCGAAACCATCCGTCCTCCGCAGGCAAAAAAAGAAAAGAAATTCCGTAAAGGACTGGCAATGGGATTGTCAGCGGCAGGCGGGGCAGCGGTTACGGCATTGGCGGCATTGCTGATGCAGTTGGCGGCTTGACCACCGCCTTATTTTTTTATTCCCGCGCAAAAAATATGTCGAATCCTATTGCATTTTTTCTTTATTAGTGCTAACATAAAATGCTGTTAAAAATAGACTTAATTTATTTATTGAAGGTGAATACATTGAATCCCATTCAGGAACGCAGAAATATTGCAATCATTGCCCACGTTGACCACGGCAAAACCACGCTGGTGGATAAAATGCTGCAGCAGTCGGGCATTTTCCGTGCAAACGAACAGGTTGCCGACCGCGTTATGGACTCCAATGACCTTGAACGTGAACGCGGCATCACCATTTTGTCCAAAAACACATCCGTCATTTTCAACGACACCAAAATCAACATCGTTGACACCCCCGGTCATGCCGACTTCGGCGGCGAAGTCGAACGCATCATGATGATGGTAGACGGTGTTCTGCTTCTTGTTGATGCGTTTGAAGGTTGCATGCCCCAGACCCGTTTTGTATTGAGCAAGGCATTGGCACTTCGCAAAAAGCCCCTTGTTGTTATCAACAAAATCGACCGTCCCGGTGCAAGACCGGAGGAAGTCATTGACGAAGTGCTTGACCTCTTTATTGAATTGGGCGCCGACGACGATCAGATTGAATTTCCCGTTATTTACGCTTCGGGTCGTGACGGCTATGCAGGTCTTACCCCCGATGTGCGTGACGGCGATATGCGTCCGCTGTTCCAGGCAATTATCGACAATATTCCCGCACCCGAAGGCGATCCCGAAGGCCCGTTGCAGTTGTTGTTCTCCTCGTTGGACTATGACGATTATGTCGGCAGAATCGGTGTCGGCAGAGTCGAAAGGGGTCACATCAAATACGGTCAGAATGCCGTGCTGTGCCATACCGACGGCACCACAAGCAATGTCAAGGTTTCGCGTCTGTATGCTTTTGACGGACTTCGTCGTGTGGAAGTCGAAGAGGCTTTTGCAGGCGATATCGTGTCTGTTTCGGGTGTGGACGGACTCAACATCGGTGAAACCCTTTGTTCCTCCGACTGCATCGAACCGCTGCCCTTTGTCAAAATCGACGAGCCTACCATCTCCATGAACTTCATTGTCAACGACAGCCCCTTTGCAGGCAGAGAAGGCAAGTTCGTTACCTCCCGTAACCTGCGTGCCCGTCTGTTCAAAGAAGTTGAAACCAACGTCAGCATGCGCGTGGAAGAAACCGAAACCACCGATTCGTTCAAAGTGTCAGGCAGAGGCGAATTGCATCTTTCCATCCTTATCGAAACCATGCGCAGACAGGGCTATGAATTCCAGGTTTCCCGTCCGAAAGTTATTTTCAAAGAGATCGACGGCAAACTGCACGAACCCATGGAACTGCTCATCGTTGAAGTTCCGCAGGACTATGTCGGCGCAGTTATGGAAAAAATCGGGTCCCGTAAAGGTGAACTCGAAAACATGGGTACCCGCGACGGCGGCACGACCCACCTTGAATTCAAGATCCCCGCAAGAGGTCTTATCGGCTACCGTTCGGAATTCCTCACCGATACCAACGGTTACGGTATTATGAACAACCTCTTTGCAGGCTATGAACCCTACAAGGGCGATATTCAGATGCGTGAAAGAGGCTCCATTGTTTCGCACGAAACGGGTGAAAGCACCGCCTACGGTCTGTGGAACACCCAGGAACGCGGCAGACTGTTCATCGGCCCCGGTGTTGATGTTTACGAAGGTATGATCGTCGGCGAATGTGCTAAAAACGAAGACCTTGTCTGCAACGTCTGCAAGAAAAAGCAGATGACCAACACCCGTGCATCGGGTTCGGATGAAGCACTGCGTCTTGTGCCGCCTTCAAGACTCAGCCTTGAACAGAGCATGGAATTCATCGGCGACGATGAACTGCTCGAAGTCACCCCTGTTTCACTTCGTCTGCGCAAGCGTGTTCTCTCCAAGGAAATGAGACTCAAAGCCGAGCACAGAAAGAAATAATCATGGACACTAAAAACATTTTAAAAATAACGGTAGGCGGGCAGACGTATAATCTTGTCACCAATGACCGCACGCGCGAAGCAAAAGAACTTGCCGCTGACCTCGACAAGAAAGTGACCCGCCTGATGAAAGAAAACGCAGGCTGTACCTACACGCAGGCGGTGGTATTGGCGGCACTCGACTATGCGCAGACCGCAAAACATGCCTCTGAATCCGAAGAAAAACTGCGCAGTGAGGTACGCGCTTATCTTGAAGATTCCGCCAAAGCCAAAACTGAACGCGACAAGGCAAACCGCGAACTTGAACGCCTGAAACTCAAACTCAAGCGCTCGCAAAGCACAAGCAAATCCTCCCTGTGGGGAACGGAAGAATAAAAAAGAACAGCATCAACACATCCGATTGCGATGGAATGATGCTGTTTTTTATATCGATCTTTTCTGATTATTGTGTCGGGAAACGCTGAAACGGTGCTTTGCTTGTTATTTTTGTAATCGGGTACGGACAATATCGCGCGAGTGCTTTTTTAGCGGATCGTCCGTACTGAAAATACGGTTTTGCTTCTTCAATTTTCCTTTGTTCTTTGCGATCGGTGGTTGCAAATTCAAATTCAATGGAAGGAAGTCGGAATTGTGAGCCGATGCGCAAGGCTTTGATTTCTTCCCATTGGTATGTCCACAGAATGTTCTGCTTTTGAAGGCATGTAATTGCTTGTTCAGTCACTTCTATGTGCGGAGAAGAAAAGGCGATACAATTGAAAATAAAGCACACAAGGATAAGCAACAGCATAATTAAAAGCAAAGGAGCAAACGGTTTGACACGGATCAGAAGGAATATATAGCAGGCTGTCGGAATTGCGAATGCAATTGCCGATTCAATGACAATAAGTTCATCTCGCCGAAAACGCATTGAAGCTCATCCTTTCTTTTGTTCTGTTTACAGTATATCATATTTTGAACCAAAAGAAAACAGCAGAATGTGCAAAAAAGAAGGTATCTTTTTTGCAAAGAATGCATTTCTGTCTGTTCGAAGACAGACAGATAAACCGTAATTTACCGCACAAAAAGGAGCTGCTTTGGTTGCAACTCCTTTTGGTGATGACTGATTTTACCTTTTTCCGATTTTCTTTTTTGCCTGTTTTGATTCCAGGCGGCGCTGGGTTTCGAGGGCACGTTGTGCTTTCTGCTGTGCTTCCACTTTCAGCATCCGTGCATATTCTTCCTCCACACGTGCTTTTGCTGCATCGTAGTCTGCAAGGAACGAATCAAGATTACGGTAGCAGTCGTCAAGAATCAGATTTCGTTTTGCCGCAAGATAGGGTTTTGTAACCTTTGCATAGCTGTTGCGCTCCCGCTTGGCAGTTCGGATGGCGGCACTGCGTGCCTTTTTCTGCTCGGCGGTGTTTGTGGGCATGTTGTATGCGTTTTCAAGGTCAGCCGGGTCGAAGGTCTGCACACCGTCGGGGTACTGTTTCTTAACAATGTTTGCAATGCGCGGCAGGCTTTTCAGCAGGCTGATCATATCGCGGCGCTGTGTTTTTTCTGCGCTTGTGGCACCCTTGGGCAGTGTTTTCGCAAGGTGCAGCAGTTCTTCTGCCTGTAAGAAATATCCGTTTTCGCCTGCAGATACGATTTTTTCACTCAGGTCGAGTATTGCCGCACCGAACGGCGTATTGAATCGGTTCAGTTCCGTGTTGACAAAGGCGGCAATTTCAATTTCTTCATTGATGTGCTTCTTTTCTTTGTTTGCGGCACGTTCATCCTTGTCTTTGGTGCGGATGATGGTCTGCTCTTGCTGATTTTCGTATTCCTTGGCTGCAAAAATGCCTTCGCAGGCTTCGCAATACAGTTTGTCGTCCAGCAGTCCTGCGGCTTTGTCCTCTGCCGCCGAGCGCAGGCGGATCACACGGATCACACCCTTTTGTCCCGCTTCGGTCAGGTCATAGAAGAACCACGGAATGATGTCGATGACCGCGCCGACAAGGCTTATTTTCATCAGCACATCCAGCAGGGAATACAGCACATTGCCCTCGTTGTAGTTTCCGTTGTCATCATACACCATCAGCACCGAATAGTCCGTGCCGTCAAAGCCGTTTTTGCGGTAGACCCACGGAACAAACAGGTTCGTGACGGCACCGACCGCACCGCCGACATAGTGTTCAACCAGTCCGAATGCGCCGTCAATGCGTTCACCCGACAGATATTGCTGATAATCGCGTATATCCGACTCGATGGCTCTGTCCACAACCTCCGTGGTGTCCCAGAAGCGGTTGAGGAAGAAGAACACGGCAATCAGGAAGATGCTCTTTTTGTAGGTCAGAAGCAGACCGAGGGTAATGAACACCTGACTTGTGTTTTTGACGATTTTGAACTTGCGCTTGCCCAGCACACGGATGAGTGTGGGGGAAAACAGCATTGCCCACATGGATGAATTGTAGGTGAGGGTATCGATAACACCGTACATGCTCATGGAGCCGACCTTGCCGTAGTGGAAAACCCACTGCAGCAGGATATTCTTGCACGATTCCATAAAATCGTTCCACGCGTCGGTGCACTTGATCCAGAAATATCTGTTGCTTGTGACCGCACGCAGGGCATCGAGGAAGCCAAGGTCTGCCACTTCGGAAACGGGCTGAATAATGCGCTCGCGCACACCGAAGTAGGCGGTCATGCTCATGGCACAGCCGACGATGATGAACACGGGGTAGATCATGCGGTAGGTGTTGATATTATACAGATTGCCGTCTGCAAACAGATCAGCCATCACGGGCATGATGATTCCCGTCAGGCTCGGTGCAAAGTTATGTACAAGGCTTGTCACGGTCATAATGCGCACGCGCTCTTGTGAATTCGGTGACAAAACGTACACAAGGTTGCTCACGCCCGTGGAGTACCAGCCCTTGACATATCCCTCGATCTGTCCGATTAAGAACAGCGAAACGACCATTTTCATGTAGCCGACCTTTTCATACGGGAAGAACAAGGCAAACATCGACAGTATCGCGGCAGGGATGGCAAGTTTCACATAAACACGGTATTTGCCGTCGCGGCTTCGCAGATGGTCAATGATATACGCATTCAGCGGAGCTGTGACATAGCCGATGGCTGTGCAGATATAGCCTAAAATAATCAGGTCGCGGTGGGTCATGTGCAGGGTGGTTGCCGTAAAGGCATCGTTGACACCGAAGCCGAAGCCGAACGAGGTGGCAAGGCGCATGCCCAACCAACCGATGGACAGCATAAAATATTCTTTGTATGCGACATAGTCGCCCGGTGCGGGATGTTTCCAATAAGCACGCACATCGCGCACAAGAGAAATTCCTTTTTTGATGATGGTCATACAAGCCCTCCTCTGAACACAAGCGTTGTTACACTGCGGGGAGAAAGCAGAAGGTTGTCTGCGCTGAATTGTTTCTGCGTAAGGTCATTTTCCGTATCCGTCACAAAGCCCTGCACGGTCTGCCCCGTAATCTGAGGCAGGCAGAGTTGCTGTGCCGTTTCGGATTTGTTCAGCACCACAACCACCGTTTCGCCGTCCTTTTCAAATGCGGCAGCTTTTATGTTGTCGTTTTTGGTTTCGGCGGGCATGTATTTTGCACCCACGGGAATGTATTTCGAGAAATTGCCGAAGGCAAAATAGCGTTTTGTAAATTCAAAACCGGGTTTGTCAAGGTCAATATACAAAAGTCCGTCGCAGTAGTCCACGTTGGAAACCGCAATCCAGTTCTGCCATGCGCAGGCATGCAACAGGCAAATATCGTCGAGCATGGTTTCTGTTTGCACAAGTGCGGAATCCATGCCGTAATCCCGTCCGCCCTGCATGTGTGTCCACTCGCTCACACGCACCTTGGCATCGGGATATTTTTTGTTAAGCCATCTGCGCCAGCGTTTGACGTAAGAGATTCGGTCATTCAGAAAATCCGTGATCGCACCTAAGTTTACGGGCAGCGGCAGGAAATAGGAATGCACGTCCACACCATCGGACATGGATTTTATCTTTTTATCCCCGAGCATAATGCGCGAGTAGGTTTTGTTGAACCAGCGGATGTCGCCGTTTTCCGCACCCGAAAGCAGAACACCGAGGTCTGCTTCTTTGAATTTGTCGGCACAGATGCGCATCAGTTCCCAAACCTGCCACGGACGGTAATGGCAGCCTTCCTGTCCGTTCTTTTCCGTCCATACCCACACGGGTTCATTGACGGGGGAAAAGAATTTTACGGGCACACCCAAAGACAAGAAGTGCTTTGTTACCTGCACACAATAGTCGGCAAAGGGGGAAAAATTCTTGCGGCGGATGTTGATGCCGCCGGCTCTGCTTACACAGCTTTTGCCGTTGATGGTGTATTTTTCAGGCGGTGAATTGCAGAACAGCACCACTTCTTCGCAACCGTTTTTTACGCAGGACAAAAGCATGCGCACGGCATTTTCATCTCGCGACCAGTCGTAAGTGCCGTCATTTTTCAGATGGCATTCCGCCATACGGCAGGTCTGATTGAATACGGAAGATTTGGAATTCTGCGAGCCGCCGCCGAGGTTGTGACGGTAACAGGTGATGCCGATGCCGTTTTCTTTGTCAAACAGCAGTTGTGCAATGCGCTCATAGACGGGCAGTCCGCTGTCGGGATCTGTTTGCATCCAGCCGCCGACTACCTGTGCCCACCATGCGCCGCTTGCACCGAAGCCTTCCATGGTTTGTTGTGCGCGGTCGGGGTAAAGAATCAGTTTTTGCATTGCAATCTCCCTCCAATCATTTTCTGCAATATTCCGGAATAAATTTAATCCGCAGGATATTTGATTTCGTTTTAAAAGTTTTTACGGAAGTTCAACGGGTTATTTTTGGTTCATTGAACGAGTTGATGAGTTCTTCTTCGGTCAGGTCGGTAGCAAGATACCGTCGCCCCGCCACAGGCAAAACCACCTTGCTGTCCCGTTCTGCAAGTTCGATCGGTACTCCGTCAGGGGTGTCCGCATACTGCAGTTTATCAGTACTGACGGCCAAAAGCAACTCACCCGTTCCTGTGTTGTGCCAAACGACCGCGCACTGCTTACCGCCGCGTTCAAAGCGGAATGCGGAAATGTTTTTGTCTTTTGTCTGCAACCGTTCACAGGCGGTCAGTTCGTATTCGTTTTTGCTGTTTTTCAACAAAATATGCTCGCTCTGCGCTTGTTGCAGGGCTTTTTTCTGTTCTTCGGTCAGAAGTCTGCGTGTGCGTACATCTTCCCAATCCGACAGCATCTGTGCTATGTCATCCATGCGTGGATGTGTGCGGAATCGTTGCAGATTTCCTCTGAGCGTGGCAGGACAATCAAAGCCTGCCGCACGCGACGTGCCGTATTCAAGGGTATCGGTTTGCGTGTCGGCATAAAATTCCCACCAGCCGAAATTCAGCCGTGTGCGGTCCTGCCGCATCAAAGGTGCTTCGTGCAAAGGGTAACGGTCAATCATGGCTTTGAAAATGTCGGTCGGAAAAATATCAAACGCATTGCCGCCGCTGAGCATGTGCCAACTGAAGTGTCCCTTGGCGGCACCTTCACAGAACAGCGGTGCGGGATTACACTTTTTGTAAACACGCCATTGTGCAAGCGGGATGAAGTTTTCAAAGGGCGGGTTTGTCCCCTCCGAGCCGTCAAAATAAATAAAGCGGAAGCCCTGATTGTAAACTGCGGCGATCTTATCGGCGATTTCATCGGGCAGGTCGGTACGCTGATCGGCATACACGCTCATCGCACCGAATTCGCTGACCCATACCACACCCGCCGCCGTTCCCGCTTCATGGGCAACGGCTTTTGTTCCGTTGAAACCGCGCGTGCAACCGCGGAAACAATACGGATATTCCTGCGAGACATCGGTATAGGAAATCAGTTCCCTGCCGATGCGAAGCAGTCTGCAATTCTGCGGCAGATCGGGATCAAAGCAGAATTGGTCGGTATAAATTTCGGTGTCGCTTGCGGAAACAGGCTTTGAGAGCGTGAGCATCTGCCGATGCAAAATACGGTGATCGGCTTCGGGAGTCATGTAACGGCTTTTCATGCCGATATGCGTCTGCAAAAAATGAAAACCGGGTAAGATGCCCGCCGCATACACTTTATCGAGCATGCTGCACACATCGGCAAGACCGTTCGGAAAATCCTCTTTGAAATCAAAATCCCCGTTGTAAAAATAGCCGTCTTCCCTGAAAAAGCAGGTGTAATAGAACAGCATCAGGCGGAAGCCGCATTTTTTGGCATACGCAATATGTTCGTCAATGTTCTGCAGGTCGGCATCGTGCACCCAATAGACGGAGGCATTGATGTATTCACTTCTGCGGCTTTGCACCCCCAAGGGCAAATTATAATCCTTTTCAAAACGGTCGATGCGGTCAAGAAAGGTTTCGTTTGCATCCGCAAACAGTGCCGCCGTTGCACCTTGCAGCCGAAGACTTCTTGCGGCAACGGCAGACAGCAGAATATGCTCCTCTTTCTGTTGCGATTCTGCCCGCACAAGCACATCGGGCGTAGTCAGGCACACAGCAGTGCGTTCGTCGGACACAAGATTCATCCATGTACTGAACTGTTTTTTTCTGCACACGGGCAGTTGCAGAATGCAGAATTCGTCCACGGGCGGTTTTGGCATGTAAAGCCCTGCAAAGGATGTGTCGGGACAAAGGAATTTTTCCAATGTAAAGGTGAAATACTGTTCTTTGTCTTCCACCGTTATGACCGCTTCATAACGGACTTCTTCAAAACCGACGATCAGTCTGCCGTCGGCATAGCACAAGGAATTACTCTGCAATGTTGTACGGCGGCTTGTGTGCATGAGTTTTGATTCGTTATCGTAAAACCGTTCCTGGGTGAGTGAACAAAGGGGCATAAGATGCACGGTATCCAGAAGTTCTTCCCCCGTCTGCAGGCAGACAAGTGAGTGTGCTTTTCCGTCCGTGCCGAGGGTGAGTTGCATAAAGGCATTTGACAGAACGATTTTGTTTTCAACACAGCGGAC
The DNA here is from genome assembly GCA_015066385.1 of Oscillospiraceae bacterium. Lineage (GTDB taxonomy): Bacteria > Bacillota > Clostridia > Oscillospirales > Acutalibacteraceae > RUG806. The sequence goes on from SVOJ01000007.1 coordinate 25,166, forward strand.
ATTCATGTTGATTCGTCCTTTCGTATGATTTTACGAATGCCTTTTTCGGCTTTCACACGCGGGATCATAAACATGTGACCGCAGCCGGTACAACGCAGTCTGAAATCCATGCCGACCCGCAACACGTCAAAACGGTTGCATCCGCAGGGGTGGTTTTTTTTCATTTCAAGTACATCGCCAAGGCGGATATCCATATCGTTCTCCCCTTTTTTATGTCCATTATAGCATACTTTCACCGCAAGACAAATATATTTTTATAACAAGTCTTATTTTCCGAAAGGATGCGAGTTTATGGTTTTTTTGCCCGAGGGCAGTCTTTGGAATATACCGTCCAATCTTTCTTATATGAGCAGTGTTTCTTCCGTGCGCGATGCCATGAATGCACAGACCGTGCTCGAAGCGCGGGCGCTGAAATGCGATTCCGATCACAACCTGCACGTGGATTTAGGGTGCATGCGCGGGGTGATTCCGCGTGAGGAGGGTGCACTGGGCATTGCGGACGGCTCGGTACGTGATATTGCCCTCATCTCCCGCGTAGGGAAAGCGGTCTGCTTTGTAGTACAGGATCTTGCCTTTGACGGTAACGGACAGTTGTTTGCCCTGCTTTCACGCCGCCGTGCACAGGAGCTTTGCAACCAATATTATGTTTCGTCCCTTCGACCGGGGGATGTGGTGACGGTGCGTGTGACGCACTGCGAACCGTTTGGTGCATTCTGCGATATCGGCGCGGGAGTTGCAAGTCTTCTTCCCATTGATGCGGTGTCGGTGTCACGCATTCCGCACCCGGGCGTGCGTTTTTTTGCAGGCCAAGAGATCCGTTGCGTGGTCAAAGGGACGGACAGCATCGGCAGAATTCTGTTAACACACAAAGAATTGCTCGGAACATGGGAAGAAAACGCGGCATTGTTCACAACGGGGGAAACGGTGTCGGGTACGGTACGTTCGGTGGAATCGTACGGCATTTTTGTGGAACTGACTCCGAATCTTGCGGGGCTTGCGGAATACACACCCGATGTGCGGGTTGGTCAGCGTGCCGCGGTCTACATAAAAAGCATTCTGCCCGAAAAAATGAAGGTCAAGCTGATTCTTGTGGATTCCTTCGACGAAAAAGCACACCATACCCCGCCGCGGTATTTCTTTGACGGCGAACACATGGATTCGTTTTTGTATTCTCCGCCGTGCGCCGCCAAGCGGATTGAAACGGTATTTTAAATAAAGGGTCTGTTGCATTTAGTTTCTTTTTTCTAAATGCAACAGACCCTTTGTCGGGTGTATTTTTAAGCAGTTTTACTGTTGAAATAATTCACCGATTCGCCTTCGGTTACTTTTACGCGCAAGGAACCGTCTTGCTGATAAGTATAATCACATTCCGCAACGGTCTTGTTGCCGGCATAATATTTGTTGCCTGCAAGGCGGCGCGATGCATCAAAAAAGGCATAAAGAGTTGTGTTCTGTGTGAAACTGCCGTCTGTGTGCAGATAAGGTCTGTTGAAATAAACAACCGTAAAAGAACCGTCCGCATTCAATTCACATACGGAACCCTGCCCGAATGCCTGCCCGACAACCACGGGAGCAGAGCCGAAATAATCCCCGCCGTCTGCACTGACGGTTTCCGAATGCCTGCCGAATCGGTCATATTGCAGGGTGCAGACGGGAATGCCGTATTCATTATAATTATATTTCACACTGCCGTCGGCAGAGAATGATGCCTGATATTCGCAAAGGGTTGTGCCGTTTTTGCTGTAAACGGCGGCGGTTGTGTCGAACGTGGCATTCACAACAACATACAGGTCAAGTCCCGCATAGAAGGTGCCGTCCGAAAGGCGGTGCGTGCGGTCAGGGAAGTGCAGGGTGTAACTGCCGTCCGCGCCGACGGAAACCACGGTGGCATTGCCGAATGCACCGCAGTTGATCCATGTGCCGACCACAATGCCGTAATCGGATGTGAACAACTGTGCGCCGTCAAAGGCAACACTGCGCACATGCCGCATTCTGCCGTTTTCCTGCCATACGCTCACAAAACCGCCGTCCGTACCGTAACGTGCCGTGATTTTTGCGAAGCGATTGTCCGAAAAATCCGTGTATTCTTTAAAAATTTCTTTGCCGTTTTCATAAGCGGTTTCTATTTTTTTGCAAGCCGCAACCGCACCGTTTGCGAGGGTGTAACCGTAACCCCTGTCGGCGGTCGCCTGCGAAATGACGGATGCAAGTGCACCGTTTTCATAGTGGAAGTCGGAACGGAACAGAACCGTACCCGTGACGGTGTCATATGTGAATTCCACCGCCTTATTGCCGTCTTCATAATTGAATGCGGCATAATAGCAACTGCCGTCGGGGCTGTAAGATGTGACCATTGCACCGCCCGGAACATAAGAGCCGACGGCGGCATAAGGGGTGGCATTATAGGCGGCAACCGCGGTTTCCGATTGTACCTGAACAGACGGTTGCTGAACATCCTTTTGGCAGGCACAAAGCAGGATAAGGCACAAAAAAAGCATTGCAAGTATGCACTGTTTCATCGGTTTTATCCCTGCTTTCTTTTGTAAAATATAATACAATATAACACAAATGCAGTAAAAAATCAAGACGGGTAAAAAACAAATAAGACAGGCGAATGATGCAAAAAAGAGAAATATTGTTTGTCAAATTATTTAAAATTTTTGTTTTTTATCTTGCATTTTTTATTTATTTTGTTTATTATGTAGATATGCTATACAAAAGGGAGGGTTTTTTTTGGAAGGTGAAAACAAACGTATCTCCGAAGGAAAGTTGTTGTATGATCCGCTGTTTGATAAAAAACCGGATGTAAAAATCAGTGATGATCCCACAAAAGGCTTTTTCGGAAAGGCAATCATCAAAAAAGCGGCATTCGTGGTTATGTTGCTCATTTTTGTGTTTATTTCCATGTTTTTCAGTTTTAATTCCATTGCCAAAGATCTGTTTGCTTTTAAGGATAACGGCGACGGAACATTCATGCTCGACGAATACCACGGCGGCAACCGCAATGTTCTGACGATTGACTATGTCAGAAGTGAAGAGAATATTCCCGATGCAACAAAACCCGTCACTTCGGTGCGCCGTTTTGCCGTGTGCTGTGACGAGTCGGTCAATTTCATTTTTATCGGCAAAGATGTGACGGAAATCGACTCCAAATCCTTTTACACCTGCAAAAATCTGTATGCGGTGATCGTAGATGCGGAAAATGAGAACTTTATTTCTTCGGACGGAGTGCTTTACAAATGTGTTGACGGCATGCCGACGGAATTGGTGCTGTATCCCATTGACAACGGCGAATACCGCACCGCATTGGCAATGGGTGTAAAAACACCTGCTTCTGCGGAAGATGTTCCCGCATTTCTTGCGGAAATCAAGCCGCTGATTGAAGCAGAAAAAAACGCCCAACCGGACGAAGACGGCAAAATGACCAAAAATGAATTTGATCTGCGTTTTGATGAAATCGGCACAAAATATGCAATTGCCGAAACGGTAACGGCGGTCGGAGAACTCGGCTTTGCCTATGCCGACAGATTACAGCAGATCAGTATTCCCGAAAAATTACAGCAAATCGGCAATCTTGGTTTCTTCAAGTGCCATCAGCTGCAGGCAATTTACCTGCCTGACGGACTTGTTTCCATCGGTTCGGATGCATTCACGGAATGCAGAGGACTGACCGATCTGTTCATTCCCGCATCTGTTGAAACCATCGGTCACCATGCGTTCCACAAATGCGACAATGTTCCCGTTGTTCGTATGGCTGTTTCCGAAGAAGAAGCAAAGGAAATGGAACTCGGACAGAATTGGTTGCCGCAGCAAAGAAAAGTATTGATGAAAGACATCGGTGTTGCCTATAATGACGCAAGGGAGGTGCATTAAGATGGCAGGAAAAGCAAAAGCATTTCTGACGGATATACGTCTTCACTGGAAAGAAGCAGACAGAAGCAAAGGCAGATATGTTTCGTTCCGTGAATATCTTGACATCTTCATGGGTGTTACCTTCAATTACGGCGCACAGGCACCTTTGGGTTACATCGGATTCAGCGCAGGTTGTTACCTGATTATGTACCACTATGACCTGCCGTATCTTGCATTCTCCGTCATTTCACTCATCGGCATTCCGCTGAGTTATCTGTGGAATATCTTGGGCTGGCTTGTTTCCGACAATCTCGGTTTTATGCCAAAAAAGATGGAACGTACGGTTTATTCCATTTATTTGTCCGCTTTTGCATTGGCATTGTTCTTGTTGATTTTTGATGTGTCTTCGTTCCTGCCTGCGGACAGTCGCCTCATCCTCTTTCTCAACAGTCTTTCGGGCATCAATGCAAAGAGTTTCTTCAAAATTTTCGGCGTACAGCTTCTTTGCAGCGGCTTCGGCGGCGCAAGAGGTATTTTCTGGCGCAAACTGCTTGTTCCCAAGTTCGGCAGATACAAATATATTCTTTATTCCGATGTGGTGCAGAAGTGCATTATGATTATCCTCATCGGCTGGCTTCCCGTTTATAATGTGCCGGATGTCAATGACCGTCTGTGGATGGCATATCTGCTGTTCAGCCTGTACGGTTTGTATGATTTCGGCAACCGTATGGAAAGTTGTACGCAGGTTATCAGTCCCAATCCCGAAGAACGAATGATCGTGCGTGCTTACCCTGTCAAGATCGCGCATCTGCTCAATTCCGTGTTTGCGGCGGTCATTCCCGTGCTCGGCGCATTTGATGACATCAATTTCTTCCGTTGGGTCATCCCCGGTGTGTTCATTCCCTGTGCTCTTATTACACTGTATTTTGCAAAGAATGTCAAAGAGAGAATTCCGCAACCGCCCATTGAAAAGAAACAGCAGGTTTCGTTCTGGTACGGCATTTTCAGTGTGCTTCGTAACAAATATCACCGACTCAACACCATTTCGGGCCTTATCGACTCTCTCGGTAACGGTATGATTGCGCTCAATACCGTTATTTTCCTTTACACACTGCGCCTGAGCGGGCTGGAATACAGCCTTGTGGCAAGTCTGCTGTGGGCATTCAGAGGAACCATTCCTGCCTTGCTTTCGCCCATTGTTCTTAAGCATTTCTCGTTCCGTCAGATGGCAATTTACAAGCAGATCGTGGAAGTTGTCAGCACGCTGATGAGCATTCTTGCGCTGACATATCTCGGGGACAATATCATCCTGTGCGGTTGGGTGCTGTTTGCATCGTTGTGGATCAGAGGCTTCATCATCGAACCTGCCAATTTCGCAAAGAGCGACATGAGCATCCGTCTGAACGACTATCAGATGTATCTGTCGGGCGAACGTATGGAGAGTTTTACGGGTGTATACGGTTGGTTCACAAGCCCTGTTACCACACTTGTCGGTCTGATTATCCCCGTTCTGCTTCTGCACAACGGCTTCAACAGCAACTGGGACGTTTTGTTCCTGGACGATGCAAGATTTGATATTCTTGTCATCCCGCTTTTGTTTGACCTTGTCGGCCATGCGCTGATGATCATTCCCTATATTTTCTGGGACTACAACACACCGCAGTATCTGTATGCCATGAAAGTTCTGCAACAGCGTGCACAGCTTGCGGAAGAAGGCTACACACCTGCCAATTATGAAGGCGGTCTGGATTTTGAAGCAGGCGATGATGTCAAGAACGGTCTTCCCGCACACATCCGTCATCTGAAGTTTGAAAAACCGCCTAAAAAGGAAAAACAAAAAGTTGCAAAGTAAATAAATTAAAAAGCAGTTCCGTTTCGTTGCGGAGCTGCTTTTTCTTTTAGCTGTAAATTACGGTTTGGTGGGGAGTAGCCAATCACGGGGACGAGTACCCTGATTGACTCTATGATATATCCAAAACAGTCAATCTGGGTTCCGTCCCCTGATTGGCGGCGATGTTTTTGGATATTTATTTGTATTATTTTGTTTAAATTTGTGTGTGGTCGTAAATCAGGGGACAGTACTGCGATTGACATTTTGGAAAAATGATTATGTCAATCACAGTAGCCGTCCCCATGATTGACTCCCCAACTCCCCGCTAAACCGTAATTTGCATTTCCCTTAATCAAAAAATGCAACAACTTTCCGTGAAGAACCAAAAAAAGTCTTATTTCAGTTTGTCGGTGTATGATCAACCTGCAATTCCATATAGCGTTTTCGTTCCGTGTAACCGAGTTTTTCATAAAAGGGAAGCGCCGAATCGGGTACATTCCACACGTTCAGTGTCACACAGTCGCAGTTGCTTCGTGTTGCTTCTTCCTGTGCTTTTTGCATCAGCAAGGTTGCCGTGCCTTGTCCTCTGCAAACGGGGTCCACAAACAGATCATCCACATACAACTCTTTTCTGTCCTGCAACAAAAGGTGATCTTTCACCGTCTGCAGAATGCAGAAAACATAGCCGCAAACACCCGCATCTTCGGCTACAAAAATACGGTATGTTTCATCTGCAAGCAAGGCTTGCAGTTCGGTGGTGGTGTATTTTGCCGCCCCTGTTTTGAAAATATCGGGCCGCGCCTGCCCATGAAAAGCAGCAATAGAAAGAAGCATTCTGTGTAAATCGGGAATATCGTCGTTGTGTGCGGCACGGATACGGACAGCCATGGTAAAACTCCTGTTTTTTTTGACTTATTATACATCTTTCCTGCCGTTTGCGCAAGCCTTGTTGGCAGAAATTCGGAATTGACATTCTGCGATATTCGTTATATAATTAAAATATATTATTATGCGCAATTATCATTATTTTTTTTGGCAGTGAATGGCAGAAAGGAGGCTTCGCAGTGAAACGGTTTTTGAAAATACTCCCCATCCTGACAGTAATTATTTTGTTCGGTTCCGGATTTTTGTTTTCCGGTGCGCAGGCCAGTGACTGCGAGCACAGTTGGAGCGAATGGTCCGGACGGGACGGTCAGCACCGCAGGGAATGTCAACTCTGCGGCAGCGTTGTTACCGGCGAATGTGAATATTACAGCATCATTTTAAGACCGACCTGTACCGTGGGCGGACACACCGAAAAGACCTGTACATTGTGCGGTGATACGATTTTTACGGATGAAACCCCTGCAGCGGGTCACACATGGGACGAGGGAACGCAGATTCTCGCACCGACCTGTGTTGCAGATGGCAAATTGCTGTATTCCTGCCTTGCCTGCGATGTAACCGGGGAGGAAGCGATTGCCGCAACGGGTGAACATACCGTTGTCAACGATCCTGCCGTTGAATCTACCTGTTCTGCAACGGGACTGACCGAAGGCGCACATTGCGGTGTCTGCGGTGAAGTTTTTATAGAACAGAAATTGGTTACCAAAAAAGCCCATGAATGGGATCTTGAAAATATTACCGTGGTGATTGCCCCGACCTGCCAGCCCGGGCTTGAAGAAACCGGATGCAAAAACTGTGATGCCGTCGGACAGCGCACGCTTCCCGCCACGCAGGAGCATATACGCTTCGTGCAGACGATTGAAAAACGTGCCACTTGTACCGAGGACGGATGTACGCAGCATGTTATCTGTTCGGTTTGTGAAACGGTTCTGTTTCAGGGAGAAGTCATTCCCGCTGCGGGACATGAATGGAAAGAAAACATCCACAAACAGCCGACCTGCACAACAGACGGTCTGGTTGACCGCTATTGTGAAAAATGCGGCTCGAATGATATCGGACTTGTGATTCCCGCCATGGGTCACACCGTTGCAACAAATCCCGCCAAAGCCGCCACCTGCACGCAGGGCGGTTATACGGCATCCGTAACCTGCTCCGTTTGCTTGTTTGTTTTTGCCGAATCGGTTACAACCCCGGCACTCGGTCACGATTATGAAGAAGCAGGTGTGCGTGAGCCGACCTGCACGTCAGACGGCAGAAAAACCTTTGAATGCAGTCGTTGTACAGCAAGTTATTACGATAAGATCGACAGACTCGGCCATGATATGTATATTTTTTCCACAACGGATCCTACCTGCACGGTCAGAGGTTTGATTCTGCAGAAATGCAGACGTTGTTCCCACACCCTTTCACAGAGTATTCCCGAGCTCGGCCACGAAGAACAGTACAATACCGTTGCGCCGACCTGTACCGAAGGCGGATACACGGAAATCACCTGTTCACGTTGCGATTATGCGGGTGTGATCAATGAAACGCAGGCAACGGGACACAGCGGGGAAGTGTATGAAACCGTTGCGCCCACCTGTACCGAGGGCGGGTATGAAAAACTGCGTTGCACGGCCTGCGGGTTTGAATATGAAGACAATGCCGTATCTGCAAAGGGCCACACCTATACGCCGGGACTTGTTGTTGCCCCCACTTGTACCGAAGACGGATACACTGTTTACAATTGCCTGTACTGTGATGACAGCAAAACCGAAAATCCCATTGCCGCAACCGGTCACAGTTTGTATGCATCCGAAAGCAACGGCGACGGCACACACAGCGGTTATTGCAGCAAGTGTGCGCAGGCCGTGAAGGAGCCTTGCTCGGGCGGTGTTCTTTCCTGTCTGCAGGCGGCAGTATGTGCACACTGCGGCGGGAACTACGGTACGGTTACGGGGGAACACAGTTTTACAAAATACACTGTCGTAAATGACTCGTACCACCGTATTGACTGTGCCAACTGTCAGGCACAAGGCGAAACCACCGAAAAGCACAGTTTTGTCAGAGGGGAATTTGTTCCCGTTGCCCGCGGTTTTTTGTATACCTGCCGCATCTGTGCGCATCAGGTATGGGGCAGACCCATCGGGGATGCGGAAGGCAACGGCACAACAGGCGATGCGGGCGATGCAAGAGCTGCCCTGCGTTACAGTGTTGGTCTGGACAATCCGACCGATGCCGACAAAGCCGCCGCCGATGCAGATCGGGACGGGGAAGTCACAGCCGCCGATGCAAGACTGATTCTGCGTGTGAGTGTCGGTCTTGAAGAAAAAAACTGGAGCGTTTTATTTGTAAATGAAGACGGCAGTTTGCCGAATTGAAAATATTCTGGGGGAAACTATGAGAAAATTGATTAAAAAATCCTTAGCGGTGCTTTTGGCTGTGCTGTTGATGGTTCCTTCCGTGACAGGACTGTCCGCATTTGCCGACTCGCTTTATGAGCAGACCTATTATATTGTCACATACATACTCGACGGAGAGGAATATACCGCGCAAGCCTATCACTACGGCGATACAATTGTGTTTCCCGAACTGACGGTCAACACGGGCTATACCTTCTCGGGTTGGTCGGACAAGGATGGCACGATTTATGATGAAACTTCGGTCATTCTCGGCGATACGCAATTGTTCGGTTCTCTGACTTTGAATGACTACACGCTGACTTATATCGTCAACGGCGAAATTTACAAGACACAAACCGCACATTATAACGATATGCTGGCCTATGTCACCCATCCGGTTGAAACGGGTTACAGTTTTGCGGGTTGGTATGCCGATGCCGGATGCACCGAAGCAGCTCCCGCTGTGATGCCTGACGGGGATCTTACCGTTTACGGCAAGTATACGCAGAACCACTACACGATCTCCTATTTTGTGGACGGTGTGGACACGGCACTCAAACAGGAAAACTACGCCTACGGTGATACAATCGAACCGTTGCGCAATTATGATGAAATTGAAGGCATGACTTTCTCAGGCTGGTATCTCGATTCTGCGCTGACCGAATCCATTCCCGAAACCATGCCTGATAACGATCTGATTTTTTACGGAAAACTGACACCGAACAAATATGTGCTGACCTATTATCTCAACGGCGGTTATCACACCTCGCAGACCTATGAATATAACCAGCCCATTACCTACCTTGCTTATGTTCCGCAGGAAGGTTTCACGTTCTCGGATTGGTTGCTGGCAGACGGCGCATACAAGCCTTTGCGCATGCCTGCACACAATGTCACCGTTTACGGCACCGTGACCAAAGTTTCGGCTGCAAACGTCAACGGCGGAACGTATGGCAGTGTTACCGTCGGTGACAGCGTGGAAGTGACCGTTTCTCTGGATGCACCGTTCCTGACGGGGCTGACAATTTCCGATTTTGTTTTTGATGACGATGTTTTTATGCTCGACAGCATTGAATGGCTGTGCGGCGGCACGCAGGAAATTGATCTGGGTAACCGCGTGGCAAGCGTTGTCTTTGATGAAAATACGGATCTTGACGGTGATGTGCTGACATTGACCTTTGTTGTGCTCAGCAATGCCGAGGTCGGCGAATATGATATTTCTTTCTCTGCCGCCGCTACCACCGACATGGGCATCGGTCCGGTCGATGTCAATACGGTCGTAACACCTGCAAAGGTACAGATCATCTGTGCTGCTCATGAATTTGCAGGCGGCAGAATCGTTGCCAATAAAAACAATACCCATTCGCTGTACTGCGCCAACGGTTGCGGCGTCAGCATCAATCAATCCTGTGACGGCGGTACGGCTACCTGCCTGCAGAAAGCAGTCTGCTCGGTCTGTGAAGCACAGTACGGACAGAAACTTGCACACAATTATTCCGGTTTGCCCAGAGGCAACGGCGACGGCACCCACTCTTACCGTTGTGTCAGCGGTTGCGGCGAATACGGAAAAGACAAAATCGGCTGTACCTACGGTGTTGCCCTGAATAACGGCGACAACACTTCGCATAAACTGTCCTGCACCGTCTGCGGCGAAAGTAAGAATGAAAATTGCTACGGCGGTACGGTAACCTGCCTTACCGTTGCAACGTGTGAGCGCTGCGGTGTCGCATACGGCGATGTTCTGCCGCATTCCTATACCGGCAATGTCAGAAACAACTACAACGGTACGCATGATTCTCTTTGTGTGAACGGCTGTGATTTGTACGGCGGTCGTACGGATTGTGAATACGCATGCACCAACAAAACGGCAGGTGTACACACAAAGACCTGTACATTGTGCAACTATACAATTGATGAATACTGTTCCGGCGGCAAGGCAAGCTGTCTTGCACCTGCAAACTGTGCATTCTGCGAAGCGGCTTACGGCGAACCTGTTGCACATTCTTACACGGGTGAAGCACGCAACAATGAAGACGGTACGCATGCTCTGCAGTGTGTCAACGGTTGCGGCGAATACGGAGAAGCGGTTGCCTGCACTCCCGACACCTTTGTTTCCGATGGGGATGCAACCCACAGTGCCGCATGTACGGTCTGTGAAGCAGTTCTGCACGGCGATTGCACGGGCGGTACAGCTACCTGTGCCGAATATGCAAAATGCGATGTCTGCAACGGTGCATACGGCGAATTGCTCAACCACGATTACAGCGGTGTGTTGGCTCCCAACGGGGACGGCACGCACAGCAGGCTTTGTGTCAACGGATGTGATCAGACGGGTAGTGATGTGCAGACTTGTACGTTCAGTGACTGGGTCGGCGACGGTATTTCCGCACATACCAAAACCTGTTCGGAATGTAAAGATCAGATCTCCGAAAACTGCACGGGCGGCACTGCTACCTGTATCGAAAAGGCTGTTTGTGCGGTCTGTGCATCCGAATACGGAGAACTGCTTGCGCACACCTTCCCGCAAGGCGCACAAGGACAGGCTGTTTCCAATAGCAACGGCACCCACAAGTGTTTCTGCACTGCCTGTGAACAGGATGTGGTTCTGCCGTGTGATTATTCGTGTATTCCCAATCAGAACGGTACGCACATTGCAATCTGCAAATCCTGCAATTATACCGTGACGGATCAGCCCTGTTCCGGCGGAACGGCTACCTGCCTTGCGGCGGCTGTCTGCGAAGGCTGTCTTGCTTCTTACGGCGACCCGCTGAAACACGATTACAGCGGCTCTGCAAAAGACAACGGCAACGGAACACATTGTCTGCAGTGTGTCAACGGCTGTGAACAGTTCGGCGGTGAAAAAATCACCTGCAGACCCGATACATTCGTTTCCAACGAAAATGACACCCATTCCGCGCCTTGCCTTGATTGCGGCGCGACTCTGACCCAAAACTGTTCGGGCGGTGTTGCTTCCTGCGAAAAGCAGGCCGTTTGTGACTATTGCGGCAGCGGCTACGGCAAAGGCGGCGACCACAGTTTTGAAACCGCCCATGACGATACCCACCATTGGGGGGTATGCAGCGGTTGCGGCAAAACAACACCTGCGGATGAACATACCTTTACCGCATGGACCATCATAACGCAGGCTACCCCCCAGACCACAGGTCTGCGCAGACGTCTGTGCACAACCTGCGGTGCAGTCTACATCGAAACTTTACCGCGCCTCTTTGCAATGGGTGACGTTGATTTTGACGGACAGATCACCGCCGGCGATGCCCGTCTTGTCCTGCGCGCTTCCGTAGGTCTTGAAACCCTGTCCGCTGCTGCTGTTGCTTCTGCCGATGTGGAAAAAGACGGTGCTGTCACGGCAGGTGATGCAAGACTGTTACTTCGCGCTTCGGTTAGTCTTGAGGATGCCTCTGCCTGGGGTAATATCGGACTTGACAACGAAGGCAATGTGATTTCATAAAAACAAAAATCGGACGGATCGGAGCACAACGGAATGGAACTTCTCAGCCTTGCCGTACAGTTTGCGGCTCAGAAACATGATGCCATGCGCCGTAAAGGCACAGACCTGCCCTATATTCTGCATCCGATGGAAACGGCATCCATTGTCGGTACCATGACGAGCGATGTGCAGATTCTTGCGGCGGCGGTGCTGCATGATGTTGTGGAAGATACCGCAACCGACATAGCGGAAATCCGTGAACGGTTCGGGGAACGGGTTGCACAACTCGTTGCCGCCGAAAGCGAAAACAAAAGGGAAGACCGTCCTGCGGCAGACACCTGGCTTATGCGTAAGCAGGAAACGATCGATGTGCTTCGTAACACACAGGATGTCGGTATCAAGATGATCTGTCTGGGCGACAAACTTTCCAATCTTCGTTCCTTTAAGCGTGATTATGCGGCATTGGGCACGGTGTTTTATCAGCGGTTCAATCAGAAAAATCCGCAGATGCATCGTTGGTATCACCGCAGTATTGCCGATGCCATGCCCGAACTTAAACACTTCGATGCGTGGAAAGAATATGATATGCTGATCCGAACATTTTTTGATGGTGAAGAAAATGGAACAAAAAAGAACAAAACTGACTTTCAAACAACTCAGATACTATGCACGCATGGCGGCAGATGCTTATGTGAGCGATCCTGTTCATATGTATGCGACCAAGCATGAAAAGTGGAGAAAACGCTATGACTATCATTTTATGCTTGCCCGCCTGATGACTTCCAACCGTGAAGATATCATCTATACCGACGAAGAGCACAGAGGAATCTGCATCTGGCGCGATGCACACAATGCCTATACCATTTTTGATTTCTGGCTTTGTCCGACATGGCCCATGCTTGCTGTCTATGCCAAAAGCACCATTAAAATTCTCAAGGCATACAGTCACCTTGATGCCGAGGTATTTGAAAAAAATACCCTCATCATTTCTCCCGTATTCACTGACCCTGCCCATCAGGGCAAGGGCATTGCCACAAAACTGATCAAACAGGGCATTGCCGACCTTGTCCCCTTGGGCTATAAGCTCGGACTCGAAACCCAGAACCCCGCCAATGTTTCGTTTTATGAAAAACTGGGTTTTGAAACCGTGAAATATGTCTATTTCAAAGGCGAAAAGATTCATAATTATTATATGGTATACAATCCCGATTCCGACAAAGCCGAAAAATGATAAAAAAAACCGCCATCAATGGCGGTTCTTTTTCGGTGTGTGCGGCCAATAAAGGTTCTTTTTGTCGGATCAGGATCCGCAACAGCAACAGGAATCATCTTCAAACGGAATATCATTTTTGCGAAGATAATCCTTTGCGGCATTTTTGGCGGCAACCGTTGCCATGTGCGAGCAGTAAAAGAACTGCGGCGGCAGGTCGTTTTCCATGTTGTAAACAATTGCCATGTTGGTCATCTGCAACACGTCAATCACGGGTTTTTCGGGCAGAACATCACACAAGGTGCGTGCGCAGTCATCTAAATATGCACTGCCTTCGACCGAATATCCGCAGGATGTGATCATACCGTCTTCACCGACCACCAATGTCACAACAACGGTTTCATCTGTATCAAGCGGCACACTTTTGCCGATTCCTAAATTCTTCATCTTCATTATACGTTAAATCTGAACAGTACAATGTCGCCGTCTTTCATGACGTATTCTTTGCCTTCGGAACGCATAAGACCTTTTTCTTTGCAAGCGGCGGTGGATCCTTCGCGGATGAGGTCGTCAAAGGAAACCACTTCCGCACGGATGAATCCGCGTTCGAAGTCAGTATGGATCTTGCCTGCGGCCTGGGGTGCTTTGGTGCCTTTCTGAATGGTCCATGCACGCACTTCGGGCTTGCCGGCGGTCAGATAAGACATAAGACCAAGCAGGTCATAGCCTTTCTGAATCAGTACATCCAGACCGCCCTTTTCGATGCCTGCATCAGAAAGGAACATTTCTTTTTCGTCTGCGGGCAGGTCTGCAAGCTGTGCTTCGAGTTCTGCACAGATAGGCAGACAAGCACTGCCTTCTGCGGCGGCAAGGTCGCAAACCGCTTTGTAGTAGGGATTTGCATCCACATTGCCCGCAAAATCTTCTTCACTCATGTTGCAGGCATAAATGACAGGTTTGAGGGACAACAGTGCCACGGTTTCGGCAAGTTCGCGTTCTTTTTCGCTCATTTCGACCGCACGGGCATTGACGGCATTGTCAAGATTTTCTTTCAGGCGGTTGAAGAAAGCAATGTCGGAAGCAAGGCTCTTGTCACCCTTCATGGCTTTGGTGTCGCGGTCAATGCGGCGTGAGAGCACTTCCGTGTCAGCCATCACAAGTTCAAGATTGATCGTTTCAATATCGCGTACGGGGTCAATATTGCCTTCAACATGAACAATATCGTCATTTTCAAAGCAACGCACCACATGCACAATGGCATCCACTTCGCGGATGTGTGCAAGGAATTTATTGCCGAGGCCTTCGCCTTTGGAAGCACCTCTGACCAGACCTGCAATGTCAACAAATTCAACTGTTGCAGGGGTGATTTTATCGGGATCATACAGTTTTGCAAGTGCTTCCAGACGGCTGTCGGGCACGGGAACAATGCCGACGTTGGGTTCGATTGTGCAGAATGCATAGTTCGCTGCCTGTGCTCCTGCATTGGTCAAAGCATTGAAAAGTGTGCTTTTGCCGACATTGGGAAGTCCTACAATACCTAATTTCATATAAAAACCTCATTTCAAAACAAATTGCCGATATAAATTCAATTTATTGTAGCACGAAGTAAACAAAAAAGCAATGCAAAACAGAAAAATAAAAAACTTGCCTTTTGTTTTTCTTTATGTATAATAAAAATAAGAGCACCCGAAAGGAGGAATCGTCGTGAAGAAGCAAAAAGGGAAAGAACTGTTTGTCCGTTTTCGTCCCGTTTTGTTTTCATTTGCAGTGCCGTTTGTTTTTCTCGGCATGATCATGCTTTTTCTTTTTTTGAAAAACGGGATCGCAGTCATCGGCGGTGACTGCACCGGGCAGATGATTCCTTTTATGACTGAGTTCCGCCGCAAGATCTTGTCGGGCGAAAATCTGTTTTACTCGTGGTCGGGCGGCGGCGGTTATGATTTCTGGGCGGTTTACTGCTATTACCTTTCAAGCCCCTTTACATGGCTGAGCCTGCTTGTAAAAGAAGAAAGTCTGCCGCTGTTTGTCAATTTTTTGGTACTGCTGAAAATTTCTCTTTGCGGTGCAGGATTTTCGTATTATGCAGTCCGCAAAAATCTTTGTAAAACAGAAGCACAAACGGTGCTGTTTTCTGCACTGTATGCCCTGTGCGGCTATACGGCGGCATACAGCATCGACATTATGTGGATGGAAGCGGTTGCGCTGTTCCCGCTGTTGATGCTGGGTATGGACCGTCTTGTTTATGATAAAAAACCTGCCTTGTATACCTTGACTCTCGCACTTATTTTTATGTGCAACTATTATCTCGGCTTTACTGTTGCGGTCGGTGTGTTTTTTTATTACTTCACATTCCGTTTTGACAGTGTGCGTGATTTTTTTGCAAAAAGTGTCCGCATCCTCGGTTTTTCCTTGCTTTCGGCGGCAAATTGCGCGGTTTTTCTGTTCCCGAGTTTTCTTGTTGCAATGGAAGCGGGACGTGCTGATGAAGAAGCACGATTCGGTTTTTTGGATAACTTTTGGGACAGTGTGCGTAATCTGCTGTTTTTTGACCCGCCTGCCACGGCAAGCGAATCGGCAAGTGTTGCCAATATTTATGTAACCGTTTTTGCTTTGTTTTTTGTATTTCTCTGGTTTTTTGCATCCAAAGCACCCAAACGCGAAAAAATCAGAAACGGTATTATTGTTGCATTTTTATTTTTGAGTTTTAATATAGGGACTCTTAATATGATTTGGCATGGTTTTCGTATGCCGATTCTGGTGCAGAACCGTTTTTCGTTTATGCTCTGCTTTATTTTGCTGGTCATGGCGGCGAAAGCCTTTTCCGAAAAAGAAAAACTTGACCGCACCATGGCGGCATGGGGCAGTGCGGCATTCCTGCTTTTTGCGGTCATTCTTTGTTTTGCAAATACCGAAAACAAAATCCGCATCGTTTTTTCTCTGCTTGCGGCGGTAGCTTACATTTTTGTTTTCTTCAAAATCAAAAAACAGCGTCTGCAGTTTGCCGTGTATTCCGTTTGTGCCGCTGTCGGTGTTTCTGTATGTTTTCTGCTTGCCGTGCAAAACGGAACCGGAGAGTATTCGGATTCTGTATATAATCCGGCGATTGCAGAAGCAGTGAGCGAAACACAGACAGATGATTTTTGCCGTGAAAAGAATCTTTGCATTGATGAAAATGCACCTTCCATAAACAGTTCGATACTGTATGGTTTGCGCGGATTTCCCATTTTCAGTTCTTATATCAATGCAAAACAAACTACGCAGTATATCCGTTTCGGATTGGTAAATTTTTTGTGGGATTCTTATGCTATACAACATTTTGACGGACAAAATCTCGGAAATTATAATCTGCCCAATTCCGTCAATGTCGTGGCGGATTCGTTGTCCGGAGTGAAGCACATTTATGCATATAAAGATATGGCGGTCAATTCCGATCTGTTGCGCCTCGCTTATGAAAAGGACAATATTGTCGTTTATGAAAATAATTACGCCTTACCTGTCGGTTTTCAACTGAAAAACAAAACGATTACAGATATAGGGAACACATCTCTTTTGCCGCATTCGGTGTATAACAGCATCGGAAAAAGTCTGGATTGCGCGCTGTACAGATCCTGTACACTGACACTGGATGTGACAGAAAACACATTGTTTGAAAAATCGCAATATGCGACTTATACATTTTATTCCGACAATGAAGAGCCGGTAAATGCAACCTTTAGGTACCGTGTTAAAGAAGATAACACGCCGTTGGTATTGTATTACGGCGGTATGACAAAAATGAATGTTACAGTCCGTTGTAACGGTGAAGAGATATACAGCTGCAAGCAGTTCTTTTCCGATTTCCCGGAACTGGGAACTTTCAAAAAGGGCGATCAGATTGAAATCAATATTTCTTCAATCAATGTTACTTCGCTTTCCGTTGAGTTAATGATCTTTGATGAAGATGCATTTGTGCGTATGCAACAGCAGTTGAATGAAGCTGCATTGCAGGTCACGGAAAGTGCGGATGACCGGATCATCGGCACGGTATCGGCAAAAGAAGATCATGTGCTGTTTACGAGTATTCCGTATTCCAAAAACTGGAAAGCGTTTACGGACGGTGAAGAAACACAAGTCACTTCCTTGTCTGACGGTTTCCTCATTATTCCTCTGACGGCAGGCGAACATACCATCGAATTGCAATACACGCCGCCGCTGTTCCGGGAATGCCTCTGCATCAGCATTTTCGGCATTCTGCTTTCCTTTGTCACATTTTTTGTTTATCATAAAAAAATAAAATCGAACAAATCACGAAAGGATGATTCAATATGAACAACAAATTCCACGGCGTATTTCCCGCACTGCTGACCCCCTATGACAAAAACGGATTTGTCAACTGCGAAACCATTGAAGCTCTCGTTGAACACAATCTCAAAAAAGGCGTAACGGGATTCTATGTAGGCGGTTCCACCAGTGAAGCATTCCTGCTTTCCATGGACGAACGCAAGACCATCCTTGAAACGGCTGTCAAGGCCGCCGCAGGCAAGGCTACCATCATTGCACACGTCGGTTGCGTTTCCACCGAACACACGGCAGAACTTGCCCGCCATGCCGCAAAAGTCGGTGCAGATGCAGTCAGTGCCGTTCCGCCTTTCTACTATGGTTTCTCTTTCAACGAAATCAAAAATCATTACATGACCCTTGCAGACGAAAGCGGTCTGCCCGTTATTATTTACAACTTCGTTGCCAACGGCGGCAGCAAGCTGTCGCAGGAAAATTTCGAAGTATTCCTCAAAGATCCCCGTTTCCTCGGTGTCAAGCATACCAGTGCAGACATGTTCCTGCTTGAAAGACTCAAAGGCATGCGTGATGATGTTGTTGTGTTCAACGGCTTCGACGAAATGTTCATCAGCGGTCTTGCCGCAGGTGCAGACGGCGGTATCGGCAGCACCTACAACTTCATGGCTGAAAAGTTTGTCAAGATCGAAACCCTGTTCAGAGCAAACAAGATCGACGAAGCACGCGAAGAACAGAAAAAAGCAAACAACATCATTGCAGCCCTCATTCAGGTCGGTGTTATCCCCGGTTGCAAGGCCATTCTGCGTTCGCAGGGCTTTGACATGGGCGAAGCCAGACGTCCGTTCTCTCCGCTCACAGCCGAACAGAATGAAATGCTGCTGAAAGTTTACAGCGAAAACGTATAAAAATGAACATCATCATTGCAGGCATCGGCAAGTTGGGTGATGCACTTGTCGAATATCTTGTTCTTGAAAATCACAACATCACCGTCATAGATACCAATCCGGCAACCGTTGATGCCGTCGTAAACAAATATGACGTGTTCGGCATAGTGGGGAACGGTGCAAGTTTGCCGATTCTGCAGGAAGCCGATGTGCACAACACGGAATTGTTTATTGCGGTAACGGATTCGGACGAACTGAATCTTGTGTGCTGTATGGTTGCAAAAAAAGCGGGCGCACAACACACCATTGCCCGTGTCCGCAATCCCGAATATGCCAGACAAGGGGCATTTTTGCGCTCGGAACTGGGATTGAGCATGCTTGTCAATCCCGAATACGATGCGGCACATGAAATCTCACGTCTGTTGCAATTCCCCGCGGCGGCAAAGATTGAAAAATTTGCCCGCGGCAGAGTTGACATGGTCGAAATTGCACTCACGGCAGGAAATCCCCTGTGCGGTTTGTCATTGAAGCAGATCGGCACGCGATTTGCAGAGCAGATCCTGATTTGTGCGGTCAGCCGTAAGGACGATGTGTTTATTCCGAAGGGTGACTTTGTGTTGCAGGCAGAAGACCGCATTTCCATAGTTGCCAGCCACAGCAATATTGCTTCGCTTTTCCGCACACTCGGCATCACAAAGAAAAAAATCCGCTCCGTTATGATTATCGGCGGCGGAAAGATCGGCTATTACCTTGCCTCCCGTCTGCAGAAAACAGGCGGCATCAAGGTCAAAATCATTGACAACAACAAAGATACCTGTTATGAACTTGATAAACTTCTTCCGAAGTGCGAAATCGTCTGTGCTGACGGTACGGATTCGGATATTTTAGAAGAAGAAGGCATCAGCGAATGCGATGCTGTTGTTGCGTTGACGGGTATTGATGAAGAAAATATTATCATCTCGCTGATTGCAGATCTGAACAAGGTTGATAAGATTGTAATCAAAGTCAATCGTTCCTCTCTGAATCGTCTTTTGCACAAACTGCAGAGCGAAAGTTTTATTGCTCCCCGTTATATCACGGCGGCGAACGTTGTGCGCTACGTGCGTGCGGTTTCGCATTCAAGCGGTATGAGCAAAATTCATGCCCTGCACAAACTGGTCGGTGATCAGTTGGAGGCCATGGAATTCATTGCTTCTTCCGATTTCCCCGGTTGCGGAGTAAAACTTAAAAATCTGAACGTTCGCAAAAATACCCTTGTTGCATGTATGCTTCGCAATGATACACTTATATACGCAAACGGGGATGCTGAAATTTTACCTGACGACCGCGTTGTGGTCATCACCGCCAATGAAGCTGTTTCCGACCTGCGGGATATTTTGGAGTAAAAAAAGAAAATGAATTACCGTATGCTTGCCTATTTCTTCGGGCAGATTTTACGCATTGGCGGGCTGTTGATGTGCATTCCGCTGATTGTTGCACTCATTTACGGCGAAAGCCAAACCTATCTTTCATTCATCATCCCCATTGCCGTGCAGTTGCTCGGCGGGTGTCTGCTTGTGCGGCTGTTGCCGAAAAACAGCAACATTTATGCACAGGAAGGGTTTGTATGTGTGGCACTGACATGGATTCTTCTGTCTGCTGTCGGTGCATTGCCGTTTTTTATCAGCGGCTGCATGCCCAATTACATGGATGCATTTTTTGAAACCGTTTCGGGCTTTACCACGACAGGGGCTACGGTGCTTGCTGACATTGAAGCCATGCCGAAGGGGATATTGTTCTGGCGAAGCCTGACGCATTGGATCGGCGGTATGGGCATTCTTGTGTTCGCCATGATGTTTTTGCCGAAAACGCAGACCAAAAAAACAAGCATGATGCATGTTATGCGTGCAGAAGTGCCGGGGCCGTCCGTCGGTAAGATCGTGCCAAAGGTCGGTGATACGGCTCGTATTCTGTATGCAATGTATATCGTGTTGACCGTAGCGGAAGTGTTGTTATTGCTTCTGGGCGGTATGAATTTGTACGAAGCACTTATACATGCGTTCGGAACGGCAGGTACCGGCGGTTTCAGCTGCTTCAATTCCAGCATTGCAGAGCAATCACCATATCTGCAATATGTGATTATTCTGTTTATGTTGTTGTTCAGCGTCAACTTCAATCTGTATTATTTTGTTATTCTCAAAAAATGGAAAGAAGCACTCAAAAGTGAAGAGCTAAAAGTCTTTTTAATTATTGTTGCAGTCGTGATTGCCGTCATAACGCTGAACATCCGTTCGCAGTACGACACCATCGAACATGCATTCCGTGCTGCATCATTCCAGACAGCCTCCATCATTTCGACAACGGGCTTTGTTTCGGAAAACTTTGATTTGTGGCCTGTTTTGTCCCGCATACTGATGGTGGTTCTGATGTTTGTCGGTGCGTGTGCCGGTTCAACGGGGGGCGGCATGAAAATCAGCCGCATTATGATCCTTATCAAAGATGCAGTGCGTGACCTTGGTCAATTGGCCCACCCCAGACGAGTCAAATCCATCCGGCTGGAAGGAAAACCCGTGGACGAACAGACAGTCAACAATGCTTCAACGTACCTGCAGTTTTATGTTATTTTGTTGGTGCTGTCCGTCATTCTCGTTGCGGCATTTGACGAAATGGACATGGTATCAACATTCACTTCGGTTGTGACGTGTCTGAATAATGTCGGACCGGGTATGGGTGAAATTGTCGGTGCTGTCGGCAATTATGCAAGTCTTTCCATGGCAAGCAAAGCGGTGCTTTCATTCTGTATGATTGCAGGCAGACTTGAAATCTTCCCGATTCTGATCATCTTTTTCCCGTCCACATGGAAAAGAGCATAATAAAACGAATAAGGCGCTGTAAAACTTTGGTTTTACAGCGTCTTTTCTCTTATATTCATTTTTCCGCATGTTTCCACAATTGCAGATAGCCTTGTTCGAGAATCATTTCGTAAGGATGCTTTTCGATGAATTCGTACATCAGAGTGTTATACATATTGCCGTCCTGCCGTTTGTCGATTACATAGTAATCCGTAACTTGCAGTTGGTTGTAATGGTTCGGAACAGTGTACAGCACTTTCCGGTCATACAGATGCGGCACAACATAGTCGCGAGCCGTAACGGTTGCATCATCGGGAATTGTGTCGAGCAGATCTTCCGAGAGTTCAATTTCTTGCGTATGTGATGCGGCAGATGAGAAGTAATAAGAGAATTTCGGAATCGCTGTGCTTGTGCCGAAAACCAGACACAAGAGCACGGATGCCGTTATGCAGAAGCGTCGTGTTTCTTCTTTCATCTGCGAGAAAACAAGAATGCAGGAAAAAATGATGAGGCTTGCCGGCCCATAGGTATACTGATAAAAAATATCGTACTGTGAAGCGAGTGACGGCATAAGATTGATGACCAACATGGGTATCAATAAGAGCAGTGACCACACGTTTCGGGTCAGGAACGGGCCGAACACCACGGGAAGCAGCATCCACAAAAGGAATTCAAGCCGTTCTTTTGTTACGATTATTTGCAGAAGATAGCCGATATTCACAACAACGGTTTTGATAATGCCTGCCCATGAACCTTCCGCATCGGAATAATAGGCACTGAAGCGTGTGACCATAGGCTCACCGCCGAAATATTCAATCATGCCCGTTGCAAAAACAAACCACACAAGTGCCGATGCAATAAGGGCGAATCCCGTTGTTTTTTTCTTTTTTGCAAACAGACAGTAAAGACCGATGCAAACAATATAGATCGCCGCATCTTCCTTGACCGACAACGATAAAAGCGTACAAACCGCGATACCGATGCGTTTGTTTTCAATAATCTGCGACAACAACCAGAACAGCATCAACGGCAGAAATTTGTTTTCATGGAAGTCATTGCAACAGCCCAGAGCCACGGACGGATAAAACAGCCATATAAAGCCCATTGCCGTGCTTGCAAGCGGATTCAATCCCATTGATCTGCAGATTCTGCGGATGGGAAACACGCAAAGACCCAATGCAAGAGCCTGTATCATCAGCAGATAGGACGGATGGCTCCAAACCATGTATCCCGGCAGAAGCAGGTAGTAAACGGGCGAAAAATGCACCGCAAAATGGCTGACAAGGCCGGCGCGCTCCACTGTGGTATACGGAACACCCGTGGTTCGCATATACTCAAACATCTGCGTGAAAATACCTAAATCAAAGGTAGCCCCGCCGAAATTGGTGTAGCGCACAACCGTGGATATGCCGACAATGAGCGTAAACAGAATACAGCCTGCTGTCAGGCAGATGGTGCTGCTTTTCCGCGAAAAACGGCTTTTTGAAAGTGACAGTTTGTCCGCTTGTGTCAGATAACGCACCGCAATGAAGACCACAATGCCGATTGCAATGCACAGATACAGATCTCTGTGTTTTTTCGAAGCGAGCAGACAGGCATACAGAGCGGTCAGCACAAACATTGTCCAATGGCCGATTTTTTGTGACTTAATGAAGATGGACATGCCTGCCGTTATCGCGCTGACACAGACGAAAACCATGCAGTACAGCGGCAGACTGACACTCTGCGTGAATTCTTTTGTTCCGAAATTGTGCCCCATAAAATGAGCCGTAATTGATGCCGCAAGAAAACCGCAAAAGGCAATTACGATCAGATAGCCGGGTGTGACGGCATATTTTTCAAAAATTGTCGTTAATTTCCCCCAAAAAGAAATCAAACGGTCGAGCCGCCGTTTTTGCGGCAGCCCGACCTCATTTGCGGATGTTTTGTTTTTTTGTTTTCCAAAAAGAGATTTGAAATTTTTCATAACAACCGATCTGTGTTATTTTCCTTCCGTCGGAAGGTTTGTTTTGATGGTGGCAAGATGGCGGATGATGGTACTGCGCTTGATAATGCCGATAAACATTCCTCTGTCGTCAACCACGGGAACAAAATTCTGCGTGATGGCTTTGTTGAAAACGGCATCAATGGTAACATTTGCCGTTACACAAGGGTTGAAATCGGGACGGATAATATTCTTCAAGGGTAGTTTTTCAAGTTCCGATCGCTTGGGGTTGTCATCATCATAAAGTGCCCACAGAAAATCGCCCAGTGTGACAGAACCGAAATAATGTCCTTTTTCGTCGATCACGGGAATTTCCGCATAACCGTGGTACTTCATTTTTTCAAGCCCCTGGCGAAGTGTGAAGTCAGATTCAAGATATTCCACTTCCGCTTTCGGGGTCAAAAATCGCATAATATTCAAAATCAATCACCTGTTAAAATATACCGTTCATTTCTGCAATTATACTGAAATGCCGAAATAAGCGGCGGCATTGCCGAACGAAATGGCTTTCACCATGGCTTCAAGGGTTTCCATGTCGGCGGGATACTGTCCGCTTTCCACAAGATTGCCTAAGAATTCGCAGACAATGCGCCTGAAATATTCGTGACGGGGGTAGGACAGGAACGAACGCGAATCCGTGACCATGCCGATGAATTTGCCGATGACACCGAGATTGCCGAGTGCTTTGATCTGTTCACGCATGCCGTCAATGTTGTCATTGAACCACCATGCCGTACCGAACTGCACTTTCGAGCCGATCTCATCCGACTGGAAGTTGCCGAGCATCGAACCGAGCACATAGTTGTCCTTCGGATTGAGTGTAAACAGCACCGTCTTCGGCAAACAACCTTCCGTTTCAAGGGAGTCGAGAAGCCGCGACAGATTTTCGGCAATGTTGTAATTGTCAATCGAATCGTAACCCGTGTCGGGGCCCAGTGTCTTGAATTTCGGGGTGTTGTTGTTGCGCATGGCACCGATGTGGATTTCGCAGCCCCAGCCGCGGGAGTGGTATTCCTTTGCAAGGAAGCGGAACAGTTCGGTGCGGTAAGCATCGGCTTGTTGTCTTGTAAGAGGCTCGCTGTTCAGGGCGGCGGCAAAAATGGTTTCAAGTGTGTCTTCGTCGGCGCGTTCAAAGGGAACCCATGTGAACGCATGGTCAGTCGCACGGCAACCGCACTCAGCAAACACTTCAATACGAGAAAGCAGTACTTCCTTGAGTTTCGCATAAGTTTTGATTTCGGTTCCTGCGGTCTTTTCAAGGGAAGAAAGCCACGGCAGGAATGCGGGAAGGTCAATACCCAGTGCCTTGTCGGGACGGAATGCGGGAAGAACCTTGCAGTTGAACGTTTCGTCAGCCGCAATCAGACGGTGATATTCGAGTGTGTCGGCGGGGTCATCCGTTGTGCAAACACAGGCAACATTGCTCTTTTCAATCAGTTGGCGGGGGGTGAATCCGCCGGAAGCAATCTGTGCATTGCAGTTTTCCCAGATCGCATCGGCAGTTTTTGCACTCAGAGTTTCGAAAATGCCGAAATAACGTTGCAGTTCAAGGTGTGTCCAGTGGTAAAGGGGGTTGCCGGGCATCTGCGGCAAAGCGGATGCATAGGCTTTGAACTTTTCATAAGCCGAGGCATCGCCCGTAATGTATTTTTCATTGATGCCGCAACCGCGCATGCCGCGCCATTTGTAATGGTCACCGCCGAGCCACAGCTCGGTGATATGGGCAGGGGTCTTGTTTTCATAAATTTCCTTGGGTTGCAGATGGCAGTGCCAGTCAAAGATGGGTTCATCCTTGCAAGCGGCAAACAGTGCCTTTGCAGTGGGGGTAGAAAGCAAAAAGTCAGCATCCATAAAAGGTTTCATCGGTTTGCGCCCTCTTTCTCTGTATTTTTCGGTTCCAGTTTAATGATACCTGCCTGCACGGTAATGATTTCGATGGCACCCGTCGGGCAAGCCGTTTCGCATTCACCGCAGGCAACGCACTTGTCATAGTCAACATGAGCGAGGTTGTTTTCGACTGTAATGGCTTCGTTCGGGCATACTTTTTTGCACTTCTGGCAGCCGATACAGCCTGCCGAACAGGCTTTTTTGGTCACAACACCCTTTGCGGTGCTCTTGCAAAGCACGGCGGCGGTGACTTTTTCAAGCGGAACCATTTCGATAATATGCTTCGGGCAAGCCGCCACGCAGACCTTACAGCCTCTGCACACGGCGGGATTGATTCTTGCCACACCGTCACAGATGTGAATGGCACCGTAGGGGCAGGCGCGTTCGCAGTCACCCAAACCTAAACAGCCGTACACACACTCCTTTGCGCCGCCGAACAACTGGGTTGCCATGCGGCAGCTGTCAACACCGTCGTAGTTCATTTTCTGTTTTGCATTTGCGCAATTGCCCTGACACATCACAACAGCCGCCATGGGGATGACACTGCCGGCTTCCAGTCCGAGCAATTCTGCAATTTGTTGGCTCACTTCATTACCGCCGGGATTGCAAAGGGCGGTGTCGGTTGTTTTGCCTTCGCTCAGGGCCGCGGCATAGCCCGCACAGCCCGAAAAACCGCAACTGCCGCAGTTTGCACCGGGAAGAATTTCATTGATGGCCTCTGCTTTTTCATCGGTTTCCACTGCCATAATCTTGGAAGCAACGGCAAGCGCAATACCGCCTACAAGTCCGATCACGCTGACAATGGCAACCGCCATAAGAATTTCAGTCATATTGTTCTCCTTTCCGGCTTAAATAGCAGTCAGCAGACCGAAGCCTTCCACAAGACCGCCGAATCCGAGGAAACTGACGGAAACAATGGAAGCCGCAATCAGCGTAATGGGAAGTCCCTGCAGGGATTTCGGAATGTCTGCCGCTTCAAGGCGGGACCGCACACCTGCGAACAGTACCATGGCAAGCAGGAAGCCGAGACCTGCGGCAAGCGAGTTGACCATGGCATGTGCAAAGCCGTAGTTGACGGCATAGCTTTCCGCAAAAGTGGCAACATTGTCCACGTTGAGCACCACAACACCGAGCACGGCACAGTTGGTGGTAATCAGCGGCAGATAAATACCGAGTGCCTTGTAAAGCGAGGGAATGTATTTGCGAAGTACGATCTCAACGAGCTGCACCAGTGCCGCAATAACGAGAATGAAGACAATGGTTTGCAGATAAGAGAGATCATTTTTTTCGAGCAAGGTGTTAATGGGATAGCAGACCGCGGTTGCAAGGCACATAACGAAAATAACCGCCACGCTCATGCCGACCGCGGTGTTGAGTTTTTTGGAAACACCTAAAAACGGACAGATGCCGAGGAATTTTGCAAGAACAAAGTTCTGTGTCAGAATGCCC
Organism: Oscillospiraceae bacterium; assembly: GCA_015066385.1. GTDB lineage: Bacteria > Bacillota > Clostridia > Oscillospirales > Acutalibacteraceae > RUG806. Next base: position 52,083 of record SVOJ01000007.1, read on the forward strand.
ATGATGAGCAAAGCAATAAATACTTTCATTGTGCATCCTCCTTGAGTGTGCTTCTTGAGCAGCTTGCCGCCATCGGGCAGTGTTCGCAACCGTGCAATTCTGCTTTCGGTAAGCCCTTGCCCTGTGCGATTTTGTTGGTAAAGGCCATCAGAATGCCGAACACAAAGAAACCGCCTGCGGGAAGAATGAAGATGGTAACGGGTGCAAGCCCGATGTTTGCAAGGCCCTCGCTGAAATCAAAGCCGTTGAAGCCGCCGATGTTCACAAGATCCTGAATGCCTGCAAGGAAGGTCCCTGCACCGAGAATTTCACGCACCGTACCCATGCAGAACAGTGCGGCGGTGAAGCCCAGTCCCATGCCAAGGCCGTCGGCCGCACTCAGCAGAACGGGATTTTTGCTTGCAAATGCTTCGGCTCTGCCGAGAATGATGCAGTTTACAACGATCAGCGGCAGGAAAATACCGAGGGATTCGTCCAGAACGGGTAAAAATGCTTTTACCACCATCTGCACGATCGTTACGAACGAAGCGATGATAACAATATAAGCCGGAATACGCACTTTGGACGGGATGACCTTACGCAGTGCGGAAATAACAACATTGGAGCAAATCAGGACGACCGTGGCGGCAAGTCCCATGCCGATTGCATTGACTACGCTTGTGGTAACGGCGAGGGTCGGACAAGTGCCGAGCACAAGGCGCATGGTCGGGTTTTCACGAAGAAGACCTTTGGTAAACTCCTTCATGCAGGATTTTTTCTCAGCCATTCAATTCCGCCTCCTTTATACTTTCATATATCCCCAGAGCCTTGTTCACAGCCGAGGTGACAGCTTTGGTGGTGATGGTCGCGCTTGTGATTGCCTGTACGGTGCCGGGGGCAGACGAACCGTCCTTGACAACGGTCAGAATTCCCGATGCATCGACAAACTGTTGCAGAAAACTTTCATTTTTGGCTTTCATGCCAAGCCCCGGCGTTTCATTGATTTCGAGCAGGGAAACGCCTGTGACTTTACCGTGCAGGTCAATACCCGTCATCAGTTTGACAGCACCGCCGTAACCGTTGGCGGATGTGGTGAAGATGTAGCCGAGCACCTTTCCGTTTTCATCGAGTGCAACGGAATAAGCAGTGCCGTCGAGGTCTTTGTCTTCATAACTTGCGGCGGGAATCAATTCGCTTTTTGCCTCCACAACCGTCTGTGCGGCAAGGTCGGCAATGCGGTCTTTGGTGATCATATTGACACCGCCCAGCAGGGCGGAAGACACAAGACAGATCAGAAGAAGGGAGATTACGGGAATAATAATATCTTTTTTCATGCCGCCGATTCCTCCTTCTTTTTCTTTGCCTTTTCAACACCGAAGGGACGGGGCTTTGTTGCCGCTTCAATCAGCGGGCAGGCAATGTTCATCACAAGAATGGCATACGAAACGCCTTCTGCCATGCTTGCATACAGACGAATGACCGAGCAGAGTACGCCGCAACCGATGCCGAAAATAATTTTGCCTTTGGTTGTGATGGGGCTGGTGGTGTAGTCGGTTGCCATGAAAATTGCACCGAGCAGAAGACCGCCGCCGAGAAGTTCATAAGCGGTGAAGGTGAGGTTGCCGCCGCTGACAGCGAACATGAAAACAGCAACCGTGCCGACAAAGGATACGGGGATGGCGGGGGAGATGACGCCGCGCATGAGAAGATATACACAGCCGAGAATCAGCAACAGACCGCTGACTTCGCCGATGCAGCCGCCCTTGATGCCGATGAGCATATAGAACAGGTCGGGTAAGTATCCTTCCGCCGAAAGTTCAGTCAGCTGTGCGGAAATATTACCCGCACGGTCAAAAAGGGTCGCATCCGAAAGCACACCGAGGGGCGTGGCGGATGTTACGGCATCCACGGCAAGGCGTGGTGTGGTGAAGGCGGTCATGGCAGAGGGAAAGGACACAAGCAACACGATTCTGCCCACAATGGCGGGGTTTGCAAAATTCTGTCCCAGACCACCGAAGAATTGCTTTGTCACAACAATGGCGAAGAATGAGCCGACCGCACACAGAAGCACGGTCATGACCGTGGCTTTCCACATTTTGCCGTCGAATTTTGCCACATCGAGGACAGGTATGTTGTAAGCGAGCAGAAGTCCCGTAACAACGGCACTCAGGTCACTTAAAGTATTGGATCGTTTCATGATTTTCCGGCTTGCATATTCAAAAAGAACACTGAAAAATACGCAAAGACCGATGACAAGCAGTGCTCTGCCGCCGAAAATGACCGTTCCTGCAATGCCTGCCGGAATCAGCGCAATGATTACATCCAGCATAATGCGCTGTGTGGTATCATTTGATTTTACATGGGGGGATGCACTGACGGTTAAAATTTTGTTTTCATCAGGCATGTTCCGACACTCCTTTCTCAATTACACCGGTTTTCATTTCTTTGTTCCTGCCTCTCTCACAATTTCTTTGGCAAGGCGCATGTGCTGTACAAGCGGTTTGCCGGACGGACAGGAGAATGCACAACTGCCGCATTCCATGCATACCCCGATGCCGCACTTTTCGAGCATTTCGGCATCTTTGAGTTTGACAAATTTTTCAATCTGTGTCGGGATCAGCCCCATCGGACATGCCGCATGGCATCTGCCGCAACGGATGCAATCGCGTTCGGGCTTACAGACTGCGGAAGATGCCGAGAATGCAAGCACGGCATTGTTGCTCTTGAGAAGCGGGACCTGTGTATCAATCAGGGCCGTGCCCATCATCGGGCCGCCTGCAATGATCTTGACGGGATCTTTTGTGAAACCGCCGCACGCATCAATGATCTGCTGAACGGATGTACCGACGGGTACGCGGATGTTCTGCGGATTTGCAATGCAGTCCCCACTGACGGTCACGGTGCGGCTTGTCAGCGGTTTGCCTGTTTTTAAGTAACGGTTAACGAATGCCACACTGCCGACATTCATAACAATACAACCTGCATCGGCGGGCAGTTTACCTGCGGGAACCACTCTGCCCGTGGCAGACAGCACCATCATTTTTTCCGCACCCTGCGGATATTTCGATTTTAAAGTCATCAAGCGGACTTTATTGCCTGCATCAATGTCATGGTCGGCAATTTCCTTGAGCACCTGAATGGCTTTGGGTTTGTTGTCTTCCACACAGATGACAACCTGTTTGAGGTTGAGCATATCCGCAAGCAGATACACACCGCCGAAAATGTTTTCGGCATTTTCCATGCATTCGCGGTAGTCAACGGTTATGTAGGGTTCACACTCTGCGGCATTGACAACAAGGGTATCCACATTTTTGTCGGCGGGAATATTGAGCTTGACGTGGGTGGGGAAGCCTGCACCGCCAAGACCGACAAGACCCGAAGCGCGCACAGCCTGCAACAATTCTTCGCGGTTGGTGACTTTCGGCGGGGCGATCCCCTCAAACAAACGGTCCTCACCGTCGTTTTCAATGGTCACTGCGGGAGCCATTCTGCCGTTGGCAAGACGGACTTCCGCAAGGGATGTCACTTTGCCCGAAACCGAAGCATGGATGGGTGCGCTGACATATTTGTCGCTGTCACCCACCACCTGACCGATACTGACAATGTCGCCGACCTTGACCGTGGGGGTGCAAGGTGCGCCGATGTGCTGTTGCATGGGGAGCACCACTTTTTCGGGCGGTGCAATACGCACGGATTCCATTTCAGCCGTCAGCTTGTTATGCGTCGGCATAACGCCGCCGCGCACGCGGCCGACAGCCTTTAAAATGGCATCACCGGGTAGGTTTTTCATAGAATCATCAACCTCTTTCTCTTTCTGAAAATGTATGAGTTTTGATTTTTAATAAAAGCAATGCGGGAATTATTTGCAAGCAAAAACCCCGATAAACCGTAATTTTTATCTGCTTGTGTTGGCTATGGCATCTTCTAAATCACCGAGTGTCCATGTGTCATCCGTGACGGTAATTTTATCGGCAAGCGAATCGCTGACCAGGATGGTACCGTCCTTGCACAGAAATACCGCGCCCACACGGTAGTCACGCAAAACCTGCAGACTTTGCTGTGTGAGTCCGTGTATATACAGCACCGTGGACAGTGCATCGCTGACCAAACCACCCTCTGCTACGACCGTAACACCGAGCAGATCGTTTTCTACGGGCATTCCCGTGGTTTTGTCAAGGATATGATGATAGGTTTTGCCGTCTTTTTCAACGGTTTTTTCGTAATTGCCCGAGGTGGAAACAACGAGTTTGCCGCCGTTTCCCTGTGTGCGCAGGGCAAGAGTGGCGCAGTAATCATCGGCAGTGCCGTGCGGGTCGCGGACACCAACCGTCCAGTGGTCTTCATCGGGATGGTTGCCGTACAACAGAATCGTACCGCCGACGGAAAGAACGGCAGGCGAGAACTCTCTCTGCAAGGCAGGCAGTGCGCTTGTGCAGGCAATGCCTTTGCCGAATGCGCCCAGGTCAAGTTTTTGCCCCTCTTTTTTGTTGACGGTCAGGCGTTCTTCGGTCAGTAATAAATCCTGCTGATTCACCGTCTGCAATGCGTCGGCAAGGGAATTTGCATCGGGTAAAGTCGGATTTTCGCTGTCAAATCCCCACAATTCACTGACCGCACCGATGGTGATATCAAGCACATTGCCCGTGGTGTTGCACACCGAAAGGCAATCACCGATGAGATTGAATGTGTCGCGGCTGACGACCTGTCCTTTTTCGGATTCGTTGATTTTATAAACATCTGAATCGGCGATGTTTGCCGAAATCAGATTGTCGGTTTCGTTTATGTAAGTAAGAACATCCTGTGCAATCTGCTGTGCCTGTTGCGAGCCGTAAATGCGGATCGTAACGACACTGCCCATGGCAAAGCCGATTTTTTCATAATATTCGGTTTTGGTTTTGCAAGCACCGAGCGAAAGCAAAAGAAGCACCGCTGTCAGCAGGGCAACGAATTTTTTGCGCATGAGGTCACCAACTTATTTTAAAATTTTACTACACACTTCGTCATAAATTTCCGCTTTGAACCAACCTGTTTTCTGTGTGCTGACATTTTTTGCAGACAGAATGCTGAAGCCGATTCTGCCGAATTTGCCTTTCTGCATAAAAACATTGGTATGCAGTCTGCATTCCTGTATATCGGGGTATAAAAATCTGCCTGTTTTTTTGTTTAAAATTCCGCTTGAACAACTCAATACGTTTTCTTCGAGGCTTATCGTGCGTGTTTTCTGTGAAAGTACACCCGAAACCATGCCGAAAACAAAAACGGCAACAGGCAGAATATAGCCGTACGGCGGAAACGCAAAGGTCATCATTGCCGCGACTGCCGTTGCGAGGGCTGTCAGCAGAAATGCGGGGATAAGTGCTGCTTTTTCCGACACAAGCGGGTTTTTTGTGCTTGTGTAAGCGGGCAGCAGTTCTTCAATCAACCGTTCTGCACGATCTTTTTTGACAAGCAGGCACAGACGGGGCGATTCGTTTTTTTCATTGCCCAGTCCCACCACCGCCAGTTCCACACTGCAAAAACCGAACAACCTTGCAAGCAGGCTTTGTTTAAGAAACACGGCTTTGACTCTTGTTTTTTCAAACGCATAATTCTGCGTACGCAGTTTGCCGTGGGAAATGTAAATCCGTTTTCCGTCGGTTTCAAGGCGAAAATCCGCAAGATTGAGCACACCGAACACCAATGACCCCGCATACATCACAGCCGAAACGGCGAGTGCTGTCAGTGCATCTTTCAGAGCTGCCGTTTCAACGATGAACATCGGCAAAAACACGGCGAGGACTGTCAGAATCTGCACAAATGGTATACTCAGCAGTTGGTGACGGAATGCATCGGCAGTCGAAAATGCGGCAAGAATCATACGGGGCAGATTTTCCTGTTTTTCTTGCCTGTTCTGCAGGCTGAGCAATGCATCCTTGAACTGTTGTGCCGTTTCTTTTTTCAGAATAAAAACAAAATCGGATTTGTCGGCGGTGGCGGCGGAGTTAATGTCGATTTTTACCTTTGCCGTGCCGACCATCTTTTCAAAAAGATTCTGCGAAATGTTGACGGTGGTAATGCTGTTGACGGGCAGTTTTGAAGTTTTTTTCAACAGTGTTTTACGCTCTGAAAACAGCAGTTCGTCTTCAATGTGAAAAAAAGTACGGTTCCATCGCAGAACACTCACGCAGATGACAACAAACAGAAAAAGAAGAACACCCGCGGACGATAAAAGCACCGAAAAATTGCCGCTCAATAATTGTGAAAACACCATTTTCCAGTAGTGCAGTGTCACAAGTTCTGCCATGTTCTGCGTGTTTGCGGTCAGAATATTGCCTGCGAGGAGAGCGAGGAATAAAAAATATGCACCGATTTTTTCGAGTATATATGTCGGGTGATTGCGAAGCGGTTTGTCAAACATGGTCTTCACCCTTTTGTTCACGCAGTTTGTGCGTGATAACGCGGTTGAGCAATTCGCAGATTTCTTCTGCTTTTTCGAGTTCCAAAAACCGCATGGTCGCTTTTGCGCCTGCTGTGGTCACGGTCACCTTGGCAATGCCGAAACGGTTGTCGATCGGCCCTCTTGTGATGTCGATCTGATGAATGCGGTCAATGGGTACGATTGTGCGGCGGATATAAAAAATTCCTTCCACGATTTCGATTCTGTCATCCGCAATGCAGTATTTATAACGGCGAAAACGCACGATCGGGGTGACAATTGCCCACAAAAGGGCAAACAGAACCGTCACCGCCGTGCCGAGCAGACGGATCGGGTTTATATTTCCCATGCCGTAGAGCGGAATGCTCCATATTGCGGCACAGCAAATACCTGTAAAAACAAGTGACTGTATGGCGGCGGTGATAAACAGAACGGGTTTTGCTTTTTGTGAAAGAGATGTATATTGCATCAATTGTTATTTCCTTTGAAAAAGTTTACAATCATTTCCTTGTTGACCGTGCCCGTAAAAAAGGATGCGGTGCCGAACAGACGGCTGACGGGGTTCGGATCCCAATCTTGCGGTGCGGCGGCTTTGATGCAGATTTCTTCCAGCAGGGGCAACAGGGCGGTGATTCGTTTTTTGAAATCTTTGTAATTCTTATTTTCTGCTTTTGACCAGCCTGTTTCGCTGACCGCCGCAAAACGCGGCCATGTCATATAGCAAAGACGGTCAAAATCACGCACATGTTCGGTCCAGATGGGGGCTTCCACACCAATGGTGTTTTCTTTTTTGCGTTGTCCCGCAATCACGGGATCGGCATTGTAGGTTTTGGACACGGGTGTCATGGTATAGGGATAGTCTGTATAGTAGTGGTAGTAATCCGAATAAATCAGTTTGCCGCCGTTGTTTGCGAACGAGGGGCATTTTTTCTTTTTGTCCATCCAGTTCTGGATGATAAGCCCTTCGGGCAAAATGTCGCTTGCAAGGGTTTCGTTCCAGCAAATTACCTTGCGCCCTTTTGTTGCAAGATATTCCGCAATGCGGGTTGTCATGTATCCCTGCAGTTGTTCTTCGTCCGTAAAACCGAGTTCCGCTTTGCGTTTCTGGCAATGCGGGCAGGTTTTCCAATATTTTTTCGGGGCTTCGTCACCGCCGATGTGAATGTATTCATCGGGGAACACTTCGCACACTTCGTCAAAGAGTTTAAAGAGAAAATCAAAGACTTCCTCTTTGCCTGCACACAGAATGTCGGGGAAAATGCCGGCCGTGGTTTTGATTGCAACGCTCTCTCTCTTGCAGGAAAGTTCGGGCTTTGCATGCAAAACGGCACTCATGTGGCCGGGCAGGTCAAATTCGGGGATCACGGTCATAAACCGCTCGTGGCAGAAATTGATGATCTCTTTTATCTGTGCCTTGGTGTAATATCCGCCGTAGGGGGTGCTGTCGTGTACCTTGCCGAAGTCCGAAGACGGACGCACGGAAGATTCTTTTGTAAGTTCCGGAAAAACTTCGCTTTCAAAGCGGAAGCCCTGATCGTCACTTAAATGCCAGTGAAAAACATTGAATTTGAACAAAGCCGCCGCTTCAATGAATTTTTTGATTTCTTCAATGCTCTGCATGTGGCGCACCGAGTCCAGCATGACACCTCTGTGTTGATAGCGGGGGGCATCCGAAATAGAGAAACAGGGGATTTGGTCACCGTAAACGGCTTTCAGTTGCCGCAAGGACTGCTGTGCATAGAAAAATCCTCTTTCATCCGCCGCCGCAATCACCGTTTTGTCCGCATATAAAAACATATCGTAACTGCCTGAAGTATCAAATTTTTTGTCGATTTGTTTTTCAATGTTTTCAATATTTGCATATTTGTCAGGCGTGTTGATGCTGCAACGAATGGGCTTGGGTACAATGTTTACGAAATCCATGTTCTCATCCCTTTTTATTTTTTTTGCCTGCATTTTTTTGTTAAATTATTCACAAATTTCAGGCACTTTTACCATAAACTAATTTATTATATCACTTTATTTTTATTTAGTAAAGAGATACAGAAAAATATTTTATAAAAGGTGACAGAGAAGTCGCAATTTACTTTTCTTCCAAAGCCGTTCGGATTGCGTTCAGTACCCGTTTTTTGTCGGCACTCCAAAGTGGGGCAATGAGTTGTCTTTTGTCGCCGTCCCCCGTGATTCTGTGCACGCTGACTTCGGGCGGAATCAAGGGAAGCAATACCGTCAGCAGGTGAATGTATTGCTCCATGGTAAACACTTCAAACTGCCCCGCAAGAAAATCCGTTGCAAGGTCGGTGTCTTTTAATATATGCAGAAGTTGCAGTTTTACCGCATCCGTGCCCGCTTGTAAAGCAAAAAGCAGGCTGTTTTTCATGTCTTCTTCCGTTTCGTGCGGAAGACCTAAAATCAGGTGTGTTACGCAGTAAATCCCTCGTTTTTTTAAGTTTTGCACCGCTTGCAGATATACTTCGTTTTCATACCCTCTGCGGATGTATGTTACGGATTCTTCTTTGCTTGTTTGTAAGCCTAATTCCACCCAAACGGGCTTGGATTTATTGAGTTCTTCCAGCAAATCGAGTACATCATCACCAAGACAATCGGGACGGGTTGCAATGTCAAGCACTTCCACCCCCGGAAATCTGACGGCACACAAAAAACGCTCCCGCAGAACTTCTACCGGAGCGTATGTGTTTGTGAATGCCTGAAAATAGGCAATATATCCCTGTGGTTTTTTTGAAACAATGCGGGCAATTGCATTTTCGAGCTGCTGTGTAATGTCTGTGCCTTTTTCGGCAAAAGCCCCCGATCCGTCCGCAGAACAGAAAATACAGCCCCTTGTGCCGCATGTTCCGTCGCGGTTGGGACAGGTAAAACCGCCGTCTACGGAAAGCTTGTAAAGCTTTTTGCCGAATCGGGATAAGCAATAATCGTTTAAAGAAGTGTAAGAGATCATGATAACAAAGAAGCCGTCAACCCTAAAATCAGCAGATGGGCAGGGTAGTAGGCATAGAAAAAGTATTTGTTGATGCGTAGATTTCCGCGTTCGCCGTTGTATTGCAAAATCAGGAACAATGCGGGCAGACTGCCGAAAAACTGCATGCAGGAATTTTCGATGTAAGCAAAAGCAAAATCGTTCTGCACGATCTGCCACGGTCTTGCAATCAGAAGCAGGCCGAACACAAGTACGGAAATTCGTACGGCATTTTTCTGTTCCCGTGTTACCGCACACAGCCATATAAACAGTACACCGTACCACGAATAATCCGTCGAGAGAAAATACGCACTCAGGCACAGCAGAGCCGCAACGGGCACTGACCACAGAATGTGCTTTCCGTTTTCTTGCAGAATACGCACAACGTAGCAGGCGGCAAGCCCCAAAAACAGCGTGAAATACACATTCTGTGCACTGCTGTCACGCCATGTGCCATTGCCTGCAATGTTGTAAGGAATTTCGGAAACAACGGCAAAAACAGCCAGCAGACCGAAATATTTTTTTATGTTTTTTGTGTAGCGACACCCCTCGGCGATCATGAACGCATACAGCGGGAACGCGATTCTGCCGATTGTGCGAAGCAGCAGATAAAGCAATCCGAAAGCGGAGGATGCGGTCATCATCGGGATGTAAAATACATGACCGATGTGGTCAATGGTCATGCAAACAAGGGCAATTATTTTTAATGTTGCCGATGTAACGGCCTTTTTTTCAGTCGGCATTATGCGTTTTCCTGTTCTGCTTTTTCAAGTCTTGCCTGCTTGGCGGCGGTCACCTTGGCGGTGATGTCTTCCATGTATTTGCCGTGCAGTCTGAACTTGATGGAAAATACGATCAGCGATGCAATCATGAACATAAAGGGAAGAACCAGCATCATCACGCTGAATGCGGACTTGACCGCAGGGCTGTTTGCACCGTGCAGGTCGCCGTTATAGCCCGTAATGCTCATGCCGAGATACATGATAAGGGTCTGAATGGTATAAGCCATTTTCTGCAAAAAGCCTTTCATGGAGAAGGTGACGGATTCCGCACGGAAGCCCATCTTGACTTCGCCGTAGTCCACAATGTCGGCAAGGAAAACGGTCTGCGAAACGAACATGGCGGCAGTGCCTACCTGTGCGATCAGATTGAAAATATACATGACCATCAACTGACTTGCAAAGAGTTTGTAGGCGGCAAACATGCCCGCAAAGCCTGCGGCGGCAAGACCGAGCGAGAACTGATAGGTTCGTCTGCGGCTTGTGAATTTCATACCGATGGGAATAACGGCAAGACCGAGAATCGAGCCGACCGCGCCGAGGGTGTTGAACAGACTCTGTTTTCCTGCATCGCCCACAACAACGTCGAAGAAGTATACCCCCACACCCGAAATCATATAGTGTGCCGTATTGGAAAGCATGGCGAACAGCATAAAAATAAGAAGCTGGTCGTTGCCTTTTGCGATCTGAATGACTTTGCCGAAGGTGAATTTTTCTTCCTGTTTGATGACAACATTTTCTTTGGTTTTGAGCATTGCCATACAGGCGAAGAACACAAGACCCACCGAGCAGATGACGGAAATAATCGAAAAACTTCTTTCATCCCACACGGGTGTGCCGTCCGCGGAAAGCGTGGTGCTGAGCACCTTCATCAGCATCGGTGCACCGATGGAAACAAGCCCCTGACCGAGTCCCGAAAATGTGCGGGCAATGGTGGCGATCATGGAACGCTCCTTGGGGTCGCTTGTGAACGAAGGTACCATCGACCAGTAAGGAATATCCGCAAGGGTGTTGGACATACCCCAGCCGACATACAGAATCGAAATATACACATAGATCCATGCGGAATCGGTGGGAATACCGGGGTTGTTGAACAGAAATGCAAGCACAATTGCATTCAGCAGGGAGCCGCGCAGCACCCACGGGCGGTATTTGCCCATTTTGGTGTTTGTGTTGTCAACAATGGTACCCATCATCGGGTCGTTGATGCCGTCCCATATACGGGCAATGGGAGTCAGGATGGTTAAAAAGTTGGATTTGAGTTTCAGCACGTCCGTCAGGTATTTGTTCAGAAAACTGTAGAACATGCCGTAGCTTAAATCAAGACCGATCGCACCCGAGCCGTACCACAGCTTCGAGCCGAAAGAGAGTTTGTCGTTCGCTTTCATAAAAACCTCCCGTAAGGAAAAAATAACATTATAATCCATCTTACCCCATTATACCATATTTTTTATTATAATTCAAGACTTGCGTTTGCATGATTTAATGTTATAATGAAGAGTATAATGGCGCAGACCGCCCGAAAAACAGGGATGAACATCTGCCGTTTTTTTACAGAGGTGCCGAATGGACAAGCAGGAATTGAAGTATTTGCAGAATGTACAATCGTTTATTGATGCACAGATGCAGTATCTGTCGCAACTGAAAACGGAACAACTTGCAGAAGCCCGTGCCGAGGGAGCCCAATTTTCGTTGGACAATCCTTACGGTGCGGTATACGGTCATGCGTTCGACCTGCAGGAATCCATCGGCAAAAAAATGGACACTGTCAACCAGTGCATCTCCACCCGTTATATTCTTGAAAAAATGCGGTCTGCACCCTATTTCGGCAGGGTCGATTTTCAGGAGGACGGCTACGAAACGGAAGAAATCTATGTCGGTCTTCGTACGTTGATGGACTCCGATACGCTGTTTGTGCATGTTTATGACTGGCGTACCCCTGTCTGCTCGTTGTTTTACACGGGTGAAACGGGTCGGGCTTCTTATACCGCCCCGATGGGGCTTATTGAAGGCGAAATTCAGAAAATCCGTCAGTATCAGTTCAAGGACGGCGAACTTGCCGCTTGCTGGGATGCGGATCTTCGCATTGATGACACGGTGCTTCGCAATGTGCTTTCGGGGGCATCGAGCGACCGTCTGAAAGTCATTGTCTGTTCCATTCAGCGTGAGCAGAACCGCTGTATCCGTTTTGATACCAAAAAGAGCCTTGCCGTGTTCGGTCCCGCGGGGTGCGGAAAAACCTCCATCGGCATGCACCGCCTTGCATGGCTGTTGTATGAACTGCGGACAAGCCTGATTTCCAAAGATATTCTTCTGTTTACGAATAATGTGGCATTTCTGCACTATGTTTCGGGCGTGCTTCCCGACCTCGGCGAAGAAGAAGTGCGCTCTTGCCTGTTCTCGTCTTTGCTCGAACAATATCTGCCCGAATACACCGTGACAGATTATTATGAATTGGCAGAAGCGGTGCTTGAAGGGAATGAATACCGAACAAAAACGGTCAATGCCGTTTATGACCCCGATTTTCTTTCCTATGTGGATCGCTGTCTGGATCTGATGCACTGCCGCTTTTTTGATATCCGCGTGTTCGGCGAAGTTGCACTGTCTGCCGAAACCATGAAAAAGAAATACGAGGCGTTTTCCGTCAATTTGTCCGTGCATGCAAGATTGCAACTGCTGCTGGAATGGGCAAGGGATGAAATTGATGATTATTTTCTTATCAATCGTCTTGACCTGACGAGCAAACTGCTTGAAAAGCACGAAAGCCATGAGCCTTTGCAGAAACTCATGGAAAATTTAAAAAACAGTGTGCTCGGCAACCTCGAAATGATGATCAACAGTGCCGTGGCACAGGATACCGTACCGCTTTACTACCGCTTTTTCCGTGCATGGTGCAAGGACAAAAAACTTGCGGATGATCTTGCACACCGCATGGGCAACCGCCTTCTGAATTTTGAAGATGCCGTTATGGCATTGTATATTGCCGCGAAACTGGGTAACTGTGAACAGGAGGATCCCCCTGCACACATTCTGCTTGATGAAGCACAGGATTATTCTGTTTTGCAGCACAAAATTCTGCGTTTGCTGTATCCCAAAGCCGTGTTCACTTTGCTTGCCGACACCAATCAGGCACTTGTGCCGCAACTCAACACCACAAGCGAAGCACAGCTTTGTGAAATTTACGGTGCATCTGTGATGAAACTCGGCAAAAGCTACCGTGCCACCAAACAACTCAGTGAATTTTCAAAACAATTCCTGGACGGTGCGGATTATGATGTCTTTGACCGCGAAGGACAAGCACCTTTCGTGTATCACACCGACAATCTTGCCGGAACTGCCGCCGAAATTGCAAAAAATGTTCCCGCAGACTACAATTCCGTCTGCATTCTGACCGATACCGCGGCAACAGCGGCAAGATTCTATAAAGAAATAAAAAAATATCTGCCCGATTGCGAGCTGGTCAACACCGCTTATGCTCGCATGAGCAGTAAAGTCATTATTATGCCCGTCACATTGAGTAAAGGGCTTGAATTCGATGCAGTTATTATCCCGCATGCCGAAGATCTTGAGAAAAACAGACGTGTGGCTTATATGATGACCACCCGTGCGTTGCACGAACTGCATCTGCTTTACGAATAAACAATTCAAAACTGCATAAACTGTATTATCTTCCGAAAAGCGGTTTGCTTTGCGATTTTGTATTGACAAGATTGAATTTATATGCTACAATTCAATTGAAGATCAGGTGCGAGGATAACACCTTTATAAAGAAATTCCGATTCAAGATCAGGTGTGAGGGTAACACCTTCATAAAAAAATCCCAACGGAAGATAGCCCTTGTACTTCGGTGCAAGGGCTTTATCTTTTTGTATGAGGTATTATGAAAACAAAAAAGATTTACGAATTACATTATTTGTCGGCAGAATTTTATAATAAGTACAACACATCAGAATATCCCGAAATTGAACATAAGATACAGCGACCTTATATTGTACTTTTGATTCAGGTAGATAACAACACTTTTGCACTGCCTTTAAGAACAAATATCAAGCATGGTAATTGTTATAAATTTCAGTATTCATCAAGACCGACAGATAGTATTACCGGCATTGATTTTTCAAAAGCGGTCATAGTGAACGAAGCAAGTTATATAGGTGAAGCTGCTGAAATTGATAATAAGGAATATGTGGAGTTGAATGACAGAATTGCTTTTATCGTCAGCAAATTCCGCACATATGTAAAAGGTTATTACACCTATGCGGCAGGAAAAGCGAATGAATATCAGGCAAAGAGATATAAATATACAACGCTAAAATATTTCCATGAAGAGCTTGGTATATCGGAGTAAATCCGTGAGTACAAAAATTTTCGGCAATCAAATTATATCACAAAAAATCGTAAAAATTTAAATTATAATCACAATTATTATAATAACGATAAAACAAGAGAAAACACAATGATTAACTGTACACTTTGCCCCCGCAATTGCAAAATTGACCGCAGTCAGCACAAAGGATTTTGCGGTCAGAAAGAAGCCCTTGTGCTTGCAAGGGCGGCTTTGCATTTTTGGGAAGAACCGTGTATCAGCGGTTCGGGAGGCAGCGGAACGGTCTTTTTCAGCGGTTGCAATCTGCGGTGTGTGTTCTGTCAGAACCGCAGGATCAGTGCCGATGGCTTCGGTGAAGCCGTCACCGTGAAGCGGCTTCGTGAAATTTTTGAAGAACTCGTATGGCAGGGTGCGGACAACATCAACCTTGTCACGCCGACCCATTTTGCCGCACCGATCGCCGAAGCACTCGACGGTTTTTCGCACAATGTGCCCGTCATCTGGAATTCGGGCGGGTATGACAGTGTACAGACCCTGAAAATGCTCGAAGGAAAAATTGATATTTATATGCCCGACTTTAAATACAGTGCCGTTGCACCCGCCAAAAAATATTCTGCGGCGGCAGATTACCCCTTCCGTGTGCGTGCGGCACTCAAAGAAATGTACCGTCAGGTCGGTGATGTGCAGTTCGATGATTTCGGTATGTTGCAAAAAGGACTTCTTGTTCGGCATCTTGTTCTGCCGGGTGAACTTGAAAACACATACGGTGTTATTGATACTTTTGCATCCCTGTTTCCAGACGGGCAGGCTTTGTTCAGCCTGATGGGGCAATACACCCCGCCCGCCGAACCGCTTGCATTTGAAAATTTAAACCGTAAACTCACCGAAGAAGAATACGAAAAGGCGGAGGATTATCTGTATTTGTGCGGCATTGAAGACGGATTTGTGCAGGAACTGACCAGTGCCGAAGCACAATTCACCCCGCCGTTTGACCTGACGGGCGTACAAGAAGCGGATTTGCAGGACTGAATAAATTGTAATTTTTATTGCAATTTATGTCGGATTGTGCTATAATTTTTTCGGGCAAGGCCGACCTTAAACGGTAGGCGGTTACCTTCCGATTACGAAGGGTGTCTTTTTTCCCTCCGGGAAGGAGGGAGGTGCACATGGTATCACTTGGAGATCTTATTGGAATATTAAGTCTTCTTGTTGCAACTGTTGCAGTTGTTATTAGCATGGTGAACCTCATCATCAACATAACAAAAAAGAAATAACCGCCCATCCAGCTTCCAACTGAGGCGGTTATTTCTGCTTTAACGGAAGACAAACCGTCTATCGGTTTGCCTTGTTCATTTACATTATATCAATCTTTTTTCATTCTGTCAACACCTGTTTTTCAGGTGTTTTTTCAAATGATTTCTCACAACAAACTTTCCCCCGCATATAGTGTCTTTGGGGACACAATCCGCGGGGGTGCACGGCGGTACGGTTTGTTTCCGTCCCCGATTGACCGCTGTCATACGGCCGCCGCTGAAAACACTCTGTCGGACAAAATGCCCTCCCGACAGGGTGCAGACCCGTTGCCGGGTGCAAAAATTTTTTACAATCATTCATTAAATGCAAGGAAGTGAACGCATGGCTCAGCCGCTTGCCGAACGAATCCGACCGCAATCCATTGATGAGGTTGTGGGACAAAAACACCTGATCGCAGAGAATGCACCGCTGTGTAATATTATCCGATCGGGTCATTTGCCCAATATGATTTTCTACGGTCCTTCGGGGACAGGGAAAACCACGGTTGCCCGTATTCTTGCGGCGGCAACCAAGCGAAAACTGCACATTCTCAACGGCACCAATGCATCCATTTCGGATGTGCGTGCCGTCATCGGTGAGGTCAACACCCTCGCCGCCCCCAACGGTGTGCTTTTGTATCTCGACGAAATTCAGTATTTCAACAAAAAACAACAGCAATCCCTGCTCGAATACATCGAAAACGGAACCGTTACCCTCATTGCCGCCACCACCGAAAATCCGTATTTTTATATCTATCCCGCTATTCTCAGCCGCAGCACCGTGTTTGAGTTCAAGTTCGTCACGCCTGAAGACATTCTGCCCGCGCTGGAACGTGCCTTTGCCGTGATGGCAGAAGATTTCAAAGAGGAATTTGAAATTGAAGACGGGGTGCTCATGCACATTGCCCGCGGTTGCGGCGGGGACGTGCGCAAGGGGGTTAATTCGGTTGAATTGTGTGTGCTGTCGAGCAATATTCCCGATGTCGGACAGAAGCGAAAAATTCTGCTTGAAACCGCAAAAGCCGTCACCCAGAAAACCGCCCTTCGCTATGACCGCGAGGGGGACGAGCATTACGATCTTTTGTCTGCTTTTCAGAAATCCATGCGCGGCTCTGATCCGAATGCAACGCTTCACTACCTTGCCCGCATTTTAGAAGCGGGGGATATGCCTTCGGCTTGCAGAAGACTCATGGTCTGTGCGGCGGAGGACGTCGGACTTGCCTATCCGATGATCATTCCCATTGTCAAAGCCGCTGTGGACATGGCTTTTCAGGTCGGCATGCCCGAGGCTCGCATTCCGCTTGCCGATGCCGCCGTGCTGGTGGCAACAAGCCCGAAATCGAATTCCGCGTATCTCGGCTACGATG
This sequence comes from Oscillospiraceae bacterium, assembly GCA_015066385.1. Taxonomy (GTDB): domain Bacteria; phylum Bacillota; class Clostridia; order Oscillospirales; family Acutalibacteraceae; genus RUG806. The sequence continues at coordinate 69,219 of SVOJ01000007.1, forward strand.
CAGCACTGTCCGATTTGCAGGCAGGAAAAGCAGGTCCCGTGCCGCGCACCTTGCAGAACAAGCATTTTGACGGCGAAGATGCGGCCGTGAAAGGGCAGTTTTACAATTATCCGCATGCCTACCCGAATCATTGGTGCAAGCAACAATACCTGCCCGATAACCTCAAAAATATCACCTATTATCAGTTCGGCGAAAACCGCACCGAGCAAGCGGCAAAAGAGTATTGGGATAAAATTAAAAAATAAAACCGCAAAACACGAACAAACCCGTATCGGAGGTATCATCCGGTACGGGTTTTCTGTCGTCGGGGTATTTTTCGTTTTTCTGCACAATTGTATCAGAGAGGTTTTCAGATTGTTTTATACCGGAGAAATGAAAATGCCGATCTGCGGCGGAGAATATGTCCACACCAAAAAGCACACTGCCGTCAATGCTGCCGACACACGGCACAGCGGCACACAGACGGGGGATGAAAACCGATCGGTTCTTACATACTTATAAGAGAACCGCCATGCGACTGCCGCACCGATAAAATACAACGAAATGTTGATAAAATCAACATTTCTCCCCAGTATCCCAGCGTAAGTGTAAACTGCAATTGTGATAAAACTCATCCCAACCACGGCTGCAAGGTATTTGACGCACAGAAAATTCTTTTGTTTTTTTCCGTACACAAAATATTCAATGATCGCAAACAGCACAATCGGGACCCATAACAATTTCAGGTGTTCCCATGTGCTCTCGTTGGTGGCAGAAAATGCGGCAATAAATTTGTTTTGTCCCGTCCAATTGTACAAAAAATGCAAAAGCGTGCCTGCAATGCAGGTGAAGACAAAGCCTGCCATGTGGATTTTTTTCAGCGGTGAAAATTTTTTCAAACTTGCATCACTCCGTATTGAAATTTTTGTTTTTTTAATGTATAATATTATAATCTATGAGCAAAGGAGGATAACCATGTTCGATCGGCTTCGGGAAGACATTGCAAGTGTCCGTGAACGCGACCCTGCGGCAACGAGCACGATTGAAATCCTGTTTTTATATCCGGGACTTCGTGCCATCCGCTCGCACCGTAAAGCGCATTGGTTCTATACCCATAATATGCACTTTATCGCACGATGTATCTCGCAGGCATCCGCAAGAAGAACGAACATAGAGATCCATCCGGGTGCAAAAATCGGCAAACGTTTTTTTATTGACCACGGTACGGGAGTTGTCATCGGCGAAACCGCCGAAATCGGCGACAATGTCACTATCTATCAGGGCGTTACCCTGGGCGGTACGGGTAAGGATGTCGGCAAACGCCATCCCACCGTCGGCAACAATGTCCTCATCGGTGCAGGAGCGAAGGTATTGGGGCCGTTCAAAATCGGTGACAATACCAACATCGCCGCCGGCAGCGTGGTACTCAATGAAATCCCCGCAAATTGCACGGCGGTCGGTACTCCCGCAAGGGTCGTCAAACGCGACGGCAAGCGAGTGGTTGATGACCTTGATCAGGTGCACATTCCCGACCCCATCCAACAGGAAATTGACAAACTGCACCGCCGTATAGAAGAACTTGAAAAACAAATTGCAAAAGGAGATACACAATGAAAGTTTATAATACACTTACCAGACAAAAAGAAGAACTCATTCCCCTCAAGGAAGGCGAAGTCGGCATCTATGCCTGCGGCCCGACCGTTTATAACTACATCCACATCGGCAATGCCAGACCCATCTGCGTGTTTGACGTGCTGCGTCGTTATCTTGAATACATCGGCTATAAAGTAAACTTTGTGCAGAACTTTACCGATATTGATGATAAGATTATCAACCGTGCAAATGACGAAGGTACGGATTATCTGACCGTTTCCGAAAAATACATTGCCGAATATAAAACCGATGCAGGCGGACTCAACGTCCGTCCCGCAACCGTGCATCCCAAAGCCACCGAAAATATTGACGAAATCATTTCCATCATTTCCAAACTCATCGAAAAAGGCTATGCTTATGAAGCACAGGGAGATGTCTATTTCAGCACCCTTAAATTTGACGAATACGGCAAACTGTCCCATCAGCCGATGGAAGACCTGCTTGCAGGTGCCAGAATCAACATTGGCGAAGTCAAAAAAGAAGCGGTTGACTTTGCGCTGTGGAAGTCTTCCAAACCCGGTGAACCCTGGTGGGAATCCCCTTGGGGCAAGGGCAGACCCGGCTGGCACATTGAATGCTCGGCCATGTCGCGCCGTTATCTGGGCGAAACTATCGACATCCATTGCGGCGGTCAGGATCTTGTGTTCCCCCACCATGAAAACGAAATTGCACAGAGCGAATGCTGCAACGGCGTTCCCTTTGCACGTTACTGGATGCACAACGGCTTTATTACCGTTGACAACGAAAAGATGAGCAAATCCAAGGGCAATTTCTTCACCGTGCGTGACGTTGCGCAACAGTTCGGCTATGAACCCATCCGCTATCTGATGATCTCCTGTCAGTACAGAAGCCCCATCAACTATTCCTATGATTCTCTTGAACAGTGTAAGGCGTCTCTGACCCGTCTTTACAACTGCCGCGAAGCACTTGATTTTGCCCTCAAGAACGCTTCCGAAGAAGCCAACGAAGAAGCAATCAAGGTTGCAAGCGAAGGCTGTGCCGCCGCAAAGAAAGCATTCTGCGAAGCCATGGACGATGATCTCAACACCGCCGATGCCATTGCTGCCGTGTTTGATTTTGTCCGATTTATCAACAAATCCGTGCTGACCGATACCCCCGTCAAAGCGGCCGTTGAAGAAGCCACTAAGTTGTTTGACGAACTGACCAATGTTCTCGGTCTTGTCTATAACCGCAAGACCGAATCCCTTGACGACGAAGTCGAAGCCCTCATCGCCGCCCGCACCGAAGCCAGAAAGAGCAAGAACTGGGCAGAAGCCGACCGTATCCGCGATCAGCTCAAGGAAATGGGCATCGTCCTTGAAGACACCCCGCAGGGTGTCAAATGGTCAAGAGTATAACAAACGTATCCCCCTCCCGATTATTTAATGGTATTCAAAAAGCATCAGATACTCACACTTAAAAAATAGTGTTTCTGAATAAAAATTGTTCGGAAAACTCAGAGGCAGATCGGTTGTGCTGTTATTAAGGGCAATATGATTTTTTGCTATCAGTTAACAAGATATTTCATTTTATAGAAACATTTTAGTAATAGTCTTAAAAAAACAAACGAGGTGAAGAATATGGCAAAAGGAAAACGTGCAGAATCTCGTTGTAGATACTTGGTAAGAGAAATAGCTAATCAAAAAGGGTGGAATATAAAACATCCTCAACGGGGTGGCGATTTTTTAGAGGAACAAGAAATTGAAGATTATTTTCCTGACACCGGATTAGGGAAGACAAAACCCGATTTTTTGATCTGTAAACAGTACGCACCAATTATCGTTGTTGAAGCTAAAAATGATCTCAAGAAAATTGAAACGGCTCTTTCTGAGGCTATTGACTACGCTAATACAATCAACAAGTACGGAAATTATTCCGTTAGCATTGCAATTGGAGTTGCCGGCGAAGAAGATAATGGTTATCTTTTCAAAACAGTCATACTTAATGATGGGGAATGGATACCACTTGCTTCTCATGGTTTCAACTTAACAAGTTTTCCGAGTGTTAGTGAAGTTGAAACAGCATTGTTAACCAAAAATGGTACAACAGAAGTAGCGATTCCAAAAGTTTCTGACTATATAACGACTGCAATAGAGTTATCAGCTGTTTTACGTTCAGCAAAGATTGAACCGTCCCTACGTCCGAAAGTATTAGGCGCTGTAATTACAGCACTTTATCAAGGCGAAATTGACTTGGAACAAGGAAAAGAATTGTCCTCTGTGAATGGATTGGTTGAGGCTGCTATTGCTACAACAGATCATTTTGAAGAGTCCAAGAAAAATCAGTTAGTTGAAACACTTCGCCTTTCTGAGACGGATTACGCAAGATTAGCCCCTAAAATAGGGAAAATTGTCCATACGTTAAAGGCACTTAACATTAAATCCATTTTGAGAACAGATACAGACTTTTTGGGATTACTGTATGAAGCATTTATTCGTTATGGCTATGATAACAATTCTTTGGGAATTGTTTTCACCCCACGACATATCACTAAGTTTTGTGCTGAATTGATTGATGTTACAGCACAAGATACCGTTATTGATATTGCTTGTGGGTCGGGCGGATTCTTGGTTGCATCGTTTGATAGAATGCTGAAGACATCAAAAGAACTTGGTGTTTCTTATTCAATAATTCGCGAATCTCTTTATGGATTTGATACGAACCCGACTGTATGGGCTCTTGCTGCTTTAAATATGTTTTTCAGAGGCGACGGAAAAAGCCACATCGAAAACGTGAGTTGTTTTGATTCTCACAGTAAAGAAAGTGTAAAAGGTCGTTTTACAAAAGCACTCATTAACCCACCTTTCTCGCAGGAGGAGGAACCTGAACGCGATTTTATTGATGCCGCAATGGCAGCATTGCATAAAACAGGCTTACTTGCAGTGGTTGTGAAATCCGGTATTTTTGCGGATGAAGATAATGCGCCTTGGCGAAATAATTTTTTGGTTAGTAACGCAGTGATAGGTATGATCAGCCTTCCTGGTGACCTGTTCTATCCCACTGCTGTTGACACAACAATTATGATTGCGGCACCTCGCAGCCAGCGAACAACAGATGACGTTTTCATGGCAAAAATATGGAATGATGGATATCGTAAATTAAAAGGGAAACGAGTAGAAGCATCCGGTTCCCAACTCGAAGAAATTCTTCAAGAGTTTATCAAATTCAGATCCGGTCAGCCGGTGTCCTCTGATCTTGCAACTGTAATTAAAGCGGAGAAAATCATGCGCAGAGGTGCGGAATTTTGCCCTGAGGCATATCTTCCTCAACCGGAATTTCCGCAAGAGGAACAAGAACGATATCGAGACGAAATCACAAAATCCATTCTTACAACGGCTGTATGTGTAGAAGATATCGCCGACGAAGTTCTGCCGGACTTTCCCTCATGGAATAATCTTCCGCTAATGCCATACGGAGAAACGGACAGCATTGAACGATTTTTCACTGTTATGGGTGGAAAGTCGAGTGGTGAAAGCAATTATCACACCGGTTCATGTCCATATATTTCTTCTGGTGATCCTCAAAACAGTGTTGTTCGTTTGGTTGGGGATGTTGATAATGAGGTATTCTCTGACGGTGCAATTACAGTAACTTGTTTTGGTAGGGCCTGTGTTCAGCCGTGGAGATTTATGGCACGAGGAAATGGTGGTAGTGCCGTGCGTGTGTTAGTTCCTAAGTATGCTATGACCTATTCAGAACTGGTTTGGTTTGCTGCGCAGATAAATATGCAAAGATGGCGATTCTTCTACGGAAGAATGGCGATTCTAAAAAGGCTCAAGCAAATTAAGTTAACTGCACCGAAACAACAGTTACCGGATAGTGGTATAACAATAGCGAAAAAGGTTTCGGAATTGTCAGAAAAAGTAATTGATATTATGAAACAATAACCTGTATAAAGACGGGAGAGGGCTGTTACAACTCCGGTGTTGGAATTTGCAATAGTCCCCCCTTTTTTTATTGTTTTGTATGCAAAATTATTTTTATTGTTTTGCCACAACTGCATCGTCATACGTCAAAATGCCCGTAATGCTCAACGGGGTCGAAAAAAATGTGAACGAATATCGTCCTTTTGTTGCCGTGCCCGTGTGGTCGGAAAACAAAACATCCGCACCCGTCAGACCCGCTTCTTCAGCCATGGCGGCGGCCTCATATTCGCTTACTCCGCAAAAAGAAGCAATCAGCAATTGTGTGAATGCAAGAAAATCATCCGTCGGGGCGGTTTCCTGTTCTGCCGTCAGCAGAATTTGCGTCAGTTGCCCTTTTTCGTCTTCTTTGCAACTCAACAACAGGTCTTCCTCTTGCATGAGTGAAAACGGAATCTGATAATAGCCGTTATACAGTGTCACACCGTCCAACGAAAACGCATACCGTTCGTTTTGCTGTTCCAGCCGCCGTGACAATTCCTGCATGCCGAAGCGTCGGGGGGCATTGCATCCCGCGCACAACACAAGAGTGATTGCAAGAAAAAGTGAACAGAATCTTTTAATTTTCATTTGAAACGCTCCTTTTGAGTGTATGTAAATTACGGTTTATCGGGGAGTAGAAAGTTGGTCGCTCGTCAGTCACATTAAAAGTTTTGGTCAAGCTTTTTCAAAAGCTTGTGGGTTCAAAGGGCAACGCCCTTGCCGCTCGTCGCAACGAGCGGAATTCCTTATGCTTCAAAAAGCGCAGGAAAGTTTTTAAGAAAACCCTCGCCGGGGGTTTTCTTAAGTGCGAAGCACTAAACGAACTAACGGAACTTTTATGGTAAATTGATAAACGAACATTACAAATTTAATTTATTTATTATTTTATAATTAAGTTAACTGTGTTTAATGTTGTGCTGTCGCACAATAGAGAACCCCCGGCGAGGGTTCTCTACGAAAAACAGTCCACCGGACTGTTTTTCTACTCTCCTGCGCTATTGGGCGGAATGGGGATTTCGCCCGTTGCGACGGGCGACGAAAGGCTCCGCCTCTCGACACCGCAAACTTTTGAAAAAGTTTGATCAAAACTTTTAACGACTGACGATCAACACACACCGACAAACCGTAATTTATCTCCTTTTCATTCCTATTCATTTCCATATAAAAAAAGACCGATGCACCCGCATCGATCTTTCGGTTATCTTTATTCGTGGGTTAGTTGTTTGATCCATTTGAATCGGTTGACCTTGACCACCGCTACGGCGCATTTTGTGATCTGATCGCTCTTTAAAAGGAAAAAAGTAACGGGAATCGGCCATTTGAATACAAATGCAGACAAGAAAGACAACGGCAATACAATGCCCCACATGAAAATGAGGTCATTTTTGAGCACGAATTTTGTGTCGCCGCCACCCGAAACGATTCCGCAAAGACAGGGGGCTTCATACGATGAGCCGATGACCGTAATCGACAGAATGATCAGGAACGTGTTTGCAAGTGCCGCCGTTTGTTGCGAAACATCATAAAATGAAAGGATCAGCCCCTTGCTTGCAAGCAGAATCGCACAGGAAATGCCTCCGATTGCAAGGAACATCCATTGCAGTGTTTTTGCATATTTTTTGACACGGTCTGTGTCACCCTCTCCGACGGTCTTGCCGATAATAACACCTGCGGCATTGGATGAGGACGAATACAGCACGCTGATGACCTGATAAATCGGTGCGGCAATGGCATTTGCGCCGATGGCGGCTTCGCCGAGTCTGCCGATAATGGCAGTCTGCACCGTCATGGCAATGCCCCAGGAGCTGCCCGACAGAATGATCGGTACCCCCGTCTTTATGTAGTCACGCATATACACTTTTTCAACACTGAAAAAGTCTTGCGGGCGCAGTTTCAGTTTTTTGTCCATGAACAGCACATAAATGAGTACCGTCAGCAGTTCCGCAATTCTTGCTGTGATGGTGGCATAAGCCGCACCCTTGACACCCAACTGCGGGAAACCGAGGTTGCCGAAAATCAGGCAGTAGTTGAGGAAGATATTCACAACCAACGCCACAAGCGACACCGCGAAGCCGATTTTTACGCTTTCCACCGAACGCATCAGGGCAATGAGCAGATTGGTTATTGCAAAAATAACATACGAAAAGCCCATAATACGCAGGTATACGGCTCCTGCTTCCACAATGGCGGCTTCGTTGGAGAGCAGATAAAGCACTTGTTGCGGAAAGGCACTGACAATCAGCCCCAACAACAGGCTCAGCCCCGATGCAAGCAGAAAGCCTGCCGAAAAAATTTTGCGGATGGGGGCAATCTGCCGTTTGCCCCAGTATTGGGATGCAATCACAGCCACACCGTTTGCCGCACCGTTCACAAGCATCTGCAACAGAAACTGAATCTGGTTGGCAAGGCTGACACCGCTCATGGCAACTTCGGAAAAACTGCCGAGCATGATATTGTCAACAAGGTTTACACTGAAAATGATGATATTCTGCAGAGCCATAATGCCTGCAAGGCTGAAAAAGGTCTTGTAAAAGGAAGAATTTTTCTGTTTCATCTTTTATTTCCTCTTCATTTCATCCGAAAATCAATCCCATTGTAGCATATATTCAGAAAAAGAAAAAGAAAAAATGCAAAAATTTTATTTGAATTCAAAAAAAAGGAGAAAATCACCAAAAGAATATTTGACAAAAGCAGATTTTTCGTTTATAATGAAAACGAACATACTATGAAAGGAGCCTAAAACCATGTATAACGAAATAATGAACACAATCCCCGATTTTGTCCATGTTATTCTTTCTTGGTTGGAAGTAATTTTCGCAACTTTGCTTGAAGGTCTCGGAATTATTAAAGTTCCTTCCCACGAAGGCACAGATGTCGGCGGCGAAGAAGCAGCTGAATAATCAAAAATAATCGATAAAAACAGCACGGCTTGTCCGTGTTGTTTTTTTTCTTGACAAAAATGAATATGTACGTTATAATGTACATATAATAGCAAAGAGGTGATCTTATGACAACTACAACAATAACAAATTTCAGACAAAATCTGTTTGAATATATAAAATCTGCCATTGAGTATAACGATATTATTGATGTAACAACCAAAGACGGAAATGCTGTTGTTATGAGCAAGGATGAATATAACGGCTTAATGGAGACGTTATATCTGCTTTCGCATCCGAAAACTGCTGAAGAAATTCTTTCATCAAAAAACGATCCTGCTGAAGAATTTACTTCTTTGGAGGATGTTGAGTGGTAATGTATAATGTAGTTTTATCAAAAGCGGCAGTCAAGCATACCAAACTTTTGTCGGGTGCAAAACTGGCGGAAAAAGCAAAATCATTGCTTGCGGTATTAAAGAACGACCCTTTTCAGAACCCGCCGCCTTACGAACAATTGGTTGGTGAGTTCAAAGGCTTGTATTCAAGGCGCATAAACTATCAGCACAGATTGGTATACAGTGTTGATAAAGAAACAAATACAGTGTATGTCATGAGTATGTGGACACACTACGAAACGATATAACGGAATACAGGTAAAGATGTTTTAACCACCTGCTGGTGGTTTTATTTTTTGTCATTTTGAATGAGAAAACATTGTGATATCTGTCTATAATGTGCAAGTTTTTTCTTGTGTGTTGCAAACTTTGTTTTTATATGTTATTATAAAATATATATGCAAAAAAACGGAGGGGTGCACCATGGCTGAACAGCTTGAAAACCGTCAGTATACCGATGAACAACTCGGTTATGTGTATGAAAACAGACGTTACGTCGGCATGAAGGAGACCGTCGGCTTTATCGTCTGGGATGCAACGCAGAGTTTCAACATCAATGCCTATACCAACCGCTTTATCACCAATATCGTCAAAGTTGACCTCGGTTATCAGACTCTCGCAAAAACCATCAACAGCGTGTGGGATATCGTCAATGATATTTTCACTGCCGCCATTGTCGAAAAGACCCGCACCCGTTGGGGCAAATTCCGTCCTTATTTGTTGGGACTTGCTCTGCCGGGTTGTCTTGTGACGTTGCTTTATTGGTTCATGCCGATGCTCTTTGCGGGCAAGTCCTCGCTTTCCGTCGGTAAATTTGTATTCTATCTGCTTCTTGAAATTATGCGTGAAGCCGTCACCACCTTCCAGAATATCGCAAGAACGGGTTTAATGGCAACCATCACGCCGCACCCCGTGGACCGAACGAGACTGATTACCATTGCCAACTTCGCTTCGGGCTTCTTTGGCGAAAACCTGCCTGCACAGATCATGACCGTTCTGCTTGATCTCATTGACAATAAGGCATTCAAGAGCAAGATGTCTGTTGATGCACAGCTGAGCGGTGCATTTATGGGCATGGGTGCCGCAACGACCATTGTTGCAAGCGGAATGTCGTTCTGGTTCTTCTCCATGTCCAAAGAGCGTGTCATGCAGTCCATTTCCACGCCGAGCATCAAAGATTCTTTGCGTTCTGTCATCAACAACAAACCGATCTTGCTGCTGACCTTGTCCGAATTCCTTGCAGGCTTCGGCATTTCGGGCAGCGAAACGGATTACTACATAGACGTTCTGCATTTTGCATCCATGGTGCTGCTTGCGGGCATTCCCGCCGCGCCCATCACGCCCATTTCTTATTCCTTTGTACCGTGGTTCAGACGCAGATTCTCCAGCCGTCTGCTGTATATCGTAGGTAAGAACATCGGCAATATTCTTTATATTTTCGTGTTCCTGTTCGGCTGTATCGGATTCAATCCCAAAACCTACAAAGGCGGTCTGTATCGCAAAAAACTGCCCATGTTTTTTGCCATGGCACTGTGGGAAATGATCTTCTGCCTGTTCTACGGTCTTCGTTCCGTCATCAGTACCGAACTGTATAATGAATCCATGGACTACTGCGAATGGAAAAACGGTTACCGTACCGAGGCCATGACCAGTGTTGCCAAAGGGCTTGCCGCAAAGGTATCGACTTCGGTCAGCGGCATTGTCACTACGGCACTCAAAAAACTGGTCGGCTACGATCAGAGCGCATGGGCAGATGACAGGGAACAGACCGACAAGGTCAAATTCTTCATCTTTGCTATGTTCACCATCATTCCCGTGCTCACGGGATCATTCGGCATCATTCCGATGCTGTTCTATGATCTGGGCGGCAAAAAGAAAGAAATGATGTATGCGGAGCTGCTTGCACGCAGAAAAGAAGCAAGCATTTCCGCTTCCGAGGGCGATCTTGATTCCATCCGCGAAATGGAAGAAAAACTCAAAGCCGTCCGCGATCAGAAGTAATTTTACCGTGGGGAGGAAGAAAATATGAATAATACAACGGGAAAAGCAACAGCTCCCATTGTTTTTGTCACCGGCATCGGACAGACGTGGTCGTCCCTGAAAAGCGATACCGACCACCGCTGGAACCTGTTCCCGGGCGATACGGAAGTTCTGTTCCATGACTTCCCCAAGGGTGGCAAGCGCCGCATTGCAGGGTTTGCTCTGCAGGCACTTCGTACCGCACTGACGGGATCTGACTGCGTAAAAGAAAAGCACATCGACGGTGTGCTCAAAGATCTTCTTCGTTGGTGCATTGTGGATAATGACGGCAATCTGCCCGCAGAAGTGGATGTGCGCATTTACGGTGCACGCTCGTTTGAAAAACTTAAAAATGTTGATTTTGCCACGGGTGAATATACCGAAGACGAAGGTAAGAGCCTTTTAAAACGCATTTATGTTGATGTGCCCTGCAAAGATCTTGCCGCTGTCTACGGTGCCCAAAATATGTACTGTTTCAACTATTCCACCTTTTCCGATCTTTACACGGATGCAGATAAACTGCACGAAATGATCAAAGCGGTCATTGAAGACCAGAAGGATAAAACAGGTGCAAAGCAGGTTATTCTCATTCCCATGAGCATGGGGGCTACCGTGGTCAGTGCGTATCTTGACAAGTATTATACCGACGAAGGCAGTGTCGGTGAAAATCTTGTTTCCAAGGTCATTTCCATTGTCGGTGCATGGGACGGCAGTCACGGCATGGCAGACCTGCTTGAATGCAACGGCGGCAAGGACTGGAACGAAAAGTTTTATGACTCCTTCCTGCGTGAAACCGTAGATAATGAGAGTCTTTTCAAATGCCTGAATCTGATGAACAGGGATGCGGTCAATAAGCTGCTTGTCAAACTTGTGAACGGACTGCTTGACAATCTGCTTCTCAACACAAGTGCATTCATGGCACTGATCCCGAAAGACCGTTTTGACAAACTTTCCCCGAAACTCTTCAGTGCCGAACGCATGGCAAAAGTTCCGCGTCTTGGCTTTGTCAAAGCGGAAGCCGAGCGTTATCATGCCGCACAGTGCAATCTGCAAAACCGCATGAAGGCCCTGCATGAAAAATGCGGCATCGGCTTTTATTTCCTTGCAGGCTACAATATGCCCTTCGGCGGCATCAAATCCGATTTTGAATTCCTGGGTCTTCTGGGCAGTGCAAAAAATGCCAACACAGACACCGTCATTCAGGTGGAATCCACCGTGCCCGGCACAAGAAGCGTGCCTTTTGGTCAGAAACTGTCGGCAAATGAAAACAGCCGTCTTTCTCCCGACGGCAGTGTAGATGCCGCTACAGCGTGGTTTGCAGATACGAGTTGGTATTTTGAAGGGCAGGAACATGAACTGGGCACCAATAACACCGCCCTGAAACTGGCTGTGGATATCGCACTTGGAGAAGTCGAAAACACGCAGAATGAAAAATATCCGCAGTTCAACGAATCGCGAGATATCCGCAAAGCCGTAAAATATCTGCAGGAAGCCAAAGAAGAACTGAAAGAAGACGATCTTTCCGCCGAAAAACGCGAAAAACTGCTTGCCGCCATGCGTGAGGTAGAACAGATGCTTGAATCCACACATAATAACCGCAAGGCGGATGATGAGCTGGTTGAAAAATTAAAGGTACTTGTCGATTGATGCAAAAACATCTGTCTTTTTATCACACAAAGCCGGTTTTTATTGTGTGTTGACACAAAAGCAGGATTTTTGTATAATTGATTTATGATATTCATCATTCCGAGGATGATTTTTATATGAAAAAAGCATTGCAATCTCTTTTGAGTTTTATCATTTGTGTGGCGTTGGTCGCCTGCGTTCTGCCTTTGCGCGCGCAGGCTTATGAATCAACTTATCCGCTACCGAATCTGACGGGCAACAAGGCAATCGACATGGTAGCCGTTGCCAAGAGTCAGGTCGGGTATGGGGAAGATGCCAACGGCGGCACGGCTTACGGTGCATGGATGACGGAACAATCCATGCTCATCGGTCAGTATTACGATTTTACATACAAGGACTGGTGTTCGGCGTTCTTCTGTTGGGTTGCCGACCACGCAGGTATTTCAAGAGGCATTGTGTTCAGCACGATGTCTGCTTCGGTCAATGTGTTGTTCGGTGCCATGGTGCTGGCAGGTGCAACGGTACACTACGAAACCAACTATACGCCGCAGTGCGGTGACTTCGTTTTCTATTCCTATAACGGTTATGAAATGGGGCACTGTGCCATCACGGACGGCAACGGAAATTACATCCATGCCAATGTTGCAAACACCGTTGTGGAACGCACGGACAATTCTGTTTATCATATGTCCCTCGGGGCTTATTTCTATCCCGTCTGCTATGTTACACCCAACTACGGCGGCACGGGCAGTGTCAGTGTGTTGTATGACAGAGATGTTCCCACCATCATTGATTACGGCGTGTCGATGCTGACCAACGCAGGTTTTACTGTTTATGTCACCGCAGTGGACAACATGGCAATTGCAAGAGCTTCGTTTGAGGTGTGGAGCAAGGAAAACGGCAAAGACGACGTCAAAACATACGCGGGGACGGTAAGCGGCAGTAATTTCAGTTGCAGTGTCAACCCCGCAGAGCACGGCGGAACATGGGGTGAGTATCTGATGAATGTCACCGTTTATGACCCCATGGGCAACAATACCACACTCAGTGAATATGCTGTGTATGTGCCGCCGAATGAAACCACCCCGCCGACCATCGGCAATGTCATTGTCAGCGATGTAACGAGTGACGGCTTTACCATCACCTGTGTGGTGGAAGACAATACGGCGGTGCGCCGTGTGCGTGTGCCCGCATGGACGGAAGTCAACGGTACGGATGATCTTTTGTGGCATGAAGCCACCATCAACGAAAACACGGCAAGTGTCACCATTCCCACCACGGCTTATAACGGTGCCGTGGGAACCTATCTCGCACAGATCTATGCCTATGACGGTGCGGAGAATATGTCTTTTTACGACAATATTTCCGTCAAAGTGCCCGGTAAAGCGGGCGCAGGGCCTGCCATTGAAAATGTCAGCGTACAGCCTGCCGCACAGGGTTTTACCGTCACTGCAACCGTGTCGCAGAACTGTACGGGTGGCACGTTGCAGGTGATTGAAAACGGTGTGAATGTCTATCAGTTCAATGCCATTCTCAACGGCCCCCTGCTGACCTGTTCGCCCACACTCAACACCGCACAGAGTGATGTTGCTTATTCTTTTGTGCTCACTGCCTATGATGCACAGGGCAACACCACCGAATACACCGGTGAATATTCCCCGTCTGCGGTGGCTCTCTTGCACGGCGATCTCGACGGTGACGGACAAACCTCTGACAGTGATGCATTTCTTGCATTCCTTGCCGCCGCAGGGAAGATGCAGTTGTCCGATGCACAACTCGTTGCCGCCGATATGGACGGTAACGGCCTGATCACCCCCATGGATGCGCGTCTTTTGTATCGCAAAGCCGCAGGGCTTGATGCTTAGGGTGACGAGTATAATCCGAATCCTAAAATGACAGAAGAGAAGAAAGGAATGAGTGTATATGAAGAATTGTCCCAATTGCGCGGCACGGAATCATGAAAATGCCCGCTTTTGCGCAAATTGCGGTTTCCCGTTTGCAAATGCAGAGCAAACGCAGGATCAGCATACGCAACAGCAGTCTGCATACGTACCGCCACAGTATACCCAGGCACCCGGTCAACAGCCTTATGCCGCACCTGCCGCACCGCAAAGTCCAAAATCGCGTCTTGTTACCTTGTTGCTTGCGGTTTTTGTGGGGCATTTGGGAGTGCACAACTTCTATGTCGGCAAAAACGGAAAAGGGATTGCCTATATTTTCACGCTCGGCCTGTTTGGTATCGGTGTCATCATTGATATTATTCAGATCGCGCTCGGCAATTTCACCGACAGTGACGGCTTGCCGGTTCTTGACTGGAATATGTAAAACACAAAACCTGTTAAAAACGCACCCTTGCCGATTCGGCAAGGGTGCGTTGGTTTGCTTATTATGTCAGATATTCGACAGCAGCGGGCCGATGCCTTTGATTGCTGCGGGGATGCCTTTGAGAATCATGCGAATGCCGCCTTTTTCACCGCTGAGAATACGAAGAAGACCTTCTGCCATGTTTTCGCTGAACACACCGCCCGACATGGAAATGAAATCGCGGAACGGGGTCTGCACGGCAATGGCTCTTGCCATACCTGCGGGGATGAGTGCAGTCAGCAGTGCAAACAGACGTCTGCCGTTTTTGGTGTGTGCCGAACTTTCAAAGGTGTCGTTCAGGTCAAGGCTTCTGTTCTTGCTCTTTTCGGTGGGCGGAAGTTCTCTGCCGAGCACGGCAACGAACTGCTGTGCGGGCACATCCTGCACATCGCCTGTGTAATAGCAGGGTGCAAGCATTCTGTAATCGGGTGCGGCAATGTCATTTGCATTCACATTGAGAGTACCGACAAGTCTGATGTCTGCACTCGAAGCACCCACAAGAATATCGAATGCACCGCTTTCCACACACCAGTCATTCACAAGCACGTTGAAGAATGCAAACGCTCTCTTTTCAAGAGTGAGAGTGACGGTTGTTTCTTCACCTGCTTCAAGCCATACTTTCTTGAAAGCCTTGAGTTCCTTGACGGGGCGATAAATTGTGCTTTCCTTGTCAGCCACATACAACTGTGCGATTTCGGCACCCGCAACATTGCCCGTGTTCTTGACGGTGAATGTGACGGTGAGGGTATCGTTTTCATCCATGGTGCTCTTGTCGAGCATCAGGTCGGAATATGCAAATGTGGTGTAGGACAGACCGTGTCCGAAGGGATAACGCACGGGCTTGTTTGCCTTTTCGTAATAACGGTAGCCGATGTAAATGCTTTCTCTGTATTCCACGCTGGCGGGATTGCCGGGGTAGTTGTTGATTGCAGGCGTGTCTGCATAGGTCATGGGGTAGGTTTCGGCAAGTTTGCCGCAGGGATTGACCGCACCCGTGAGGATGTCTACGATGGCGCCTGCACCTGCCTGACCGCCTAAGTATGCGTTGAGTACGGCACAAACGGAATCGTTCCACGGCATTTCAACGGGGGAACCGCCCGAAAGGACAACAACGGTATTGGGATTGACCTTGAGAATCTCTTTAACAAGATTGTCGTGTGCTTCGGGCAGATTCATGTGCTGTCTGTCATAGCCTTCGGCTTCATAATCGTCGGTAAGGCCGATGAACACAACGGCAATATCATTCTTCTTTGCCGCATCAATCGCCGTTTGCAGGTGGGCGGCATTTTTCTTTGCCTTCTTGGCTTTCAGCTCATAGCCCTGTGCGAAGTCAACGGCAATGCCTGCCTTTTTGAATTCATCCAGTGCATTGTCGAGCTGCGTGGGAACGATGTGCGAGCTGCCTGCACCCTGATAACGGGGTGTTCTTGCAAGTTCACCGATAACGGCAATCTTTTTGGATCTGTCAAGCGGCAGAATGCCGTTGTTTTTAAGAAGCACCATGCTCTGTGCGGCAACCTTTTTTGCAAAGCTTTGATCGTCAAGATCGTTGTAAGCATAGTCTTTTTGTGCACCGTCGGCACATTTCTTGATGAGTCTGAGCACGTTGAGGGCGCGTTCGTTGACCACTTTTTCGTCGAGTGTTCCGTCTTTGACGGCGGCGACGATTTTAGCCGCACCCGCACCCGAGGACGAGGGCATTTCGAGGTCATTGCCGTTGGCAAGGCCCTTGACACGGTCATTGACAGCACCCCAGTCGCTGACAACAACACCGTCAAATCCCCATGTGTCACGCAGAATTTCAATCTGTGTATGTTTGTTTTCGGAACCGTGGGCACCGTTGATTTTGTTGTAAGAATTCATCACTGTCCAGGGCTTTGCCTTTTTGACGGCAATTTCAAAAGCGGTCAGGTAAATTTCACGCAATGCACGTTCATCCACAACCGAATCACAGGTCATGCGGCGGGTTTCCTGGCTGTTGGCACAGAAATGTTTGAGCGAGGTGCCCACGCCCATGCTCTGCACACCGTTGATGAAACCTGCGGCGACTTCACCCGCAAGAACGGGATCTTCGGAGAAATATTCAAAGTTTCTGCCGCAAAGGGGAGAACGTTTCATGTTGATGCCTGGGCCGAGCAGAACGCCGACTTCTTCTTTCAGGCACTTTTTGCCCAGTGCCGTGCCCATTTCAAACAGCAGTTCGGGATCCCATGAGCAAGCCGTGGTAACGGCGGTGGGATAACTGATGGCGGGTACACTTGTGGAAAGGCTGATGCCTTTTTTGCTGTAGTCTTTTTTACGAAGCCCGTGCGGGCCGTCGCAAACGGTGACGGACGGGATGTCATATTGTTCCATTTCCTGCATGTGCCAGAAATCGGCACCATCCAGCAAGGCGGCTTTTTCTTCCAGGGTCATTTGGGCTAAAATTTCTCTCGGGTCTTTCATAACTTTCCTCCTGCTCAAAAATATCCATTATAAAGAATAACATAAAAGGAAAAAAAATGCAACAAAAAAAGGCAAATTACGGATTATCGCAACAAAAAAACAACCGCAAAATGAAGTTTTACGGTTGCCCTTTTTCTGTTTATTGTTTATATAAAATGATTGTATGCGGTCATCACACCGGCGAGCACGGCGAGAAAACCGAAATTGAAGACGGAAAACAGGCCGATATATTTTGCTGTTTTGCCGGGGTTGTGTTTGGTGTATTCGCGGAATGTGATCAGACTTGCAAGGGACGCGATCAGCGTGCCCACGCCGCCGATGTTGACACCGACAAGAAGGTCAGCATAGTTTTCCGTGAACTGTGACAAAAGAATCGCACTCGGCACATTGCTGATGACCTGACACGACAACACACTGAACAGCAGGGTGCTTTTTTCAAGCAGTGCCGAAAAAATGTTACGCACAAGGTCGATTCTTGCCATGTTGCCTGCAAAAATGAAGAAAAACACAAAGGTCAGAAGCAGCGGATAGTCCACTTTTTTGAGTGCATCGCGGTCTGCAAACAGCAGAACGATGGGAATGATGAGCAGACCGACCCAATACGGAATCCCTCTGAACACAATGGCAATGCTCAACGCAAACAGGGCAAGATACAAGGCTGTTCTGCCTTTTGGCAAGGTGTCGCCGCTGTCGGTCAGTTGCAGGGGTTCGGGCTTGACAAACACAAGACACAGCACGGTGATCAGGGCAATCGAAACCGCAAAGGGCAGTACCATAATGCCCATGAACTCAGCTGTGGGGATGTTGAATTTTGTATACAGATACAGGTTTTGCGGGTTGCCGAACGGCGTCAGCATACCGCCTAAGTTTGCGGCAATGTTCTGCATGATAAAGCAGAAAGCCATGTATTTTTCTTTCTGCGTGGTGTGCAGAACGAAGTAACCGAGCGGCAAAAAGGTGAGCAATGCCATGTCATTGGCAATCAGCATACTGCCGATAAAGGTGATGTAAACGAGTGCAAGCACACTCATGCGTGCATTTTTGAAGCACTGCACAATACGCTGTGCAAGAATATAGAAAAAGCGGATGTTCTTGAGTGCACACACAACGGCAAGCACGCAAAACAGGCAGGTCAGGGTCTTGACATCGAAATAACCGAGATACTGTGCATCGGGCGGGATAATAATGCCTGTTACAACGGCGGCAAAGAATGCAACCACCGTAACGGCATTCTTCTTGAGCAATGCAGGTACTTTTTTCAGCGGCAGCAACACGTGCAGACGGCTTTTTTTGGGAACGATTTTTATATCGGATTGTGCGGAAATGCTTTTTGCGGGAATTTTCGGCTGTGTCGCGGAACGGGCGTGCGCCATGGCAAAAAACCTCTTTTTCTTTGGTGATTTCGCACAAATAAATGCGTGTGGTTTCAGACAAAATGCCAAACCTCACGCATTGTAATATAAACGGATTCAATTGTCAAGAGAAATCATAAAATAATTATAAATTACATTTTACTTGTATTACAATTTATTTGTGCTTACAACTTATTTTTCAGCACTTTTTCCCCGAGTTGTACCATGAGCGGAATCAGCACGATCTGTACCACGATTCCCGGAATGGCATTGGTAAATGCACCTGCAATGAAAGCCGCCGCCGTAAATCCCTGTGCGCCTGTACAGACCAGCATGGCAAGTCCCCACACCAGTCTGCCCGCCAGCATGGCAATGAGAAGAGAAACATACACAAAAGACCTTTTTTTCGGCATTATCCTGTGCATCAACCCTGCAACCGCGCCGTAGGTTGCCAGTTCAAATGCCATGCACACTGCCGTCGGATACAGCGGCGGCATGCTGAGGGTAAAGGAACGCAGCAGGGGTGCCGTAAAGCCTACTGCAAGCCCCCATGGCCAGCTGCACAGAAATCCGCACAGCAAAACGGGAATATGTAAAGGACAGAGCATCGAGCCGATTTCAGGCACCTGGCCTGTCAGAAACGGCATCACATAAGCCAGTGCCAGAAACAAGGCGGCAAGAAGCATTCTCAGTAAATTGTTGCGGTTTTTCATTGTAAAAATCCTCTCTGAAAATAAAAAAAGCATCACTATCCCTGCTGAGATAATGATACCTTCATAGTATCGTTTATGTGTTTATCGGTTCGCAATGTAAGGAAACTTCTGTCTCCGCCCTGCCCTTCTGAGCAGTGTAAATATGATAGCACAAAATGTACGTACAATCAAGAGCTTTGCTTGTTTGTTATTATATTGTTCACTTTTTCAACAGCATCCGATATGAGCGTGCCGATGTTCATCTCCGCTACGCCGGCAACCAGATTCTCACACTTGTTCAATGGGATCAGGATGCGCACGGCCTCTGCCCTTGCAACGGCAATCGCCATTTTTTCCGTTACTTCGCCCAAAAGAGAATCCGCGATGACAATACCGATCGGGCCGACAATTATATCCGCCTTGCGGCATGCCACAACAACGGGGTTTTCACCCGTTGCGGCATTTTTTGCCCCAGCCTTAAGCATGGTTGCAGTTGCAACGGCATTGGTGCCGATGGTTGTCAGTTCAACCCCCTGACATTTTGCCGTGATTTCTTTTACAAGTTGGGCACCGAGTTGTCCGCCCTGACCGTCAATGATTACAATGTTCATAATTCACCTTTATTAAAACCGTATTACACTCTCAGTTTTCTGTTTTTCCATCTGCCGGCAAGGAAGTAAATCGCACCCGGAATACTCGTGCCGTAGGTAGCAAGACCGTAACCGAGGAAATAGCCGTACAGACCCATACCGCAGACCGTACCGAGCAACCAACTCAGACCGATGCGCAGAATCAGACCGTCCAACAAAGAGAACGCAAGTCCCAGCCCCGAGTTGCCGATGCCTGAAATAAATCCGTTTGTGCCACGCATGATCGCCATGGCTGGAAAACTCCACACGATCGCTTTGACAAACACGGGCGCAAGTGCGAGCACTTGTGCATCATCCGTAAACAGACGGAAAAGCAGTTCAATGTTTGTGATATACACAAAGAAGAAAATCAGATACACTGCCGCACTGTAGATCCAACTCCAGTAGACTACCCTGCGGGTACGCTTGATATCTCCTGCAGCAATGTTCTGTCCGACCATGGACGAAGACGCATAATTGAAGCCCATGGAAATTTTGCGCACAACGTCGTCCACTTTCAGCCCCACACCGAACACGGCAGAAGCGGCAAGCCCGA
Source organism: Oscillospiraceae bacterium (assembly GCA_015066385.1). Classification (GTDB taxonomy): domain Bacteria; phylum Bacillota; class Clostridia; order Oscillospirales; family Acutalibacteraceae; genus RUG806. The sequence continues at coordinate 89,713 of SVOJ01000007.1, forward strand.
CGTTGTTGACCAGAGCCGTCACAAACAGCATCGAAACATGCACCGCCGCACTGCGCAAAGCAAAGGGAATACCTAAAGAAATGATGTTTTTTGCCTGTGCCTTGTCAGGATAAAACGAAGCCTTTTTGAAATCGAAGCCGAACGCATCCTTGTGGTGCAACAGATAGATGATCGACCAGACAAAACTGACCGCCTGTCCGAGCACCGTTGCCGCCGCCGCACCGGCTGTTCCCCAGCGGAACACACCCACAAACAGCAGGTCAAAGATGAGGTTGGTCACCGCCGCCACGGCAATGTAAATGCAGGGTTGCACACTTTCGCCCTCACCGCGCAGAATCGACGAAATGAGATTATAGCCGAACGAGAACAACAGCCCTGCCGTGCAGATATAAAGGTAATCGCTTGCCAAACCAAACGCTTCGGCAGGGGTTTTGAGCAGTCGCAGAACGGGTTGGCAGATGAACAGCCCCGCAATCGTGAATACTACACCGAGTATGCCGACAAGAGTAAACAGTGTGCCGATGCACTTTTTCAGTTCATCCGTTTTCTTTGCACCGACAAGTTGCGAAATCACAACCTGGCCGCCCATGGCAAAGCCCAAGGACAGCATGTTCATAAAATTGAACACCTGCGAAGCGGTGGACACGGCAGAAAGCCCGTCACTGCCCACAAAGTGCCCCACAACGATCATATCCACAATGCCGTACAGAACCTGCAGACAATTACTGAGCATAAACGGCAACGAAAAAAGGAGCATCTGCTTGGGCAGATTGCCTGTGGTGTAGTCATGTATTATTTTTTTGCTCTTTTTGTTTTCCATATTTTCAGTATACCAAAAAACAACAAAAAAAACAACAATAAAAATATTTTTATTGCATCCCGCTAAACCGTAATTTATCTGCGTACTTACTCTTTGTTTCCGGAAAGATTCAATATTTTTGTATTCTTCGCATTGACTTTAATAAGGCAGTGCTGTAAAATGAAGAAAATTGTTTTTTCGGAGGCTTCTCATGGAAGAAAAGAAGAATTACGGCAAACTCGTAAAGGTATTGCAGATTGCCGCAGGGGTTATGATGCTTGCCATGGTGGTGCTTTGCATTGTCCTGATTCAGAAATATAATATCAAAGTCAGCAACATTCCGGAACTGAGCAAAATGATCACGGGCGGTACGGCAACGATCGCGTTTGTCGTCATTGCTTTTTCCGTTGTCAAATCCTTTGCACTCGTGTTCCCGCCCGCGGTTGTGTTTTCCATCTGTGCTTATATGATGCCTGACTACTTTTCGGCATTTCTTGTCAACCTCGTCAGCGTGGCACTCAGCCTTGCCATTCCGTATTTTCTCGGCAAATTCACGGGTGCAGGCATGGTTGACACCCTCAAAGGCAAGTTCAAAGCCATTAAAAAACTGGATGATTTTGCAGGTGCAAACGAAATGCAAACCGTGTTTGTGGTCAAACTGTCGGGACTTCTCCCCGGCGACCTTTCGAGCCTTTTGTTCGGCGCAATGAACACCTCGTTCAAAAATTTCTTCATCGGTGCAAACCTCGGCATGCTGCCGCTTGTCATTGTCTATACGGGCTTCGGCACGGCGCTGAAAACCGTCGGCGAAAAACCGTGGCTGACCGCCATTCCCGTGGTTGCCATTGTTGTGTTTGTGCTGATTTCGAGCCTGATCACAAAAAACATGGTCAAAAAGAACAAAGTAAAACAGCAGGAGAACGTCAATGAGTGAAATGCAAAGAACATGGTTTGATCTCGACAATGCGGCGACCATTTATCCGTATTCGTCCAACAGCCAGTGGATCTGCGGATACAGAATCGGTTTTGTGCTGACCGAGGAAATCGATCCAGAAGTATTAAGACAAGCGGTGCGTGACATCATGCCCCGTTTTCCGTCCTATTTTGTGCAACTGCGTTACGGCTATTTCTGGCCCTACCTTGAAAAAGCGACCGAGCCGCCCGTGGTGGAAGAAGAACATCTGCACCCCTGCCTGCCGACTCCGCGTTGGTACACGGATGTGCCGGCTCTGAAAATCATTTACTACAAGCGCAGACTCTGTCTTGAAACCTTCCACGGCATTGCCGACGGCGGGGCTACCATTGCCGTACTCAAAGCACTCACCGCGCAGTATCTGCGCCTGAAAGGCATTGACATTCCCGACAGCGAACATATTGTCGATATCACTGAACAGCCGACCGAAGAAGAAGTGGTCGATGCATTCAAAAAGGTGTATGACAAAACCAAAAAGGGCATGACCCGCAAGGAAAACAACAGTTATCAGCACCCCGTCAAGCCCATTAAAAACTATAACCGCCTGTTCCAGGGGCTTGTTCCCGTGGAAGATATCAAGCCCTATTGCAAGCAACACAATATCACCATTACGGAATTCCTGACTGCGGTGTACATTTATTCTTTGTATCAGTGCGCACCCGAAAGTAACAAACTGCCCATCAAGATTTCCGTACCCGTGTCGCTTCGCCCGCTGTTCGGTGTCAATTCCATGCGCAATTTTTCGCTGTTCACCAACATGGGCACCACTCTGAAGACGGACAAGTCTTCCACCCTCGAAGACATTCACAAAGCCATTGCAGGCAAACTCAAAGAGGGCACGACCAAAGAAGTTCTTGAAAAGAATATTACCATGAATGTGTCCACTGCAAGGAATCCCGTGGTGCGCATTCTGCCCAACGGTGTCAAGCGCCCCGTGCTCAAACTCGGTTACATCAACGGCCAGAAAAAATTTGCCTGCTCGCTTTCCAATCTCGGCGTGTGCAAAATGCCGCCTGAAATGAAGGAGCACGTTGACCGCATGGAAGTCTTCCTTGGCGGGCCGCGCAATGCGGTGGGCTGTGCCATCAACAGCATTGACGATAAACTGAACATCTGCTTCAATGTCGCATCCAAACAGACCGACGTGGTGTGTGCGTTCTACAGAACATTAGCGAGCCTCGGCATGCGCGTACGTGTTGAAAGCAGTGACTGGGAGGGGGATGCCGTATGAGATGCAGAGAATGCAATGTTGATTTGCCCGAAAACTACACCGCCTGCCCTTTGTGCGGTGCGAAAACGAGCCCGGACGAGCATAAAATAAAGGGCATCCGCTATTCCGAATGCCCGAAAGTGAAAACCGAAAAATATAAGCCGTCCGTATTTCCGTTTTTCCTCGCCTTATGGGCGGTTGCAGGAATAGCGGGATTGATTCTGCAACATTTTCAGATCATCGATGCTGTGCAGGCGGCATTTGTGTACAGTGCATTGCCGTTGTTGTGGACGGTTATCGGCAGACGGCTGTTTGTAAAGCAGTTGCACGGCGGCAACTACATCATTATGAACATCTGGTCGCTGACCTTTTTCGCCTTTGTGCTCGGCAAAGCCATGGATGCGCCCGCCGACGGCTTTGCAACGGGTGTTCCCATTGCAGTAATGTTCACGCTTGCATCTTTGCTCATTTGTGCGATTATCGACAAAAAACATGGCCACAGATGCACCCCTTATGCCATCCTGACGGGGGCGGGCAGTCTGCTCGGGCTTGTTGTGATTGCAATCAAGGAAAGCATGTTCGCTGTGCTGTGGCTGGGAGCGCTCGGTATATCCGCACTGGTGCTCGTCATTCTGCTTTGCCGTTATAAAGAAAGAGCAAAAGAAGAAATCAAGGCAAAATTCACCATGCAATAAGTTCACCCGCATTTGCCGATTTTACCGGGGAATTTGCTTTTATGTGTTCCCTGAATCACTCCGATGAACCGCAATGTGCAAAAAAACTGCAATCTGTTTGGATTGCAGTTTTTTTTTGCAGGCTGTTTTTTTTCAGCCCTTTTAGACTTGTTTTCGTTGTTGTTCTTAACCCAGACTTTCAGCCGTGGTTTCGGTGGATTCGGTTGGGGCATCGTCCATGGTCAGTGCGGTCAGCATTACCCAACCGTAATTGCCGTTGAGGCCCGTTCTTCCCCAGAAACATTCGTTTTCATTGTCATAGCGGAATGCGCTGACGGTAATTTTGGATCCTTTTTCAAGCACGGCAACACGGCCGGCAGAGGAAGAAGCACTTTCACGCAGATACACTCCGTCTTCTGCGGTTACGATATAATTTCCTTTCGGCGGAGCAGTGGGACCGGATTCGGACGGCTCACTGATCGCCAGAGGCATGGTTGTGGTTGTGACTGAAAGATCTTTTTCTCCCGAAAGCACATCGGGAATGTCCGTGAAGGAGAGCTTGAAGTGATTCATAACCAACAGGAAAATGCAGATAATCCCCAGGAAAATCGCACCGCCGAGCATGACTTTTGTGTTGTTGCGTTGCTGGCGGTCAATTTTTGCATTGCGCTTTGCTTGCTTTTTCTCCCATTTTGCATCTTTTGCGGCCTGCTTTTCGGTTTTGCGCAATTGTTTTTCCGTGGGTTCGGGTTCAATTGCCGATTCACTCTCCGCCGGTTCGTCTTGTTCTGCTTCTTCTTCGTAATATTCTTCGGCCTCGTCAATGTGAACGGGTTCTTCAGAATAATCGGTGTCTTCCTGCGATCCGTAGGGCAGAAAATCATCCGTTTCTTCAATGGTTTCTTCGGAAATGTTCTCGGTGGCGGATTGTACGTTTTTCTCAAAAGAATTTGCGAATGCCATCATAAAATCTTCAGCACTGCGGTTTGGTATCTTTACGTTTTCGTTCTCCATAATCTCCTCCGTTTAAAAAACATCTATACTATATTATGCCGTACTTTTATTCTGTTGTCAACGAAAAGAATATTGCATTTTGATTACAATTTTGCAATAATTGTAACGTTTTTATTCTTTTGCAGGTAAAAAAAGACAGTTTGCTTACTTGACTTTTTGAGCATATTCATTTAAAATAAATATACTCGGTATTTTTACCGATTTGCAGGGTGACAGCTTATTTTTGTCACTTTCATTTTAACAAAGAAAACGAGGTGGAACAGACATGGATGCAGACAGTAACGGCGCAAATTCCGGTGGCCGACCGCGAAGTTGCACGCACGATTACGTAATACTTGCGGCAAGTCCGTCTGTTGCACCGACGGATTTGCGATAACACACAACGTGCTATCCTCGACTGCCGTCTTTTTGCGTATTACTTCTGTCGGGAATTTATCCCACACACGAAAAACAGGAGGAATACGAATGGAAGGCATTCAGAAAATTACGGAGATCATCCGCAAATTGATCGCCGGCAAGAAATATCCTCAGCTGCGCGAAATGCTCGCCTGCATGGAGGGTGCCGACCTTGCCGAAATCTTTTCGGAACTTGATAACGACGGACTTCTTGTTGTTTTCAGACTGCTTCCGAAAGAACTTGCCGCCGAAGCTTTTGTCGAAATGGATTCGGACAGGCAGGAAACACTTATTACATCTTTTACCGACCGTGAACTGACGGGACTGCTCGATGAACTGTATGATGACGATACGGTTGACATCATTGAAGAAATGCCCGCAAACGTGGTACAGCGTATTCTCAAAAACGCTTCCCCCGAAACCCGTCGCTCGGTCAATGAACTGCTCAAATACCCCGACAATTCCGCCGGTTCCATTATGACCACGGAATATGTCAATCTCAGAAAACATTACACCGTAGGCGAATCCTTTGCCTATATCCGCAGTGTTGCACTGGATAAGGAAACCGTCTACACCTGCTATGTCACCGACAACCGCCGATTGCTTGGTGTTGTGTCTGTCAAAGACCTGCTTCTTGCAAACGAAGATACGGTTGTGGAAGACATCATGGATACCAATGTCATTCACGTGCATACCGAAGATGACCGTGAAGAGATTGCCGTGCTGTTTTCGCATTACGACTTTCTTGCCATGCCCGTTGTGGACCGTGAAGACAGATTGGTCGGTATCATCACCTTTGACGATGCCATTGACGTCCTGCAGGAAGAAGCGGACGAAGACATGGCAATTATCTCCGCTGTTACGCCGACCGATAAACCTTACCTGAAAACCGGTACGTCTGAACTGTGGAAGGCACGTATTCCGTGGCTGTTGCTGCTCATGCTTTCGGCAACGCTGACGGGGGTCATCATCACGGGATTCGAAAATGCACTTTCCAGCCTTGTTGTGCTCACCGCATTCATCCCCATGCTCATGGGTACGGGCGGTAACGCAGGCAGTCAGGCATCGGTTACGGTCATCCGCGGTATTTCCTTGGGTGAAATCGAATTTGCCGATGCGGTGAAAGTCATTTTCAAGGAATTCAAAGTTTCCATTCTTTGCGGTACAACGCTTGCCGTTGCCACTTTTGCAAAAGTTCTGCTTATAGACCGCCTGCTGTTGGGGAATGCCGATATTTCGGTTCTCGTGGCATTTGTGGTCAGTCTTACCCTTTGTGTTACGGTCATATTGTCGAAGATCATCGGCTGTTCGATGCCGCTTTTGGCAAAGAAGCTCGGTTTTGACCCTGCGGTAATGGCAAGCCCGTTTATTACCACCATCGTCGATGCGGTGTCGTTGCTTGTGTACTTCGGCTTTGCAAGTTGGATATTACATTTATGAAAAAGGAGCAAAAAACATGAAAAAAACTTTCAGAACCCTTCTCAGCGTCCTCATGGCAGCACTGCTTGTCTGTGCTTGTCTTGTTCCCGCAGGTGCTGCAGCAGAACTGCCCTTTGACACCTCTTTGCAGGTAAACGAAGACGGCACGTTCAAGATCTGTATGTTCAATGACCTGCAGGACAAGAGAAATCCCGATTCCCGCACCATTGCCCTTGTGGAAGCAGTTCTTGATTCCGAACAACCCGACCTCGTTGTCATTGCAGGCGACAGCATTTCCGATTCCTATGTTACTGCTTCTGCTGACGATGTCGCAGCTACCATCAAAGCACTCATGAAGCCCATTGCCGACAGAAACATTCCCTATCTGTTCACCTTCGGTAACCATGACCACGATGCAGCCGATGCGCTTTCTCTTGAAGGTCAGATCGACGCTTACAAGAGCTATGCAAGCTGCATTATTCCCGATGACGTCTGCGATCCCGGCACCTACAACGTTCCCGTTCTCAATTCCGCAGGCGACGGCTATGCATTCAATGTTTTCATGATGGATACCGGCAACAAGAATGAAGAAGTCGGCGGCTACCGCGGTGTAACCCCCGAGCAGGTTGAATGGTACAAGGCAAAGAGCGACGAGCTCAAGGCTGCAAACGGCGGCGAAGTTCTGCCCTCCATTCTCTTCCAGCACATCCCCGTAAAAGAAATTTATCAGTTCATGGAAGAAACCGATGATATTCAGAATGCTTATTTCAGCATTGACGATTACAAATGGTATCGCCTGAAGGATGATAAGCTTTGCGAAGGCAATAACTACTGCTATGAAGCTCCCTGTTCCGAAAAGCAGACCGTGACCACCGGTCAGTATGAAGCATGGCTCGAAAAGGGTGACATCATCGGTGCATTCTACGGTCACGACCACATCAATAACTTCGTCGGTATCACCGAAGAAGGCATCAAGATGGGTTATAACGCAGGTTCCGGTTTCGCAACCTACGGCGAAGGCGGCAACAGAAGTGCAAGAATTTTCGTCCTCAACGAAAATGCACCTGCTGACTACGAAACCTACAACGTAACATACGATGAAATCATGGGAACCGAAAACACATTTGTCATCATGGACTTGTTCTCCCTGAAGACCATCACCATGCTCATGCGTGTTCTCTATCCGTTCATCGGCTGGATCTTTGAACTGCTCGCATAATTATGAATCATAACAACAGCCTGCCCGGTAAAACGAGCAGGCTGTGTTTTATTATTGACTTTTACAGCAACGCAAGCAGGTTTTTCACATCCTCATCCGTGGTTGCCCAGCTGGTGGCAATGCGCATGACGGTGTGGTTGTCGTCTTTCTTTTCCCAGAAGCCGAAGCAGACTTTTTCGCTTAAATTTTTCAAACAGGTGTTTTCAAGCACAATGAAAATCTGATTGGTCACGGTTTCAATAAAAATTTCATAGCCCTTTTCTTTGAGAGCTTTGCGTACTTTTTCAGCCTGTATGTTGGCATTGCGGCAGATTTCCATGTAAAGACCGTCCGTGAACAGGGTGTCGAACTGCACACCGAGCACTCTGCCTTTTGCCAGCAGTGCACCGTGCTGTTTCACGGTTGTGAAAAACTGCTTCGGAGCACCGTGACGGGGGAATACCACCGCTTCACCGCACAGGGCACCGCACTTGGTGCCGCCGATGTAGAACACATCACAAAGGGATGCGAGCGTGGGCAGGTCAAGGTCTGTGCCGTTGCTTGTCAGGGCATAACCGAGTCTTGCGCCGTCTAAAAACAGCGGAATGTTGTACTTTCGGCAGATGTCGGAAATGGCAGACAGTTCGTTTTTTGTATACAGTGTGCCGTATTCGGTCGGATGCGAAACATAGACCATACCGGGGAAGATCATGTGGTCATGGTTGTCATCGGCATAGAAGGTGGCAAGCAGGTCTGCAAGCTCGTTTGCAGCAATTTTGCCAAGGTGGTGCGGCAGGGGAAGCACCTTGTGTCCGTCGGCTTCCACCGCACCCGCTTCGTGACCGTTGATGTGGCCCGTCACCGCGGCAACAACACCCTCGTAATTTTTAAGTAAGGCATCAATGACGGTGGCGTTTGCCTGTGTGCCGCCGACTAAAAAATAAACATCGGCTGTTTCATCGGAACATGCCGTGCGGATCTTTGCTCTTGCATCTTCGCAGAAGCAGTCCACGCCGTAGCCCGTCTGTGCGATGAGGTTGGTTTTGATCAGGTTTTCAAGAATGGCAGGGTGTGCACCCTGAATATAGTCACTTTCAAAATGAAGCATAAAAAAATGCTCCTTTCATTTTTTTTGTTGCAATTATTTATATCATTTTTTCAAAATAAAGTCAATGCGGATTGTATATTTTTCAGAAAAGGAAATAAAAAAGAGTCCTATTGATTTTTTGAATGTAATATGGTATAATATATCATGTTCTTTGCGTACAATAAACCAAAAAAGGAGTGAAATAAATGAAAAAAGTCATCTGTAAGGTTGAATACGATACCGACAATGCCGAACTCGTGGCAAAGTTCACAAGCGGTAATTTCGGGGATGCCGACGGTTATGAAGAAACCCTTTACAAAACCGCAAACGGCAAATTCTTCCTGTATGTCAACGGCGGAGCAGAATCCATCTATCCTGCCGAAAACATCACCAGAATGTCTGCCGACAAGGCAAAGGCATGGCTGGAAGCCCATGCTGAATAAAAAAGCAGTTGAAAATGCTGTAAAAAAAATAATTGTAAAGCGGGATTCACAGATAAATGTGGATCTCGCTTTTTTTACGAAGTCAAAAAACAAACATCTTGACTTTTTGCTTTTATCATGGTAAAGTGATATTGTTGCATATTTTTTGTTGCAAAATTATTAAATTTCAGGAGGCTGTTGCAAAAATGAAACAAGCAATCAACAAATGGATCGGCATCACACTGGCAGTGTGCATGTTGCTTGCATCTGCACCGATTGCAGGCTTTGTCGGCTTGGACTTACCTGCCTTTTCTCTCGGTGCTGATTTTAACCATACCGCAAACGCGGCAGAAGTTGTCGACTCCGGTTCCTGCGGCGAAAACCTGACATGGACACTGGACAATGAGGGCACCCTCACAATCTCCGGCACGGGGGATATGACACATTATACATACTCGCTCTCTGCACCGTGGTATTCTAACCGTTCCTCCATCAAAAAGGCGGTCATTGCAGACGGTGTGACAAGCATCGGCGATAGGACGTTTGAATATTGCGACAGTCTTGCAAGCATCACCATCCCGGACAGCGTGACAAGCATCGGCGATTCTGCGTTTTATTATTGCACCGGACTTGCAAGCATCACCATCCCGGACAGCGTGAAAAGTATCGGCGATAGGGCGTTTTATAGTTGCAACGGTCTTGCAAGCATCATCATCCCGGACAGCGTGACAATCATCGGCGATTCTGCGTTTCGTTCTTGCACCGGCCTTGCAAGCATCACCATCCCGGACAGCGTGATAAGCATCGGCGAATTAGCGTTTTATTATTGCACCAGTCTTGCAAGCATCACCCTTCCGGACAGCGTGACAAGCATCGGCTATGATGCATTCTACAATACCGCCTATTATAATGATGAAAGCAATTGGCTGAATGGGGTATTGTATATTGACAATTGTCTGATTGAGGCAAAAACAGACATCAGCGGTGCGTATGCAATCAATAAAGACACAAGAATCATTGCCGACAACGCGTTTTATTATTGCACCGGACTTGCAAGCATCTCCATCCCGGACAGCGTAACAAGCATCGGCGATTATGTGTTCTACGATTGTGCAAGCCTTACAAGCATCACCATTCCGGATGGTGTGACAAGCATCGGTGATTCTGTGTTTTCTGGTTGCGAAAGCCTTGCAAGCATCACCATCTCGGACAGCGTAACAAGCATCGGCAATTCTGCGTTTTCTTCTTGCGACAGCCTTGCAAGCATCACCATCCCGGACAGCGTGACAAGCATCGGCGAATCTGCGTTTTATTATTGCACCAGCCTTGCAAGCATCACGGTGGATGCAGACAATGCAAATTACAGCAGTGATGCATACGGCGTGTTGTTCAACAAAGATAAAACAACACTCATTCAATACCCCATCGGCAATGCAAGAACAAGTTATACCATCCCGGACAGCGTGACAGGCATCGGCGAATCTGCATTTTATTATTGCACCGGCCTTGCAAGTATCACCATCCCGGACAGTGTGACAAGCATCGGCAATTGGGCTTTTTCTTCTTGCGACAGTCTTGCAAGCATCGCAATTCCGGATAGCGTGACAAGCATCGGCGATTATACTTTTAGAAATTGCGACACTCTTGCAATTATCACCCTTCCGGACAGTGTGGCAAGCATCGGCAGTTCTGCATTCGACGGCACTGCTTATTACAATGATGAAGACAATTGGCTGAATGGGGTATTGTATATTGACAAGTATTTGATTGCGGCAAAAACAGACATCAGCGGTGCGTATACAGTCAATAAAGACACAAGAATCATTGCCGACAACGCGTTTTTTGGTTGCACCAACCTTGCAAGCATCACCCTTCCGGACAGCGTGATAAGCATCGACAATTATGCGTTTGCTTATTGTTACAGCCTTGCAAGCATCACCATCCCGGACAGCGTGACAAGCATTGGCGATTCTGCGTTTTCTTCTTGCGATAGCCTTGCAAGCGTGACCTTCGGTGAAAACAGCCAATTGACAAGCATCGGCTATTCTGCGTTTGAATATTGCGAAAGTCTTGCAAGCATCACCCTTCCGGACAGCGTGACAAACATCGGCGAGTATGTGTTCAGCGGATGCGTCAGTCTTGAAAGTGTGACCATGCCGGACAGCGTTACGGAGATTACTTACGGTGCATTCAGTGCTTGCACATCTCTTACAGATATCACCCTTCCGGACAGTGTAACAAGCATCAGCAGCCAATCATTTATTTACTGTGACAGTCTTGAAGGAATCACCATCCCGGACAGCGTGACAAACATCGGCGATTCTGCATTTTCTTCTTGCTCAAGCCTTGCAAGTATCACCATTCCGGACAGCGTGACAAACATCGGCGATTCTGCATTTTCTTCTTGCTCAAGCCTTGCAAGTATCACCATTCCGGACAGCGTGACAAATATCGGCGATTATGCGTTTTCTTATTGCGACAGCCTTGCAAGCATCACGGTGGATGTCGAAAATGCAAATTACAGCAGTGATGAATATGGCGTGTTGTTCAACAAGGATAAAGCAACACTCATCCAATACCCCGGCGGCAATGCAAGAACAAGTTATGCCATCCCGGACAGCGTGACAAGCATCGGCTCTGCTTCGTTTTCTGGTTGCACCGGCCTTGCAAGCATTGCCATCCCGGACAGCGTGACAAGTATCGGCGATTTTGCGTTTGAAAATTGCACCGGCCTTGCAAGCATCACCCTTCCGGACGGTGTTGTCAGCATCGGCTTCGGTGTACTGTGCCGGTGTGAGTCGCTGACGGAAATTACCATTCCCGCAAGTGTCAAAACCATTGTTGAGTATGCATTCGACGGTTGCTCCGCATTGACAGATGTATATTACATCGGCAGTGAGGAAGAATGGAATGCAGTTGATATCGGACCGATGAATGATAGTTTGCTCAATGCCACCATACATTTCGTGGATATGACCCCTTCTTTCAGCGACAGTGAGATTGTGTTTGTCAACGAAGACGGCAATCTTGTGAGCCGTGTCGGCACAACTGCCGAAGACCTTCTTGCATTGGCAGGCGAGGACGCAAGCCTTGTGAATAATAAAGGAGAAACGCTTGCGGAACCTGACAAGATCGGCACGGGCGCGGTGCTGACCCTCGCCGACGGCACACGGTATGAAATTGTCGTGCTTGGCGATATTGACGGCGACGGCGCGATCAGTGCCGGCGATGCCAGAAGCGCCCTGCGCAACTCGGTCAGCCTCGATGTACTTGCAGGAGTATACC
>SVOJ01000008.1 GCA_015066385.1 Oscillospiraceae bacterium
AGTTCAAAAACGAGGATTTTCATGATTTTTACGTCTTTTTATTCAATTTATTCCAAATATTTAACAATACAGACAGAAAACCGTGTCTCGCTTGATTGCGAAACACGGTTTTTCGACAGTCTGAGCCGCACAGTTTCCTGTGCGGCTGTTGGCATATTATTGTTTATCGAACAGATTCAACAAGGTCGATGAATTCGCCGATGATGCTCGAAGCGGTGTGCTGACCCATGGAAACAAGCAGGCACCATGTGTCGCTTTCAAGCGAGCCGGATTCTGCATCGTACTGATAACCTGCTACGGTGTAGTAGGGATCGGGTTCGATGTAACCTGCAGCATCGTTCATGAGGTCGCATACGATGAGATCTTCACCGAAGTAATCACGCAGAGCAAGGTAGGGGAAGTCAGCAAGCGGAGCGCTGTCAAGAAGCAGTTCGCTCATCAGTTCACCGGGGTCCAGGAAGATCTTGACACTGTCGCCGATTTCCATGTAACCGATTTCGGTCAGGCCGTAATAGTCACGGGTCTTCTTGTCGAACACAAGGGTGTTGCTTGCAATGCCGGTCTTCAGAAGAACTTTTGCAACATTATTGTCGATGGGCAGAAGAATCTGTTCCATGCGGATGTTCATAACGGGGTTGACCTGTTCTTCTTCTACGGTTGCAAGGTTTTCATACCATATCGTGTAATGTTCGGTGCCTGCATATTTGTTGACTTCCAGCAGGTCGCCGGTGGCTTCGTTGAGGGCAATTCTTTCATCCTCGGTCATGGTCATGGAAAGCGCAATGTATCCCAGTTCATAACCGAAACGAACAGCGCTCAGGTGGCTGGTATGGTCAAGGTTGTCAGAAGACAGTCCTCTTGAGGAGGTGTTGGTGCCGACGTTGCCCTGAATGAAAATGAAGTTGTAACCTGCGTAATTGCAGACCTTTTCCATGTAGTAAACGAAGTCAGCAGACAGCTTGGAGTCGATCTGAATACCCTTGTCGGTGGTCAGATAGTCGTAGCTTGCGGATTCGGGATGGCAACCGAAGGTAGCAACAAGAGTCGGCTTGACGGTCTCGTCATAGGGCTTGAACACAAGGCGATACATTTCCTGATCGCAAGCATAGGGAGGTGTGCGGTCACGAACATAGTCAGCAATGTTGGTGCGTGCATAGAACAGATCGCCTTCGGTCATGTTTTCGCAAGCGGTGCGGATGGATTTTGCAGAACTGTCGATGATTTTATCAAGCAGGTCTTCGTTGACACCGCTCTTGTAGTTTTCGATGTCACGGAAGGTGAAACGAAGAACGTTGTTTGCAAGGGTGGAGATGGGAGCCGTCCAAACACCCTGCGTATCGATGCTCGAATGGGTGTGGGTTGCGGTCACATTGATGGCAATGATGCCGTATTTTTCGATTTCTTCCTGCGAAATAGCGGCACGGATCTTGCGCACGTCCGCATTGGAAATACCGATGCAGTCGATGGAGGCGAAAATCACAACGCCTCTGCCGTCGTTCATGGCAACGGTGCGCACTTTGATATCTTCGGGAGTGCCGTCTTCTTCGGTGTAAACTTCGGTGGTGAACCAATAGGGAATGTAGCTGCCGCGGGTGTATTTGTAGCCTTCTTTGCCGAAGTCATCGGGCAGAATGGATTCGCTGGCATAACCCAAAGACCATACTGCATCTTCTGCGGGGGCACTCGGGTCGGCAAATTCTTCGCTGCCTTTGAAGAAGTTTTCGGCTTCTTCCAGATTGACTTCCGACATTTCAAGATATTCGGTGGATCTGGGCATGATTGCCGCAATGATACCGAACAGGAAATCGTTCACAAACACATTGGCAAGCCAACGCAGGAATTTTGCAAGGTTGTTCATCAGTTTGTCGCTTGCGCTGTCATCGGCAACCGTTTCGGAAGAAGCGATATAGTCTTCCAACGAAGTGAACTGTGCATCTTCAGCGGTTTCAACTGCACCTGCGCCCACAGCCGTTACTGAGAACAGCATGCAAAGGCAGAGAACCAGCGCAATCGTTTTCTTAAAGAGTTTTTTCATGAAAAAATCCTCCTCAATATAATTGGTTTAATTATTATAACACAATAAAAAATATAGTGCAAGAAAAATTTACAAATATGGAAAATGTTAAGAACACAAAACCTTTTTGCAGAAAAGAATCAAATCCGAAATGCCGTCTTCGACCGTTTCCCAAACGGTTTCATCGTCAATGTTGCCGTATTCATGTGCTACGACATTGCGCATACCGCGAATCTGCCGCCATGGAATCTCTTTGTTGTTTTCTTTGAAGTCATCGGACAGTTTTGTGCTCAATTCCCCAATCTGCAACAAGCACATGCAAACTGCATTTTTATATACGGAATTGGTTGAAAAAACAGAAAAAGATCTGCCGAATTCGTCATGAGCCTCGTTGATTTGCGTGCAATATTTCAAAATTTTTTCTATGATATACAAATCACGTTTTTCAGGATTCATAAATCAGTATTTCCTCCTGTTCGATTCTTTTCAAAAATGAACTTTCAAGGCTTCCTGTTGTCAGTAAATCCAAAGGTTTGTCAAAACTTTCCTGCAGATCACAATGCAGACCGCCCAAGGCAAACAAGCCCCGCAGATTTCCTTTGTCAATGCGAAAATCGAGGTCGCTTTTTTCTGTTGCTTCTCCGCGGGCATAAGAGCCGAACAGAAAAACCCTTTGCACACCGTAACGCTCTGCAATCGGCGCAACAATATGCTTGATTTCATCAATTGTATAAATCCGGTCAGACATCTGATACCCTCCTTTTACTTTTATTATATCACATTAAAATAAGTTTTACAAGAAAAAACATCGGATCATTGCATACAATGACCCGATGAAAATGCTTTAGAATTCGATTTTGTTTGCGAAATAGGCTTCCAGTTCTGCGATGGGCAGACGGATCTGTTCCATGGAATCGCGTTCGCGGACGGTGACGCAGCCGTCTTCTTCGCTGTCGAAGTCGTAGGTGACACACCACGGCGTGCCGATTTCGTCCTGACGGCGGTAACGCTTACCGATGGAGCCGGTTTCGTCATAATCGCACATCAGTTTCTTGGAAAGCATGTCGCAGACCTTGCCTGCGCCTTCCGCCAATTTCTTGGAAAGGGGAAGCACAGCGACCTTGATGGGAGCAACGGCGGGGCTCAGGTGCAGAACCACACGAACATCGTTCTTTTCGGGGTCGACAACCTCTTCGTCATAGGCTTCGCAAAGCAGAGCGAGCACGGTTCTGTCCAGCCCGTAGGTGGATTCGATGATGTAGGGAACATACTTTTCGTTGGTTTCGGGATCCAGATATTCCATCTTTGCGCCCGAATATTCGCTGTGACGCTTAAGGTCGAAGTCGGTACGGTTGTGGGTGCCGTTGATTTCGCCCCAGCCGAACGGGAACAGGAATTCGATGTCGCAGGCAGCCTTTGCATAGTGGGCAAGTTTTTCATGGTCATGGAAACGAAGATGTTCTGCGGGAATGCCCAGATCCATGTAATACTGTCTGCCGTATTCCTTGAAATAGTCGTACAGATCGGCATCCGTGCCTTCTTTGCAGAAGGTCTGGAATTCCATCTGTTCAAATTCGATGGTGCGGAAGGTGAAGTTGCCGGGGGTGATTTCGTTACGGAAAGCCTTACCGATCTGACCGATGCTGAACGGCAGCTTTGCGCGCATGGAGCGCTGCACATTCAGGAAGTTGACATATTCACCCTGTGCGTTTTCGGGGCGCAGGTAAATGACGGACTTGGAGTCGTTTGTAACACCTCTGAATGTCTGGAACATGAGGTTGAATTCGCGGATATCCGTGAAATTGCACTTGCCGCAGTTGGGGCAGGGAATGTTGTGCGAAACGATGAAATCATACATTTCGGGCTTGGTCATGCCGTCTGCGTGTGCTTCGGGGTCGAAAGCTTCAATCAGATTGTCGGCTCTGTGGCGCATTTTGCATTCCTTGCAGTCCAGAAGCGGGTCAGAGAAGCTCTGTACGTGGCCGCTGGCTTCCCATACTCTGGGATGCATCAGAATATCGGCATCCACTTCAAAGCTGTTTCTGCGTTCCTGAATAAAACGCTTGCGCCATGTGTCTTTGACATTGTTCTTGAGTCTTGTGCCCAAGGGGCCGTAGTCCCATGTGTTTGCAAGGCCGCCGTAAATGTCGGAGCCGGGGAATATGAAGCCTCTGCCTTTGCAGAGATTCACGATTTTTTCCATGGATTTTTCGTTGTTGGGAATCATGGTAACCTCCGTATGTATAACAATGTATTTTTAAACTACATCTTAAGATACCTTATTTTCCCTTTTCTGTCAAGAGAAAACCGTTTTAATATTAGGTTTATTTTAAGTTAAATCTGTTAAAAAGAATTCAGCATTGACAAGTAAGTCACTTGTGCGTATAATTTAAATACTATTCAGAGAGGAATTTTAACCATGAAAAAATTTTTGAGTATTCTTTTGTGTGCGGTTCTGTTTGTCGGCAGTGCCGCTATCGGCACGGCTGCCGAAGGTGATATTGTTTACGGGAATGTGGATGGCAGTCCCGGTATCACATCCGGCGATGCCCGCATTGTGTTGCGTTATTCGGTAGGACTTGAAGATCTGAACGAAGATCAGCTTCTTGCCGCCGATGTGGACGGCAACGGTGTTGTCAATGCAGGCGATGCCCGTATGATTCTGCGCGGTTCGGTCGGTCTTGAAAAAACTTCCGAATTCGGTGTCAACGGTTCGCAGGTCTTCATGAGCGGTAACTTTGTGATGACGGCTACGGTTGATGAGGAATCGGGTACAAAATTCACCATTTCCCAGACCGAAAATTCTTCTTACATGGAAGCTACTATGGATATTGATATGTCCGACGGATCTACCAATACCGGAAAACCTGTCCGTATCGGTTTTATGACGGTCGGCGAAAAAGTATATTGGGTTCTTCCCGATGCCGATCCGATGTGCTATCTGCTGATTGATGAAAAAGTAACTGAAAACATGGGTATCGATGCGGATTTGTTCAAGGAACTGATTCCGCAGATCATGTCCCCGCAGGTTGGTCGCACACCGGATGAGCAGACTGCGATTACTATCAACGGAAAATCATATAACCGTTGGATATACGAAAATGAAGACGGCACTTCGATTGCTCACGATATGCGCGGTATCACTTTGCAGTATCTTCGCACCTTTGATGCAGACGGCAATGAAACTTCCTGCATGCGCGTCAATTCCATTTTGCCCACTGTGCCCGCTTATCAGCAAGGGCTTCCCTCGGGCAGTATCCTTTATGCGGCAAAAGAAGGCGATGCGGAAGATAATATCGGTTATATCACCGCTTTCTTAATGCGTTTTGCAGCACTTGCAAATATCCCGACGGATGATTTGCTCAATTGAGATACGAAGTTTTAAAGCAGAACGCAGTCCGCAAAACAGAATAAAAACATCAAAAGGCTTGCATCGGGTACTCCCCTTGCAAGCTCTTTTTTTTGCATAAGAAAATAAGCACAGTGTTGTCATAATTCCGTAACAATCTGTGTAAAATTTGAGAAATTTGTTTACAATTAAGGCAATATGAGCTAAAAATCTTTTGTTAAAATGAATAAAGTAAAAAAATATTGAGGTGTTTATTTTGAATCTGTTCCGACTGAAAATGAAAAAAGGGATCAGCATCCTGCTGACTGTATTGCTGTTTGTTTCTTGTCTGCTTCCCGCTTATGCATGGACAGACCCGAGTGCATCCCGCAGTCAGATTCCCGTCATCCGTATTTCCGGCGACGGCGAACCGCTTTACAATGCGCAAGGGGATCGCATTATGCACTTCCGCGGTTTTCTGGAAGACAACGGCGAAAATGATGACAACAGTGCGTTGTATGAATCCATCGGCAATGTTCTGATGCCGTTCTTGCGTGAAGGGATTTTGTTCAATCAATGGGATAATTATTATGCCGCTTTGCAGACCGAAATCGGCGAACTGTTCGGAGATGCTCTGTTGGACGGCAACGGCGAGCCCATCAGCGGAACGGGACTTTCCAAAAGTCGCATTGAAGAGATTGAACAGATGAAAAAAACAGACAAAAAACAGGGGAAAGGCTATTACGGGATTTATGATTATTGGTTTAATTATGACTGGCGTCTGGATCCGCTGTATACTGCCGATCTGTTTAACGATTTTATAAAAGCAATCAAAGAAACGACCAAGAGTGAAAAGGTCTGTATCATTTCAAGTTGTTTGGGCACTTCGGTGGTGACTGCTTATATCGCAAAATACGGTTGTGATGATATTCACGGTATTGCGTTTGACGGCGGTGTAAGTTACGGATCGGAAGCCATCAGTGAAGCCATCAGCGGCAAGTTTGCCGTCAACGGGGAAGCCATCGAGCGTGTGCTGATTGATTGTGCGAATTACGGTCTTTTTGATGTCGGCTCATTTGTAATGAAGACCATTGACCTTGCAACCGCAAGCGGTCTTCTGGACGGGGTCGTCGGCATTACAAAGGTAACACTGTATTACCGTCTTGCAAAAGGGGTGACCTCCGCACTTGCATTGTCTACATTCTACACATGGCCGAGTTATTGGTCTGCTGTTACAAGTGAAGATTTTGATGCGGCTCTGAAATATGTGTTCGGTGAAGAAGGCAGTGAAAAGCGTACGCAATATGCAGGGCTGATTGAAAAAATTGTCAACTATGATGAAGTGGTTCGTCAGCACATTCCCGAAATCATGGCAAGCATCAAAGAAAGCGGTGCCAATCTTGCGATTATGGCAAAATACGGCAGTCAGATGATTCCCGTCTGCGAATCTGCGGATCTGGTAGCCGATCAGATTGCATCGGTACACAGAGCCTCTTTCGGTGCAAAAACATCCCGCGTGTGCGAAACATTGTCCGAAGCATATATTGCACAGCAAGAGGCAAAGGGGTTGGGTAAATATATTTCTCCCGATCGTCAGATTGATGCATCCTGCTGTATGTTCCCCGATTATACATGGTTTATCAAAGGAGCAACGCATTCCAATTGGACTTCCTATGAAATGCAGATTCTGTATGATGTTGTCACGGCGGATACGCAGCTTACGGTTGATGATTTTGAATATACACAATTTATTGCCTATGATACTGAAAAGGATCATGCCGAAGCCATGAATGAAGAGAATTGTAATACCGAAGCATGGAGCACAAAGAAGCCGACTACAATCATTGAAAAGATCGTTGCATTCTTTAATTCTCTGATCGAATGGTTCAAAGAACTGTTTACTTTGCTGAAAAAATAAAGACGAAAAAATGCGCCCGTCCGAACAGGACGGGCGCATTGTCTGCGTTTTTTATGCAATTTTGTGACCGTCTGTAACCTTGATTTTGCCCATGAACGGCACTTTGAGAACACCGGAGAGAACATCATTTTCGATGGTGAAAGAAACATCAACCACTTTGCCGGGAAGAAGCGAAACTTCTGCTTTTGCGGTGACGGTGTTGCCTTCGGTGGTCACATCATAAATCTTGTAATCGGGCATATCGAAATCTGCATCAATTTCAAGCGTGATGTCATATTCGCCGTTGTTGTCTGCGATGTTGAGGGTTACTTCGCCTCTGTAGAACATGGAATTGACTTTGCAAAGCCATTTGCCGATACCGATCATAATAAAACACTCCTTAATTTCTTTTCTTTCAATATATCATATTCCGCTTTTGCGGTCAATATAAGTGATGTAAATAATTTGTGACGATTATTTTAAAATATCCATGAACACAACGGTATTCAACAGGATGCTTTCTTCCAGCACAAGCGTTCCGCCTGTTACCGTCACGGTTTGTTCAACGGGAATAAGTTCTGCTTTTTCCGCATAGCCTGCTTTGAGTTCGTTGAAATAGATATCCCTTGCCCATTGTGCGGAAAGGGTCGTGGGATTGTCAAGCAGCGGATCTTCCGGCGACCATGCAAAACAATCGTCCGTGATGTTGTATTTTTCGCGGTCAACGAGCCATTCGTCAAAGTAATTGCAGTTGTCGTCAATATAGTATCTGACAACGGAATACTCACCGTCAGGCAGATTGATTCGGAACTTCATGTCGGCTGTGCCCGTGACAGTTGTATCATTTCTGAAACTGTATGCCATAATGCGGATATTGCCGCTTTCGGCATCCACAGCCGCCAGTGCTTTGGCTTCACTGCCGATGGGAAGTTTCATTTCTTTGCCGCCGTCCACATCGATTCTTTGCATACCCTCAAAGCCTGCAAATAATTTTGCTACATGGTAACTGACCGTCGGATTGCCGTTCAGAAGACCGTCGGAAAGATAATACCAGGACGAGAAATAGGAAAGACCGCTGTCAACGGCTTGCAACCACAGCCTTGCATCGTAAGCTGCCTGCCATGTGTAGCCGGTGGTTCTGCTGAGCAGTTGGTCTGTGTCTCTTCCCGCTTTATCGCCGACAAGAATTCTGCCTTCGTCAATGCCGTAGAACAGGTTGGTAAGTCCTTTGCTTTCGGCATAATTTTTAAGGTGTGCAACCGTTTCGGGCAGGGAAAAGCCTTCGGTGAATTGTCCGGGTTTGCTGTCATAGAACGATGCGGTCAGGAAATTGACCTTACTGCCCGTTTTGCCGTTTGCATAGTTTGTGCCGTCAACCAGATGGTCGATGAAAATGCGTTCGTCCCACAGTCCTTCCGTAACGGTCATGGAGTGTGCACCCACGCACACATCTTCGCCGATAACATCAATCAGAGCCTGCACCGTGTAGTCATACAGCTTGCAGAATTCAATTGCCGTTTCGTCCGGATTTTCGTTTGCGGTTTTGAACCAGTCTGCATTTTCATATTCGGTCATCACACCGAATCGCCATGTGCGCAGTTCTTCTTTGCCGAATCGGTCAACCAATGCTTGTGCCAGTGCCGCAATGTAGTTGTAATATACATTATAGTCATCCGGCGGATATACATTCACTTCAAAATTGCCGATAGCGTAATCTTTTGAATATTTCATCGGCACATTGCCGAGTTTCAGGTGCGGTTTTGCACCGAGTTGCAGAATCCCCGCACAGTTGTCAATAAGACGGGAAAAATCATAGTCATCCAAAACGGATGTGTCATAAGGATCTTTGAACAGATCGCGCTGTGCATTGCCGCCCGAGCACTGCATCAGTTGCACATATCTGACAAAGTCAAAGATGTCATTTGTTTCATTGTTTTCGGCACCGATGAAAGAAGTGCCCATTTCCCACACATTCACACTCTGCATGAGATTTTCCATTTCTTCCCTCTCAACAGCAGTATCAATATTGAACTCGACTTCAATATCATTGATAAGCGATTGCAGGCAGGGGAAGACCATCAGAAAAAACGAAACGATGGCAGAAACGGCTTTGATGATGAATTTCATTTTTTATTTCCTCCTGTAAATAATTTGTAAAACAAAAATGAAAAAAGAGGCCGTTTTTTCAACAGCCCCTTTTATTAAGATTTAACCGGACAGTTTGCCTGTGTTTTCATTCTTGATGCTCATGTTGAAAACGATTGCAAGCAGAATGACAGCACCGAAAGCAAGCAACACACCCGTGGTTGCAAAGCTGATTTCAAGGGACTTGAAAGAAACAAGAGAATTTGCAAGACCCGAAAGATTCAGCCCCAGGGATTCACTGAGTGCATCCGAAAGAGTGGACAAGGCACCCGACAGGTCAACCGTTGTGCCGTCTGCCGTGGTGGTTGTGCCCGGAGTAACTTTGGAGAGCAAGGTCGAAACATTGATTGTACCGTTGATAAAGGGCAGAGCAAACTTGTCAAAGAATTTGCTCATCAGCACCGTAGACAGCATACCGCCTGCGGCAAAGCCTGCAGTAAGCAGACGTTTTTCCGTAAAAATGCCGAAAATGACGATCAACAGCATAAACACAAGAATCAGCGCGAGCATGGCAATGGACACATACAGCCAGTTGATGGAGGGAATCAAATCTTTCAGCGAGCCGCCCTCGTTGTTTGCGGAATACTGTTTGAACAGTTCAATATAACTTGCAAGCTGACTGTTTTCATCATTTGCAGCCTGTGCAAGGCGTACAACGGAGTTGTACTCATCAATCCCCAACGACTGGTTGGAAATCAGTGTGCCGCCGAGCGAAATGCGAAGAATCGGCAGGAACAATAAAGCAAGAATGACACAAAGAGAAGCAAGCGGAATCAGGATCTTGGAAAGAGTTTTCATGTCGGTTTACTCCTTATTTTTATTTACCCCAGGAGGAGTTGAGTTGTACGGTACGGTTGAGCACGATATGGTCGGGGGTGCTGTCTTTGTCAACACAGAAATAGCCCTGACGCATGAACTGGAACACATCGCCTTCTTTGATGTTTTTCAGGCCGCCTTCGAGTTTGCAACCCGTACGCACAATAAGGGAATCGGGATTGAGGTTGGTTGTGAAATCGCCGTTTGATTCGTCGGACGGATTTTCCGCATTGAACAGACGGTCATACAGGCGGATTTCTGCATCCACGCAATCATCGGCACTGACCCAGTGCAGTGTGCCCTTGACCTTGCGTCCGTCGGGGGATTCGCCGCCCTTGGAGGCCGGGTCATAGGTGCAGTGCACAACGGTCACGTTGCCGTTTTCGTCGGTTTCGTAGGATTCACATTTTGCAAAATAAGCACCTTTCAGACGGACTTCGTTGCCGGGATACAGACGGAAATATTTCTTGGGCGGGTCAATCATGAAGTCGCCCTGTTCGATGTAGATTTCACGGGAGAATGTGACTTCTCTGGTGCCCATTTCGGGGTGGTCGGGATGTATTTCCACCGTGATGGTTTCGGTTTTGCCTTCGGGGTAGTTGTCAATAACCACTTTCAGCGGTTCAATGACTGCCATGGCTCTGGGTGCGTTTGCGTTGAGAACATCACGCACGCAGGATTCGAGCAGACCGTAATCAACCACGCTGTTTGCCTTGGAAACACCGATCTTGTCAACAAAGTTGCGGACTGCTTCTGCGGGGTATCCGCGTCTTCTCATGCCGCAAAGGGTTGCCATGCGGGGATCATCCCAACCGGTTACGATGTTGTCCTGCACAAGGCGCAGGCACTTTCTCTTGCTGGTCAGGCAGTAGTTGAGGTTGAGTCTTGCAAACTCGATCTGTCTGGGCGGTTCTTCAAAACCGATCTCGTTGATGAACCAGTCATACAGCGGACGATTGTTTTCAAATTCGAGTGTGCAAAGAGAATAGGTAACTCTTTCTCTTGCATCGGACAGCGGATGCACGAAGTCATACATCGGATATACACACCACTTGTCGCCTGTCTGGTGGTGGCTTACATGCATAATGCGGTAAATAACGGGGTCACGCATGACGATGTTGGGCGAAGCCATGTCAATTTTCGCACGCAGCACACGGCTACCGTCGGGGAATTCGCCTGCGGTCATGCGGCGGAACAGGTCGAGGTTTTCTTCCACGGAACGGTCACGGTAGGGGCTGTTCTTGCCGGGTTCTTTGAGGGTTCCTCTGTATTCACGCATTTCTTCGGGTGTCAGGTCGCACACGAACGCCTTGCCTTTTTCAATCAGCTTGATGGCACATTCGTAAACGAAATCGAAGTAGTCCGATGCATAATACACATTGTTCCACTTGTAGCCGAGCCATTCAATGTCGGCTTTGATGGCTTCCACATATTCCACATCTTCCTTGGACGGGTTGGAGTCATCTAAACGCAGGTTGCATTCGCCGCCGTATTTTTCGGCTGTGGAAAAGTCAATGCAGATGGCTTTGGCATGGCCGATATGCAGGTAACCGTTGGGTTCGGGTGGAAAACGGGTCTGCACACGGGTATTCTTGCCCGAAGCTAATTCTTCGTCAATAATGTCGTGTATAAAATTGGAATTGGATTTTACGATTTCTTCCATTGCTTTTTTCCTCTCTTAAATGTTATTCAGAAATTCGAGCATACGGGCAAGCACTTTTTCTTTGCCGAGCAACTGCATGATGGTACAAAGGTCGGGGGTGTTCATTCTGCCTGTTACGGCAAGACGGATCACGCCCGATACATCGCCGACATGACCCTTGAAGGCATCGGGATTTTTCTTGTATTCTTTGACGTTCGGGGTGAAACCGAGCGGTTCGCAGAGGTCTTTGATCTTGTTGAACCAGACATCCTTTTCGTCTGCCGCATCATACACTGCCATGTAGGCGTTGAGAATCGCTTTTGCATCTTCTGCGGTGATATTTGCAGGCAGGTCATAGCAGGGAACAAACAGGCTGTCGAAGAAGTAGGAGAAGAAATCCTTGACTTCGTCCCACTTTGCAATGTCCTTACGGGGTTTCGGATTTTCACGGTCGATGTTGATGATGGCTTTTGCAAAATCGGCATCGGCGGTGAACAGGTCATAAAGTTCGGTGTCAAATTCCTTTGCCCATTCGGTCACACGGTCGTAAACAGTGTCCGCGGTCATGACGGAAATAACGCCTTTGCTGATGTCGGTGAGTTTGACAAGGTCAAACAGACAACCCGAAACGCTCATCTTTTTCAGATTGAACGGATAATTGTTTACATCCTCTTTCGGGTTGGCTCTGCGCCAGTCTTCAAAACCGGAGTTGAGCAATGTGAGCAGATATTCCACAACGCTTTCCTTGGGAAAACCGTTTTCAACAAAGTAACTGACGGCGGCTTCGGGATCTTTACGCTTTGAAAGCTTTCTCTTGGTTCCGTCTTCTTCGTCAATTTTCATCACCTGTGCGGTGTGGCAGTATTTGGGCATCTTGTAGCCGCAGGCACGGAACAGTGCAATGTGGGTGGGAACGGAGGAAATCCATTCTTCACCGCGCACAACGTGGGTGGTGCGCATGAAGTGGTCATCACAAGCATGTGCAAAGTGGTAGGTCGGCACACCGTCGGTTTTCAGCAGCACTTCGTCACGCAGGTTTTCGGGCAGTTCAATTTTGCCTTTTATCATATCGTCAAAACTGACTCTGCCGTCTTCTTTGCCGAGGGAACGAAGACGAAGCATCCAACTTTTGCCGTCTTTGATATTCTGTTCAATTTCTTCGTAAGTCAATTCACGGCACTTTGCCCATTTGCCGAAATAACCCGTGATCTGTGCACCTTCGGCTTCCTGCCGTTCTTTCATGTCTGCGATGTCTTCGGGAGAACAGAAACAGGGATAGGCAAAACCCTTTTGTACAAGGCTTTTTGCCACGGTGTGGTAAATTTCAACACGTTGACTCTGTGTGTAGGGGCCGTATGCACCCTGTTCGGTGCCTTCGCCCGTTGCACCTTCGTCAAAGTTGACACCGAATGCCGTGCATCCGTCCACAATGGCTTTCACACCGTTGACAACTTCACGTTTCTTGTCCGTGTCTTCAATACGAAGCATGGCGACACCGCCGGTCTGATGTGCAACAAAACAGTCTGTGATTGCCTGGAACAGACCGCCGATGTGCATATAGCCTGTCGGTGAAGGGGCAAAACGGGTCACTCTTGCACCCTCAGGCAGATTTCTCGGCGGATAAATCGCTTCAAAATCGTCGGGTGTCTTTGTGACATCGGGAAACAGCAGGGCTGCTAATTTTTCGTAATCCATAACAATTAACCTCTCAATTTAAGAGAATATTACTCCATAATATAACTAATATAATACAAACAAAAGAAAAAGTAAAGCAGATTTTTCAAATTTTCCTTGCAACAAAATCGGTTTTGGTGTACTCTTATACATGAAAAATCTGTTTCGGGAGGAAATCCTATGAAAAAAGTTCTGATCTTTGGTTTTATTTTTTGCTTGCTGATTGCCGCAACAGCCTGTGGAGATGCACAGCAGGATCCGACACAAGTTGTACCGGCGACGGATGAGGTTTCAGCCTTGCTTCCGGGGGCTGATATTTTCTATGGTCTGATTGTTGCCGATATGGGGGATACTCTGCTTGTCACTGAAAATAAAACCAACGGTAAAACGGCAGGTCTTTATACCTTACCGGAAAAATATATGGATGAAACGCAGGATAAAAGCAAACTTGTTCCGGGAACATACATCACTTTGCACTACAACGGAACCGTCATTGAAACGTATCCCGCACGGTTTGAGTTGACCGAATCCTTCACTTGTGATGAAACCAAGGAAGATCTTGTCACGCCGATTCTGCGTTTTGTGCTTGCAAACGTACCTGATTCCGCACAGTGGCTTGCGCTCGATCTGACGGGAATTGCGGATTTGTCCGACGGTGAACGGGAAGCCGTTTGCTATCTTGCGGAAAACAAACTTGCGGACAAATGCGGCATTGTACGCTATGACCCGCAGCAGTTTACGGCAGAAGAACTGTTGACAGCCGAAAACAGCCCTGAAAACGGTGCGGTGCTTGCTGTAGACGGACAGTTAGAGAACGGAAAACTGACAGGTACCTGGCGTTTGACCGATACACAGCAGGTGACCGAAGGTGAATGGGAAACGGCAATTGTTTATTATTTGAATTAAGCATTGCAAAAAGATAAAAATATTGTTATACTCTTTTCAGAATTTGTAATATGAGGGGTATAGCCATGCGTGAACTGCAACAAAAAGCCGCCGAAAATTTTTCCATTGAAGTCATCACACCGCCCACGGGCAGAACATTCAAAGCTGCTTTGTTTGATTTTGACGGTACATTGAGCCTGATTCGTGAGGGATGGCGTGAGGATATGATTCCCTATTTTTGCGAGGAACTTGCCAAAACACCCGGCGGGCAGAACGAAACGGCAGAAGAAATTTATGCCTGTGCTGCTGAATTTGTGGATGCACTGACGGGCAAGCAGACTATTTTTCAGTGCATGCAACTGGCGGAAGAAGTCAAAAAACGCGGCGGCACGCCCGAAGACCCCATGGTATACAAAACCGAGTATCTGCGCCGTCTGATGGCTCGCATCGACAGCAAGCGCATTGCCCTCGGCAAGGGAGAAATCGACCCCGAAGAACAGCTTGTAATAGGCTCTTATGCCTTTTTGCAGGGCCTTCTTGACCGCAACATCGGCATTTACTGCGCAAGCGGAACCGACCAGCCGCAGGTGCGCGAAGAAGCAGGATTGTTAAAATTGCAGTCCTACTTCGGTGAACATATTTACGGTGCACTCGACGAACACGCCGAGCAGTGCTCCAAAGAAGTGGTGCTCAAAACCTTACTCGAAAAGAACGGCATCAAAGGGGAAGAACTTTTGTCTTTCGGTGACGGCCCCGTGGAAATCGAACTGGTTGCAAACTTGGGCGGTTATGCTGTTGCTGTCGCAACCGACGAGCAGAAAAAATACGGCGTCAACCCCGTCAAGCGCGAAAAGCTGCTTGCCGCGGGTGCAAGCGCGGTCGTCCCCGATTTTTCAAAAACGGAAGAATTGCTCAACTTTTTATTCGGAGAATAAGCTGACAAAACGGTGCTTCTGCGCCGTTTTTTTCTTTTTTGAAAATGTTGTAAGATTTTTCGATTTCGACAGTCTTATAGGTGTAAGGAGGTGATGGAGTGACCGATTTTGAAAAACTGTATGAGGACTATTTCAATGATGTTTTTCTTTACATCCGACGACTTTCGGGCAATGAGCACATCGCGGAAGAAATTACAAGCGACACCTTTTTCAAGGCCATGCATTCCGTGGATCACTTCCGCGGTGAATGTGATATCCGTGTCTGGCTGTGTCAGATCGCCAAAAACTGTTATTTTTCTTATCTGAAAAAACAGAAGAAGGTGCAGAGCCTGCAGGACAGTGAGCTTCTGATCCTGCCCGATCTTTCGGACACGGCAGAGGAACAGCTTCTGCGTGCGGATGAAGCTGAGCGCATACGCAAAATTCTGCATGAAATTGACGAGCCTTACAAGGAAGTGTTCATGTGGCGTGTGTTTGCGGATATGAGCTTCAAGCAGATCGGCCAGATTTTTGCCAAAAGCGAAAACTGGGCTTGTGTCACCTATCACCGTGCAAGAAAACAAATCAGAGAACGATTGGAGGGAACGGAAAATGAAAACTGATTGCTGTGTTATACGTGATCTTCTGCCGCTGTTTGCCGAAGACCTTGTAAGCGACGAAACGGCAGATGTCATTCGTCTGCATTTGCATGAATGTCCCGATTGCAATGCGGAATACGAGCAGATGCAAAAAGAGGAGTCCGATCGCACAAGGGCAGTCAACAAGCCTGCCGACAGCGAAATAAAACCGTTTAAAAAAATAATGAAAAAAGCCAACCGCACCCTTTCCGCCATGTGCTTTGCCTTAACGGTGATGCTGTTGTTTCTGGGGGTTGTCAAGAGTGACGGTGCAAATGCAATGCTGATGTACAATGCAGTCATCATGCCTGTTTGCGGTGTCTGCGGTTATGTTGCGTTCCGCATGAAGGCGGTCATTGTGTTGCCGCTTCTCCTGTTGCTGACGGACGGTCTTGCTTATGCTTTTGATGTTCTGCCTGAGACGGTGAACATGATTCTGTGGTTAAGCGGCATTTATTGCATATTTATTCTTGCAGGCATTCTGATCGCGGCACTCTTTCATTATGCGCTGAGAAAGGAGTAAGAAAATGAAAAAGAAAATACTGAAAATACTTGCGTTTGTTCTTGCCCTGTGTTTGCTTGGCGGAGTCTGTTTTATTGCAAACGGTCTTGTCGGCAATCCTGTTTCAAAAGCACTTGCCAAAAAAAGTGCGCAGACGTATCTTGCGCAGCATCATGAGGGTGAGAATTATGAAATTGTGAGCAATAATTATGATTTCAAAATCGGTGCTTATTATATCAAAGCCGCCGTCGCGGACAGCCTTGACAAGAACTTTGTGCTGTATGCCGATTTCTTCGGCAACATTTCTCACACAACATACGAAAATGATATCCTGCTGCACGGTAACACGGTAGAGCGTCTGAGCAGGGAGTATATGCTGTCCTTTGAGCCGCTGTTTCAGAATGCAGAGTTTCTTCCTTTTTATACGCATTTGGGATTTGCAGAGCTGGAGTTTGCCAATGCTTACAATACACAAAATGCTCATTCTGCATTCCGTCAGGAAGACCTGCAGGCAGATGAAAATTATGATCTGCGTGAAATGGGGGCAACAACAGGACATCTTTATCTGAACGTGCATGACGAGACGGTATCGGTTGAACGCCTGAGCGAGATTCTGTTGGCAGTGAAGAAGGCAGCCGACGATAGGGGACTCACGTTTTATGATGTTGACTGTTCTCTGAATCTTCCGTTTGATGAACAGGGTTATGCTCCGGATTCAGACGGCGTGGCTGTGTATGCATTTTTGTACAGCGATATATATGAGGAAGGCATGATTGAGCGGGTTCGCATTGCAAGTGAACATGCGTATGACTGACGGACGGTCTTGCTTATGCTTTTGATGTTCTGCCTGAGACGGTGAACATGATTCTGTGGCTAGGGTGACGGATATAATCCGAACCCGCCCGAAAACGGCTATTTTTAAGTCTTTTCGGCGTTTCACCCTTGAAAGGCGACAGCCTTCCTGCGGTTTCAACCCCAAAAATCCAATAAAAATACCTCGTCTTCGGGTCGAAGATTTTTTACAGAGATGATTTTTGACGAGACGAGGCACAAAACGCAGAAAATCCTTTGTGGATTTTCGAGGATTTTAACGAAGTATCGGCGGAAATCTGCCTGTAAAAAACGGGTTCGGATTATACCCGTCACCCTAAGCGGCATTTATTGCATATTTATTCTTGCAGGCATTCTGATCGCGGCACTCTTTCATTATGCACTGAGAAAGGAGTAAGAAAATGAAAAAGAAAATACTGAAAATTCTTGCGTTTGTTCTTGCCTTGTGTTTGCTTGGCGGAGTTTGTCTCTTTGCAAATGTAATGGTCGGAAATCCCGTTTCAAAAGCACTTGCCAAAAGAAGTGCGCAGGACTATTTAATTGAGAACCATGCAGGGGAAGGCTATGAAATCAAGAAGGTTGCATATGACTGGTATAATACCGAGTATCTTGTTGAATGTGCCGTTCCGGGTAGTCTTGATCGTCATTTTCGGGTGGATACGGATTTTTTCGGCAGAGTGGCATATTCAAGCTATGAAGATGATGTTCTGCGACACGGCAATACGGTTGAGCGGCTGAACGACAGCTATAATGAATTGTGTGATGCTGTGATGGACAGTGCTTTTTTTCCTTCTGAAATTGCGTATGCTTTCTGCAGATTAAACTTTGAAGCCGGTCCGGAAGAAACGGATTCCGAACACCCGTCCAGCGTATTGCGAATGGAAGATCTGCAGACGGATGCAGACTATGATATATGCGAATTGGCTGCAAAAGCAGGTGTTCTGAGTGTTGGCTTCCGTGATGAAAATGCCACAGTTGAACGCATGTGTGAGATTTTGCTTGCATTGAAAAAGACAGCCGATCAGGCAGGATTTTCTTTCCATGCGGTCAGCTGCGGAATAGACCCCCCGGCGCATCCTGCCGATGATGCTGTGTATGTATGGGGGTTTTTATACAGTGATATTTACGAGGAAGGTCTTATCGACCGTGTACGGCTTGCGATCGAAAATTGATAATCATTTATTTTTGAATCGTTTTGGTGTGAGGTTTTTTGGCTTTCAGATGTTTAATGGGTGAAAGGTGCTTGAAACCGATTCTCGAAAAGGGGTGCATTGCATGGATAACGGTGCAGGTAGCTACCGCCGTTTTTTAGCAGGAGACAACAAGGCGATTGCAGAGATCATTGAAGAATACCGGGCAGGTCTCGAACTGTTTTTGCAACAGATCACAGGCGATGACGAACTTGCAGAAGAACTGACACAGCAGACCTTTGTCAGGATCTTTACCAAAAAACCGCACTACAAGCCGACGGCATCCTTCAAAACATGGCTGTATACGGTTGCAAAAAACAATGCTCTGCAATATCTCAAAAGGCAAAAAAGAACGGTACCGCTGGCTTTTGAGGATTGCTTGCTGATCCCCGACGATGCATTATCGGTCGAAGAACAGTATTTTGCAGATGAGACCGCACAAAATGTGCACGCAGTAATGGGAAAACTCAAACCCGAATACCGTCAAATTCTGTGGCTTACCTATTTCGAAGGTCTTTCCAACAAGGAAAGTGCCGCCGTTATGGAAAAGAGTGTGCACAATATTGAAGTTCTGGTCTCAAGAGCAAGGCAGGCACTGAAAAAACAATTGATCAAGGAGGGTTTTGCAGATGAAATCCAATAAGGAAATGATTTCGATTGTCACCCAAGAGGTGGAAAACTATCGCAGACGGCAAAAAAGCCGCCGCAAAAAGATCGCAACCGTGTGTACGGTGCTGACGGTGTTTGTCTGTCTTGCCGTTGCAGTCGGTGCGGCAGCGAAATATGCCGTACTCAGCCCCGAATGGCGAGAACAACTTTTTGACAGTGCACAAAACGCAACCGAGGCGATCGGTGTTGACGAATTCAAAGAAAAACTCGCCGCAAGTGATGATAAATTCTCAAAAGACGAAGTATATCCGGTTCTTATGGACTACGAAAATGCAGTTGAAATCGGTGTTTCACAGCAAGGCGGTGACTATGTGTTCACCCTTGACAGCATTGTTCCCGGGCAGTGGCTTCGCAACAAAATCATCAGCGGGTCAATTGCAAATGTGTCGGAACTTCAATTTGAATGGCAGGTCACGGATGCGTATTTTGCAATTTTTGAAATCAGCCGTGCAGACGGACAGTCTATGAACGAAGAAACAGACCCGTGGTTCCATTGGCACCGCTATGTGGCAGGCTACAATCCGTGGGGAATGAATATGTGTCTGGAAGGTGCAGGAGAATTCAGTGCGTATGAGGACGGCAAACGGTGGACGGCCGTGGTCATTACGGACATGATGATGTTCTCTGACCACGATTTTGTGTTCGCACCTGTCGATCTCGATGCACAGTTTGATCCCACAAACGATCTGTATGCCGATGCCGAGGGCACCATTGAACGCAAGGATACCGCCCCCGAAACTGTGGTTCTGCTTCGCTGCAAAATCCCCGACACCTTTGCCGACAAAGCCGCACAGCAGGAATTTATGAAAGACCGTGAATATCTTACCAGGTTTGACGAATACGAGAAATAAAATATAAGCAACAGCCGATGGGTTCTGACCCCTATCGGCTGTTTTTTTGCTGTTTTACTGAAAATTTTTCGGGCGTACCTTGAAAATTTTCAGTAAACTATTGATTTTTTACGGTTTAACGGATATAATCTTATTGAAAATAAATCGGGTTTACCTGAAAAATTTCTGATGGTGATGTAAATATGGAAATCAAGAGAGATTTATATCTGAATAAACTCATCCGCCACAAGCACAACGGAATGATAAAAGTCATTACGGGTATGCGCA
This sequence comes from Oscillospiraceae bacterium, assembly GCA_015066385.1. Lineage (GTDB taxonomy): Bacteria > Bacillota > Clostridia > Oscillospirales > Acutalibacteraceae > RUG806. Next base: position 20,264 of record SVOJ01000008.1, read on the forward strand.
GATGCGGAAAGTCCTATCTTTTGTTTGAGCTGTTTTACAAGCATCTGCAGTCTGGCGGTGTGCGCGAGGATCATATTCTGAAAATTGCACTGGATGACAGACGAAATAAAAAGTTCCGCGATCCCGATTATCTGTGCGACTATGTGCATGATTTTGTAAAAGATGAAGATATGTATTATATTCTTCTGGATGAGGTGCAGATGGTGCCTGAATTTGAGGATGTGCTGAACAGTTTTCTGCACATCAAAAATGCAGATACTTTCGTTACGGGCAGCAATGCCAAATTCCTGTCGAAGGATATCATTACGCAATTCCGCGGCAGAGGTGATCAGATTCATATTGCGCCGCTTTCGTTCAGCGAGTTCATGACCGCTTTTGACGATTCGGTTGAGCAGGGATGGAATCAATATATCAATTTCGGCGGTCTGCCCAAACTGTTTGCATTTTCAACAGAAGAAGACAAATCGAATTATCTGAAGGATATTTTTACCGAAACATATATAAAAGACATCTGCGAACGCAATAACATCCGCAGCGATGCCGAGCTTGCGGAATTGCTTGATATTCTTTCCTCTGCCATCGGGTCGCTCACAAATCCGAAAAAATTGTCAGATACATTCAAATCCGTCAAACAGGTGCAAATACACCCTGAAACAATAAAAAATTATCTTGACCATTTTGTTGATTCATTTTTGATTGAGCAGGCAAAACGGTATGATATCAAAGGCAAACGGTATATCAACACACCGTCAAAGTATTATTTTACCGATATAGGCCTGCGCAATGCGCGTCTGAATTTCAGGCAGACCGAGGAAACCCACGCAATGGAAAATGTTATATACAACGAATTGCGCATCCGCGGCTTCAATGTGGATGTCGGCATTGTGGAGTATTATTCGTCTGAAAACAGCAAAAAGAGTGTTCTGAAACAGGCGGAGGTCGATTTTGTCTGTAATTTGTCCGATAAACGGTATTATATTCAATCGGCACTTTCCGTTCCGACAAAAGAAAAACTGGAACAAGAGCAGAATTCGCTTGTCAGAATCGATGATTCTTTTAAAAAAATCATCATTGTCAAAGACCTCTCCCGTTCTCATTATACGGAAAACGGAATTTACCTGATGCGTCTGTTTGATTTTCTGCTCGATCCGAATAGTCTGCATTTCTGAAAAAATAACCGATGAGGAATCGAATCCGACCCCTCATCGGTGTTTTTTGTTATTTTACTGAAAATTTTTCGGGTATACCCAAATTTTTTTCAGTTACATCGGTTTGTCGTACCTTCCGTGGTTGCGGAAATGCTCGGTGCGGAATTCCTCTTTGCTGACCTTACAGCCGAGCACATTTGCCCAGCCTTCGCAATAAAGCCAGTAGTATGAATGCTTTTTTTTCAGAAAATACTTCCACACAAGGTTTGCCCAGGTGAACGAGGGAAGTCCGATCAACAGTTGCCAGAACGGCCCTAAAATCAGGCTTTGCACGGTGTGTCCGAATTCGTGAATGGTCAGGTCGTGCACATAATCGGGGCGTTTTTCGTATGTTTCGTCCGACAAAAACAGAAATACGAACATGCCCATTGTGATGCCGCCGAGGCTTTTCTTTTTCAGATGAATATCCGTTACAAGGCAGTTGTGGAACAATCTGACCTTGCCGAAGGGGGACAGCACAAGAAAGAAAAGCAGTCCCACAACATTCTGCGGCAGTCCCCATGTAAACTGCCAGAACGCATACAGCCAGCTTTTAAAATTCTGTTTCATGCAAAAAACTCCTTTATTCTTCTTCACAAACAATGCAAAGCACACCGCCGTTCATCATGTCCGTAACACTGAATCGAAGGTCGGGCAGGTCTTCGCCGTTGAGGGTAGCGGATTTTGTGTAAATGCCCTTGCCCTGTTTTTCAATCGTCAAAATGTTGCCGTTGTGTAGTTTCAGAACGGTTTTTTCGTATTTCGGAAATCCGATGAGCATTAAATTCTGCCCCGTAACGGGGAAAATACCGAGGCAATTCCAGATATGGCAGGACGATGTACCGCCCGAGTCGTTGTTGCCGGGTAGTCCGCCTCTGCCTGTAGTGAACATGCTGTCTTCACCGGCCGCCAACACTTCGCACAGACGGTCATATCGTTTTGCGTAGTGGTAGGCATAGGGTGTTTCCATGTCGGATTCATTATTGAATCCCTCAAAACAGCCGGAGTGCTCGTCTTCTTCTGTGAATCCGAAGAAATTGTCAAGTTGCTTTACAAAGGCTTCGACACCGCCTGCAAGTTCTATTCGTTTGTCCATGTCACGCAGGAGTCTGAAGGAATAATTGCGGTAATTGCCCTCATAATAATCATGGTTTGCGTAAATATAACCCGTTGCGGGGTCGTATGCATCTGTCCATGTGTCGGCAAAAGCGCGCAGTTCCCCTGCAAGGGCGGTTTCGTTCTGACTTTCGGCAATGTCTGCAACCGCCGCACAGGCTTCACAGACATCTAAGAAATGGGTCAGGCGGTTGGGGATGACTCCCGCTATAATGTCGGCGTAATGTTCACGTTTCAAGTCCTTGACAATTGCCCGTAAGGCGGCTTTCCAGTCAGCGGGAATGCCTCTGAAACAGGCATCGGCAAGGCTGTGTTCGGCGAGCATACAAGCCTGATCGGACGGCACATGACATCCCTTTGTCAGTAAAAACGTGTGCGGCAGTTGCCCCGTGTGCAGACCGCACAGGATGATGGTGTCAACGATCTCTTTTGCAATTCCGGGATACAGCGAAAACACCAGCGGAAGCTGTGTTTTGTAAATATCCCACATCGTCGCAAAGTCCACGCAGAACGCCTTGTCTTCCCACAGCGGGCTTTCCCCCGAACGCGAGCAGGGTTTGATGAGGGTGTGATACAGATTGGAATAGAAAATATTTTTCTGCCGTTCGTCATCGGTTTCAATGGCAATACGGGACAGCGCTTCGTTCCATTTTTCATAAGCGGCATTGCGCACGTCATCAAATCCGCCGTCGTCCACGGCAAGATCTGCCTGTGCAAAGGTCGCATTTTTAATGGAAACGGACAGCCTTGTTTCCACCGTTTCACCATCGGCTTCGATAAGAACACCGAACGTGTCTTCGGTTTTACCGAACAGAATTTCTTTGCCCGCAATGTAACGATTGTTCTGCAACAGGGAAACCGCTCTTGCATTTTTCAGTTGCAGGCAGAAATAGGTGGGCAGACCGCTGAGCACGATTTCAGCATATACTTCGGTCGGCGAAACAATGCGTATAAGGCCCGATTCGGGTCTCGCATAATCGCGTTCGCTCTTTTTAAGCAGTCCGTCATTGGTGAAATCCACCGCGAGAACCCCGTTTTCACTCGGAAAACGAAAACGGTGGTAGGCACTTGTCGTGGAAACCGTGGTTTCACTGTAAATGCCGTCGGCGGTCTTTACGGCATAATAGCCGGGCTGCGCGTATTCATCTTCAATGTCCGTTCCGTTGAAAGCGGCGGGATCGCCGAAAAACGGAGAAATGATGCAGTAATTGTAATAATAATCAATCGCACCCGTACCGCTTTGCTGAAAATGCGAAAGCCCCAAAAACTTTCTGCATTCGGCACTGCGTCTGAAATCCTGCGGACAAGAGTTCGGAAGATGGTCACCGTAGCCCGTCGGATAACCCGCCGTATAGGTACAGCAGGAATATTTGCCGAACGGCAAAGCCGCACCGGGGTTTGTGTTGCCGGTGATACCTTTTATGAATTTCCATGTGGCGGCAACACCTTGCGGCGCAGGCAGGTCGATCTCGTCACAACCGTGAAACACATCTACATACTTGCAGAAATCAATCATAAGTCAAATCTACCTTTCATTGATGCACTTACAGTATACGCGAAAAGACTGCAAATGTCAAATCATTGTTATAATTGACAAAAAATAAACGATTGAATTGGAATATTTTTACAAAACAGCCAATAAGTGCTTGCTTTTTACGGTGTAAGGTGGTAATATAATAAAATAGTACTTATATTGTTTTCGGAGGCGTTTATGAAAAGAAAAAGCGGTGTTTTGCTTCCCGTTTCCACCCTCAACGGTGAATTTTCCTGCGGCAGTTTCGGAAAAGAAGCATTGAATTTTGTTGATTTTCTGGCAGACTGCGGATTTTCTTATTGGCAGGTGTTGCCGTTCTGTATGGTGGACGAATGCAATTCGCCTTACAAATCCTATTCCGCATTCGGCGGGAATCCTTATTTTATTGATCTGAATGAACTGTTTCAGCAGGGGCTTATCACCCTTGAAGAACGCGAAAATGCAAAGCAGAACACCCCTTACAGCTGTGAGTATGTAAGGTTGTTCCATACCCGTTTCGATTTGCTGCGCAATGCATCCAAGCGTTGCAATGACCGCCAAAAGGTGGAAGCATTCATTGCGGAAAATCCTTATCTTGCACAGTTCTGTGAATTTATGGCATTCAAAGCCGCCAATGCGCAGAAACCGTGGACACAGTGGGAAAACACGCAGATCGACCCCGACGAGTTGTTCATGTGGCAGTTTACGCAGTATGAATTTTTCCGTCAGTGGAAAAAGGTCAAGGATTATGCCAATAATAAGGGTATTCAGATCATCGGGGATATTCCGATTTATGTCGATTTTGATTCCTGCGATGTCTGGGGCAATCGCACATTGTTCCAATTGGACGAAGAAGGCAATCTTGCCGCCGTGGCAGGTTGTCCGCCCGATTATTTCGCCGTGGACGGTCAGTTGTGGGGCAATCCGCTGTATGACTGGGAGAAGATGGAAAAAGACGGCTTCTCTTGGTGGAGAGCACGCATGAAGCACATGTTCAATCTTTTTGACGGTGTTCGCATCGACCATTTCCGCGGACTTGAATCCTATTGGCGCATTCCTGCCGATGCCGAAACCGCAAGGGAAGGCAAGTGGGTCAAGGGTCCCGGTAAGGCATTTGTGGATATGTTGCATGAAATCACCGATGACAAGCATTTTGTCATTGCCGAAGACCTCGGCGAGATCACGCAGGAAGTCATTGACCTTGTGGAATACAGTAAATTCCCCGGCATGCGTGTGTTCCAGTTCGGCTTCCTCGGGGATGATGACAATCCCCATAAGCCGCACAATTATCCCAATAATTGCATTGCTTACACGGGAACACATGACAACAACACACTGCTCGGTTATGTCTGGGAATTGGATGCAGAACGCAGAAAAAATATGCTCGAATACTGCGGCTACACTTCGCCCGATTGGGACAGAGGCTACGATGCGGTTCTGCGCACCATGTTCGCAAGCCATGCGGGCACTTTGATTCTGCCGATTCAGGATCTGTTGGGTTACGGTTCGGACACAAGACTGAACATCCCCGGCAAAGCTGACGGCAACTGGCAGTACCGTGTGACTGCCGATCAGCTCAACGGTATCGACCGAATGAAATTTAGACGGTTCAATACACTTTATAAGCGATCATAAAAACTGCCTCACGGGAGGTTTTGCGGAGAAACTCTGAATGCAAAATGCACAATGCAGAATGCAAAATTATCGGGTCGTTGTGGCTCCGATTATAATGAATAATGCGATATTGAATACAATGAATCAGATCAAACTGAAAATTGCAACGGCAAAACTGCAAATTACATCATTCTATAATGGCAACGCCATTCCTTTAATTTTGCATTTTGCATTTTTTATGAAACAACTTTCTGTGAGGAACCAAAAAAAAGGAGGTCATCTTATGGGTAAACTGCCCGATCCGAACAAACTCAATACCTATACCAAAAAAGAAAGCATCATGTACCTCATCGGTCTTGCAGGTCAGAACATGATCTACAATATCATCGGTACGGGATTGTATTTCTATTTCCAGAGCGTTATTTTTCTGCCTGCCATCGCCATCAGCACATTTATGACGATCGCTCGTGTATGGGATGCTTTCAATGACCCGATGATGGGTTCTATTGTTGACCGCACCCGTACCAAGTGGGGCAAATGCCGTCCGTATCTGATTTTCTGTCCGGCGGCAATCTGCATCATTACCATTCTTACGTTCATCAATGGCCGCTATGTTGAAGGCGGCGATGCCGCACGCAATGCCTTTATTATCGGCTGGGCTGCTATTTCCTACATTCTGTGGGGTATGTGCTATACCGTCGGTGACATTCCGTTGTGGGGCATTACGGCACTGATGACGGAAGATGCAAAAGACCGTTCTAAAATTCTGGCGCTCGCAAGAGTTGCAGCCGGCATCGGCGGCGGTCTTGTGCTTGCGGCAATTGTTCCCATTTCGCAGGCTGTCGGCAGTATGCTGACTCCCGAAAATGCAACCCCGGAACAACTTGCCGACGGTCAGCAAAAGGGCTTTATTCTGGTTGCCGTTGTCATGTCGATCATCGGCTCGGGTCTGTTCCAGTTGGCAGGTCTGTTCACAAAAGAACGTGTTGCGTCTTCCGAAAGACACTATACACTCAAAGAAAATTTCCAACTGATGTGGAGCAACAAGCCGTTCCGTCAGCAGCTCATTTCCGGCGTGCTCAGAAGCCCCATTCAGCTTCTTATGAATGTTGCCATGACACTGCTTGCTTACTACTTCGGCGACTACCACGGCGATTACGTTCTTTATATGGTCATTCTCGGCGGCGGTATGATGGTCGGTCAGTTTGCGATCATGCTCTTCATTCCCGGCCTTGCGCAGAAGTATGAGAAGAAGACACTTATGATCTTGTCCACCGTCATTTCCGCAATCGGTTTTGCACTGGTGTTTGTGGTTTATCTGATCGCTCCCACCGACCTCGACAAGCCCGTCTGGCTGGTTGTCAATGCCGTTCTCTTTGCCGTTGCAGGTGCAGGACAGGGGGCTTTGAACGTGTTGCAGTCTGTTATGATCGCCGATACGGTCGACTACGAAGAATACCTGCACGGTGTTCGTCCCGACGGTGTTTTCTTCTCGGGGCAGAGCTTCATCACAAAACTTTCCACCGGTATTGCTTCCATTATTTCCGGTGTTGTTTATGCCGTCGTCGGTTTCTCGGGCAGTGCGGTCGAAGAACTCAACAATGCGCTTTACAACGGTGCGTCGTTCAAATATGACTATCCCGAATACGCAGCCGCCATGTTCTTCCTGTGCTCCATTCCGCCCGCAATCGGTCTGTTCCTGTCGGTCATCCCCATTCGCAATTATGCCTTGACCAACAAAGAGCATTCCCGCATTCTTGCCGAATTGCAATCCCGCCGCCACGGCAGCGAAAACGCAGAATAAAAAATAAAACCGATTTGCATTGACAAACCGGGTGAAAATGATTATAATATAACCGTAGAGGCTACCGTTTAAAGCGGTTGGTGCCTTATGTTAATGGTATTTTTGCATTAACAACCGTCACTTGGCAGAGTGGCGGTTGTTACCTTTTTGCTTAAACTTGATATGTATAGTAAAAGTGAAATTACCAACATGAAAAGTCAAAGTGATGGGCATTTGTCTCACCTCCTTTCGGAGGATTGACACCAACCGCCTTTTAAGCCGCCTCTACGATCGGCATAAGTATACCGCTTGTGACGGCTTTTGTCAATTATTCATTTTGTAACATTCTGAAAATTTCTTCTTCATTGTCGCATTTATCATAATCACCAATCAACTTTCCTTGATAGTGATATTTGATACCCTTTTGTTTATTTTTTAATACACATTCAGCAAGTGAATGAACATCATACTGTTTTGCAAAAGCAGCAAATGCCCTGATACGCATTTTGTCAAGCATAGAACCGTTGCACGGAAAGTCAACACATTCCCAACAACCGTTCAGATTTTGTTGTCTGCAGCAGTTGTAGTTTTTGCACCATCCGTGCATTTCACAGCCGCCTTCCTGACAGCCGACACAGGTTGCATCGTGCTCACATACGCAGCAGGCAAGGCCGCAATATGCGATCGGGGAGCGTCTTTTTCTTGCATAATAATAACCACCGGGACGGAAATCATTGGTCAGAACAAAACTGAACTTTTTTACCGTGTCGGTGCGCATGGCAAATGCAGGCAGCACCTTGATGCACATGGTCCGCACATCAAAATCCGTATAAAAATGATGCACGGCGCAGGTCAACAACTCACTGAAATATGTCGGTGTTTCATACGCAGAACATAAGTCAATCCGCAATACACCAAATTCGCCACCGAAAATTTCAACCGTACCGATTGCCTTGTCGATACTTTTGTCCACTACGGCAAAACGCACATATCGCTGTTGTTCATATTCCGACAGCCAGAATAAAATTGCCGCTTCCATTTCTGCAACGCTTTCAAAATAAAAACCGCTTGTGCATGCATCAGCATTCATCCGTGCGACCGACTCTTTGTCTGCATAACATTTCAAAAGGTCTTCGGCATCGTGCAGAGAAACAAGGCGCAGCATAAAACTTTCTGTTTCATAAGACGGACAATGAATATACGGGTTCATGCAAATCTCCTTATTAAAAAAGAACATTTGTTCTATTTTACTTTGAATATACTACATTCTGTTTTACTTGTCAATACAAATTAACAAACTTTTTCCGAAATATTGACAAAATCCGCTTGTCGGAATATAATAATTCCGATCGTAGAGGCGGCTTAAAAGGCGGTTGGTGTCAGATCCTCCGAAAGGAGGTGAGACATATGCCCATTACTTTAACATTCCATATTTGTAACATAACGATTACAATAAGAATTAAGGTAAAAAGCAACAACCGCCACTCTGCCAAGTGACGGTTGTTTAACAAAAAATATTTAACAATCAGACACTAACCGCTTTAAACGGTAGCCTCTACGGTTACATTATAGCCAATTGCTTCCGATTTGTCAATGCAGATCGGAAGTTTATTTTTATCTTTTCCGAAATATTGACAAATATCGATACAAGCGGTATATTTGACCTGATCGTAGAGGCGGCTTAGGGCGGTTGGTGTCAATTCCTCCGAAAGGAGGTGAGACATGTGCCTGTAACTTTGACTTTTCATGTTGGTAATTTTACTTTTACTATACATATCAAGTTTAAGCAAAAAGGTAACAACCGCCACCCTGGCCGGTGACGGTTGTTCAATAAAAAAATTTAACAACTAAGACACTAACCGCTTTAAACGGTAGCCTCTACGGTTATATTATAGTCAATTGCTTCCGATTTGTCAATGCAGATCGGAAGTTTTTTGTTATGTAAACTGTGAATTGTAGAGTGTGCTGTAGAATCCGCCGAGTTGCAGCAGTTCTTCGTGGTTGCCGTGCTCGGTGATTTCACCGTTCTGCACCACAAGAATGGTGTCGGCATTCTGAATGGTGGAAAGTCTGTGGGCGATCACAAAGCAGGTTCGGCCCTGCATCAGCTCGTTCATGGCATCCCTGATCTGTATTTCGGTTCTTGAGTCAACATTGGAAGTCGCTTCGTCGAGAATCAGCATGGGGGCATCCGACAAAAAGGCACGGGCAATGGTGATGAGCTGTTTTTGCCCCTTTGAAATGTTCACCCCGTCATCGGATAAAACCGTGTCATATCCGTCGGGCAGACTCTCTATATAACGGTCGATTCTGGCGGCTTTTGCGGCGGAACGGACCTCTTCTTCTGTTGCATCTTCTCTGCCGTAGGCAATGTTTTCAAACACCGTGCCGTGGAACAGCCATGTATCCTGCAATACCATGGTAAAACTCTTACGTAGGTCTGCACGTTTAATTTGCATGGACGGAATGCCGTCAATGCGGATTTCGCCCGATTGCGGATCGTAAAAGCGCATCAAGAGGTTGATGATCGTTGTTTTTCCTGCCCCTGTCGGACCTACGATGGCAACGGTTGTGCCGGGTTGTGCCGTTACGGAAATGTGTTTGAGGATTGGTTTTTCGGGCACATAAGCGAAGGACACATCGTCAAGCACCGCTTCACCCCGCACATTTTCAAGAGGTTGTGCATCTTCTGCATCGGTAGGTTCGCTCGGTTCATCGAGAATACGGAACACCCGCTCCGCCGCCGAGAATGCCGACTGAAATTCATGCAGAATATTTGAAAATTCGTTGATCGGCCCTGCAAACTTGCGGGAGTATTGCACAAACTGTGCCACGCCGCCTAATGTGATGAACATGGCAGACCCCGCCGCCACGGCACCGCTTTGTGAGTTCATATACAAAATACCGCCGAAAATGGCAACCAGCGCAATGGAAATGTTGTTGATGAGGTTGATGCTCGGGAACAGCAATGCCGCACTGTATTCGGCATTGTAGTAGGCATCCATGGCTTCTTCGTTGCGTTTGTTGAAGCGGTCGGAAATCACATCCTGCCTGCCGTAGGCTTCGATGCTTCTTGCACCCGACAGCATTTCTTCCGCATAGCCGTTGAGCTCGCCGTATTTTTTGCTTCGTTTGCTGAACAGCGGCCGCACCTTTTTGGAACGGTAGCGGGTGAACAGCACCGAAACGGGCACGGTGAACACAAAAATGAGGATCATCGGCTTTGAAATATTCCACATGAAAATCAACGAGCCGATGACGGTGTAAATGCTTGTCATAACCTGCACAAGGTCATGCGAAAGGGTGCTGTTGACGGTGTCTATGTCGTAGGACAGGTGGCTGATGATGTCCCCCGTGTGATTGGTGTCAAAATAATTGACAGGCAGGGTGTTGAGCTTTTCAAACAACTCTTTTCGCATTTTGTAAGTGATTTTCTGGCTTAAGTGAATCATAATCACCGCAAGGATGTAGGACAGCCCTGCCGACAGCGCATAGCAGACGATCATTTTGATGACATTCACCCACACCGCATCAAAATCGACACCGCTTGCAAGTTCAATCGCATCAATTGCCGCACCCGAATAGCGAGGGCCCAGCAGGGAAAGCTGATTGGAAAGAAGCGTGAACACAATGGCAGGTATAAATAAGTGCCATTGTTGCAACACGTATTTTCCCAATCGTATGAAAATGCCTTTGTTATCGCGTTTGCGCACGGGTGTCTTTTCTTTTTTCTCAGTCAACAAAAGCACCTCCCATCTGTGAATCGCTGATCTCACGGTAGGCAAGGCAGGTTTCAAGCAGATCGTTATGCGTACCTTTGCCGATGATTCTGCCGTCTTCAAGAACAAGAATCAGATCGCAGTTTTTGACGGAACTGACACGCTGTGCCACGGTAATGACGGTTGTATCTGTTAAGTTTGCATCGAGTGCCTGCCGCAGCAGTGCATCCGTTTTATAGTCCAAAGCGGACGAGGAATCGTCTAAAATCAGAATATCGGGATTGCCTGCCAGTGCACGGGCAAGCAGAACTCTTTGCCGTTGCCCGCCTGACAGGTTTGTGCCGTTGGCGGAAAGCAGATGGCCATAGCCGTCGGGAATGTCGCTGATAAAACCGTGTGCCTGTGCAATTTCGGCGGCACGGCGGATGTCTTCGTCGGATATTTCTCTGCCGAAACGGATGTTTTCAGCAATTGTATCGGCATAAATAAAGCCGTTCTGCAGGGATGCACCGATCCTGTTCGTCAGGTCTTCACGGCTGTAAGAGGTAATATTTTTTCCGTTTATGCGGATTTCACCCTCGTTGGGCTCGTAAAAACGAAGAAGCAATCGAATAAGGGTGGATTTGCCGCTGCCCGTAGCACCGATGATGCCGAGCCGTTGTCCTTTTTGCAACGAAAATGAGATATTTTCAAGATTTTTACTTTTACCGAAGTAGGAAAAGCCGACATCGGAAAAGGTGACGTGAGCGTTGTCGGTCGGGTTTGTGTCGGGGGTGACCGTGTAGCGGTCGGGGGTGTCAAGAACCTGCGAAATGCGGTTTGCTGATGCGGCACATTTTGTGTACATCACAAACATGCGCGACAGTGACATCATTGCCATGGAAATAAGGGTAAAATACTGCATGAATGCAATCACGGTGGCAGGGCTTGTCAGGTCGCTTTTTACCCTGTAGGCGGCAACGGCAACAACGCCCGCAATGCCTAAATTCATAAGCAGGGTCATCACGGGGTTAACAATACCCATAATGGTGCCTGCCTTGCGTTCACGGGCAGAAAGTTCGCGGTTGACACGGTCGTAACGGCGGTTTTCGTGGTCATTTTTGGAGAGAGCCTTGATTACGCGGATGCCCTGAATATCTTCACGTGCAACACGCACCATGCCGTCCACGCTTTTTTGCACATCGCTGTACAGCGGAACACCTTTTCGGGAAATGCCGTACACGGTTGCAAAAATAACAGGCAATGTTGCAAGCATAACAAGCGATAACGCGGAGTCCATCAGCATCGTCAGCACCGTTCCGCCGATGAGCAGAATCGGGGCACGTACTCCCATGCGTTGCATCATGCCGATAAAATTTTGCACATTGTAGGTGTCGGTGGTGATGCGTGATTCAAGCGAGGGGATGGTGAACTTGTCCGTGTCTGTTGCGGATAGATACAAAGTTTTGCTGAACAGTTCTTTGCGCATGGCTTTGGAAAAACGGGTGGTCACTTTGGCCGCCATGCGGTTTGCGATGATGTTGCCCAAACACGCAATGATGCTGAAAATTACCATGACAACGCCGTAAAATACAATTTTGCCGATGTTTTGCTCAATGATTACATTTTCGAGAATGTGCGTCAGAATATAAGGCAGAAACAGTTCTGCCACCGTCCCTGTGACTTTGACAAGAAAGCCCGCCGCCATCCGCAGACGATAGGGTTTTAAATACAGTAAAATCCGTTTCATTTTTAACCCCATACATCTTCCTGCGTTCCGAACTGACCGTCTTCCACGGGGGCATCCGCAAAGCCGGTGGTGGTTTCGGGCGGGGGAGGAATAAACAGCGTTGTGTCTTCCGTCGGAATGTCTTCGATCGGTACGTCTGTCGGCAGAATGAATTCGTCCGTTGCGTTTTCGCCGAAATCGTCCTGCGGCAGGGTGGTCACTTCACCGAATTGATTGTCCACGGAAATGTTTTCTTCTTCAATCGACGGCACTTCCGGTGGCGGTGCATCGGAAATTTCAAGCGCTGTGTCGGTCAGCACAAAGCCGACGGCAAAAAGAATCGGCAGGGCAATTGTCAGCAACACAAGACCGCGGTGCGAAAGCGGTTTGTCATCGTTTTGTTCGTTGATACGATACCCTTCGGCATCCACACGGTCGGGAAACTCACGGCTGAAACGGTAATAGCCCTTTGTCTTTTCGGCAAAGGGTGCTTTTTTGTCAGCGGCTTTTTCAATAAGCGTGCGGTATTGCGGATCGGCCGTGGGGCTTACCTGCTTTTTTTTCATGTAGTTGCGCTGACCGGGCTTGCGGTTTTCTTTGCGCTGACGCAAATTTTCACGCAGAAAATAGACGGTGTTGCGCAGTGTTTCAAATGCCATGCAAGAATCCTTTCATAGTTTCCATTTTTTTTGCATTGCGCCTGACAAGGCATAAGAATAAAATGAAAACAGATAGTTTTAAGGAGTGGTAAAAACCGTGCAATGCAGAATGCTGAGTGAAAACGGAATAGAGGTTCAACTGAGCCGCGATGAAATGCAGGCTCTTGATATTACATACGAAAATCTGGATTATGCCAATACCGAAACCCGCCGTGTGCTGTGGACGGTGCTTGATGAAGCAGGCAGCACCCTGGGATGCAATATTGATCTTTCGGGTCGGATGCTCATTGAAGCCCGACCCGACGGGGACGGCGGATGTATTCTTGATTTTACATTATACCCGCACACAAAAAACAAAGTAAAACGATCGAAATCCGTAAAAACGGACGGCACATTGTTGTTTGAAACCGACAGTGCCGATGCGTTGTTGCGGGCGGTCTGTGCAAGCGGGACGGACTGCCGTGCCGATCTGTATCTGCAGGGCGGGGTGTTCCGTTTGCTGTTATATCCTGCAACAGAGCAACGTCTGCGCCTGACAGCCGTGCTGGCGGAATTCGGTGCGTTGTATGAGCCGAATGCAAATGAAGTTGCCGCAATCAGTGAATACTGGCCGTGTGTGTGCAAAAATGCCGTGCAGCTGTTGCGGTCTTATGCCTTGCTCAGAGAGAGTAAAGATGTTCAAAACTGACACCCGAGTCGGCGATGACGATCTTTGTACCGCCGTTGAAACCGAACTGAAATCCCGATGCCACGCCGACCTTGAGTGTATAGGTCATGCGCACATCTTCATAAAGAATGGAGAAATTGTTCATATGTTCATGACCGCAGAATATGTTTTTGGTGGTACCGACTTGCTTGACCGCTTCAAAGAAGCCGTTGGGGACGGGATTGCCGTCTGCATCGCGCGGACAGCAGATTTTTTCGTTGCATTCGCCCGAGGCTGCAAAACCGTCACGCCATGTTTCGTTTTCAGTGTCCCAAGCGGCATCGTAAGCAAACTGATATTCCGCATTGGGAATGTGATAGAAAACGGTGGTTTCGGTCGGCTTTCCCGTGACGGACTGAATACCTTTTGCCGCCCATTTGTACCATTCGATCTGCGTTTCGTTCAGGTGTGATTTGTGTGTATCCATCATAAGAATGGAGTTGACCACCTTTTCACCCTCGCAGATGTTGATGATATAATTGCCGCAACCCATGGACGGATCCCCTTTTTTGAACAGGCAATACGGGCTTTGCATCATGATGTCGGCAAGGTAATTTGCATCGCAGTTGCCTTCTGCATCATGGTTGCCGAACACGGGTGCCCACGGTGTTTCAAAGGAATTCATCAGGTCGGTGATGCGTTTGACTGCAAAAACGGTGGAGTCGGTGCACACGATGTCACCGGTGACGGTGATGAGATCGGGCTGCACCTTTTTTACAAGTCTTTTCATGGTTGCCGAAGACAAAAATGCCGTGAATGCGCGGTAATCGTAGTCTGCAAAGTGCGTGTCCGTGAAGTTGAGAATCACAAAATCCTTGCCTTCTTCCTTTTGCAGAACAAAGGTGTCTTCCAATTTGTATTCATCGTCAGCCGACCACTCATCCGTGCTCGGTTCCCCGATGTACTCGGTGTTCTTGATTTCTTTCATGTGAAACAGTGCATAAATCATGTCTTTGAATGTTGCCATACGCACATATCCTTGCGTTGTGTCACTTGCCGCAACACAAAAGCCTGCCGTCGAAAAAACAAGAACACTGCAAAGCAGAATGCTGATTATTTTTTTCATAAAAAACAACTCCTGTTCATATATTTATTCCAGGCCGTGCAGCATAACAAAGACGGCTTTGTTGTCTGCTATTCTTTCGTATATTCTTACTGCAGGCCGTGCAGCAGATCAATGACGGCCTTGCGGTCTGTCTGTTTGAATACATAACTGCCTGCAACAAGCACATCCGCACCCGCTTTTACGCACAGCGGTGCGGTTTTGTCGTCCACGCCGCCGTCCACCTGAATGTGGGTGGCAAGACCTCTGCGGGTGATTTCTGCACGGATTTTTTCAATTTTCGGCAACATATCTGCCATAAATTTCTGTCCGCCGAAACCGGGTTCCACAGTCATCACAAGCACCATATAAAGACGGTCAAGATAAGGGAATACCGCTTCAGCGGGAGTGCCGGGTTTGAGTGAAAGGGCGGCTTTAATGCCTTTTTCGTCAAGATAATCAAGCACTTCGCCGATGTCTGCATCCGCTTCAATGTGGAATGTGATGAGATCTGCCCCTGCTTCGACAAACAGGGGAGCCGCAAACTTCGGGTCTGTGACCATCAGATGCACGTCCAGCACCGTGTCGAACTGCTTGCGCAGGGTGCTGACAAGGCCGGGGCCGAAACTTAAATTCGGCACAAAATGACCGTCCATAATGTCTATATGCAACATATCCGTGCCGCCGTTCACCACGTCGGCGGCTTCAAGGGAAAGTTTACCGTAATCGCATCCCAACAGGGACGGGGAAACAAGGATCATAATAAAACACTCCTTTCATCCCTTTATTATACACCATTATAATTTATTTTTCAATACTTTTGGTGCGGTGCATATTTTTCTGTTTTTATTATTGATTTTTTAAGGAAAATAGTGTATTGTAGAATCAAATACTATGGGTAATTGCGGTGTGCATTCCCGTTTTTAAGGAGTTTTAGCAATGAAAAAAAAGATGATCTCAATTTTTTGTGTACTTCTGGCTATGAGTCTGTTGCTGTGCGGTTGTTCCTCGGATGACGATGCCGTTTCAGACGGCGATGTTTCCTTTGAACTGAGCAAAGACCTGATCGATGATGATCTTGCACAATTGAAACTGTTTGAAAGCGG
This sequence comes from Oscillospiraceae bacterium, assembly GCA_015066385.1. Lineage (GTDB taxonomy): Bacteria > Bacillota > Clostridia > Oscillospirales > Acutalibacteraceae > RUG806. The sequence continues at coordinate 36,417 of SVOJ01000008.1, forward strand.
TTGTTTTTATCTTAACGGTTTCATGACGGATGCAACGGGCGAAACGCTCCCGATGGAAATGGCAATCAAAAACAACAATACCTATATGGGCTCGCAGATGGAAGGTGTGACCATTGCTTTCATGTGCGTGGACGGTAAATATTATATGAATTATCCCGACGGCGAATGCGTGCTCGAACTGGATGAATCAGTTTGCAGTGAAATGGGACTCGATCCGACGGAACTGGCATTTGATGCTTCTTCCATTGCCATCGGTGATGTGGATAACAGTGTTCTTATCAGCGAAGAAGATGCCCTCGTGGATGACGTAAAGGCTGTTTGCCGTACATATCAGCAGCCCTCCGGCAACTATGTCAAGACCTACATGAAAGACGGCAAGATGATCCGTTTGCAGCGTGAAGATGCACAGGGCAATATGACCAGTGTATTTGACATTGATGTGCTTGTCGATATTTTCCCCGATTCTGTTGTCAGTCTTCCGTCCGGCAGCAAACTGTACAGCGGAACAACAGGCATGATGGCGTTCATGATGAAATTCGCCGCCGCTGTCGGTATGGATGCTTTTGAATAAAATGAAAACAGCACTTGTGTTCGGCGCAACGGGCGGAATCGGTGAAGCCGTTGTGCGCCGTTTGCACCGTGACGGATATAAAACCGCGCTCGGCTATTGCCGTTCCGAAGAAAAGGCAAAGGCTCTGGCAGAAGAATTGTCTGCTTTTTGCGTGTATTGCAATCAAAGCGACCCTGCCGGTGTCAATCAGGCCGTACAGACCGTGTATGCACAGTTCGGATCCTTGGATCTGCTTGTAAACTGCGCGGGCGTTTCCGAATGGGGGCTGTTTGACATGCTTTCCGATGAAGCGTGGCAACATCTTCGCGGTGTCAATCTGGACGGTACACTGTATGCCTGTCGTGCCGTCGTACCGCTTATGGTGCGTCAAAAAAGCGGTTGCATTGTGAATATGGGTTCCGTCTGGGGCGAAACGGGAGCATCCTGTGAAGTGGCTTATTCAGCTTGCAAGGCAGGCGTTTCCGGGCTTACCAAGGCACTCGCAAAGGAACTTGCACCGTCGGGCATTACGGTCAACTGCGTTGCTCCGGGGGCTGTTGAAACCGCTATGATGCGCCGTTTTTCCGAAGCGGAAATCGATGCGCTCTGTGAAGAAATTCCCCTCGGCAGAATGGCAAAGCCCGAAGAAGTAGCCGATGCCGTTGCATTCCTTGCAAACGCGCCTTACATAACAGGTCAGATCCTCGGTGTCAACGGAGGACTTTATATCTGAAAAAAAGAGGAATTCAAATGAAAGTATTGCAAAAATTAACCCGCATGACAGCCCTGTTGCTGGCGGTTATGCTGATTGTTCCCGCTTTTTCCGTTCCTTCCGAAGCGGCATCGGTCGTAACTGTCAGGGATGAACAACTCAAAGAGTTTTATCTGAATGAATTCAACAAGGTCGTCAATGCCGTCAAAAGGAATCGCCCCGGTGTCACGGTATTGGCAACAGGTGAGGTTTCGCAGAGTGAGGATCTCGAAGAAGACCGCATGGCCGATTTTGCAAAAACGGTTGTTGCAAATGTGTTTGCAAATGAAAAATCACTTGCTTCTGATCTTCTTGATGCGCTGAATGAGGATGATTTTTTTGGTCAGCAACAGGCAGATGTTTCTTATGACCGCGGTGCATTGAATATGGATAAAGTGCCCGTTTCAGGCAAGGACTATGTAAGCTCCCTGACAACAAAATATGATTTTACCATGAAAATGCTTCGCAATGATGAAAAGCAGAGAACGGAGCTGCTTATTCAGTTCCCCGAAACCTTGCTTTTGGATGCGCTCAATCCGCAGAAAAGTGATCTTTCCAAGGTTTTTGACCTGCCGACCAATACTGACGTTGTTCTCACACAGGATGAAGATGAAATCATTATTCTGGAAGGCGGCTTCTTCCAGTTGAATGATATTGTCTGCACCGATGCGTACATTGATATTATCTACAATGATAATATGGAGCTGATCACCTACACCTCCAACATCAACTACCGTGTCAAGGTCAGCACCTACACCATGCTCGAACAGCTCTGGCCTGTTTTCTTCAAGACCCTGCAAAGCATGGGACTTGATGTCGGTGATATTGCAAACTTTAACATTGTGTCCATCATTATGAGGCTGATCGGTGCTTTTACGGGATTCGACCCCGAAGAGTCCATGAGCAGTGTGTATACGGATTACACGGTCAAGTATCAGATGTATGAACTGGATTGGACACCGCGCTATTTCGGCGATGTGGACGAAGACAACCGTGTGGATTCCAATGATGCACGCACACTTCTGCGTTCGGCTGTCGGTCTGCAAGTCATTCGCGATGCAAGTGACCTCTATTTCTCCGATATGGATTTTGACGGTGAGATCACTTCGGGTGATGCACGTCTTGCACTGCGTGTTGCCGTCGGGCTTGAAAAAAAATATACATCCAAAGCAATGCGAGAGGCACAGCTCGAAGATAATTGGGAAGATCCCGATGAGCCGCTGATTCCCGATGATCCCATTGAAATACCCGACGAGCCGGAAGTGCCCGAAATCCCGATCGGCTGATCGGAATCTTGTTGTTTTTTGGTAATGTGATATTATTTGCTTGACAAATTTAAAAAATTATTGTATATTGTTGCTTAATACTCTCCCCCCGGAAAGGATATGAACTGACATGGCTGATGTTTACAAACTGACAGCGGAAGAATTTGCCCGTTACAAAAATGAACTTGACACTTTGCGCGACTCCGGCAGAAAAGAAATTGCCGTAAGACTCGACGAAGCAAGAAGCCTGGGCGATCTTTCCGAAAATGCGGAATATGATGCCGCCAAGGATGACCAGGGCAGAATGGAAGCCCGCATCGCAGAACTCAAGACCATTATTGAGAATTCTGAAATTATTGATGCAAGTGCTCTTTCTACTGCAACGGTCGCTGTAGGTTTGTCTGTTAAAGTGTTTGATAAAACATTCAATGAAGAAGTGGTTTATTCCATTGTAAATCCTCCGCAGGCAGATCCGTTTGATAATAAGATTTCCGATGCTTCTCCCGTAGGTTCCGCATTGCTCGGACATTCTGTCGGAGATGTTGTCAATGTTGAAACGCCTGCAGGTATGCTTGAGTTTAAAATTCTCGACATCTTCAAGTAAAAATCCTTCGCCGCCCGGATCTTCTCCGGACGGTGCTTGTTTATTTATTGACCGCAAAGGTACAGGAGTTTGTATGGTTGCAGCGGCAATTCTTGCAGGCGGCATAGGCACCCGCATGGGTTCTCATACCCCCAAACAATATCTTGAACTTAACAAAGAACCGATTCTGATTCACTCCGTGCGCGCTTTTCTGACGCATGATCGGGTGGATCGGATTTGTGTTGTTGTGCCGCAGATTTTCTGCGATGAAACAAGAAAGTTGTTGCAGGATGCATTCGGTGCAGACTGCGGCATTGATGTGATTGCCGGCGGTGAAAACCGCAGTTTGTCGCTTCTCAATGCGGCAGGATTTTTTTCACGAACCTGCCCGCCCGATACTGTTTTTATCACGCATGATGCGGTGCGGCCGTTTATTACAAAGCGCATTATAGACGAAAATATTGATTTTTGCATCCTTCACGGTGCGGTCGGCACGGTCATTCCCGCAGTGGACACCATTTTAATGAGTGAAGACGGGCAGTTTATAAGCCATGTGCCGCCGCGCAAAAATGCATTTCATGCACAAACCCCGCAAACATTCCTGCTGGGGAAAATGACACAGTTGCTCGAAAGCGCAACTGCCGCACAGCATGCCGCATTCACCGACGGTTGCTCTGTGTTTTTGCAGGCGGGACTGCCTGTTTATATGGTACAAGGTGAAAGTTATAACATAAAAATTACCTATCCCGATGATTTGAGTCGCGGAGAAGAAATACTCAAAAAGTTTTTTAACTGAAAGAAGGTACACGGATGGCATCCATTACTGTTGTTGTTACTTCCCATAAAACGGATGAAGAAGGTCTTCGCTGGTCACTGGAAGCATTGGTTGAACAAACCGTTGAGAATTTTGATGTTGTGCTTGTGGATGACGGTACAACTGCGTGTGCGGCAAAGGTTTTTGAAGAATATTGCAATGAATATGACGGCTTTGTGACTGTTGTCAGTGAAAAACAGGGAACAGCCGCTTCCCGCAATGCGGGTGTGCTGAAAGCAAAAGGTGATTTTGTGACCTTTCTGGACGGCGGCGATTATATTTCCCCCGAAACGATCGAGCGTTTCCGCAAAACACAGGAAGACACCAAAGCCGACCTTGTCTGCAACCGTTATTATTATTCGGGCGAAGGCGAACCCGGTTATGACAGTTGGTCGGAACAAATCTGCGTTGTTCCCTCGGTGGACCGTCTGGACAGAGCTTTGCTCAATACCTGTGATCTGGACGGTAAGCTCTACAGCCGTAAATTTTTTGACCTGTATTCTCTGCGGTTTCCCGAACAGAGCGTGGCTTACAATGCATGGTTGACCATGAAATGTGCACTCAGCGGTGCAAAAATTGCCGGCTGTGCAGGTGCAATTTATGAAAAGAAGACCAATCCGCTGTTCGGCGAAGCAAAGCCGACGGCAGGTTCTTTCAAGGCATTCGTTGCTGTTTATGACGAAATTCTTGATTGGATCCGTGCTGTCATCGAAGAAGAAACGGGCAATCTTGACGGCGATGAATATGTTTATCAGGAAATCCTGACCGTATATTTCCAGTTGCTCACCGACCGTTTTTACCGTGCATTCTGGCACATAGACGATGATATTCTTGAACTGCTTCGTGCCAAACTCGAAGAACTCAGCGAACCGCTCGGCGAAGACAGAAAAAAGAAGATCAACGAAAAGAACATTGACATCCGTTTTCCTGCCATGTATATCCACGTGGAGGATGCCGTGCAGATGCCGTTGTTCAGCATGCTGATTGATATTACGAAAACGGAAGAACTCGGCGATCTCATCCGTTCTTTCTACGGGCAGAAATTTCCGTTCTTTGACCTGTGGGTCAAGCAGAGCGACTTTAATTCAGGCTTCTATCCCGCAGAATGGAAGTCTGCTCCCAACCTGCATCTGTTGCCCGATAACGGCTTCTTTGCCAAGGCAAGGCAGGATTGCGCGGGTATCCCGATCAATGTCAAGGATGCAACACCTGTAGACAGCAGTGTTTTGAGCGAACTTGCAACCGCCAAAATGCCGAGAGCCATGATTCAGTATAAATTTGCAGCATTGCGCAAATCCAAAGGTGCCAAAACTTATCTCAAAGGCAAAGGCTTCAACCTCCGATAAAATCAAACGAAAAGACCTGCAAAAGCGGGTCTTTTTTAATCGCTTTGTGTTTTGCAATGCCTTTATTATAATAAAAAATAGAGAATTATTCCACCCTGCATTTTCATCCCCGACAAGCCAAAAAGACCGTAGAATCGGGCTTTCCGGGGGATAAAAATTTTGATTTTTTGTAAAATAAATTACGGTTTGCCGGCTATTTCGGATTGAACTTTGATGAAAATAATCTTTTTATTTTTTTTCTTTATTTTGCGCGCGGTTATATATAACATTCTTTCAATACTTTCTTTATCTTTCTTACTTATATAATTGTATATACGGTCTTACAATCGGTCTGACAAAAAAATGGGGTCGGTCTGACGCTTGGTCTGACGAATTGGAGACCGCACACCCCGAAAAGCCTTTGCTGACGGGCGTTGCGGGACAGGTCGGTCTACAATTTGTCAGACGAATTGTAGACCGTTGGTCTGACGAAAATTCTGACAAAACTCGATTCAGCATGCAATGAATGCGTTTTTGTTATGATTTCGCATTTTACATTCCCGCTTTTCCGTAAAGCACAAAAAAGGAGCTGTTTTTCACAGCTCCTCTCATATAGTTTCTTATTCCACAATGTTTGCAAAGCGGCGGATCACGCTTTCGCAATCCTTTTTGTCCATGATTTTCGGCACGGGATAGGTCGGGTTGCCTTCCTGCAAAGCACGTGCAACAAGGGTGGGAATGTCCTTTTCCTTGACGTCGAGCTTTTCGGGAATATCCATGCTTGCATTGAGTGCACGGATGGCCTTGATGAAAGCGGCGGCTTTCTGATTGTCGGTCAAGCCCTTGGTGTCAAGGCCTGCGAAATCGGCAAGTTTTGCAAGACCTTCTGCAGCGGTTTCGCCGTAGTATTCGAGCACATAGGGAAGAATAACTGCATTTGCAAGGCCGTGCGGCACACCGTACAGACCGCCCATGTTGTGCGCGATTGCGTGTACATAACCGACATAAGCTCTCGTGAATGCAATCCCCGCAAGGTGGGATGCCATAAGCATATTGGTGCGTGCGGCGGTGTTTTTGCCGTCGTCGTAAGCGGTTTTCAGGTTTTCAAAAATCAGTTTGACGGCACGTTCTGCGCAGTCGAGTGTTTCTTTGGTGTTTGCATGGTTTATATACGCTTCAACCGCATGGGTCAGTGCATCGATACCCGTGGTGGAAGTGATGTGCTTGGGCAGACCGTAGGTAAGCTCGGGGTCAAGCACCGCATACTTCGGGCGAAGCGACGGGTCGTTGATGGCATATTTTTCGTGCGTCTGCGGGTTGGTAACAACAGCGGCAACCGTGGTTTCCGAACCCGTTCCTGCTGTTGTGGGAACGGCAAACAGGGTGGGGATGGGTTTGATGACTTTCAGAAGACCTCTGAGCTGGGGCAATGTTGCCTTGGGACGGGCGATGAGTGCACCGCAGGCTTTGGCACAGTCCATGGGAGAACCGCCGCCGAATGCAACGATGGCTTCGCAGTTGTTCTTTTTATAAAGATCTCTTGCGGCATGAATGTTGTCAAAGGTGGGGTTGGGCTGTGTACCGTCATACACAACATATTCGATACCCTGTTCGTCCATGGCATCATACAGCGGTTGTGCAAGACCGATTTTGGTGATGCCGCCGTCGGTTACAACGAGCACTTTTTTGAATCCCTTTGCTTTGATGAAAGCGGGCAACTGTTTGACTGCACCTGCACCCTGCAACAGTTCGGGACTCTTCCACGGCAGCACATAAGATGCACCGCGCATGACGACCTGATATGTACGGTAAAAAGCATTGATAGGTTTCATTTCTCTGCCTCCTTTTTTTATAAACATAATTTTACCACTTTGCACTTGTTTTTGCAAGTATTAAATCATTATTTTCCTTTTTTCCTGCGGCAAATGCAAAAATGGGATTGCTTTTTTTGCATAAAAGTGTTAATATTTTAACAGTTTAAAACCGAAAGGGGATTTTAATTATGAGAACAGCAATTTACGGAGCAGGATCGCTGGGTACGGTTCTTGGTGCTTACATCGCAAAAGCCGGCGTGCAGGTGGATCTTATCAACCGCAACAAAGCCCACATTGCCGCCCTTAAGGAAAAAGGTGCACACATTGTCGGTACGGTCGATTTCGTGCAACCTGTCAATGCACTTCTTCCCGAAGAAATGGAGGGCAAATATGACCTCATCATTCTGATGACCAAACAGCTTTATAACAAAGAAGTGCTGGAATTCTTGCTTCCCTTTCTTGCAGATGACGGCGTTGTCTGCACCATGCAGAACGGTCTGCCGGAACTGTCCGTCAGTGAAGTGGTCGGCGAAGAACGCACCATGGGCTGTTCCGTCGCATGGGGTGCAACCCTCAAAGAACCCGGTGTGGCTGAGCTGACCAGCGAAGCAGATTCTCTGTCCTTCGGTCTGGGCAGAATGGACGGCAGACACGACAAGAAACTCGACGAAGTTAAGGAAGTTCTTGAATGCATGTGCACGGTCATCATTGAAGACAACTTCATGGGTGCCCGTTGGTCGAAACTGCTCATCAACTCCGCTTTCTCGGGTATGTCCGCTGTTATGGGCGGTACTTTCGGCGATGCCGCAGAACGCAAGGATTCCCGCGTTTGTTGCCAGAATATCATCAAGGAATGCATCGATGTTTCCCGTGCCGCAGGTGTCACCATCGAACCCGTACAGGGCAAGGATATCGTAAAACTGCTTGATTACAAGGGTGCTTTTAAAAAGAAACTCGCATTCCTCATTCTTCCTCTTGCCATCAAAAAGCACCGCCTGCTCAAAGCAAGTATGTTGCAGGATCTTGAAAAGGGCAAAAAGTGCGAAATTGATGCCATCAACGGTGTTGTGTGTGCTTACGGCAAAAAACTCGGTATCCCCACACCCTACAATGATAAGGTTGTGGAAATCGTGCACGGCATCGAAGACGGAACTTATACTTATTCTTTCAGCAACGTAAAGTTGTTCTCCAAACTGCCCAAATAAAGGTAATAAAACTTATAAAACCAAAACCCAAGGAGTTGCGAAAAACTCTCCTTGGGTTTTAAATTGCGGTTTAGCGGGGAGTTGGAGGAGTCAATCATGGGGACGGCTACTGTGATTGCCACTACCATTTTTCAAAAAAGGCAATCGCAGTACTGTCCCCTGATTTACGACCACGCATAAATTTAAACAAAATAATGCAAATAAATATCCAAAAATATCGCCGCCAATCAGGGGGACGGAACCATGATTGACTGCTTTTGTTGTATCATAGAGTCAATCACGGACACCGTCCCCGTGATTGGCTACTCCCCGCTAAACCGTAATTTGTCTGCTTGTCGTAATTCCTCAACTTTCCGTAAAAAGCAAAAAAGACATCGGCTGTTGCGAGTCGATGTCTTTTTTTCTGGAATGTTACCCGATATCTTCGGGTTCGTCGGAAGCAAATTCGGCGGTATCAAAAAATTGTGTCAGACTGATGCCGAAGCCGTCACATAACATTTTAAGTGTTACAATGCCCGGATTTTTACTTTTTCCGTACAAGATGTTTTTGATTGTGGATGGTGCCACACCTGAACGCAGAGCCAATGCATGAATGGACAAGTTGTTTTTTTCCAACAAATGCAACAGGCGATCTTTTACAGTGCTGTAAGTGTCCATAAAAATCCCCCTTTTTATACAATAAAATTATAGCTTTTATTGTTGATAAAGGAGGGCTATATATGATACTATAGACTATATAAAGACCAAATGTCTTGTTTGTAAAAGGAGATATAATATATGAAAAAAGTACTGATTGCGGCACTTATAATTTTCGCAATTCTGCTGTTTTCTTTCTGTGGGGAAACTGACAATACTGCTACGCAGAACGAGGTCGCAACACAGAAAATTGTAACAACAGAGGAGCAAGAACCGACCGACACAGCAGTAGAAACAACATCGGAAGTTGCAACGAAAGAACCGACGGACATCTCCACCGAACCGCCGACGCAGACACCGACAGAGGAACCAACGGAACCTCCCACCGAAGCGGTTGAAGAAACAACCAAAAGGGAAGTCATGGTATGGATTCCGAACAGCGGCAGTAAATATCACAGCCGTGCAGGGTGCAGTAATATGAAAAATCCGTCGCAGGTCACATTGGAAAAAGCTCAGAGCTGGGGTTATACGCCTTGTAAAAAATGTAATTGATATATGCAAAGACGAGGTCTGCTTCTGCAAACCTCGTCTTTTTATATGGTTATTTATGCAAGTCCGTTCTGCTTTTTGGCGGCGAGCACGGTGTTCTGCATGAGCATGGCGATGGTCATGGGACCCACACCGCCGGGAACAGGGGTGATGGCAGAGGCCTTCACGCTGACGGCTTCAAAGTCCACATCACCGCAGAGCTTGCCGTTTTCAAGGCGGTTGATTCCCACGTCAATCACAACCGCACCGTCTTGCACCATGTCTGCTGTCACAAAATTCGGTCTTCCGACAGCGGCAATGATGATGTCTGCGGCCTTTACTGCCTCTTTGAGGTTGGCGGTGCGGGAATGGCAGACTGTGACCGTGGCATCGGCGGCGAGCATCAGCAGAGCCGCAGGTTTGCCGACAATGTTGCTTCTTCCGATGACAACGCAGTTTTTACCCTTGCAGTCGATGTTTTCATACTTGAGCATTTCCATAATGCCGGCGGGTGTGCAGGGCAAAAAGCCCTCTTTGCCCGACAGCAGAAGTCCCGCATTGACGGGGTGGAAGCCGTCTACGTCCTTTTCGGGCAGGATGGCACTCGTGATTGTGTCTTCATCAATGTGCTTGGGCAGGGGCAACTGACAAAGAATGCCGTTGACCGTTTTGTCTGCATTTAAGTTTGCAATCAGTTTCAGAAGGTCTTCCTGTTTTGTGTCGGCGGGCAGTCTGTATTCAAGCGAACGCATGCCGCAGGCTTCGCAGGCCTTTTTTTTGTTGCCGACATACACCTGCGATGCGGGATCGTCACCCACCAAAATGACCGCAAGACACACTTCAATGCCTTGTTCCTTTAATGTTGCAACCTCTGCGGCGGCTCTTTCCTTGACTGCCGCGGAGATTTCTTTACCGTTTATGAGTTTCATGTTGTTTATACCCACCACATCGCAGCGGCATCTTCGGTGATCAGAACATTTTTCAGCGTTCCGACAGCCTTGGACAGACCTTCGTTCTGGCTCATGAGGGAATCTTCGTGTTCAATGGACAGAACATGGTCATACCCCACAAGACGCAGGTTGCTGACGATGTCTTTCCAATACAGTTCGTCGTTGCCGTAGCCGACCGAACGGAAGCTCCATGCACGGTTGACAACATCGGCATAAGGTGTCATGTCAAGCACACCCGTACGCGCGGTGTTGTATTTGTCCACTCTGGTGTCCTTTGCGTGGACGTGGAAAATAGCATCCTTGAGCGTGCGGATAACCACAACGGGATCCATGCCCTGCCAGATAAGGTGCGACGGGTCGAAGTTTGCGCCGATCTCGGGACCGACGGCTTCGCGAAGACGAAGCAGGGACTGCGTGTTGTAAACGCAGAAACCGGGATGCAGTTCGAGTGCGATCTTGTCTACACCGTGTGCTTTTGCAAACGCAACCGTGTCTTTCCAATAGGGAATGAGCACTTCGTTCCACTGCCATTCGAGCACTTCCGAGAAGTCATTCGGCCACGGGCAGGTGACCCAGTTGGGATATTTTGCGGTTTCGCAGTCGCCGGGGCAACCCGAGAAGGTGTTGATCTGATGAATATCCAGCTTTTCTGCAAGCAGAATGGTGTCCTTGATGACCTTGTCAAACTTTGCGGCAATTTCCTTGTTGGGATGCACGGGGTTTGCATGGCAGGACAGGGCACTGATTTCAACATTATACTTTTTAATGAGTGCCTTGAATTCTTCAAGAGCCTTGTTGTCATTGAGCAGAATGTCGGGGTTTGCGTGTGCATTGCCGGGGTATCCGCCGCAACCGATTTCGACCATTTCAATGCCGAGCGAGGTGAAATATTTGAGTGCATCTTCCAGCGGAAGATTGCTCAGAAGTGTGGTAAATACGCCTAATTTCATGTTTATTACTCCTTATACATTGGCTTTGAGCCACTTCATGCTTCTGCCGATATCGGAAAGACCGTCCGGCACGGGATCGTCATTTTCAAGAACGATCCATTCAATGCCTGCATCTTTTGCGGCTTTGATGACGGCGGCAAGATCGTTGTTGCCTTCACCGAGTGCGGTGGGCTTGCGGTCGATGCCGTCCTTGATGTGCAGAAGAACGATATCCTCTTTGTTTTTGGTGATGTAATCATAGTTGTCCACACCGGCACAGAAACTCCAGTATGTATCGAGTTCAAGTTTGCAGTATTCCGCCATGACCTGCATTGCGGTTTTACCGTTGCGGAAAACCTTGAATTCTTCGGTGTGGTTATGGTAATAGGTCGGAATGCCGAGTTTTTCGGCGGCTTTCCCGAGAATTTTTGCGGTTTTTGTGGATTCTGCACAAGTGCCGTGCGGTGCCCCGCCGACACCGGCATACATAAGACCGAGTGTTTTGACATATTCGGCGGTTTTATTGATGTTGACGGGAAGATAGTCCTGCAGACCCATGTGTGTGCCCACGGCGACAAGTCCGCATTCATCGAGTTTTGCTTTGAGCACATCTGCTTCTACGCCGAAATAACCTGCAAATTCAACACCCTCAAAGCCGAGTTCCTTGATTTTGGGCAGAATGTTCAGCAGATCGTCACCGCATTTGATATGGTCACGTACGGAATAAAGCTGTATGGCAAGTTTCATGGTAAAGTCCTCCGTGTTGATCAGTCAAAATAGACGGGCTCGCCTGTTTTTGCGGATGTGTAAATGGCTTCCAGAATACGGGTGACGGTGGCTGCCTGTTCGGGAAGAACGCAGGGATCGGTGTCGGTTTCAATGGCTTTCAGCCAGCGGCCCATGTCAACCACGGATGCATCGCTGCTTGTGTTGCCTTCATAGAATGCAACGCCGCCTGCATCGAGGTTGGGCTTTTCAATGGTCTGACGGCCGTGGCGGACATAGTTGAGCTTGACTTCGTCAACCGTGTCGATACCGCCGTTGACACCGCAAAGCATATAGGAAGCTTCGATGGGCTTGGAAATGTTGAGTGCCCAGCTCGATTCAAGCATGACAACAGCACCGTTTTTCATGACGATGTAACCGAATGCGGAATCTTCAACCGTGAACTTTGCGGGATCCCAATCGCCCCATGCGTTGCCGGTGTTGGTCTGGTCACGCAGTTTTGCGAATGTGTTACCCACAACCATCTTGGGTTCGTAGTTGTTCATCATCCACAAAGTAAGGTCCAGTGCGTGGGTACCGATGTCGATCAGCGGACCGCCGCCCTGTTCATATTCATTCAGGAAAACGCCCCATGTGGGAACGGCTCTGCGACGGATGGCGAGTGCCTTGCCGTAGTAGATTTCGCCAAGAACGCCGCTTTCGATAACGCTTCTTGCGTAAATGTTTTCGGGTGTCTGACGGTTCTGATAGCCGATGGCAAGTTTTTTGCCGTTGCGCTTGGCGGCTTCGCACATGGCAACTGCTTCCGCATAGGTTTTTGCCATGGGCTTTTCGCACATGACGTGTTTGCCGGAATCAAGTGCATCTATTGTAATGAAGGAGTGAGAACGGTTGGGGGTGCAGACATGAACGATGTCGATGGTCTTGTCTTCGAGCAGTTCTTTGTAAGCGGTTTCACTGCCGAAGTAGACTTTTGCGCCTTCAATGCCGTATTTTTCGGCGGCTGCTTTTGCTTTTTCTTCATCAATGTCGCAGAATGCGACCATTTCGCATTTTTCGCTGAATTTGGAAAGTGCAGGCATGTGTTTGCCGTTGGCAATACCGCCGCAGCCGATGATACCGATACGAAGTTTTTCACTCATTTTTAATTTCCTCCCTTGAATCGAGAATAAATTTGACAGAAACCCAAAGTTTCATATCTTGATTATATAATACATTTTTCTATTTTTAAAGTAAGTTTTTCACACGGGAAGTAGAATATTTTGCCGTTCGTTTGTATAGTTTGCACAAACGAACGGCGTTTTTATGTTTTATTGCCTTGCCATCGCCGGCGTACGGTTTGCTTTTTGCTGCGCAGGCGATGCCTTTGCGGTGCTCGTCAGTCGCAGTGCAAGGCAGGTGATGTCATCGGCTTTTCCTTGCGTACTGCATCGCAGGGCTTCTTCCATGATTTTTTCAACCGCTTCGGATAAATCCTGCGTACTGTTGCGCAGAGTTCTGAAAAAATCGGGATGGATCGTGCAGGCACCGTCCGACATTAAAAACAGCGTGTCACCGTCGTGCATTTCAAATTCACAGTAAGCAGGGTCTGCTTCATCCAGAATTCCCAACGGCAGAGATTGTTGTTCAATAACGGCGGTTTCACTCCGTTTTTGCAGTACGGAAAAGGACGCGCCTGCTTTATAAATTTTCACTTTTCCTGTATAAAGATCAATCACGGCAACATCCAGCGTGGCTACTGTTTCCTGACGGGATCGCAACAGGAGTGCGGCATTGACAAGGCGGGCGGTGCATTCTACGCTTAAATTCGCTTTGAGCAGTGTTTGTGAAAGTCCCGTTGTCATCAGGCTGTCAAGTGCGGCACGTTCGCCCGTGCCCATGCCGTCCGACAAAACGGCAAAAAACCGTCCTTTTGCATCGCGGAAGCAGGCAAGGGAGTCGCCGCAGATCTGCTCTCTGCCGCCGATACATTGTATGTTTTCACATTGAACGGAAAAGGCAGGCTGTTCATAAAAACAGTAAACCAGGCCTTTTTCGTCACAGCGGACGGCTTTTGCAAAGGGTTGATGCAACTTGTCCGACAGCAAATTTTCAATCAGTTGCAGGCAACTGCGGGAGGGAAGGGCGTTGAAATGAATATGTATAAATATACGTTTTTCTGTATCAAACTCTGCATGAATGTCGGCAACGGAAATATCCGCTTTTTTAAGCAACTGCCGAACGGAGTCACGAATGATACCGGCAGGTTTCGTGTCGGGTGTATGGCGCAGATCTTCCAGAACATCTGCTGCGGTGCGCAATTGTGTACTTGCTAATTTTTTAACGGCAAGAATTTCTTTATTCTGCGCACTGCGTTGCAGAAATCTTGCATAGGCATCGTTGAACGTATGCAGAAGAATGTCGGGCTTGCGACAGGCGGCGGTCAGGCGGTCGGGCAATGTTGCGGGGGTGAGTTGTCCGTCTTTGATGAGGCGTTGTCTGGCCTGCAGAAAAACGGGTCGAAGTCCTGCAAGGGAGTGTTCCCAACAAAGGTTTTGCCGCGGACAATCCGCACAACAGACACTGCGCACATAGTGGCAGATTTCTTCTTCTTTCGGGGCTTTCACGCAGGCAATCCGTTCGTTTACTTCTGCGGCAATCTGTGCAAAACTGTTGATTGCGGCTTCGGCTTGTATCAGTTTTTTGTCAAACCCCGCACGCATCTCGTCTGCAAGCAACGTATGGTCTGAAAAACCGAATCGGGTGCGTATTTTTTGCAAAAAACGATCGGGAATCAGTAAAAACAGAATGCCTGCCGTCACTGCGGCAAGTGCGTATAACACGGGATTGCCCGTCACACCGTTGGCGATCATGGTCAGCAAGCACGACACAATGTAGGCGAGAACGGCGGCAAATTTTCCTGCCGGCATGCAAAGCCCCGACAGCAATCCGCCCATGCAACAGGAAATGACGGTATAAGCTCCGTCATCGGAAAGTCCCGCAATGCAACCGCAACAGACACCCGCCAGGCAGCCGCCCGTTTCTTTGTTGCAGAATGCGGCAATAAGCACCGTCAAACCCGCCAATACGGAAGCGACGGGAAAACCGAACGGACGGATCTGCATAACGGACAGAATGCCTGTTCCGCAGGAGAGCAGAATGAGAATTTTCGTTCGGCGTGTGAGCAGGGCATGGCCGCCGTCTTGTACCGCTTGCAAAAGATTTCGCAGTAAAAACGTACCCGCACCGCTGAAAATGCCCTCGCAAACGCTGAGAATAAGCCCTGCGGCGGTGATTCCTTTTGCAAATTCGATCGCCGCCGCGCAGACACACAGACTTCCCGCCGCGGCGAGGGACGGAAAAATGCCTGCATCCTCTTTTTCAAAATGCGCATGGACGGTAATGCGCAACAATGTGATCAGCACAACGGCGGATATATATTTGAGTGCGCCGAGCACATCGCAGAACAGCAAGGCACCAAAAGAAGCACCGAATGCTGCCCAGATCTCGCAATCGGTCGGCAGTGCCGCCGCGGCGGAAATGCCCAACGGACGGATGTTTCCGATCAGGCAGGCATTGCTCAGAAGAAATCCCGTGCCCGCACAGGCAAGATACCGCAGAGCCGATTTTGCCGTGCGGGGAAGGCGGAATGTTGTTTTTTGCAAAGTGTGCGCATGCAGATACCGTTTTTTCAGTTTTTCCATGATTGCTGTACATCCTTGTCAATTTTACTTTTTATTTATTGTACTGCAATCCTGACGGTGTTTTTTGTCATTCGCGCTTGCTGTTTTTGCATTCTTGCAGTCGAAAGAAACAGAAAAATTTGTCTTGCATTTAAAGAATTATTGTGTTATTATATACGATGAGTAATTTTCGGGAGGTGTACAGGCGTGAAAAGTCCTGTTCTGATCGTACCGGGTATCGGTTTTTGTAAAGTTTATAACGGCAGCGAAGAAACAACCGCCTGGCCGCCCGCGCTGAAAGAGGATTCTTTCATGAAGAGTCTGGGAATGCGTATCGGCAAGATGGCACTGTTTCGTAAGGACAGCGGATTTTCGGATATGCTTGCGCAGACAACACAAGACGTTTTGTCCGTATTTGCGGCAGATGAAACGGGCGCACACTGCAACGGTAATCTGTTTGTCAAATCTGCCTTTTCCTTTGATTCGCTTACGGATGAAGAAAAACAGGCGCAATACCGCCTGTTGCCCGTGCAGGAGATCTGCGCGAAAAACGGGGAAGAGAATGTGTTTGTTTTTCCCTACGACTTTTCGGGCGATCCGCTTGAAAACGGCAAAAAACTTGCCGCTTGTGTGAATGAAATCTGCATTGCACGCGGCTGTGATAAAATTTCTCTGCTTGCCGTCGGTTGCGGCAGTACGGTCGTGAATGCATATCTTGCCGATTCCGATGCCGCAAACAGACTGGATAAACTGGTTTTCTGCTTCTCTCCGCTCAACGGCAGTTTGCTGTTGTCTGATTTGTTACTTGACAGTCTGGATTACCGCAAAAGCGGTTCTTTCCTTTGCACGGTGATGAAACAGCAGGATGCGGATATGTTCATTGAACTCAACAACATGATTCCGGGGCTGCTCGAAAATATTTTCGATAAAGTTTTTACCGTTGTGCGTGATTTGTTCCTGAATCTGCCTGCGGCATGGGCGCTGTGTCCGTCAGACGATTACGAAGATCTCGCCGAAGAACTTCTGGCAGACAAACCGCAGCTCAGAGCACGCACGGATGCCTTTGATGCCCTGCGGCGCTCCTTGCCCGCACTTTTGCGGAACTTGCAGAGCAACGGTGTCAACGTACATATTCTTGCCGGCAGTGCCTTGCCCTTTGTTCCGCTTTCAAAATCGACGGACGTGGTCAGCGATCAACTTGTGAACACATCCTCGGCGGCACTCAATGAATCCATCGAAGAAACGGCGGAAGTGGCGGGCTATGTCATCGACACGACACAGGCTTGTCTGCCCGAACAGACCGTTTACTTCCCCGGTGTGTCTCACATGCAGGCACTCAAAAATGAACAGGTGCAAGCATTGCTTACCCAAATTCTGACCAACTGATATTTTTATATATAACTTCAATCTCACAAAGGAGACGATACAATGGACTACATCCCTTCGGACATCAATCCCGCAACGGGACAGCCGTATTTCCCGCAGCAGGACGATGTTGTCATCTACACCCGCAACACCTTTGCGTTCAAGGTGCGCAACCTGTCCAAATCCTACGGCGACAATCTGGTGCTGGATAACATTTCGTTTGATATCCCCGCAGGCAGAATCGTGGGTCTGCTCGGCCCCAACGGCTGCGGTAAGACAACGCTGATCAAAATTCTGGCAGGGCTTATCAATGATTATTCGGGACTTGTCAAGGTCGACGGCAAACGCATCGGCATTGCTTCCAAATCCCACACGGCTTATCTGCCTGACAAGACTTTCTTCCCCGGCCGTTTCCGCACGATTGACTGTATTGATTATTTCCAGGACTTCTTCACGGACTTCAACCGTGAAAAGGCAATCGATTTCATGGATCGTTTCGGCATTGAGCGCAATCAGCGTGTGCAGACCATGTCCAAGGGTATGCAGGAAAAATTGCAGTTGCTGACCGTTATGGCACGTGAAGCAGACATTTATCTGCTTGACGAACCGCTCGGCGGCGTTGACCCCGCGGCAAGAAGCGTTATTCTTGACATTATTATGAATAACTACAAAGAGGATGCAACCGTTCTGCTGTCCACGCACCTCGTTAACGACCTTGAAACGAGTTTCGACCATGTGCTGATGCTCGGCAAGGGCAGTGTGCTTGTCAATACCGGTATCGACAATCTTCGTCAGACCGGTAAATCCGTTGAAGAAATCTTTAAGGAGGTCATCGGCGATGCTTGGGAAGTTGATTAAAAACGGTTTTAAGTCCAATCTCTCCGCAACCTTTACCATTTATATCACCATGCTCATCATGAGCGTTGTGCTCGGGGCACTCATTCTGTTTGATTTCACCTCGTTCGGTACAAACGGTGCTGTGGCGGCTCTGGTTTCCAAACTGGTTGTATCGCTCGCACTTTGTGTGACCGCCATCGTTTCGGTCATTCTGACCCTCGTAGCCGTGTTCGGTGACTTCACCAGAAACATGTACGGCACCGAAGGTCACCTGACCATGGCTCTGCCTGTCAGAGGCTCGGCTCTGCTTCTTGCAAAGTGGATTGCAGGTGCACTGTGTGTCATTATCAGTTATTTTGTTTTCTATTTAAGCCTTGTTTTTTGTGCATTTTCGGTGCTGACAGACTTAAGCGGGTATATCAACGCGGGTGATGCGGCATCCTATAATGTCTACGCAATCGCCTGGCAGTTCATCACCTATGCCATTCAGGCTTCGGGCAAGGTCATTCCCGATGAAAGCATCATTTTCACTATGGTCAACCTGTATGCCATGGAAGGTGCCATCCGTGTGTGCATCTTTGTGCTGCTTGTTTTCTTCGCTGTCACGCTGTCGCATGTGCGTCCGTTCAACAAGAGCAAAAAGTTAGGGCCCATCCTTTATTTCTTTGCAAGTTTTGCTGTTACCGAAGGTCTTTCGAGATTGATTGCAAAAGTTGTTAATATCTATATGCTTGTGGATGCAAATTACGCATTTACATTCTCTATGCAGGAAAGCGAAGCCAACCTTGCATGGTCTTACGGACTGGGGGCTTATCCCATCACGAGCGTTTACTGCTCGCTGATTATGTCCATCGCCGTATTCCTTGTAACGGCATATCTGATAGACCGCAAGGTCAACGTGGATGCATAATTTGTGCCAAAAGGGAGGGGAACGGTTTGGAACTTCGTATCATTGATATATCAAAGGATATTCTGGACTGTCCCGTCTATCCGGGGGATCCCGAACCGCAATTGCAATTGGTGTCGGGCATCCGCAAAGGCGATGCCTGCAATGTTGCGCAACTGACCATGTGCCTGCACACGGGAACACATGCGGATGCACCTTTGCATTTCATTGACGGTGCAGCGCCCATCAACCATACAGATCTGTCCGCGTTCATCGGTGAATGTGTGGTGGTGGAATGTTCCGAAGGGCTGATCACGGGGGAAACGGTCAATGCCGCTTTCCCGAAAGCCGATCGTATTCTCGTCAAAGGCAACGGTAAAGCCTTTTTCGATGTCACTGCGGCGGAGGAACTCACCTTTGCAGGGGTGAAACTCATCGGTACGGATGCCGCATCCATCGGTGTGTTCGGCAATGAAGCCCCTGCGCACAAAGCCTTTCTGCGTGAAAAAACCGCCATCCTCGAAAACCTCGACCTTTCAAAGGTGCAGGCGGGAAAATATTTCCTTATGGCACAACCGCTGAAGATCAAAGGTGTCGAAGCCGCACCCTGCCGTGCGGTGCTGATCGAAGACTATCTGTTCTGGGGAGGCAAACGCGGATTTGGTGTATTCTGATTTTTGTTAATAACCTCTCACGGGGATATTTATTCAGTCTTAATAATTTTAATCATAAAAAAGGAGTCAAAAAACTATGGGCAATCTCAACAAAAGAACCGTAGAGAACCTTGACGTAAAAGGCAAGAAAGTTCTCGTACGCTGCGACTTCAACGTCAAAATGGAAAACGGTGTTATCACCAGCGACAAGCGTATCGTTGCCGCTCTTCCCACCATCAAGTACCTTATTGAAAACGGTGCAAAAGTTATTCTTTGCTCCCACCTCGGCAGACCCAAGGGTGAAGTCAACCCCGAATTCTCCATGAAGCCCGTCGCAGAATGCCTTGCAGGCTATCTCGGTCAGGAAGTCAAACTGGCAGAAGACGTTGTCGGCGAAAGCGCACAGGCACTTGCTGCCGAACTCAAAGACGGCGAAGTCATGCTTCTTGAAAACGTACGTTTCGAAGCAGGCGAAACCAAGAACTGCCCCGAACTGAGCAAAAAGTTTGCTGATCTTGCAGAACTGTTTGTCAGCGATGCTTTCGGCACTGTTCACAGAGCACATGCTTCCACCGCAGGCGTTGCCGCATATCTTCCCTCTGCTGTCGGTTTCCTGATTCAGAAGGAACTCGAAGTTATGGGCGGCGCTCTTGAAAATCCCGTTCGTCCGCTTGTTGCCGTTCTCGGCGGCGCAAAGGTTTCCGACAAGATCGGTGTTATCGAAAACCTCATCGAAAAGTGCGACACCATCATCATCGGCGGCGGTATGGCTTACACCTTCTTCAAGGCTCTCGGCAACGAAGTCGGTACTTCCATCTGCGAAAACGACAAGCTTGACCTTGCCCGCGAACTCATGGCAAAGGCACGCGCAAAGGGCGTCAACTTCCTTCTTCCCGTTGACAACATCATCGGTAAGGAATATAAGTGCGACACTCCCTGCATGCGCATTTACTCTGACTCCATTCCCGACGGCTGGATGGGTCTTGACATCGGTACCACCACACAGGAACTCTTCGCAAAGTCCATTCAGGGTGCAGGCACCGTCATCTGGAACGGCCCGATGGGTGTTTCCGAATGGGAAAACTTTGCAGGCGGCACCACCGCCGTTGCACAGGCTATTGCTGATTCCGGTTCCATCTCCATCATCGGCGGCGGCGACTCCGCAGCTGCGATCAAGAAGCTCGGCTTTGCTGACAAGATGACCCACATCTCCACCGGCGGCGGTGCATCTCTTGAATTCCTGGAAGGCAAAGAACTTCCCGGCATCGCTTGCATCAGCGAGAAATAAAATAAAAAATTAAACAGGGGGACGGGTTTTTGATTACACCCGTCGCCCTGATTTTACGGAGGAAAAACAAATGAACAAAGCTCTTCGCAAGGCAGTTATTGCCGGCAACTGGAAAATGAACAACACCCCCGACACCACCAAGGCTACCATCGAAGCTATGAAACCCCTCGTAGCAGATGCAGACTGTGATGTCGTTCTCTGCGTACCTTACATTGACATTCCCGCCGCTCTGGAAGCCACCGCAGGCTCCAACATCAAAATCGGTGCCGAAAACTGCCACTGGGCTGTTTCCGGTGCATTCACCGGCGAAGTTTCCGCTGAAATGCTCAAGGCAATCGGCGTTCCCTATGTTATCATCGGCCATTCCGAAAGAAGACAGTATTTCGGCGAAACCGACGAAACCGTCAACAAGCGTGTCCGTGCCGCTTTGGATGCAGGTCTCATCGTTATTCTTTGCGTAGGCGAAGTCAAAGAAGAACGTCTGCAGGGTGTTACTTCCGAAGTCGTCCGCAAGCAGACCAAGGTTGCTCTCGGCGGTGTTTCCGAAGCTGAACTCGACAACATCATCCTTGCCTACGAACCCGTATGGGCAATCGGCACAGGCCTTACCGCTACGCCCGAACAGGCACAGGAAGTCTGTGCAGACATCCGTGCTCTTGTCGGTGAACTCTACAACAAGGCAGCTGCTGACAAGTTCGTCATCCAGTACGGCGGATCCATGAACGCTGCAAACGCTGCTGAACTTCTTGACAAAGAAGATGTTGACGGCGGTCTCATCGGCGGTGCTTCCCTGAAAGCACAGGACTTCTCCGTCATCGTCAAGGCTGCTTCCAGATAAGTGAGGTTTGACATGAGCGAAAAAGTTCTTCTTGTTGTTATGGACGGTGTCGGCTTCTCCAAAACAGGTCTTGGTGATGCCGTTACCCTTGCCAACACTCCCGTGCTTGACAAGCTCCTTGCCCAATGCCCCAACACCCGCCTGAAAGCACACGGCGAAGCCGTCGGTCTGCCTTCGGACGACGATATGGGCAACAGCGAAGTCGGCCACAACGCACTCGGCTGCGGTCAGGTCTACTCGCAGGGTGCAAAACTTGTCAACGAATCCATCGAAAGCGGTTCCCTGTATGCACACACCGCATGGAAAGAAGTTGCCGGCAACTGTGTAGCCAAAAACAGTGCATTGCATTTCATCGGTCTTCTGTCCGACGGTAATGTACATTCCAATATCAACCACCTTTTCCTGCTTCTCAAACAGGCAAAAGCGGAAGGTGTCAAAAAGGCATTTGTGCACATCCTGCTTGACGGCAGAGATGTCCCCGCCACCAGTGCTCCCGTTTATGTGGAAGCACTTGAAAACGAACTCAAAGCTCTCAATGATGACGCATTCTGTGGCAAAATCGCTTCCGGCGGCGGCAGAATGAAGATCACCATGGACCGTTACCAGGCTGACTGGGCAATGGTTGAACGCGGCTGGAACACCCATGTCAAGGGTCTGGGCAGACAGTTTGCAACTGCTGCCGAAGCCATTGAAACCTTCCGTGCAGAGAATGAGGGCATCATTGACCAGGATCTGCCCGCATTTGTCATTGCCGAAAACGGCGAACCTGTCGGTAAAGTCAATGACGGCGACAGTGTGGTTCTGTTCAACTTCCGCGGAGACCGTGCTATTGAGTTGAGCATGGCTTTCGATTGTGATGAATTCAATTACTTCGACCGCGGCGCAAAGCCCGACGTCGTTTATGCAGGTATGTTGCAGTATGACGGCGACCTGAATATGCCCGCCCGTTATCTTGTAAGCCCGCCCGAAATCAAGTACACGCTTTCTGAGCTTCTTGTTTCCAAGGGACTTCGTCAGTTTGCAGTGTCCGAAACCCAGAAATACGGCCACGTGACCTACTTCTGGAACGGCAACCGCAGCGGCAAGTTCAGCGAAGAACTTGAAACCTATCTCGAAATCCCGTCCGATAAGGTCAGTTTCGATGAACGTCCGTGGATGAAGTCTGCGGAAGTTACCGATGCAGTCATTGAAGCCATGAACAGCGGTGCATATGATTTCATCCGTTGCAACTATCCCAACGGCGATATGGTCGGCCACACAGGCAGTCTTGAAGCTACTATCATCGCTTGTGAAGCCGTTGACCTTGCTCTGGCACGCGTGCTCAAGGTTGCAAAAGAAACGGGATTCACCGTTCTCATCACCGCCGACCACGGCAATGCAGACGAAATGCTCGAAAAGAACAAGAAGGGTGTTGTGTCCGTGCGTACCGCACACTCCCTGAACCCCGTTCCCTTTATTATTGTATCCGATAAAGAATATAAGATCGTGGACGGCGAATACGGCCTTGCCAATGTCGCTCCCACGGTTGCAAAGATCTTCGGTATTGACCCGTATGAAGCATGGGAAAAGCCCGTGATCTGAAATTAAGAACAGTATTTTTTTGAAAGGATGGAAAATTTTATGACAGAAAACAGACTGATCGGCTCCTATCCCGTCATCGGTATCCGTCCCGTCATCGACGGACGCAGAGGCCCGCTGAAGGTCCGCGAATCCCTTGAAGATCAGACAATGGGTATGGCACAGGCCGCCAAGAAACTGTTTGAAGAAAATCTTTGCTATTCCAACGGCGAACCCGTCCGTGTTGTTATTGCAGACACCACCATCGGCCGCGTTGCCGAAGCCGCCGCTTGTGCAGATAAATTCAAAAGAGAAGGCGTGGACATCACCTTGTCCGTCACTCCCTGCTGGTGCTACGGCTCGGAAACCATGGATATGGATCCCAACACCATCAAAGGTGTATGGGGCCTGAACGCAACCGAAAGACCGGGTGCCGTTTACCTTGCATCCGTTCTTGCCGCCCACGCACAGAAGGGTCTGCCCGCATTCGGCATTTACGGCAAGGATGTTGTGGATGCCGATGATATGCGCATTCCCGCTGACGTAGAAGAAAAACTGCTTCGCTTTGCAAAGGCCGCTGTTGCCGCCGCTACCATGAGAGGCAAGAGCTATCTGCAGATCGGTTCCATCTGCATGGGTATTGCAGGTTCTTCCATCGACCCGAACTTCCTCGAAGAATACCTCGGCATGCGTGTTGAATCCGTTGACGAAGTGGAAATTATCCGCCGCATGACCGAAGGCATCTATGACGAAGAAGAATTCCAAAGAGCCCTCAAGTGGACAAAAGAAAAATGTCCCGAAGGCTTCGACAAGAACCCCGAATTCGTCCGCAAGTCCGACGAACAGAAGGAACAGGATTGGGAATTTGTTGTCAAAATGATGTGCATCATCAAGGACCTCATGAACGGCAACAAGAACCTTCCCGCAGGCCGTGAAGAAGAAATGGTCGGCCACAATGCCATCGCCGCCGGTTTCCAGGGTCAGCGTCAGTGGACAGACTTCTATCCCAACGCAGACTTTGCAGAAGCACTGCTCAACACCTCTTTCGACTGGAACGGCATCCGCGAACCCTACATTCTTGCCACCGAAAACGACGTTCTCAACGGTATTTCCATGCTGTTCATGAAGTTGCTCACCAACCGTCCGCAGATGTTTGCAGACGTGCGTACCTGCTGGAACGGCGAATCCATCAAGCGTGTCACCGGTTACGACATCGAAGGCCATGCAAAGGATGCAAACGGCCTGATTCATCTTATCAACTCCGGTGCCTGCTGTCTTGACGCCTGCGGCGAAGCCAAGAACGCAGACGGCAACGGCGAAATCAAAGAATGGTACAATGTGACTGAGGAGGATATGGAAACAATCCTCAAGGCTACCACATGGAATGCCGCAGACAACGGCTATTTCAGAGGCGGCGGATATTCTTCCCGTTTCCTCACCAGAGCCGAAATGCCCGCTACCATGATCCGTCTGAATCTCGTCAAGGGCCTCGGTCCCTGCATCCAGATCTGCGAAGGCTGGACGGTCAACCTGCCCGACGAAGTTTCCGACATCATCTGGAAACGTACCGACTACACATGGCCCTGCACATGGTTTGCTCCGCGTTGCGACGATTCTGCCGCATTCGCAAGTGCTTATGACCTGATGAACCACTGGGGTGCCAACCACGGTGCAATCTCCTACGGCCACATCGGTGCAGACATCATCACACTGTGCTCCATGCTCAGAATCCCCGTCAGCATGCACAACGTGCCCGATGAAAAAATCTTCCGTCCCGCTTGCTGGAACGCATTCGGCACCAAGGATCTCGAAAGTGCAGACTTCCGTGCCTGTGAAGCCTACGGCCCGCTTTACAAATAAGCGATCGAACCCCCGTTCATCGAACGGGGGTTTTAAAATGGAGGATAAACCGTAATAATGCAAAATGCAAGAATGCAAAATGCAAAATTAAAGGGTCGCTTACGCTCCGATTATAGAGCATAAATAACTTTGATTTTAATACAAAGCCTCATTTTTTAATTTATTTTTGTAAAGGATGCCACAAAATTACCGTTGCTCGCACAAGATTAAAATTTATATCTTCTATAAATGCCAACGCAGTTCCGATAATTTTGCATTTTGCATTTTTCATTTTGCATTCAGGGCAACAGCCCGATAAACTCCAATTTCCACTCTCCGTAGGTTGTCTTCTGTTACGGTATGTATTATACTATTACCATATCGCCAAAAGGAGAGAACCTATGAATACCTATGTAACCGGACAGACCATCAAAAAACTGCGTGAAGCCAAAGGCTTAACCCAGTCTGACCTTGCAGACCGCATCGGTGTCAGCAGTAAAGCCGTTTCCAAATGGGAAACCGCCAAAGGTCTGCCCGATATTTCTTTGTTGGAACCCTTAAGCCTTGCCCTCGGCGTTTCGGTGTCGGAACTGCTGTCCGGCAATACGGTCGTCAATAAAAACATTTCATCCAATATTCTCTTTTCAAAATTCTATGTCTGCCCCGTCTGCGGCAACATTATCCATGCAACAGGGGAAAGTGTGATTTCCTGCTGCGGCATCACCTTGCCGCCGCTGGAAGCGGAAGACACGGACGAAGACCACACCGTCACCATCGAACCCGTTGAGGATGAAAAATTCATCACCGTCAAGCACCCCATGACCAAAAGCCATTTTATTTCGTTTTTGGCCTATGTCACCTCCGACAAGGTGCACTTTGTCAAACTCTACCCCGAAGGCAACGCAGAAACAAGAATGCAGTTCCGCGGCAGGGGATATCTGTATCTGTATTGCAACAAACACGGCTTGATGAAAGTCAGGGTATAAAAAATTTATATTTCCTGTTATTTCTATTGCTGTTTTCCGTAAAATGTGGTAAGATAATAAGCAAGATAATAAGCAAGTTAAAGGAGAAAAAGTGATGTCGGATTATGTCCCTCCTTATCAGATCACCGATAAAATACTGACCCTTGTTGCTTTGATTTCCGAAAAAATCGGAAGGATCACCCAACGAAGCAATCTTGATGCAAAACCACATCTGCGAAAAAACAATAAAATAAAATCCATTCATTCTTCCCTTGCCATAGAAGCCAATTCACTGACCCTCGGTGAGGTGAAGGATGTTATCAACGGCAAAACCGTCCTCGGTGCGGAAAAAGAAATTCAGGAAGTCAAAAATGCATATGCCGCTTATGACGAAATTGCAAGTCTTGATGTTTACAGTCTGCAGGAACTGCAAAGATTGCACGGCATTATGACAAAATATTTGACGGATGTCAGCGGTTCTTTCCGACTTGGCGAAGAGGGTGTTTTCAGCGACGGAAAGTGCATTTTTATGGCACCGCCGGCAAAACTTGTCCCGTCTCTTATGGAAGATTTATTCGCATGGATGAAACGCAGTCAGGGCATTGTGCATCCGCTGATTCTTTCTGCTGTTTTTCATTATGAGTTTGTTTTCATTCACCCGTTTACCGACGGCAACGGCAGAATGGCAAGGCTCTGGCACACGGCAATTCTTGCAAAATGGCAGCCGATTTTTGAGTTTATCCCGATTGAAAGTCAGATTGAAAAATTTCAAAACGGCTATTATGATGCGATTTCAAAATGCCACACTAACGGCAGCAGCACCGTGTTTATAGAATTCATGCTTGAGCAGATCAATACGGTTCTGGATGAAATCAGCATTGCTGTAACGGCACCGGGCAGCCATGTTTCGGAATATGTCAGCCGCTTGCTGTCGGCTATGGAATACGATACCCCGTATTCATCGAATGAACTGCTTGCATTATTGGGGCTTAAATCCAAAGAAACTTTACGCAAGAATTACCTCATCCCCGCAATCCGGGACAATTTGATCTGCATGACCGAGCCCGATAAACCCAACAGCAGAAATCAGAGATATATAAAGAAATAAGCAAAAAAGCAAAACCTCCTTGTTCCGGAAAGCGGAGCAGGGAGGGCTTAGTATTTATAAATCAGGTTTTGATAAAAGACAGATTTTCCAATTTCTATTTATTTTCCTTTGTCAATAATTATTATCATAGTTATTGTTTTCCTCGGCTGAAATACTGTCTTTAATAGAATCAATTCGGTCATTTATGTCATCAATATAATCGTCTAAATCAGACATATCTGACCTGATATCAGAAATTTCTCCCTGCAAATCATCTAATGAAGATTCAAGACTTTCGATTTTTCCATACAATCCTTTCATTGCCAGTATAAATTCTACTTTCAGCCCTTTATCATCTAATGAAAACAAGCGGTTTCTTTCAATCGCAATTTCGTCTTTTTCGCGTTGAAGCTGTTCTTGTTTCTTTTTAGCATCTCTTTCTTGAGAAGCTAATTGCTTTTTTCTATATTCACTGTCAACTTTTTGCTGTTCTGCAATGCGTTGTTCCTTTTTTAACGAGCGTATTTCATCTCTTTTTTCTTTTTCAAAATCTCTTTGGGCTTTTCTCTCTTCCTTTGCAAGATTTCTTTGAGCTTTGCGTTCTTCTTTTTCAATATCACGTTGCTTTTTTTCTTGCTTTTTCCTTTGAGCATCGATAATGATATTATCTGCTTTTTCTTTTACTTTCTCAAACATATTAAGATAACCTTCTTTCTTTTATTTGTAGTCAGATATTTTGTTTAATAACTTTTTATCAACAAAATACGGATTATTTGAATCTCCGATTTTCTCAATTAGGATAACATCACCGTCAGTTGCTAAGACATAAAACTTATCGTCAATGTTAAACTTCAGTCCTTCGTTGCTTTTGCCGGGAATTGTTACTTTATAAGCTGGACCTTTTTCTTCTGCTTTTGCTTTAGATTTTTTAACAGCCTTGATTATTTTTTTTACAGCAATTTCACTGCCTTTATAAATCGCAATACTACCTGTCGCGATTAGTGCCATTAACTTTTCAGGACCGCCAACTTTCTTTGCAATTGTTGTTATCCATTGATATGCACCCAAATTGCTCATTTTAATTCTCCTTTGTGATTATTTTTTTTAACCACCTCGAACTGGCTGAAATAGCTGAACCGATAGCAGGGACAACAATGGGATTTGCTAAAAGTGCAAACAACGCACCAACTCCGGCAAGTGCACCGTTTGTTATTGCAGTTTTGGATGTTTTGTCCAACATTTCTATTGTTGCTTTTGCTTTTTGTTCGTTTTCCGGGGTGTCTTCCGAATCCAATAAAATATTAACTACATTTGCCAACAATTCATTTTCAGGGTGTTCTGCAATTTCGTAATCTATAATTGTACGAATGGCTATATATTGGGTTTTAGACATTTTGCTTTTTCTTGTTTCAATATTGCTGATGGTTTGTTTTGTTACACCAATCAGTTCACCGAGTTCTTCACTTGACCAACCTGCTATTTTGCGGATTGAAGGAAGACTTTGTGTGAGTTTTTCTATTTCGTGTTCTGTAAACTTTTTCAATTGACATCACCTCTTGATATAAAAATAACATAGAATTATAGTTTTGTCAAGTTGTTTTTACAAATTTCATTTAAAGGTGTTATCCTTATATTTTTCAAGTCATTAAAATAGAGAAATTGTAGTCGATAAACACTTTCCGTTGCATATTGCAGTCTGTGATGCTATAATGACTATCGAAAGTTGCGAAGGTGTTTTTTACCTTCGCAACACCAAATCGTTGATTTGGTGTCAAATTTTCTTAAAAAATTTGACAATAGTCATTGCAATGAAAATGTACACAATTAAAATTTTGTAATTTTAATTGTGTAAAGCCGATTGATCGGCTTATTGAAACGCATTTCTTGCGTTTCAATTCACAATATTCATTATAATTTATTCACAATCCGAAATTTGCAGCGGGGGATTTTTATGTCCAAGCAACCGAATATTCTGTTTATTGTCACCGATGATCAGCGGTTTGACACCATTCATGCGCTCGGAAACCGCGAGATCATCACGCCTAATCTTGATCGTCTTGTCGGGCGCGGTATGACCTTTACCCGTGCACACATTGCGGGCGGCACCTGCGGTGCGGTGTGCATGCCCAGCCGTGCCATGATTCTTTCGGGCAGGAATCCATTTCATCTGGAAGACCTCGGCGGCAACATTCCCGCAACGCACAAGACCATGCCCGAAACCTTCAAAGCCAATGGCTACGAAACCATCGGCCTCGGCAAATGGCACAACGGCTGTCCCGCCTATGCACGCAGTTTCACGAAGGGGGCAAAGATCTTTTTCGGCGGCATGTGGGATCACTGGAATGTGCCGACCTGCCGTTTTGACCCCACGGGACAATATGACAACACCATCAATTTTGTGGTCGATTTTTACAACGACAACCACCCGCAGCAACAGCATTGCGACGAGTTTTCTCCGGGCAAGCATTCAAGCGAGCTGCTGACGGATGCGGCGATTGATTTGTTGCAACAAAACGCAGGCAAGGAAAAACCGTTCTTTCTGTATCTTGCTTATCTTGCCCCGCACGACCCGCGCACCATGCCCGACCGATTCCGTCAGATGTATGACCCCGAAAAAATCACCTTGCCGCCCAATTTCCAATCCGTCATCGACACGAACTATCCGCTGATGGTGCACCGTGACGAGCATCTTGCCGCTTATCCGCGTGAGGAAAATGAAATCCGCCGCCACATTGCCGAGTATTATGCCATGATCACGCATCTCGATTCCGAAATCGGCAGACTGCTCGATGCCTTGCACGAATCGGGCGAGGAAGACAACACAATCATCGTCTTTACAGGCGACAACGGCCTTGCTGTCGGTCAGCACGGCTGGCTCGGCAAAGAGGATATTTATGAACACGGTGTCCGCATTCCGTTGATTTTAGCAGGTCCCGGCATTGCACAAAATGCCCGCAACGAAGCCTATGTGTATCTGTATGATGTTTTCCCGACACTGTGCGACCTGACAGGACTTATCACTCCCGATTCCGTTGACGGCAGAAGTTTTGCACAGCTTCTTGACGGCAACCACGGACAGCAATTCCGCGATGAACTGTATCTCATTTTCGACCAATTTGTTCGCGGTGTGAAAGACGACCGCTACAAACTCATTGAATACCGCAACGGGGACGGGGCAGGGGACAAGTGGACATTCCTGTATGACCTTAAAAACGATCCGTGGGAAATAAAAAATCTTGCCGACGATGAAAATTACCTTGCACTTGTCGACAAAATGCGTCAAAAAATCCTGACCCACCGTGACGAATGGGACGAGCAGTCCCACCCCTGGGGCAAGGATTTCTGGAACAGATTCTGAAGAGGTATGAACATGAACAGACCGTATATTATTTGCCACATGGTAACCTCGCTTGACGGAAAGGTTACGGGGAATTTTTTATCCGCCCCTGCATGTGAAAGTGCCTGCGAAATTTATTATGACATCAACCGCAGCTTGCAAGCAGACGGCTTCATCTGCGGCCGCGTCACCATGGAAGGCAGTTTTACAGGCGGCTATTATCCCGATTTATCGCAATTTGCTCCCGTTCATCACGGGGGCGGATTCAAAATGGACTACATGCTTGACGAGGAAGACATGAGCGGCTTTTATGCCGTTGCCTTCGACCCAAAGGGGAAACTCGGCTGGAAATCAAATAAAATTATCGACCCCGACGGCGACCCCGGCTATGACAACGCACAGATCATCGAGGTGCTGACCGAGCAGGTGGACGAACGCTATTTGGCTTACCTTGAAAGCATGGAAATTCCCTATATTTTTGCAGGTGAAACCGAAATTGATGTCGATCTTGCACTGTTCAAGCTGAAAAACATTGTCGGCTGCAACACCCTGCTTTTAGAGGGCGGCAGCATTGTGAACGGCTATTTCCAGAGGGCAGATGTAATTGATCTACTGAGCCTTGTTGTTGCACCCGTGGTTGCCGACAAGGACGACAAGCCGCTGTTTACCGACAGCACAATCGCCGCCTTTGAACTCATAAAAGCAGAAAACAGAAACGGCAACCTGGTTCTGAATTATAAAAGGAAGTAATGAACGCTTATCATTTTTCTTCACGCGGCGGTGATTTGTGCCGCTTCGCCTTCTTGTATGTAATCAAAAAAAGCATCACCTTACGGTGGTGCTTTCATTTTGGTGGAACAATGTTCCGTGTAGTCAAACTCGTGTTCGTCTGACTTTCGTTTGGTGGAGCTGAGGGGAGTCGACTCGCGTGCCTGCGGGCACTTGGTCGCTCGCGGTCGAAACAGTCCACCGGACTGTTTCTCTGTGCCGCTCGTCCTTCGACTCCCCTTATTAGCTCAAAGTAAAAAAAGATAACGGCACCTGTTGGCACCGTTATCTTTTTTCATGGTGGAGCTGAGGGGAGTCGAACCCCTGTCCGAAAATCCCTTACAGCGACTTTCTCCGGGCGCAGTCATTTATTTGATTCTCTCCTCAGACGGCGGGAAATGACACCCTCCGCCCTCGGACAGCCCCATTGTGCATGACAGGATATGAGGCGCTTCCC
This sequence comes from Oscillospiraceae bacterium, assembly GCA_015066385.1. GTDB lineage: Bacteria > Bacillota > Clostridia > Oscillospirales > Acutalibacteraceae > RUG806. The sequence continues at coordinate 68,032 of SVOJ01000008.1, forward strand.
TGTGCACGTTCACCGCTGCATGACGCCTTTACACCGAGCCGCGGTGCTCTCGGGAAAGACGGCGGCCGCAATTAAGCAGCTGCGAGTACAGTATTTCTATTGTCGTTTATTTCTAAACTTGCGGCTGTTTAAAGAGGTCACCGCACCTCTGCCCGCTTATCGGTGCTCAGAATCCCCGTCGAAATCCTTTCAGCCCCATATAGGGTAACGGATGCAATCCGATACCGTTGTATATTATTATGCCCGTTTGGGGCTTAATAATCACTTTTACTGCCGCGGAACGAACGCTCAATATCACGCTCGGCACTCTTTTTGGCGGCAGATTCGCGTTTGTCGTAAAGTTTTTTACCTTTACAAAGACCGACTTCGATCTTCAATCTGCCGTTGACAAAATAGGCAGACAGCGGAATGATGGCATAACTTTGCTGTTTGACAAGACCGAACAAACGCATGATTTCACGCTTGTGCATCAGCAGTTTGCGTGTGCGCATAGGGTCGCGGTTGAAGATGTTGCCCTTGTCATAAGGGGAAACATGCATCCCGTGCAACAGCAGTTCGCCGTTTTCGACCATGCAATACGCATCCTTGAGGTTCAGTTTGCCCTGACGGATGGACTTGACTTCCGTGCCGCACAGTTCAATCCCGGCTTCGTGGGTCTCTATGACAAAATATTCATGGTAAGCCTGACGGTTGGTGGCTACCGTGTTTTCACGCACACTCTTTGCCATAAAAACCCTCCTTTCCGGTTATCGGCAAACTGATATTGTCAGAAATTACATGCTTTCGGGTGCTGCTACTTTGAGCATGCACAGAACCGTCTTCATAACACTGCGGGTTGCCATGCACAGCGAAAGTCTTGCATCACGCAGGTTTTCTTCGGGCACGTCAACGCGGCAGGCGTTGTAGAATTTATGGAACAGAGCCGCAAGGTCAACCGCATACTTGGTGATTTTGGACGGATCGAGTGCCTGTGCGGCGGTGACGATTTCGCCTGTGAGTGCGGCAATGTGGCGGATGAGTTCTTTTTCTTCGGGAGCAGTCAGCAGGCACAGGGCATCACGGTCTGCAAAGACGGCTTCGACACCCTTTTCACGCATTTTTGCAAGGATGGAGCAGATTCTTGCGTGTGCATACTGGCAGTAGTAAACAGGATTCTGCGAGGATTCCTCAACGGCAAGGTCAAGGTCAAAGTCGCAATGGCTGTTGGCTTCACGCAGGTTAAAGAAGAATCTTGCCGCATCGATGGGCACTTCTTCGAGCAATGTCACAAGGGTGATTGCCTTACCCGAGCGCTTGGAAGCCTTGACGATCTCGCCTTCTTTAATGAGGCGAACCATCTGCATGAGCACAACCTGCAGTCTTTCGGGGTCTACACCGAGTGCCTGCAAAGCGGCCTTCAAACGGGGCACATAGCCGTGGTGGTCTGCTCCGAGAATGTCAACCGCAAGGTCAAAATGACGGATGCAAAGTTTGTTATAATGGTAAGCAATATCGGGAACAATATAGGTGTAAAGTCCGTTTGAACGGACAAGAACGAAGTCCTTGTCACAGCCGAACTGTTCGGCTTTCAGCCAGAGTGCACCGTCCTGTTCGTAGGTGAATCCTTTTTCGGTCAGGATTTCAACAACCTGCTTTGCCGCCCCCGAATTGTGCAGGGTGCTTTCGTGGAACCAGGTGTCATATTTAATATTATACTTCAGAAGATCGCGTTCTAATCCTGCAATATTCAGCGGCAGGGCATAGGCAACAAGAGCCTTTCTGCGTTCGGCTTCATCGGTGTGCATATATTTATCGCCGTTGATTTCGGCAAAAGCGACTGCGTGGTCGATGATGTCCTGACCGTGATAACTGTCTTCGGGCATTTCGATGGGATCACCGAAGTGCTGACGGTAACGGATATCCAGCGACAGACCGAATTTTTCGATCTGATTACCGCCGTCGTTAATATAAAACTCACGTTCGGTCTGATAGCCGGCACGGGTAAGCACTTCTGCAAGGGTATCGCCCATGGCTCCGCCTCTTGCGTTGCCGACATGCATCGGGCCTGTGGGGTTTGCTGAAACGAATTCGACGAGTGCACGTTTGCCTGCGGCATAATCGGAACTGCCGTAGGCATCACCCTTTTCGTTGACATCGGAAAGAATATCTGCATAGTAAACAGGGGACAGACGGAAATTCAGAAAACCTGCACCTGCAACTTCACAGCTTGCAAAATAAGTGTCTGCAAGATCAATATTGCTTTGCAAAGCGGCGGCGATTTTCGGCGGAGCGGTGCGGAATACTCTTGCACCCACCAGTGCGGCATTGGCGGAATAGTCGCCGTGACTGCGGTCTGCGGGGATTTCCACTTTGAATGCGGGAATTTCTGCTTCGGGCAGATCACCTTTCTCAAAGCAGGTGCGGAATGCGTTTTCAACGATCATGCGAAGCTGTTGTTCGGCCTTTGCTACAAGAATACTCATTGCTTTGTTTGCGGAACTCGCTTTGCAATCAGCGTTTTTCCGCTTTTCTCCTTTCCGTTTTGTGCAGCGGTTTTGCCGCTGACATCAATAATCAGAACTTTTTCTGCGGCATGACCGCCGAAAAAGTCGATGGTGTAATTCAGTTTCAGTTTGCCGCCGTTCATTTCCACGGTGCTGTCCACGGATTTTGCAAAAATGCCGATCATAAACTCACCGTAGGGGGTGATATAGTGGCTGTTGTGGCGGCGACCTGCTTCAATGATCATTTCGGAATTGTAAGCCCCCGTACGCAGAATACTTACACAACTTCTTTTTTTGACGGTCATGCGGGTATCGCATACATTCTCATCGTCAAGCATTTCCGTAAAATGAAGTGTATAATCCTCAGGTCCGCCGACCATGCAGCCTTTGGTGATGACCTGACTGCTGTCTTCGCCGTCAGGGGTGCGGCTGATATCGGTTATGGTAATGATTCGGTTTTGTATCATAAATATATACCTCGTTGGATTTAATATTATAACACAAACAAAAAGGGAGTGCAAGTGGCGGTTTGGCGGTATTTGCCGACAAAAGCGTATTTATTTTTGGTTATTTTGGGAAAATAAAATAAATGTTAAAAAAATATAACTTTCCCTCTTGCACAAATGCAAATTTTGTACTATAATATGTTTAATTTGAAGATTCTGTTTCTGTCATGCGGCGTGCGGGTCCTGTGCGGCGGAGCGCCGTGAACCATGTCAGGCGGGGAACCGAGCAGCATTAAGCGGTCTGCCCGAGCGCCACAGTCCGCCTGTACGCCGTGTGACAGAGGCAGAATTTTTTTGTACACAAAAAAGGGGGCTTGTACCGTGTACAGAGTCCTGTACCGCAAATGGCGACCGCAAACATTTTCCGATGTGGTCGGTCAGCCGCAAGTAACAAAGGCTTTGGCCTGCCAGATCAAAGAAAACCGCCTGTCCCATGCCTACCTGTTCACAGGTTCGCGCGGAACGGGCAAAACCAGTTGTGCAAAGATTTTTGCAAAAGCCGTCAACTGCCTGCACCCCGTGGGCGGCGATCCCTGCAATGAATGCGAAATCTGCAGAGGCATTGATGACGGCACGGTGCTCGATATTGTTGAAATCGATGCCGCCAGTAACCGCGGTGTGGATGACATCCGCCAGTTGCGTGAAGAAGTCAAGTTCACACCTTCGCAGGCAAAATTCCGTGTGTACATTGTGGACGAGGTACACATGCTCACCATCGAAGCATTCAACGCACTGCTCAAAACATTGGAAGAACCGCCCGAACACGTCAAGTTCATTCTTGCCACCACCGAAGTGCAGAAGCTGCCGAGTACCATTCTTTCGCGTTGCCAGCGGTATGACTTCCGCCGTATTGAGCCCGAAATCATTGCAAAAAGACTGCAACGCATTTCCGAAGAAGAGGGCGCAAGCCTTGACAGCGATGCCGCGGTGCTCATTGCCCGCCTTGCAGACGGCGGCATGCGTGATGCTTTGAGTCTGCTTGACCGTTGTTTAAGCACGGACGAACCGCCCATTACCGTGCAGACCGTCACTGCCGCCGCAGGATTGATGGGACGTGATTATCTGTTCAACCTTTGCAGAACGGTTGCAAACCGCGACACCGCCGCCGCACTGACCATACTCGATGATCTGCACAAGGCATCGTGCGACACCGAGCGTCTTTGCACGGAGCTGATCAATCAATTTCGCAATCTTCTGATCGTGCATACCGTACAGTATCCCGAAAAACTCATCGTTGCCACCAACGAAGAAATTGAAGAAAACCGCAAACTGGCTGCCATGTTCACAACGGAAGCAATTCTGCGTGCATTGAGCGTGCTTTCGGATGCGGTGGATGCCATTAAAAAGACACAAAACCGCCGTGTGGAAGCGGAAATGGCACTCATCCGACTTTGCCGTCCCGAAACGGATACCTCGGTTGCAGCCCTTGCCCAACGTGTGGCTGACCTTGAACAACAATTAAAAAATATAAAGGCCAACGGGATTCCCGTTGCAGTAAACGCACCCGCAGAAAAAACTGCTCCCGCCGTGCAAACGGTGGCAGAACCTGTGAATGCACCTGCGAAAGATGTGCCTTTTGCACCGGACAATGCACCGATTGCAGACGAAGCATTGCCGTTTGATGAAGCCCCTGCTTTTGAAGACGGAGCACTTCCGTTTGATGACGATGATGCACCGCCGTTTGATTCCGATCTTTTGTGGGATGAAACACCCCCCGCACCGACGGAAGAATTTGAGGCAGATTCCGCCCCGGACGAAGTACCGTTTGACGGTGCACTTCCCTTTGATGACGATGAATTCACCCCGCCCGAGGAGAGCACTTCGCTGTTCGGCGGCCCGGCACAGGTCGCAGAAAGAGAATCGTCCCCCTTTGCAGGTCTTCCGTTTGATGAGGACGATTTTATACCGCCCGCACCTGCTGTAACAACATCCGCACAGTCGGATGAATCTTCCAACGGTGCGTTGGACAACCGCACATGGACAAGATGTTGCATTGAAGCGGAGGCACTCTGCAAACCGCTTATCGGCCATCTTGCCGATTCCACAGCGGAAACGCGCGGTTCGATGCTGATTATTCACACCAAAAACAAGTTATTGGCGGTTTTGCTGCGCAATGAAGGCTTCAGCAATGCGCTCTCAAGTGCCGCTGAAAAAGTGCTCGGCAGAAAACTGACCCCGAAAGTTGAAATTTAACAAACAAGGAATATAAGGAGAAAAACTATGAAAGCAAGAATTCCCAATCAACCCAACAGAAATGAAATGATGATGCGTATTCAGAAAATGCAGGAAGATATGCAGAGAGTGCAGGAAGAAGTGGAAAACAGCGAATTTACGGCTTCCGCAGGCGGCGGTGCTGTTGAAGTCACCGTAACCGGCAAGCACGAAATCACCTCCATCAAAATGAAACCCGAAGTGGTGGATCCCGAAGATATTGATATGCTCGAAGACCTGCTCATGGCATCTCTCAACGAAGCCATCCGTAAGGCAAACGACACCATGGAACAGACCATGAACGGTGTCACGGGCGGACTGAATATCCCCGGCATGGGCGGTCTTCTGTAAGACATGGAATTCACGGCTGCCCCGCTCGAAAAACTCATCGAGCAGTTTGAAAAAATGCCCGGCATCGGCAGAAAAACCGCACAGCGTATGGCTTTTTATGTTTTGGGTCTTCCGCAGGAGGAAGGTCTTGCCATGGCACAGGCGATCACCGATGCTTGTGTAAAAATAAAAAAATGCACCTTGTGTTGCAACCTGACGGAAGCAACTTATTGTCCCATTTGCAGTCACCCCAAACGTGACCGCAGTCTTGTGTGTGTGGTCGAAAATGCGGAAGATCTGATGGCGATTGAAAAAACCGACGAATTCAAGGGGACTTACCACGTTCTGCACGGGGTTATCTCACCGCTTGAGGGGGTCGGTCCTGAAGATCTGACCGTCAAGGAGCTGCTTGCCCGCATTGAACCCGACAACGTACGCGAAGTCATCATGGCAACCAACTCCGACATTGAAGGCGAAGCGACCGCCATGTATCTTTCAAGATTGCTCAAACCCATGGGAGTGAAAGTCTCCCGCCTTGCTTACGGACTTCCCGTCGGCAGTGATCTGCAGTATGCAGATTCCGTTACCCTTACCCGTGCCATCGAAGGCAGAAAAGATTTATGAGAAAGGGCTGTTAATTATGAAGTACGCTATTACTTATGACATCGGCACCACGGGTGTCAAGACCTGCGTTTTTGAAATGTCCGATACCATCCGTCTGCTCGGCAGTGCCTCCAAAGGCTACAAACTGTATGTCTTCCCCGACGGCGGTGCTGAACAGGATCCCGATGAATGGTGGGCAGCACTGTGTGAAACCACCCCCATTGCACTTGAAAAAGCAGGTATCGCTGCAGATAAGATCGACGGTATCTCTTTCTGTTCACAGATGCAGGGGCTTGTGCTTGTTGACAAAGACGGCAATGCCATCCGCAGAGCATTCAGTTATATGGATCAGAGAGCCCGCGAAGAACTCAAAAAGGGAATGGCACACGGTTTTCAGATTGCGGGTGCAAACGTGCCGAAATTGCTTAAATCTCTTGTTATTACCGGTGCGGTTGCCGCTTCCGTCAAGGATCCCGTATGGAAATACAAATGGGTACAGGCACATGAGCCCGAAAACTTCAAAAAAGTACATAAATGGCTGGATGTCAAAGAATATCTCATCGGCAGAATGACGGGCAGATTCATCATGACTCCCGACTCCGCATTCGGTGCGGAATTGTTTGATATCCGTGCAGGCCATCAGTGCTGGAGTGCAAGCCTTTGTAAGATGCTCGGTGTCAACATCGACCATCTTCCCGAAGTGATCCCCTCTACCGAACAGGTCGGCGGTCTTCGCGAACAACAGGCAAAGGAACTGGGGCTTAAAGCCGGCACAATCGTATTCGGCGGCGGCGGCGATGCTTCGCTCATCGGCGTGGGGGCAGGTTGCGTCAACCCCGGTGACACCCATATCTATAACGGCACATCCGGTTGGGTCTCGACCGTTGTTGAAAAGAGCGTTGTCGATGCCAATACCATGATTGCCGCTGTTACGGGTGCTGATGAAGGCAAGTTCAATTACTTTGCCGAACTTGAAACCGCAGGCAAGTGCCTTGAATGGGTCAAAGACCATCTGGCACTTGATGAAATCGGCATTTATCTTGAAACCAAGAATGTGACCGATTCCTATGAAGGAAAATACACTTCGCTTTATGACTACATGACCGAAGTCTGCAGTCGTGTTCCCGCAGGTTGCGGCGGTGTCATTTTTACCCCGTGGCTGCACGGCAACCGCTGTCCGTTTGAAGATCCCAATGCAAGAGGGATGTTCTTCAATCTCTCGCTTGAAACGGGCAAGAGCGAAATGATCCGTTCCGTTTTGGAAGGTGTCTGCTTCCACATGCGTTGGTTCATTGAAGCATCCGATAAGAAGGTCAAAACAAACGATACCGTTCGATTTGTCGGCGGTGGTGCGTTATCGGCACTCACCTGCCAGATTCTTGCCGATATCACGGGGAAGACCGTTGAAACCGTTGACAGTCCGCAGAATGTCGGTGCTGTCGGTGCGGCTGTTACGGTTGCGGTCGGATTGGGACTTATCCCCGGCTTTGCGGATGCAAAGAAGATGATCCCTGCCGTACATACCTACAAGCCCAACCCCGCAAACAAAGAAGTTTACGACAAGAATTATGCCGTTTACAAAAATCTTTATAAAGCAAACAAAGCAAACTTTGCCGCTTTGAACGGCTGATGAAAGGACCCGAAACAAATGCTTGAACAAAAATCTATGATGGATACCCTGTATGCAGGCATTCTTCCCGCTTGTGCCGCCTGCGGTTTTACACCGGTATTCAAAGACGATATGGACAGAAAACAGCCTGCCGTTTACAGTCGTGATGCGGCAAGTGTCATGGATTTCAATTCCGAAAAAGGCAAGCTGCGCGTTGTTTTCAGCAACAACCGTATTCATTTGCTTTCCTGTGCTCCCGACGTGGTTGCCGATGATGATTCCATGTACAATCTTGACGGCACATATCTGATGCTCCTTGATGAATATGACAGCAAGGATGTCCGTTCCGTCATCAACGAAATGAGCGAACAGATCAGCGACACTTACGCAAAAAAGACAAAGATCATCTCCAAAAAGAATGCACCTGCAACCGTTTCCAAAGCGGCTGTGCGCAGCGGCAGTTCGTTTGACCCCTACACGCTCGCATCCAAACTTGCCGTTGCTTACCCCGAGCTTAAAAACGCCCTGCATGAAAATGTGGAAACTTATGGTGATTTCCTGTGTGAAGATTTCTTCCTCAATCATGCAAATCCCGTTCTCAAAAACACCATTACCGAAAACAACCCGATGAAGGTGAAGAAGTTGTTCGGTATTCTCGGTGAAATGTATGAAGACGGCACCAATGCCTGTCAGAGCCTGATTGCCGTCACCATTTTAGGCGAAATCTGCCGTGAAGACAGAGCACTTATTACGCAGATCATTCCGTATCTCACCGATACCATGCTCGAACCTGTTACAACAGTACTCAAGCATATTTCCGCCTCCAAGAGTGCCCGCACAAGACTCGACAATCCGCCCACCTATAAGCCCAAAAAGAAAAAACAGGGCCTTATGGAAAAACTTATGGGCAGCGCAATGAACCAAAGCAATCTCCAGCAGCAATAAAATGAAAAAAGGGAAGCAGTCTGACAGTGAATGCAGATTGCTTCCTGTTTTTTTATTTAATTATAGGTTGCTTTTTGCTTAAAAAAATTATATAATTTATTATTATACTTTATCATGTATAAAGGAGTCGGCCAATGAGTGTTCAAAAAAAATTCTCTGTTTTGCAACAACGTGAAACGCAAAAGATCCCTGCGGTACTTTGCTATGTGTTTCCGTTGCTGGTTTTTGGCGGAGATTTAATATATTGTATCGCAAGCGGTTCGTTTTATCCCGTTTCGGGGTATTATCTGATCCATTATCTTTATACTTATGATCACGGTTTTGTTGCACGCGGTCTGGTCGGGGAGGTCATCAGCTGGTTTGTGCCGATGCTGACGAATGAGCTGACAAAAACCATTATGATTGTCAGCGCGGTTTTGCTGATGCTTGCAGTTTCTTTGTGGGTCGGGAAAACTTTGTGCAGTGCAAGGGAAGACAAACTGCGGTTTCAGACCGTGTTGTTTCTTATTGTTGTTTTCTTCATGCTTGCCGCGCCGATTGACTTTTATTATACGGATTTCAAACTGGATAAGTATTTGTGGATGCTCACCTTTCTTGCCGTCTTTCTGACGGATTATAAAGTCGGTATCTGGTTTGTTCCCCTGATTTGTGTTGTTGCAACGCTCATCAATCCCGTGTTCCTGTTTTGCAGTATGGTATTTGTTGCAATTATACTGTTGCAGAAGTTTTATGAAAATTCTTATTCGACAAAGAACGGAATTATTTGCGGAATTGCCTATATTGCCATGATTGCATTGGGTATATATGCACCGATTTCGGAAAAGAAACTCGGCTTTACCGATGCCCGCGAACTGCTTGATTTTTATTTTGCAAGGCATGCAACCCCTCTTGTTGAGGCAGATTACAATTTGTTTGCAAATGAATGGTTGATGGATTACTTTGATCCGATGGAAGACTATTTCAGTCTTGCTTATGAGATCTATTTTAAGGATTGGGGCAACGGAAAACGAGTTATTGCCTGTTTTCTGTTTATGGTGATTCCCGCAGGAATTCTGCTTTTGCTGTTCTGGTGCAAAGTTATAAAGAACGAAAAAAACAAAATGCAGCAATTTATTTATTTTCTGTGTGCGATAACACCTGTTGTTACATTTCTCGCCATTATTCTGTCATGGGAACTTTTTAAATATTTCGGCAACAATCTTTTGGTACAGATCGGATTGATTGTTTATTTTGTATCCAAAGGAACCCCTGCCGTTGTGCAAACCGTCAGAGAGGTTACGGATTATTGTAAAAAACATTTGCTTCTTTCGGGCGGCACGTTGTTTTATATTCTGACACTGATGGCTGTGTTCGGCAGCCGACATTGAGAGGAGGACAGAAAAATGGAAAAAAATAAAAAAAAGCAGAAATCTGTCCTTCCGATTGCAATCTTTTTTGTAAATTTACTGAAGATGCTCATTCTTGCAAGCACTGTGCAGTTGGGTATTGATTTTTATAAAATCGACATAAATATAACATATAAATCTGTGATATTCTGGTGCTGTGCCCTTGTGTTGAGTACTTTGTCTGCCGTTTTTTACACAACGGCAAGCAAAAAACATACAGAGTCTGCAAACATTCTTTTTGCGTTGCTTATGCTGGATCCTTCCGTAATTTTAGTTATCCGCATGACACAGTGCCTGTTGCTTTATGTTCTTGCGTATCTTGTGCTGATCAATGAGTCGCGTGAAAAACCGCTTGTAAATCGGGAATTTTTGCTGGTTCTGTTTTCTTTCGCCGCCTCGTTTGTGTTTGCGCATTCTGTTTTCAGTTTTGTTCCGTTTGCCGTTGCCGCTTATCTGATTGCACGGCGGACAGAAACGAACGGACGCACAAGAACCGTTCTTACAGTTTTTGCAACGCTTGTTTTTGTGATTCTCGGTATTGTATTGAACAAACAATTGCAGTTATCCGAAATCAATATGTACCTTAATGCACTTCCCGTTTCGGACAATAACAGCCGTCTTCTGATGGGATTGTCCGTCCCGTATGCGGTATTTGCAATTGTCTTTGTGTATCTTTGCGCGACCGTAAAGACGCCAAAAACAGTCAAACGCAACAAAAATGCACAACAAGCAGAAAGCAATACTTCTTCAATAATTCCGGTTATTACGGCGGCGGTATATCTGCTCAGCTTTGTCGGCGGTTTCTGCGGGTATGCCGAAGCACTGTGCATGATAAATGCATCAATCCCGTTGCTTCTTCTGCTTTCTTTGCGGCATGATGATACGAAAACGGAAAAAACAATGCACATCATGACCGCATTTATCCATAATCATTTCTTTGCATTTATCATTGCCGCCGTTTGTATTTGCTATGTCGCAATACGCGTGATTTTGCGGTTCGGTATTGCTGATAATACAATCGCTTTTTTGATTACAGCCAACTGACACGAAAAACTTTCATTGTTTTTTTGCCGGGAGAACGGCAGAGGTATTAAGATGAACCTGAATCGGACAAACGTATTTCTGACAGTCGGTTCAAGTAAACAAAAACACTTGTGTGAAAAACTGCTTGCCGATCTGAATGAAAAATACAATCTGAATATTGTTGTTGTTTCCGATGATGAGAACGGTGCTCGGCTCGGTTCGGGCGGTGCTTTGTTGCAACTGCTTGCCGGGTATGGTTCCTCTGCGGATAAAATGCTGATCATCAATTGCGGCGGCTTCAGTAAAAGAGCCGTCAATTATACCCTGCGCGGCAAAGCGTTTGCCAATGTGCAATGCAACGGGGAAGTTATATCCTTGTTTGAATTGCTGGTGCAGAATGCAAAAAGATTGCTTGACCGTTTTACATCGGGTGTTCTGGTGTGTTGCAGTGACATCCTTGTGGATACCGCTGATTTACAGGTCACATTTGACAATAACATCGGCTTTTGTGTGCGCACCGATTTTGAAACCGCATCCAGACACGGGGTCATGTTCTGCGATGATTGCGGACTGCTTACGGAATATCCGCACAAGTGCAGTGCGGATGTCCTGCGTGCAATGGCTGCAAAATACAACACGGACGCTGTTTTTGCAGACACGGGATTGCTCTATTTTACGGATGCAGTCTGCCAAGCCCTGCATCGGGCTGTGCACGCGCACAACATCATTGAAACACTTGTGCAACAGAAATGTGAAATCAATCTGTATGCGGATATTGTTTCCCTGTTTGCACAAAAGAACCGTGCTGTTGCGTGTGTTGAGAATACCGCACAAGGGCAAATTACAAAAATTCTGCATTCCGTACTCGCCCCGTTCACAATGAAAGTCTGCATGGCACAGGGACAAGCCTTCATGCATTTCGGCTCAACTGCAGAATCGCTTGCCAATATTTTGTTGCTTGCAAAAAAAGAAGATACATTTTTGTCCTTTTACAGTTATATTGATAACAACTGTACCGTCGGAAAAAATACCGTCCTGGACAATGTGATTCTGACCAAAGGTTGTTCTGTCGGTAACGGTTGCCTGCTCAGTGATATCACGCTGGAAGACGGTGTTGTGATTGCAGACGGGAAAACCGTATGCGGCATCAAATTGACCGACGGCAGTTTTGTTGCAGTCGAATGTGATATTGATGAAAATCCGAAATCGCAGGTAAACGGATGCGAATTGTGGGATGTACCGCGTTTTTATAAGGGAAAAACATTTACGGATTCTCTTAATAAGTTAAAAGCCGATGCCGATGAACAGAAATACAGCCTTGCTTATGTAACGGAAAAAGCGGATTTTGACTACTGTTTTAACCGACAACGGTATATGAAAGACCGACAGGGATATACGCTCAATCCGCAATATCTGCAAAAAAGAGAACAGATTATAAAGCAATATTCCGAAAATAAAAAACCGCTTTCCCGTGTTGATTGCAAAACACAACGGGTTACGGTTTCTTTGCCCGTGCGTGTGAATTTTTCGGGCACATGGACAGATGCCATGCCGTATTGCATCAATCACGGCGGGCAAGTCATCAACATGGCGGTAACGGTGAATGGCGAAAATCCTGTCACGGTCATTGCCGAAACGCTGTCCGATAAAAAAATTGAATTTTACAGCGATGATAGCCGTACCGAATATTGCTTCGGGGATGCTGTCAATGAAGAGGATTTGTCCGATTTCAATCTGCACATTGCTGTGTTGCAGGTGATGGGAATAACAAAAAAAACCGCATTGGATTGCGGTTTCAGATTGACAACAAAAGTCAGCGGTATTGATAAGGGTTCAGGGTTGGGAACAAGCAGCATTCTGCTCGGCGGATGCATACAGGCCCTCAGTGAACTGTTCGGTATTTCTTATTCTGAACAGGAAATTATGCAGATGGTGTTCATTGCAGAGCAATTGATGAACACGGGCGGCGGCTGGCAGGATCAGGTTGGCGGGCTTTTGCCTTCAATCAAAATCAGCACCACCGAAAAAGGCACACAACAGATTCCCGCAGTGCAATTCATTGACCTGCCCGATTCATTTAAAGAGATGTTTTCGCAACGCCTTGTGCTGATTCCGACGGGACAACGGCATTTCGGCCGTTTTATTGTCAACGATGTTGCCAACCGCTATCTTGCGGGGAATGCAGATTCCCTTAGCGGCCATGTCGAAATCAGAGCCTTGAACACGGATGTGCTCAACAGCATAAAATCAGGCGATACACAAATGTTTTTGCGTTGTCTGAACCGTCATTTTGAAATTCTCAAAAAGATCTCCCCGTTTGTGTCCGACAGCAGAATCGACAGTATGGTTTCTTATTGTCTTGCACATGTTGCCGATGCCGTTTCCATCTGCGGGGCAGGCGGCGGCGGGTATCTGCTTGCGATCCTCAAGGAAGGAAAAACGGTGGGCGAAGCACAACAGCAACTCAAAAACGCATTTCCGTTCCTTGCGAGCGATGTGAAAAAAGCAGATCTTTTTGAATAAATCAGAAAAAGCTTTTATAGCGGATCATCTGCATCATAATTTTGGGTGCATTGAGCAGCAGACGCCATACATTGCGGTAAAGAATGCCGATTTCGCGCGCATCATTGTAAAAACACGGATGTGTGCGGTTACATTGTTCAATCAGCGGTTTGTATCTGCGTTTGTCGGAAGCAAAAGTTTCAAACGTGAATTTTTTATCCGGCATTTCAATGCAGGGTGCCATGTCACCGTTTTCTTTTAAAAGGAAAGAATATTTCATGGCATCACACGGCGGTGTGGGTTCGCCTTTGATATATTTGATATGTTCTCGGTAGACGAGATAGGCAAGATAATTTTCGCGTTTTGCAATGGCGAGGAAATGTTCAAAAATGGCAAGTACATCTTCCTGCGAATAAACCAGATTTTCATCTTTTCTGCCTGCATTGCCCGTCATGGCAATGTAAGGACGAATGGCAAACATAAATCCTTTTTCTTTTGCGAATGCGTGTATGTTTTTTACGTCTTCAAAAGAAGACTGTCGGGTGATGGTGGTTGTAATGGACCAGTTGCCGCATCTGTCTTTGATGTCAGCAATTTTGTCGATGATCTGCATGACTTTTGCGAGGTCATCAGAACCGCGCAGATAGGCATAGCGTTCAGGCTCCAGCGAATCAATGCTGATGGCAAGATTGCAACGTCTGCAGGCAATCTGCATAGCGAGGTCTTTAGTCAGCAAAGCGCCGTTTGTGATGACGGTCGGCTTGATGGAATACTTTATAAAAATATCAACAATCTGAATAATGTCTTTTCTGATCAACGGTTCGCCGCCCTGAATAAACACATACCCCACTCCGTGGCGTTTGAGTTTTTTTGCTGTTTCCTCAATCTCCGCAAGGTTCATGTGCTCTGAATGGTCTTTGCGGATATTGCACATCGGGCAATGCTGATTGCACAGTTTTGTGGTATCGTAAATGGCAAGAAGCGGCTTTTTGAACAGCACGTTTCTGATGCTTTTAACGACGGATGTCAGTGCGGCAATATGCGGATTCATTATTACAACCCCTTGCTTGTAAAATATAAAAAAGAGATGATTTTGTGAATGTTTTTATTACGGGAGCCGGCGGATTTATCGGAAAACAATTGCTCGAACACATCGCTGCCGATGGCCGTTTTGAAAAAATATATTGTCTGTGGCGCAGGGAATCAGACTTGCCTGCACCTTTTATTACCGTGCGAGGTTCGCTGGAAGAGCTCGCAAATATACAGCCGATTGACGCGGATATCTGTATCCACCTTGCGGCGGTGACGGATTCAACGGTTTCTGCTGATGAGGATATGTTTAAAATCAATGCAGACGGAACGGCACAGGTGGTTGATTTTTGCCGCAAAAGCCATATTGCAAAAATCGTCTTCCTCAGTTCGATCATGGTGTATCTTTCCGAAAAGTATACCTATGCCGACAGTAAACTTGCGGCAGAGGAACACATAAAAAATGCGGGAATTGAATATGCAATTTTGCGTTGTTCTTTGGTTTACGGAAAGGGATGTCCGAGTTTTGATAAAATTGTACGTTTTGCAAAATGTCTGCACTTCATTCCCGTACTCGGCAACGGAAAAGCATATGAACAGCCGATTTACATGGACGAAGTGTGTCGGACAATTCTGCACCATGCGACCCAAAAACAGAAAAGCGGCATCTTTGATTTGTTCGGCAAAGAGAAAATGACTTATAATGAAATGGTAAAAAGAATTGCGGCGGCGGCAGGACATCGCGTGTTCTTGTTGCACTTGCCGGCATTGCCTTTTCGCTTTGTTTCTGCATTCTGTGCCCGACACAATCTGCCGTTTCCCATTCAGCCCGAGCAGATTGCGCACATGTGTGAAGATTTGCACAGCCGCGGTCAGCAAGCAGATGCAACGCAGGGAATGGATTTGGATGGATTTGAGGAGAATCTTCGTAAATATATGTGACGCAAAACTTCAGTTCCATCCGGAATTCTGTTGCAGGAATGAAACCGGGTCATATCCGTAAAACGGTTGCACTGCCAATGCGGCGATCATAAAGTAAACAAGAAGTATCAGCAGAAGAGTTTTTCTTTTGTTGATGCTTTTTTGCATTTGTGCATATTTCTTGCCGCGTTTCTTTTGGCCCATATCACCGTTGAATGTCCGCAATATACTTAACAGATGTTCATCTTCTTTCCGGATCAATGAGAACAGAATCAGAAACTGTGAAAGTGCGGCAGCCGTGAACCAACGGGGGAATTCGTTGAAAATAAAAGCCACTGCAATGCTGACCAGCATCGTGCCGATAAAGGCAGTGCCTGCCGTTTTATGTGCCATCGTACCGTTTTTTATAAACGGAATCCAGACGGCAAGGAAGAGCACAAGCAGGGGCAAAAGGACAAAAACAAAGCAGAGTACAAAATTTGTATTGACAATGGATTTTATCAGTGAGAGTGTTGTGCTGGCTGCATCATTGGTGAAGTAGTATGTGTCAAAATAGATTTTGTTGCTGACCGGCATACCCAGACGGGAAGTCATGTAAGAGAATAATTCATCTCTTGTCATTTTTATGGTGCCGTCAGCAAAGAAAACGCACCAGACGGCACTGATAACGGTTGCAGCGGCGGTGGTTGCAAAGCAGGCAATGCGTTCTGCTTTTTTGTTTTCGGTAAGAATATAGTAAAACTGTATGCACATCACGGCAGGGAAGTAAGTCACCGCAAACGAAATATGCGTAAAAATACCGGCGGTGCAAAGAAAGGGGCAGATCCAGTACAGATGTTTTTTGTTCGCGGCAAAACAGCAGAGAACAGAAAACAGGAACAGGTATATTTCATACAATCCGATCCAATTGGCATATTCAATCAGACCGTACGGATATACAAGCGTAATGAGAAATGCGAAAAACAGAATATCATTGTTTTCGCTGTGTGCTTTTTTTAAGGTCCGAAGCGCCAAAGCGAAAAACAGAACCGCGGTGATGATATATACACAGAGGTTCAGCACGAAAATCTGCTGATATGTGATGTTATAAGTCAGCAAGCGGATGAGGGAGCCGATGAAGGTGCGGGTTCCGTAATAAAAATTATAATCCAGCAGATATAACGAGGCGCCCGGGGCAGCAAGTTCCCACGATACCGTTGAAATCTGATAGATTGTTTTGATTATAAAGAACAGAAATGCCCCGCAAAGAATCAACTTTTTCTGCAACTGTTTATCTTTCAACGTGGAAGGAATGTTCATGGCAATCTCCTCTGATATATTTATTTTATGATACCACAATAGCATTACTTAAGTCAAGTCAACAAGAAATCAACAATTGCTTGTGTGATTGACTTTGTGTAATTATAATGTTATAATATAAAGTAGGTTTTTGTCGGCAAAGCAATCAAGTCGGAAATTTATTTAAACGGAGTTTTTTGTATGAAGAAGAATGCGTATCTTGTGCAGGCAGGCTGTCTGTACGGAAATACATATTATCTGCCGTATGCGGTCGGTATGCTGATCGCGTTTGCAACGGATGATGAGAGAATACGTGAAAAATACGATTTCAAGCGGATCATTTATTCGTTGGAAGATATTGACGAAAGCATTGCAAGCCTTGAAAATCCGTCCTTTGTCGGCTTTTCAAATTCTATCTGGAATTACAGCTACAATCTTGAATATGCAAAAAAACTCAAAGCCGTTTATCCCGACTGTGTGATTGAATTCGGCGGGCATCATGTGCCGCCGACAACTGAATTTTTAGAAAAGTATGATTTTATTGATATTCTGATTCACCGCAAAGGGGAAGAGGCCTTCCGCGATGTGCTTCTTGCGTTGGATGCGCAAGCCGATTTTGCGGACATTCCGAACATTTCCTACCGCCTTGCCGACGGTACCCCCGTACAGACCAAAGAAACAAAAATCACCATCAGTGAATACCCTTCTCCGTATCTGTGCGGTGTGTTTGATGACATTATAAAAAATGACAACTACCGTTTTTCCTGTGTGCTTGAAACCAATCGCGGCTGTCCTTACAATTGTTGCTATTGTGATTGGGGTGAACTGAATTCAAAAGTCCGTTTGTTTTCGCTTGAAAAGGTGTTTGCGGAATTGGATTGGATGGCGGAGCACAAAATGGAATTTGTTTATTGCGTGGATGCCAATTTCGGCATGTTTGAGCGCGATGAACTGATTGCACAGAAACTCGTTGAACTCAAGGAAACCAAGGGCTATCCGAACCGCTTGCAGGTTTCCTATGCCAAAAATGAGTCCGACCGTGTATTCAGAATCAATAAATTGCTTGCCGACCACGGCATCGGTAAGGGTGCAACCCTTGCCATGCAGACCATGGAACCGTCGGTGCTGAAAAACATCGGCAGAGTCAATATCAGTAAAGAAGAATATGCAAAACAGATCACCCGCTACCGCGAAGCAGGTATTTCGACCTATACCGAACTGATTTTAGGGCTTCCGGGGGAAACGCAGGACAGTTTCTGTAAAGGCTTGTGTGAAGTGCTTGAACTCGGTCAGCACAGTTCCGTCAGTGCATACTACTGTGAGTTGCTTCCCAATTCTTCCCTTGCAAGCAAGGAAAGCCTTGAAAAATTTCAGATCAAAACCGTATCCTCTGCTCTCAATCAGTATCATTGCGAAAGCATGGATGATGTTCTTTCCGGGCATTCGGGTATTGTTGTGGCAACAAGCACCATGAATGAGGACGAATGGATCCGCGCCAATGAATTTTCGACCTGCGTGCAGAGTTTTCATCATTTCGGCATTCTGCAGTGTGTGGCCATGTATATCCGAAAAGAGTTGAATGTGCCGTATTATAATTTCTATTCCGCACTGTATAAATATGTCTCCGAAGAAAGTGCATTCTGCAAACCGATATTCGACATGGTCAGCCGTGTTTTGCACAACTTTGTGGATGGAAAAGGCGGACTTACCTATCAGAATGATATTTTCGGCAAAATCACCTACCCGCTGGAAGAAGCCGTCTTTTTGCTGTGCCTGTATGACAGTGAAAAATTCTATGCGGACATACGCACATTTGTATCGCGCTATATACAGGACAATGAAATGCTTGATGAATTGTTTTCTTATCAACAGGCGGTTGTGCTTCGTCCGATGAAGAATGATTTTACCCTGCAGTGCAAATATAATTTCAGGGATTACTTTGATGCCATCCTTCGCAACACCTTTGTGCCGTTGCAACAAAAGGAAGTATGCTATCGCTTCACAACTCCTTTTGCAACCGATGATTGGGTTGAATATGCCAAGGAAATGGTGTGGTACGGCAGAAGAAACGGCAGAATGATGTATTCCAGCATGCCGAACACGATTGCAGAAGAATAATTATTTTACAACAAAACAAAACGGTATCATCTGTCTGCAAAAGACCGGTGATACCGTTTTTGTTAATTCAATTCTGCAACCTTGCGGATGGTTTTTTTGTTTCGTCTGCCGTACCAGATGATTTTTTTTGCATACTGTTTCCATGTGTCGGGTACGTCATCCGCAAAAAATCTGAATGTACAGTTGCGTTTCACAAGTTCTTTCTTTTCATTTGCAAGAACTGCATCAAAGAAACCTTTCCAGTCATAGGAATATTCCTGTGTCAGGTCATTGCCGAAGGGTGTGACAATCATATTTTTCTGGTAAGATAACAATTCCTGCAAAATCGTTTCATCAATATCAAACTGACCGATAAATTGCATGAATTCATTGTAAAACTCGTCCTTGTTATAAATGAATGTCAGCAGCATCGCTTCTTCATACGGCCATGTGATGTCATTGAATTGGGCAGGAATGTAGGAAAGATCCACCGCACCGTTTGCTATGGATTTCATGCAGTTTGTGATTGTACGGAATGTGTTGCCGATACAACCGTCACGGTCTGCAAAAAAGTCAATGAATGACTGATAGAATGAATAGTAGGGAATATTTTTTGCATTGTGCATATAAATTGCGAAACATTGCAAAAGTCCGTGACAGTGCACACTCTGTATGCAAACAGAGAAAATGTTGGCTTTGATCAGGTCTTCTGCTGTCATGGTGGCCGTTTCGGTGATGTATTCCAGCCCGCCCGCAAAAACGGCATTTTCAACCGCGCAGTGATTGATGTTCAGTTTATTGACGGCTGTTTTGATGCCGAATTTTTTCATATAATCTTCGCTTGCCAATGTGGAATTCGGATACACTTCACAGCGGAATACATTGATGGAGTCGTGCTGTCCCCTTTCGAGCAGTTCGCAGATCCCCTGCGAAAAACTTTCGAGTGTTTCCCCGGGCAGACCTAAAATCAACTCGGTGTAGGTGGGAATATTTGCTTTGTGATACAATTCGAGCTGCTCGGAAAGCTTGTCCTTGTTCATATTTTTTCGGGAAACATTTTTCAGCACTTCTTCGGACATGCTCTGAAATGCAAGGGAAACGCCTTTGCTCATCCCCACTTCATTGAGCAGGTAATTGATCTGAAAAATGCGATCCGTTTTATCTTTTGCAAAGCAGGCACCGAATTTGTCGGGATAGCCTGTTTCTTTTTTTATTTGTGCCGCAAACTGTGCAATTTCGAGGTCGCGTTCAAACAGACCGAAATTGGAATCAACACACATACAGTAAGAAATTTTGTGTGCGGCAATCCATTCGAGGTCTTTTTTGACACGTTCCAGCGGGAACAGGCGCATCGGCTGATCATAATCACACCAGTCACAGAACGAGCAGTGGTACGGACAGCCTCTGTTGGTTTCAAGCTGTGCGTTGAATTCCATGTTTTCGGGCACATTGCAGAGTTTGTCAAAAATACCGCTGTAGTAGGGGGACGGATAATCCGTGGCACCCTCCACTTTGTCTTCACATTTCACAATGGTGCCGTCGGCATCACGGTAAGCAATGTTTGCAACGGTGTTTAATGAAGTGCCCGCCTGCAATGCACGCAGAATATTGGTCAGCGGAAGTTCCCCTTCTCCGAAAATGGCAATATCAATAAACGGATATTGTTCAAGGTAAGTAGTGTTGCGTGCAATGTGATGACCGCCGAAGATGATGATAACATTCGGATACAGTTCTTTTAAGAGCTTTGCTTTTTCCAGATTGTATTCGTAATTCCAGAAACAACAGGAAAAACCGACTATGAACGGGTCTTGTATTGCCGCAAGAAAATCTTCTGTGGAGTCTTCTTTAAAAACAATCCCCGCAAGGTCATATTCACGGTTAACGTCTTCAAACTGCAAGGCGTACGAAGCCATTACTCCGACGGAGTAGGGGAAATAGATAGAATTTCCCAACAATGTATTCGGTTGCACAAAATATATTTTTTTCTTCAAAACACTCAATCCTCTGATGAATTGTCGATGTAGGTTATATCTTTAATGATGTTCTGTCCGCCTTTTCTGCCGAACCAGATGACTTTTACACCGTACTCGGGCAAGGTCTGCGGAACATCTCGTGCATCAAACTGTAAGCTTGTTTTCTTTTGCTGTAATGGTTTATATTCCCCTTTGTATATGTCGGTAAAATATGCAAAGAAGTCGTAATCTGCCTGCAACCGTGTGAAGGCGGTGTGCGGGGTTTTGACAACTGCTTTCTGATATTGCAGAAGATCCTGCAGCAGTGCGTTGTCATCGAAGTATAATTGCAGGAAGTCGACAATTTCACTGTAAAACAAATTGTATTCTCTGATGATTTTCAGGAAACTGCCTTCTTCAAGCGGCCATGTCAATTCCCCGAAATCGGGATCATAACAGGTAAGCGAGCCTTCATTTTGCAGAATTTCTTTGTATTTGCTTTCCAACCATGTACGGATTCTGCCGCAGATGGAGGCTGGATTGTTTTTTGCCCATGCAATCAGGTCGCAATAAAAATCCGTATAGCGGATCTTCTTTTCATGGTGCAGATAAATGGCAATGCACTGTAATAAACCTAAATTGTGAAAAGTTCTCACAAATACATGCAGGATGTTACAGGCAATCCAGTCTTCGCGGGAAAGTGTGGACGTGGAAACCACAATTTTTGAGTATTCGGGAATGCCTTGCCTGTTTGGCACAACATGGTATTGATGTTGTTCGGTGACGGCATATTCGATTTTATATTTTTCAATGTAAGCGGGGTCGCTCATGATGGAATTGGTGAGCAATTCGCAGTTGAAAAAATTGATCGCCATGTGCTGACCGCATTCCAGAAGCTGTTCAATGCCTTCTTTGAAACTGCAGTATGTTTCACCCGGCAAGCCTAAAATCAGTTCGGAATAGGTGGCAATGCCGTGTGAATTATAAAGATTCATGAGCTGCAGGAAATTTTCAAGCGGCATATTCTGTCGGTTGATACAACTGAGCGCTTCGCGGCTCATGGATTGGAATGACAGGGTTGCTCCTTTGCTCATGCCTGCTGCATTCAGTTTTTTGTTGATGGCAAAAACCGTTTCGGGGTTGTTTTTGGAATAGGTTGCCTGAAACTTCTGCGGATAGCCCGTTTCCCTGTTTTTCTGCACCACATATTCCACAATATCCATATCTCTTTCAAATAAGCCGAAATTCGAGTCCGAACTGTAGCAGTATTCAATTTTATGTTCTGCCATCCAGTCAATTTCCGCTTTTACGAGTGCGGTATCAAAAATTTTCATTTTGGATTTGATATTGCCCCAATCGCAGAAGGCACAACGGTTCGGACAGCCTCGGTTGGTTTCGAGAACGGCTGAAAATTCCAGTTCTTCCTTTTCAATCAGCGGATCAAACAAACCGCTGAGATAAGGGGAAACACGGTTTGCAAAAACAGCGATTTTTTTATTAACAACTTTCTGTCCGTTGGTATCCCTGTAAATAAGATTCGGCACATTTGCAATCTCTTCTTTGCCGCAAAGTGCCATCAGCAGCAGACGAAAACTCTCTTCGCCTTCACCTTGCAGGATGTAATCGACATAATCCGCCCGGGCAATTTCACTGTTTTCGTTGACCTGATGACCGCCGAATACGGTGATACACTGCGGGAACATTTTTTTGACGGCTTGTGCAAAGGCTTTGTTGTATTCATAATTCCATACATAGCAGGAAAATCCGATCAGAAACGGATCCTGCAAAGATTTTACGGCGGTGTCAATGTCTTCTTTTTTATAGAAAAATGATTCAAAACGATATTCGTTGCGGATTTCTTCCGTATTGAAAGCATACGCGATCAGGCAGCCTGCCGCGTACGGAAAATAAACGGAATTACCGTATATTGAATTCGGTTGAACCATGTAAATGCTTCTCATTTTTAAATCCTTAATGTAAACATTATTTATTGTATTATAACATTATATCAATACCGTGTCTTAATGTCAATCATTTTACAGTTTTGCTTCGCTTATTGCATCAATGACTTTTTTGCCGACACGGAACAGATTTTCCATTGCCGCGGCGAAAATATCTGCCGATTCCATGTCGTCATCGGAGTCAAATGCGGCACCCGACTGTGTCCCCCACAATGATTCGGGGGTTAGTCCGCTTGTGAACACATCTATGTTGACCGAGGCGCGCAAGGCAATAAAGCGATGCAGTAAGCCGTATCTGTCCAACGCCACTGCCAAAGGGGCCTCTTCCATTTCGGCGCATACAAACGAGTCGGGTGTTCCGTAGGTTTCGGTCATTTTTACGGCATTTTTGTGGTCATGGATGCCTTTCCAATAGTTGTCCCCCGAGAGAGTGGTGCCTTTGATCACCTTCGGTTCGCGCATTGCCCAATCGGCACGATTGAACTCGTCTGCCATGAACGTGCGGGTCTTTTCGGTGGTGTGCAAGGGGGTGTCTTTGACGAGATTATATATTTTTTCCGTCAATTCTTTGTTAAGAATTCTGTAAGCAGTGCTGTCGTAAACGGGGTTGTGAAACCATGTGTTTTCGGTATCGGGTGCAAGATCCCGTGCATCGGCATGGTGGCCGAGGTCAAAGTCCACGGCGGCAGAGATGACAAACACATCTCCCATCACGGTCGATCCGATTGCTGAGCCTGCACAGCCGACACTGATGATGTAAGCGTCAGAAAAGTCAAAACGCGGGTCATGTAAAACAGCACAAAGACCCAACACTGCATTCACTTTGCCGCAACCTGTTACATACAGCGCGATGCCGTCTTTGACATACAGTTTATGCCCCGGAAAACCGCCGTCGATGGTGTATTGTGCACCGCCTTTGCAGTAGTGTTCGTAAAAGAATTGCGCTTCGCCGGGGAAGTCGCCCGTCATTTCACCGTTTTCAAATTTCGGAAGAATCAGCACTTTGACACGGATGACCTCTTGTTTTGTGTGCGGCGCGGGACATGCGGTATTGTTTTTGTGTAAATTAAACATTTCTTTTAATCTTCCACCATGTTTTTGATTTTCGCCAAGTCGGGTAAATCTGCAAAGTGATAGAAATTTACGGCATTTTCACCCAGAAATCTGCGTTTGTTTTCTTCGGAAATTTCGGTTGTTTTTTCAATAAAATCAAGGCTCATTTTGTAGGTGATGGCTGTCATGGTGCGCGGATAGTCACTGCCCCACATGAGTTTTTCAAAGCCGACAATTTCAGCCGCTTGGTTGATTGCGTTCACTGCGGACGGATAGGGGTAGAATTCGTCATTGAAAAGCCATGTGATGCCGCCGCTTTCGATGAACACGTTCTTGTTGGTTGCAAGTTTGATTTGTTCCAACCAGTTTTCCCTTGTGACCATGCCGAAATGACCGATTGCAATTTTTAAGTCGGGGAACAGGTCAATGATTTTCTGCATCATGTCGGTCTGCTCGTTGCCGTCGGCAAGGTCAACGGAAATGAATTTGTCGTGTTCGGCGGCAATTCTGAACGGCTCCATGTGATGGAGCAGATTTTTATTCTGCAGTCTGCCTGCACAGATTTTAATACCGTCGAAGCCGCTTATATCTCCGAGCGGTTTTTCTTCGTACAAAGCACAGATTTTAATGCGCTTGCTTTTGCAGGTGAGCAGATATTCATCCTGATTGCCGTCAATATATTCCTGCGTGATGACCGCGCCATGCACGCCTGCATAGTCCATATTGGCAAGAAAACGCTCTGCCGTGTTTTGGCCGTCGGTCATGTAAGGCGGTAACATCTGCTTGATCTCACCACCGAAATCGCTTTTTCCGCCGCCGATATCATAAACGGGTTTGCCGTTTACGATTCCGTTTTGCTTTTTCCACAAATGAGCATGTGCATCAATAATCATAATGTCACCCCGTCCTTGAAAATGGCAATTTCGCGGTTGCCGTAAAGTTCGTTTTTGGTTTTCTCGCCGTCTGCGACCCGCCTGATGAGAGCAAGCAATTCTTCGGCTTTTTCGTCTTTTTCAAAACCGAATGCCGAATAGTCGATCCAGTGTTTCTTTTTGGTTGCAATATGATCATTGGAGGCAATTTTGATGGTCGGTACCGCACCGCCCAAAGGTGTGCCTCTGCCCGTTGTGAACAGCACAAGATGACAGCCGACCGCCGCGAGATTGGTAACGGAAACAATGTCATTGCCCGGGCCGTTGAGAAGATTAAGACCTGCTGTTTTGATTGTGTCACCGTAATCGAGCACATCCGTCACGGGTGCTGTGCCGCCTTTCTGAATGCAACCGAGGGATTTTTCCTCAAGGGTTGTGATGCCGCCGTCCTTGTTGCCGGGGGAGGGATTTTCGGACACGGGCTGATTGTGGTCTTTAAAATATTGTTTGAAATTGTTGATGAGTGCAACGCTTCTGTTGAAAACGTCTTCGTTTATGCATCTTCGGAACAGTACGGTTTCCGCACCGAACATTTCGGGCACTTCCGTCAAAACCGCACTCGCTCCCATGGCACACAGTTCATCGGTCACTTTGCCGACAATCGCATTGGCGGTGATGCCCGAAAAACCGTCCGAGCCGCCGCATTTGAGCCCGATTTTTAATTTTGAAACGGGAACTTCCTGCCTTTTGTCTTCGGCTGCACTTTTCTTTAATTCTTCAATCAGTTTTATGCCTTCTGCAATCTCGTCTTCGCAATCCTGTGCCGACAAAAATTTTACCCTCTGCACATCCCATGTACCAAGTATTTTCTGCATTTCGCTGATGTTGTTATTTTCGCAACCGAGCCCCAACACAAGCACACCGCCCGCATTGGGATGATTGATCAGCCCCCGCAGAATCAGTTGGGTGATTTTCATGTCATCGCCCAATTGACTGCAACCGTAGGGATGCGAAAAACAGATTGCGCCCGTTTTTTCGCTTAAAATTTTTGCAACGCTGTTCACGCAGCCCACCGTCGGCACAATGAAAACATCATTGCGGATGCCGATGTCCCCGTTCTTACGCACAAAAGCACGGATGGTGAACGGCTCTTTGGGTGTCAAAAATTCAAAATCGGGATTGTATTCGTAAGTAAGAATATCCCCCAATTTGGTTTTCATGTTGTGCGAATGCACTTTATCGCCTTTTGCGATATCTTCGGTCGCAATGCCGATCGGATAGCCGTATTTGATAATATCCGCACCTTGCGATATGTCACACAAGGCAATTTTGTGCCCTGTTTGCAGGTCAACGCAGACATTGTCTTTTTCGTTGATTAAGAAAGGTTCCATTGCATTGTTTCCTTTGCACCGAGTGTTTCAATTTTGTTGTAATAATCGCTTACGATTTTCTCCATGTCGGACAAATCCGTCTGCCATAGTGCGGTGTTTTTGAGAATATCCGCAATGCTGTCTTTTTGCATTGTGTCAATCACATTCTGTGCATCTTCGGGTGTATCATTTTTGTAGAAATAAATGAGATATGCCAAAGACAGCGACAGATGCTTCGGATAAACGCCGTTTTGCTCTTTGTATTCGAGGATGGTGGGCAGCACCCGCACCGCAAATTTGCTGACGGAATTGAGTGCAATGGAACGCCATTTGTGCTGAATAAACGGATTGCGGAAGCGGTCAAACACGCTGTTTGCAAACGAAACACTTTCTTCTGTTTTGCCGATGGTCGGCAGAATTTCTTGTTTCATGCAGGTGTTCAAGAAGATGCTTGTCAGTTCATTTTTCATCGCTTCGCCGACCGTTTCGATCCCTGCAAGAAGTGCACCTGCCACGAGGGACGTGTGTGCACCGTTTAAAATCCGCACTTTGATTTTTTTGTAAGGTTTTGCATCGTCTGTCCATATTACATTGAAGCCTGCTTTTTGCAGGGGCAGCTCGTTTTCAAAATTGCCTTCAATGACCCACAGATGGAAAATTTCCGCTGTGTCGAGAAATTTGTCTTCGGGGTGCTTGTCCTTTGCTTCATCGTTGGGATATCCCGTTACGATTCTGTCAACGAGTGTGTTGGCAAAGGTGTTTTCGGTTTTAATCCAGTTTGCAAACCCGTCTTCAAGATTCCACAATTCTGCATACTGCAAAACGCATTTTTTGAGTGCATCGCCGTTGTTGTCAATCAGTTCACACGGCATAATAATAAACCCGCCGAGGTTATTTTTGTATCTTCTGTAAAGCAATTGTGTCAGTTTCGCAGGGAATCCAGTACAGGGCTTGTCATCAAATCGGCAACTTTCGTCAAAGGCAATTCCCGCTTCCGTGGTGTTGGAAACAATAAAACGAAAATCGGGATTGTCGGCAAGTGCCATGTAAGAATCAAAATCCTTGTAAGGGTCAACGCATCTTGCAATGGATTCTATGTAAGTGTGTTCGTTTATGATCTCGCCGTCCTGAATGCCTCTTGCATACAGATTGTATTTGCAGTTTTGTTCATTCAGCAGTGCACATTTGCCGCCGGCTCTCGGCTGCACGACGACCGCTTTGCCGTCATAAATCCCTGCTTGGTTCATCTTGTGCAGAAAATAATCAAAAAATCCGCGCAGGAAATTACCTTCCCCGAACTGAATCACTGTTTCTTTCATGTCAGTCACCTATTTTAATCAGAAGTTTGGCAAGGGTTCCGTCGTTATGCTGCAGTGCCTTGAATGCATCCAAAGCATCGTTTATTTCATAAATGCCGCTGACCATTTTCATCACATCCGCTTTGCCCGCAGCCACAAGGTCAATGTTGTTGATGAAGTCATCTTTCAGTGCATTGCGGCTGCCGTGGATGTTGAGTTCTTTTTTGAGGATAACGGAATGGTTGAAAGCGGTTTCACGTTTTCCGTTGCCGATGAGAATGATGTTGCCTGCAAAAGCGGCATTTTCAATGCAAGCCAAAAATGTTTCGGGTGCACCGCAGGCTTCAATGCAGACATCAAAGCCGTGTCCGTCCGTGAATTCTTTGGTGAAGTCTTCAAGGGATTGCTGTTTGGTGTTCACAACCGCATCTGCACCATATTCGCTTGCAAGGGTAAGACGATTTTCAAGAATGTCCGCAACGGCAATTTTGTTGCACTTCTGTTTTGCCGCAAGAAGTGCAAACAGACCGATGGGGCCTGCCCCGACAACAAGCACATTGTCGGTTTTTTTGATAGCGGCACGGGAAACAGCATGCTGTGAAATGGAAAACGGTTCAATAAGGGCAAGTTCTTGTGCAGACAGCCCTTTGCCGTCATAAATTCGTTCAACGGGCATGGAAATGTATTCGCAGAAAGCACCGTCACGCTGTACCCCCATGGTCCGGTTGTCCGTACAACAGTTCACAAATCCGCGTTCGCAGCTGTAGCAAGACCCGCAGTTGAAATACGGATTGCAGGTGACGATGTCGCCTGCTTTAAGATTCTTGTCATTTTCGGGAATGCATACGATTTCGGCAGAAAATTCATGCCCCGGAATACGCGGATAGGTCGTAAACGGCTGATTGCCCGTAAACGATGCCACATCCGCACCGCAGATGCCCACATATTTTACTTTCAGCAGTACTTCGCCCTTTTTGACTTCGGGCATCGGGATTTCACGGATTTCTATTTCATTCGGATTCGCAATGACGATCGCTTTCATTTTATTTGCCTTCCTCAATATATTTTTTGTTCCAGATGATGCCCGTTTTCAGCGGGGCACCCTTGCAGAAAATTTTGTTTTCGTATGCAAAAAGGGGATCTTTGATAAATTCGTCTTTGTCAATCAATTCAACCACCTCGTCATAGCGGCTGTTTACGAGCACTTCAATTGCCTTTTCCATGTGTGCCTGACGGAAATTGATGGATGCAAAAATCAGATGGTTTTCAAACCCGAACGGCATGGTGTCGTAGGTCACCTGCGGGCCTAATGAGAAACTGTTGTAAATGCCGTTGCAACCGAGCACCTTGTACTGAAAAGCGATTCTGTGCTCTGTATCCGAACCGCTTGTGCCGACAAATAGGGTGGCTCTGCCGCCGATTTTCTCCATAATCCTTGCGGCGGTTTCTTCTTCGGAAAGTCCGCTTGTGCAAAGGTAATCCGCTTGTGTAATTTCTTTGGAAAAGGTAACTTTTTTGGAAGATTCGTCACTTCTGCCCACAAAAAGGATCTGTGCGGACGGGTGATGTCTTCTGATCTGATCGGCAATGAACAGCCCCGTCATGCCCAGACCGAATATGACCGTTCTTGCAAAAATATTTTCTTTTGCCAATGCACGGGCTTGGGTTTCACTGCACTTGTGTTTATGCATTTCCACACGGAAATTCTGTGCTTCGCCCAGGTCTTCCATGCGTTCAAGCTGGAAAATCGCGCAGGCATAAGGGTCGGCAAAGGACAATCTTTTTGCAACCGATAAGGGTAGTTTTGTAAGGTTTTCATACTGTTGCGGCAGGTGCAGAAGCATATCGGGATTAAAATAGTTTTTGTCGCAGAACAGACCGTCTGCCCCGTCGCAACCGTACTCAAAATAGGTTTCGTCTTCGGTGTATCTTGTCGGATCCCAACTGTCACCGCCGCGGATGAGCACAATGGCAAATCGGTTTTCGGAAGGGACCCACACAACTCCCTCATGTCCGTTTATGAGTCTGTTTTCGCCCGCAGGGAATTTGGCTCCGAGTTTGTGCTCTCTGCCCATTTTCATCAGTTCAAAGTCCGTTCCGCAAAAGCCCTGAAAAACAGGGAAGGATTCAACGCCTTTTTGCAACGGTTCACCGCGAAGCCGCCGGCGTTCGGGATTTATAAGATAGATTTCTCCGTACCGGATCGGCAAATCTGCATCATTTTGAAAATATGTACCGTGCGTTTTCATGGAATCACCTTGTATATCAGATTTTATCTCTGAATATGTTATCACATATGCCGCGTTTTGTAAATAAATATCAGCAATTTGCTGTAATAAATAAAAAAGGGGACTGTTTTTCTTGCAGCCCCCTGTGTGTTGTTTAATGTGTTGAACAGATGCAGAAATAATCTGCAAATATTGCAGTTTTATGCTTTGATATCTATTTTGGAGTCAAAAACCGGCATCAACTGCAGTTTGAACAGGTTTGCATTGTGCCGTTTGTCGATTTGTTCCTTTTTTGCAGGATCTTCAATTTTTCCGGTGCGGATGTAGGTGTCAAGTTCCGCATAAGAAAAGCCGAGATTTTCCTCGTCCGTTTTTCCGCAAAGGCCGTCTATCGGGACTTTGTTAACCAATATGTCGGGCAGATTGAGCAGGCGGCCGATTTCCTTGACTTCGGTTACGGTGAGAGTGGACATCGGACTGAAATCGCCGACCGAATCACCGTAGCGCGTTGAATAACCGACCCAATCTTCGCTCAGGTTGCAGGTGTTGCAGACTCTGCCGTTGCAACTCTGAGAAACAGCATAGAGAGTGGACATTCTGATGCGGGGAGGCAGATTCTGTTCGGCTTGTGCAGTGACGGCAAGTTCATCGGGGAGATGGTTCAGCACTGCATCCACGGCATCTTTTATATTTACCGTGTAATGTCTGATCCCGAGATGATTGACCAGCAGATAAGCCATGTCAATATCGTGTTGCTCTCCTTGCGGCATCAGAACGCCGATAACGCGGTCTTTGCCCAATGCTTCCACGCAAAGTGCCGCAGCAACGGAACTGTCTTTTCCACCCGAAATACCAACAACGGCATTGCATCCTTTTCCGTTTGCTTCAAAAAAATCACGGATCCACTGAACACACTCGTTTTTTGTTTTTTCTGCATGAAACATTAAAAATTCCTCCCGTTTTTTTGTAGCCAATAAAATGTTCTATCTCATTTTATACTTATTATATCAGAATTATAAGACATCTGCAATATATTTTAGTTCAGCTTTTTCGCAGAAACCGAAAGCAGTCGGAAGAATATCTGAAAACAACGCACCAATTTTTGCAATGCCAAAGATTTTTTTGCAGCGTTGCATGATTCACGCTGAAAAGTAATCTCTTATAGTATTTCTGCCTTTTTTGTGATATACTATTTGTGATATACTATGATATAATGGAATAAAAAGAAAGGAAACAGCGCGCTATGAAAAGAATTGTTAAGGTCATTGGCAGAGAGATTCTGGATTCACGAGGCAATCCCACAATAGAAGCGGAGATCTTTCTGGAAGACGGCAGCAGTGGCAGAGCCTGCGTTCCGTCCGGCGCTTCCACCGGTATTTATGAAGCCTGTGAGTTGCGGGATGCAGATGAACACCGTTATCTGGGTAAAGGAGTTTTAAAAGCGGTGCATAACATCAATACCGTGATGCAGGATGCACTGATCGGAAAGAATGCATTGGATCAATCCGGGATCGACCGACTGCTGACAGAACTGGATGGTACACCCAACAAGGGGCGATTGGGAGCCAACGCAATTCTCGGTGTTTCCATGGCAAATGCCGCAGCCGCAGCGGCTTCGCAGGGCATGAGTCTGTTCCGTTATCTGGGCGGTGCCGATGCAAAGGTGCTTCCGGTTCCCATGATGAACATTCTCAACGGCGGGGCGCATGCTTCCAATAATGTGGACATGCAGGAGTTTATGATCATGCCTGTGGCCGCAACATGCTGGAAAGAAGCCCTGCGTATGTGTGCAGAGGTATTCCACACATTAAAAATCGTGCTGAAAGAGCAGGGGATTCCCGTCACCGGAGTTGGCGATGAAGGCGGTTATGCACCGAATCTGGAAAAAGATGAGGATGCACTGGAAGTCATCGTTGCCGCAATCCGACAGGCAGGGTTTATCCCCGGTGTGGATTTCATGATTGCTATTGATGCCGCATCCTCCGAATGGTATGAAGCGGAAACAGGGATGTATCATTTGCCCAAATCCGGAAAACGTCTGGACAGACAGCAAATGGTCGATCTGTGGAAACGGCTTTGTCAAAAATATCCCATCATCTCATTGGAGGACGGCATGGCTGAAACGGACTGGGAAGGCTGGGCTATGCTGACAAAGGCAATCGGAAATAGGGTACAACTGGTAGGAGATGACCTGTTTGTAACCAACATCGAGCGGCTTGAACAGGGCATTGAAAAAGGAATCGCCAATTCCATTCTCATTAAAGTCAATCAGATCGGTACTCTGACACAAACGCTGGATGCGATCGGAATGGCAAAGCGTGCAGGCTACACCGCCATTGTTTCACATCGGTCGGGTGAAACCGAGGATACCACCATAGCCGACCTGTGTGTGGCGGTCAACGCAGGGCAGATCAAAGCCGGCGCACCCAGCCGCAGTGAGCGTGTTGCAAAGTACAACCGACTCCTGCGTATTGAAGAAGAACTGGGGGACAAAGCGCAATATCCCGGTAGACAAGTTTTTCTGCATCTGCATGAAAACTGATGTGCAAGCCCTCTCCGTCTGTGCACAACGAAAAGCACCCATCTTACGATGAGTGCTTCAGACTGTCGAAAAACCGTGTTTCGCAATCAAGCGAGACACGGTTTTCTGTCTGTATTGTTAAATATTTGGAATAAATTGAATAAAAAGACGTAAAAGTCATGGAAATCCTCGTTTTTGAA
>SVOJ01000035.1 GCA_015066385.1 Oscillospiraceae bacterium
TACTTTGTCCGGCATTTCTCGGAGCGATGTCAAGGGTGACGGACGGACTTGTGCATTCTCTCATTTTTCAGGTCTAATATTTTGATTTATGTGTCCAATTTTTGTTGACAAGTGCAGCGCGCTGCAGGCAGCGCAGTTGCCGCCCTCGGGGCAGCCGATGCACTTTTTGCCGCTTTTTTTGGAACGGTAAACGGCAAACGCGGCAAGTCCGATGATGATAAGCAGGAGCGGAACAAGAATGAGATTATCCATAAAACCTCCGTGATTTTTTATTTTATTTTACGGCAACAAGGGATTTTACTTTGCGTGCTTTGGCTTTTTTGTCACCGCGTACACACAGCACAATGACAACCGTCACCATAACAAGCACCGCGATCAGTCCCGGCACAAAACCGTTGCCCGGTGTGCCTTCGGTGATGAATGTGCCGGCCTGATACACCAGAAAACCGAGCGTGAAGCCTACAGCCGCCTGCAGAACAATACCGCTGAATAACCATTTTGCGCTCTTCATTTCACTGCGCATGGCTCCGATGGCGGCAAAACAGGGCGGGGTAAACAGATTGAACATCAGGTAAGCGAGTGCCGCGGCTTTGCTGATTGCCATCACGCCTGCCGCTTCTGCGCCCGCGCCCTCAAGCAGGGCGAGTTCTTCCATGTCAATGAGGTTTTCGAGCCCCACAAAACAAACCGCCAACGTGCCGACTACGTTTTCCTTTGCAATGAATCCCGTGATTGCGGCGGCGGCAAATTCCCACGAAAGCACACCCACCACGGGCACAAGCAAATACGCAAACGGCCCTGCAAGGCTTGCAAGAATGGAAGTGTCTGCACTTTCGGCAATGGTGAGTTGCCATGTAAAGGATTGCATGATCTGCACAACGGTGTTGCAAAGCAGAATAATCGTTGCCGCTTTTACAATGTAAGACCAGCCGCGCTGACACATCGAAAGAAACGCGCGTTTGAGGGAAGGAACTTTGTATTCGGGCAATTCAATGATGAAATAAGATTTTTTTGCGTTGCCGCCCGTTATTTTTCTGACGATCAGGGCGCCCAGTAAAATCACAAGAATGCCGACAAAATACATCATTGTGCCGACCCACGAGGCATCTTCAAAAAATACACCCGCAAACAGCGAAATGACGGGCAGTTTGGCACCGCAGGGCATGAACGGTGCGAGCATGGCAGTGGCCCTGCGTTCGCGGTCGTCACGGATGGTGCGGCAAGCCATGACACCCGGAATGGCACAGCCCGTGCCGATGACAAAGGGGATGACGGATTTACCCGACAGTCCGACTTTTTTGAAAATGGGATCAAGCACTACCGAAACACGCGCCATATAGCCGCAGTCCTCCAGCAGGGCAATGAGAAAATACATGACCATAACCAGCGGCAGAAAGCCGACCACTGCGCCGACACCGCCGATGATGCCGTCCACAAGAAGTGCCGTCAGAAGCGGGTTTGCATCTGTAAACAGACCGCCGACCCAGCCTTGGAAAGTTTCGATCCCGCCGACCAGGAAATCGGCAATCAACACGCCCGGCCCTTTTTCATGTTGCGACAACAAAAAGACGAGTGACATCACAACCGCAAAAATCGGAATGCCGAGCCATTTGTTCGTCAGTACGTTGTCGATCTGATCGGTCGTGTTTTTATCCCTTGTCAGCACTTTGCGGATTTCAACCTCTCTGACAATGCCGTTGACAAAATCAAAGCGTTTTCTGTCTGCCGCTTGTGCGGCGGCTTTGTCGGACGGAGACGTGTCAGCTTGTGTGTAAGGCGCGGATTGTCCTTTGCCCGCTTGCGCAACAGCCGCCTTGACGACATCGGAAAGCCCCTTTGCAGAGGTGGAAACAGTGTTTACAACAGGACAACCTAATTTTTCGCTGAGCCGTTGCGTGTCGATTTTTGTATCTTTCTTTTTGTTGATGTCCGCCTTGTTCAACGCAACCACCACAGGAATGTCCAATTCCAGCAACTGCGTGGTGAAAAACAGACTGCGGCTGAGGTTTGTGGCATCGACAATATTGATGATCGCATCGGGGTTTTCATTTTTGATATAATCCCTCGTCACGCTTTCTTCCGACGTGAAGGGCGAAATGGAATACGCACCCGGCAGGTCAACGGCGGTAATGTTTTTTCCGTCTGTGAATATTTTCCTGATGCTGTGTTCTTTTTTGTCCACTGTAACGCCTGCCCAGTTGCCGACTTTTTCATTTTTTCCTGTCAATGCGTTGTACATGGTGGTTTTGCCGCTGTTGGGGTTTCCTGCCAATGCAATTCTCATATATTTCCTCCGGGGTCATGTTTTTGTTGTTAGTTATGTCTAACTTTTTATCTAAAAAAGAAAAGGCTACAGTGAACACACGAACTGTTTTACTGACGGATTTTTTGTCAATCCACCGTTGAATGCCTGAAAGCCTTATGTTTAAATGATGATTGCTTCTGCCAGTTGTCTGTCGATGCAATAGCGGCTGTCTTTGAGTGCCACCACACAGGTGTTTTTGCGGCGCGATACAACCGTTACCGATTCACCGCTGTAACAGCCTAAAGAAAACAGAAAGGCATTGAGTTCGTCATCATCCGTGCAGATATCGCGGATGATGTAAGGGGTGGTTTCATGTGCTTGGTTCAGGGTCATAGTGTTTGCCTGCCTTATAAATATGATTGTTTATTTTATTATATGCACAAAAAAGGACAATGGTAAAAGAATTAGTTGGTGCTAACAATATATTAGCACCAACTAACAAAATTGTCAAGTCTTAAATTTTTTGCAAAAAAATTTCATAAAAAACCAAAAAACATGTAACACAGCTGCAAAGCGGGTGTATATTTAAACGCAAGGCTACGAAATGCCGGAAAAAAAACAATATCACATGGGAGGCAGTAAAAAAATGAAATCAACCACGCAAACAACCAAACGTATACTCAGTGTAATCCTGGCCGTGTTTATGCTTGTCGGCCTGATCCCTGCACAGCTTGTCTTTGCAGTGGAGGACAATGCCAACAACGTAAGCGGACCCGCGGAAGAATGGGTATACACCCCGTCCGCGACTTCTTCAAGCGGTACCGCTTTGTCTGTTGCAGATGCAAAACCGATCGAGTCTGTCGGCTCTTCTGCAGACATCATCAAGATTACCGTCAAGGCAAAGAACAAGGCAACGGATGAGGATGAAAACATCGCAAACGCGGATGTGCATCTTTATGTCGGATCGGAATTGAAGTCCACCACCAAAACAAACAGCGAAGGTGTTGCAGAAGTTTCTCTTGCAGGTCTTTCGTTTGAAGATCGTATGAATGCTACCGTAAGCGCGAGCAAAATTGTGTCCCGCGGCAATGCAATCGACGGAACTGCCCGTGACAAGCTGTTCAGGAATTTTCCGAAAGATACCGAAGATGCCGACGAGGACGGCAATACGAGTGAATATTATCGCTATACATTGGAACTGCATTCCGAAACCATTGATAGTGCCGGCAACTGGCTCGGTAAAGAAATCCCCGAATCCAAAGAATCCAACAAAGTCGATATCGTCTTTGCAATCGATGCCACCGGTTCCATGTCGGATGAAATCAACAACGTCAAGAACAATCTTGCCGCATTTTCCGAAAATCTGATCGAAAAGGGGCTCAGCATCCGTTTCGGCATCATTGAATACCGCGATATGACCATCTCCGGCGAGGATACCATCGTCCATGAATGGAACGGCTCACACTGGATGACCAACACCGAAGGTGTTGTATCCAATCTGCAGTCCATTTCCGTCAGCGGCGGCGGCGACACGCCCGAAACCGTTATGGATGCACTCGGCTATATTGCAAACAACAGTTATATGAAATGGAGAAGCGATGCTTACCGTTTTGCTTTTGTTCTGACTGATGCCGATTACAAGACGAACAATAATTTCGGTTATTCCTCACTCTCGCAACTGGCGGCAAAACTTGCCGAAATGGAAATTGTCACCTCCGTCATTACATCTACAGGTTATAAATCCACCTATTCAAATCTTTACACCACCACGGGCGGTATTTTTGCCAACATCAATTCAAGTTCTTTCGATGATGAAATGATGGCACTGTCCGACAGCATCATCGAATCCGTTACCCGTGAAATGGAACTGACGATCTCTGAACCGAGAATGCTTGTCAATATGTCCGTCTGCTATTTCGCAAACGATGCAACCTCGCAGGGGGAAGCATACCGCAACGGTGTCAAAAATATGCTCAATGAATATGCAAACAGAATGGCAGAATCAACGGACGGTCATGTTCTTATTGATAAAATCCTGCTGTTCTCGACAAACAACCGTACCAATTTCTATGATACGACCAACATTGCTTCTATGGCAGATATTCGTATTGAATCCACTGAACACGAAACGACCCGTATTCACTCCAACGCATACGCCAACGGTTTCTATTCTGCTGAACAACTCGGAAATGATATGGGTGACTATTTTATCGAATTCACATCAAGACCTGATGTTGACAGAATCAGAAAAACCTTTTGCCGTATTCAGATGAGCGGTACCGAGGGGGCAGGCTGGGAAAACAGCATGCTGGACGAAGCGCAACAGTATTCCACAACCGTTGCACACGAAACAGGCCACTATCTGTTCGGTTTCTTCGATGAATACATGAATGCAGACGGAACGGACTGGCGAGATGTTGCCGGTACCAAACCGTATTCCGCGTTCGGTCTGATGGATAACAATCATAATGATATCGAACTGTCCAAGAATACAATCGACTACGCATACATCAGCACAAACAATACACCGACCTATCACTGGAGTGTTTTCGGTAAATCCACAGAAGCGACCCTTGCAGATCTGTTGACCACCGGCAGAACTTCTTACAATGCCGCTAACAACGTCGGTGGTTACTATTTCAAGGTTCTGTCCACATTGGGTATCTATGATCAGCCGATCAGATATGAAATCAAATATTCGCAAGCAAAGTCCGTTGATCGTGATGCGAAGTATTCCTATGCAAACCTCAGTGAATCTGATTTCCTTGCGGTTTCGACTGGTGCCGGTGGCGGAAGTCGCTCCGTTACCCGTGTCGGTGCAGGCGCAGAAGCAACCGCAACCTCTGCTTCCCTTGCAGATGTTTCCTTTGCGGCCAATAACAACACCGTCGCTCTCACCCTGACCAAAAAGGGAAGTGCAACCTATACCGTCGGCATCATGAAAGCAGGCGACGAAGACTACACGACTGTAAGCCTCAGCGGTTCCGGCAGTGTTCTGACAGGCACACTCAACATCGCGCAAGGCGAACTTGCAGAAGTGCGTGTCACCGCAAAATCCGGCAGTACCGAAGAATATAATACGTATTATGTTGACAGAAGCGGAGAAGTTGAAAAGGGCTATCTGTATACTTCCGCAGACAACGCAGCTATGGCTTATGTTACCACCGCTACCCCCGCATCCTACACATTCATTGCCGACAACACCTCTTACACAAACGGCAGTTATGTTTCCGTCAACCAGGCAACCCGTATTCAGGGTGAAAACGGTGCTCTCTTCAACGGCGGCGAAATTTACTCTGTTGCATCCTACATGGCGGAAATCGACTACAGTACCCTGCAGTGGTTTAAATTCGCAGGCGGCACCTGGACTGCCCTTGCAACCGATATCACCGAAGATGAAAATATGAATCTCGGTGCCCGCGCAGACCTCAGCGGTGCAGGTATTTATGTTCTTCTTGCAAAGAAAGCAAGCACCGGCGGTGTTGCTCCCGCAACCAATCTGCGCTATGAACAGTCCACAGATCGAGATGCGGTTGTCACCGTGTCCTTTGACGATGCAAACACCGACAGCAAATATTATAATGTTTATTACAGTGAAGAAGAATTCACCGACAAGAATGCAGACAATGTAGTTTGCAGAAGTTTCCATGCGGATTCCACCGATCTGACCATCAATCTGCTTGAACGCGGCCGTACCGTTTATGCAGCGGTAGAAATCGTTCTGGAAGACGGCAGAAGATCTGCACTCAGCGAAATCATCCTCATCGGTGGCGAAGCAGACTCTGACGGCGATGGAATCCCCGATTGGTATTGCAATAAATACCTGCTCTGGGGCAAGGACGGCGAAGATAAGGATATTGCCAACAGCGATGACGACGGCGACGGCCTGACCAACCTTGAAGAATATCTCGGCGGTTCCGACCCGACAAACCCCAACGACCCCGTGCACACAACCAATATCCCCGTGGAATCCATTGCCGTCAGCGATGAAGAAATCGAACTGGCTGTCGGCAAGAGCACAACGGTGACAGCCGTTATCACCCCCGACAACGCATCCGACAAAGAAGTCATCTGGACTTCTTCCGATGAAAGCATTGCAACCGTTTCCGTTGCAGACGGCATCTGTACCATCACGGGTGTTGAACTCGGTGAAACCATCGTTTACGCGGTCTCCGCGGACGGCGGTTACTCCGCAGGTGTAAAGGTCATTGTCACCAAAGACGATACGGGCTTCTGGGTCAGTCCCATGGACGGCGAACTGGAACTTCGTCTGGGCGGTGAAAAAGCCGGCATGTTCACATTCAAGAGTAACAGAGCCGGCGGCTGGAGCCTCAAGAACGAAGACGGCCTGTATCTTGCAGTCGTAGATGGAGCAGTCTCCACCTCCGAAACAGAATTCTTCTGGCAGTATTCCGACAACAGACTTTCAACCACGGTCCGCACAGGCGGCAGTTATTTCGGCACAACTTATTATCTCAGTCTTGTTGACGGTGTACTCACACTGCTGAACAGCAAGAATAATTCCTCGCTTACTTCCTTCTATGCACATATTGAAAACATCATGCAGCTCAGACGTACAACGGCGGGCGATCTGATGAAAAATTATCCCGATGGCTCCTTTATGACGGACAACTACGGCTACGAACTTGAAAAAAATATGTATCTTGTAACGGGCGACCTGCTGTTTACCCCCGATGGCGAAAGATACATCATCACCGTCAAGGGCGACGTTGATGGTGACGGCGAAATTCTTGCAGCGGATGCACGTTTGTTATTGAGAGCATCGGTCGGTCTGACCGCGCTGGACAAAGCACAGACCATTGCCGGCGACCTGGAAAATGACGGAAAAATCACCGCCGGTGACGCCAGAACGGCTCTTCGTGTGTCGGTCGGGCTGGAGAAACTGACACTTGATGATTGATGATTGAAAAAGAAAACTGCAATCTGACCGAAAGGTTGGATTGCAGTTTTCTTTTGATTCTTATTTTTCGCTTTCTTTGCGTTTGCGAAGGGTTTTGAAGAAGGATGACAGCAGTTGTGCACATTCTTCCTGCAGCACACCGCTTTGTATGGCGGGCTTGTGGTTGTAGGGAAGTGCTGTCAGGTCAATGACCGAGCCCATCGAGCCTGCTTTTGTGTCGCTCGCGCCGTACACTACACGCGCAATGCGGGCATTGATGATTGCCCCCGTGCACATCGGGCAGGGTTCAAGGGTCACATACAGCGTGCAGCCCGGCAATCGCCAGCCGCCCAATTTTTTGCAGGCAGTGTCAATGGCTTCGATTTCGGCATGGTACAGCGCATTCTTGCCGTTTTCGCGGCGGTTTCTGCCCGTTGCAATGACCTCACCGTTTCGCACGATGAGTGCACCGACAGGGGTTTCCCACTCGTCGGCGGCTTCCTGCGCCAGTGCCAGTGCCTGTCGCATAAATTGAATATCCTGATCCATTTTTACAGTTGATCGTCGAAATATTTCAGGGTCTTCAGACCGCAGGCAACGCCTTTTTTGGCATCTTCCATGCCTTCAAATTCAACCGTGATGTAATTGTCATAACCGTGTGCTTCCAGAATGCGCAGACACTGCAGAACGGGCACATCGCCGTGGCCGATGATAGCACCGCGCAGTGCGTTACCGCCGCGGGAACGGAAAAATCCGTCAGGCGGAATCACGCCGTTGCCGTTTTTGACATGGAAGTCCTTTGCATGCACATGGAAAGCATAGGGAGCGAGTCTGCCCACTGCCGTGGCGGGATTTTCGTCCGCACACAGGAAGTTGCCCAGGTCAACGAGAGCACCGAAGTTGTCGTCTGCAACCGCATTGATGAGTTTTTCCACGCGGTCGGAATCCTGGCAGAAGAAGCCGTGATTTTCCACCATCGTGCGGATCCCCTTGGTTTTTGCATACTGTGTGACGGCACGGTAACCGTCGGCAAGGATCGGAAGTGCCTGATCAAAGCCTTTGCTGCCGCGTTCGCCGTCTTTGAAGCCCGATGTTGCATCGTGGCGCATCAGTTTAACGCCTAAAATGGCGGCAATGTCCACTTCTTTTTTCAGGTCTTCAACCTGATTTTCGTTTTTCAGGAAGTCTGCACCGATGCTGTAGCAGACAATTTCAATGCCCACTCTGTCTGCTTCCGCTTTGAGTTCGGCGGCATATTCTGCCTTATCCTTGCCTTCGGGGGTGTTGATTTCGGCAAATTCAATGCCGTCAAACCCCATTTCCTTGGCAAGGGCGATCAGTTCGATTTCGGTGTATAAGCCTGCGTGGCGAAGTTGGGAATAACTGTAAGAACTGACACTGTATTTCATTTTTGATTTCCTCCCGTTCTTTTTCAAAAGTACAAATCCAGTGTATCACGAGAACAGAGTAAAGTCAATAAAGTTATTTTTGTTGTGCAAATTTGCATTTTGTATTCCTGCTACGCAGGTAAACCGTAATTTATCTTTTTTCTTCATCTTGTAAAAAAAGTTTACTTGTGGTATACTATTATGATAGAAAAATATTTTTTAAGAGTGATACAATGAACACCTTATTTCTTGATATTCGCGATCCTTTGCAAAATACCGATGCTGTCAACACTGCCGCCGCGTTTATAAAAGCAGGCGAGGTGGTTGCCATGCCGACCGAAACCGTTTACGGTCTGGCCGCAAACGCATTTGACAGCAGTGCCGTACATAAAATTTTCGCCGCAAAAGGTAGACCGCAGGATAATCCGCTGATCGTCCACATTGCCTTTGTGCAGGAACTGTTTGACCTTGCCGCATGCGTTCCTGCGGCGGCTTTGCGCCTGGCAGAAAAATTCTGGCCGGGTCCGCTGACCATCATTCTGCCCAAAAAGGACTGTGTACCTGATGCCGTCAGCGGAGGCCTTTCCACGGTTGCCGTGCGTATGCCATCGCACCCCGGGGCGAATGCTCTCATCCGTGCGGCGGGGGTTCCGCTTGCCGCACCGAGTGCCAATATTTCGGGCTTTCCGAGCCCTACGGACGTGCGTCATGTTATGGACGATATGGACGGCAGAATTGCGGCTGTCTGCGACGGCGGCAACTGCGAATTCGGTGTAGAAAGCACTGTCCTGACCCTTGCCACGGATGTACCGCGTCTGTTGCGCCCGGGCAGTGTCACGCTTGAACAACTGCGTGAAGTGCTCGGCGAAGTGCAGGTGGATGATGCCGTTCTCAACCCCTTGCAGGTGGGGCAGATTGCATCTTCTCCCGGCATGAAATATCGTCACTATGCCCCCAAGGCAAAGATTACCGTGGTCAAGGGCACAGCGGAAGAATTTTATAAATTTATAGAAAAATATGCAAAAAAGAATGATTTTGCACTCTGTTTTGAAGAAGATGTGCCGCATATTGCACTGCAATGTGTCACATTCGGACAAGCGGATGACCCGTTTTCGCAGACCCACCGGCTGTTTGATGCCCTGCGTGAACTCGACGAAAAAAAGGCAAAAACCGTCTGGGCAAGAGACCCTGACCCGCAGGGGGTCGGGCTTGCCGTGTGTAATCGCCTGTACCGTGCGGCGGGCTTTTCGTTTGCAAAAAACAGCATCACGGTCGGTATCACGGGCATTACGGGCGCAGGCAAAAGCACGCTGACAAAACTGTTTGCACAAAAGGGTTTTGCAGTGGTGGATGCCGATGAAATCGCCCGTAGTGTTACGAAAAAGGGCTCGCCCGTGCTTGTGCAACTGGCAGACGTGTTCGGGGAAGATATTCTGCTTGCCGACGGTACTTTAGACCGCCGTAAACTCGGCGCACGTGCGTTTGCGGATGCAGAGAGCACCAAAAAACTCAATGAAATTACCCATCCTGCCATTTTAGAACGCATCCGCACGGCGGTGCTTGATTTGCAGAAGGACGGCAAAAATTCCGTGCTCGATGTTCCGCTTCTGTTTGAAACGGGACTTGATACGCTTTGCGATCATACGGTGTATATCACCGCCGACAGGGAAATCCGTCTTGACAGACTGCTCAGGCGCGACGGGCTGTCTGTGCAGGAAATCGAAAAACGCATGCAGGCACGGTCAGATGAAGCGTATTTTACCGAACGCAGTGATTTTGTACTTGTCAACAACGGCACAGATGCGCTTGAAACACTGTTTGAGGAACTTTATACGGAGATTACGAAACAATAGAGTGAATGATAATTTCGGGATTTAGCCCGATAAACCGCAATTTATTTGATCCATTTTGAAAGGAGAATTGCTTTGACTTGTTCTTTTTTCGGATGCCGAAAATACACCTTTGAATTGTTTTATTTTGTGCGCAAAGCCGCAAAAGACCTGATTGAGACCAAGGGGGTTGACACTTTTTATATCTGTCAACAAGGTGCACTGGACCGCACCGCAGTCGCGGTGGTGGATCATCTGCGCCTTTATACACACCCGCACATCAGTCTGAAATATACACTTCCCAACGGACAAGGTGAACAGGAATTGCAGGAGTTTACCCGCATTGCTGAACTGGAATATGACAAGGAAATGCCGCCCGCGCGCGCCATTGCAAAACGCTATCTCGGTATGTTCCAGCGCATGGACTATGTCATTGCGTCCTGTCAGAATGAAGATGCCATTGCGCCGCTTGCAGAACTTTCAAAAAAATACAATGCGGAAATCCGCTTTGTAAACGACAAGGATTGAATCAAAGGATAAATGTATGGAAAAAGCGCTTTATGACCGCCTTTGTGCCGCCGCTGACCGCCGCAGGGAGATTGAAGAACAACTCTGTGACCCTGCCGTTGCAAGCGATGTGCAGGCTGCAACAAAACTGATGCAGGAATTGTCGCGTCTGTCACCCGTGGCTGAAAAATTCAACGAATGGCAGCAGGCAGACAGCACCGTCCAAGAAACAAAAGAATTGCTTGAGGATACCCTCGATAAGGACTTCCGCGCGCTTGTGTTTGAAGAACATGAAAGCGCGCTTTCCGACTGCGAAAAATT
This sequence comes from Oscillospiraceae bacterium, assembly GCA_015066385.1. GTDB lineage: Bacteria > Bacillota > Clostridia > Oscillospirales > Acutalibacteraceae > RUG806. The sequence continues at coordinate 11,191 of SVOJ01000035.1, forward strand.
GGAAGAGGAACTCAGAATTCTGCTTCTGCCGCGCGATCCGAACGATGACCGCAATGTCATTTTAGAGATCCGCGCAGGCACGGGCGGGGAAGAGGGCGCCCTTTTTGCGGGTACGCTGTTGCGTATGTATTCCATGTATGCACAGGCCAAAGGCTACCGCATCTCGGTGCTCAATGCAACCCCGACGGAACTGGGCGGCTACAAGGAAGTCACGATGGAAATCCACGGCACGGGCGCATATTCGCGTTTCAAGTTTGAAAGCGGCGTACACCGTGTGCAGCGCGTGCCCGAAACCGAAACGCAGGGGCGTATTCACACATCTGCGGCAACCGTGGCTGTCTTTCCCGAAGCGGAAGATGTGGAAATCGACATCAATCCCGCCGATCTGCAGATTGACACCTTTCGTGCGGGCGGTGCGGGCGGTCAGCACATTAACAAAACCGAATCTGCCATCCGCATTACCCACCTTCCCACGGGGCTTGTAGTGGAATGTCAGGACGAGCGCAGCCAGTATAAAAACAAGGACAAAGCCATGAAAGTGCTCAAGTCCCGTCTGCTTGAAAGCGAACGGCGCAAACAGGCGGAAAAACAGGCAGGTGAACGCCGCAGCATGGTCGGTTCCGGCGATCGCAGTGAAAAAATCCGTACCTACAATTATCATCAGTACCGTGTTACCGATCACCGCATCGGGTTGACACTTTATAAAATCGAAAATATTCTCAACGGCGATCTGGATGAACTCATTGATGCACTCATTACCGCCGACACGGCAGAAAAACTGGCACAAAGCGAATGATAAACCGTAATTTCCCTCTGCTTGCAGTTGTTCAGGTTTAAAAAGTTGTAGCAGAAAATCACTCTTTTGTTCATAAATTGAACGGAAATTCTGACATATTTGGTATATATTACAAATATAATACAAGTGAATAAAAGTTATTGATTTTTCAAAAAAAATATGTTATAAACAAATGTGGAATTCAGTCGTCTTTTGTCTGCAGATTTATTGATTCTGCACCCCTTGAAAGACATGAAAATATTCAGACAGAGAGGTTTTACTTATGGGGAAAAAATTAAAACAAACAAGTCTTCTGCTGGCAATGATTTTATTGTTCACCATTGCGTTTGCTCTTCCGTCTTTTGCAGAAGAAACAGGGGATGTATCTGAACCCATTGTAACAGATGTTACCGATCCTTCGGATGTTACCGACCCTTCGGACGTTACCGATCCTTCGGATGTTACCGATCCTTCGGACGTTACCGATCCTTCGGACGTTACCGATCCTTCGGATGTTACCGATCCTTCGGACACTCCCTCCGATCCCGTCATTCTGCAAACTATGGGTGACCTGAATGCAGACGGCAAAGTGGATTCCGGCGAAGCCAGAATCGTTCTTCGTTATTCGGTTGGACTTGAAAATATTGATACTGCTGTAATTGCTTATGCGGATGTCGATCTTAACGGCGCAATCAATTCCAATGATGCCCGTGAAGTGCTTCGTGTTGCCGTCGGTCTTACCGGTGAAACGCAGCATTCTTTTGTCAACGGTGAAACCGTCGAGGCAACCTGCAATGCGGGCGGCAGTGTTACTTATACCTGCGCACACTGCGATCAGGCCGGCACAATCACACTTGAAAAACTTGCCCACGCTTATGAATCTGTTTTCAATACACCGGCTACCTGTACCGAAGATGGTCTGGATGAACAGAAATGCACTGCCTGCGGCGAAGAAAGAGATGTTGTCCGCAAAGCCAAAGGCCATACATACGAAGAAACCAATCGCACCGAGCCCACCTGTACCGCAACGGGTCTTTCCAAATCTGCCTGTTCGGTTTGCGGCGACACAAAAGAAGAAACCATCAAAGCGAAGGGTCATTCTTATAAAGAAACCAAAAACCAGGCGGCCACCTGCACCGCGGCCGGAGTTCTTGAATATACCTGCTCGGTCTGCAGCAACATCCTTTCGATGCCCAGCAATGCGCTCGGTCATCAGATGGTCCGTTGCACCGCAACCGTTCCCCAGCACTGCAGTCGTTGTAACGAAAAATACACCGGCGTTCAGCAGGCTGCAACCGGGCTTTATTATTACTATACCAAGAGCGGTAACACTTACAGCTGTGCAAAGAATCAGATTGTCGGTTCTTCTTACTACGGACCCGACGGCGCAAGAGTGGACGGGGATGCTGCCATTGATGCGGCTGTCAAGTTTGTAAACACCTATGTCGGATCTTCCGGTTCCGCCAAGGAACGTCTGCAGCGAGCTTACAATATTTTCTACCAGTATTTTGAATACGGTACCAATGCCGACCTTACCGCAACGCCCGACGGCAGATACCTGCCCGGTTTCTGCGTGGAATTCTTTGAAGATGTCGGCGGCAACTGCTTCCGTTTTGCATCGGCTCTGGCTTATGTTGCCCGCGTTCTCGGCTATGATGTCGGCTTCATCAGCGGTCAGATCAATGCTTCCGGCGGCGGCACTACCACCCATGGTCTGACAGAAGTTTATTACAACGGCACGACCTATTGGTGCGATGCCATGATGCAGACCAGTTATCCCAATATCAATTCATTCTGGGTTACACAGTCTTCTTATCCTTACGGATATACCCGCAATTACAGAATCAGAATGTATGTTGAAAACGGAAAGGTAACCTGGTCATGATTTTCAGTTCCATTGCTTTCATAAGCGTATTTCTTCCCATTGTTTTTGTCCTGCATCAGATTCTGCCGGGCATCAAGGCAAAGAACTTCATGCTCATCCTTTTCAGTCTTGCGTTTTATGCCTACGGCGAACCGATCTATGTCTTTTTGATGATCGCTTCTTCGGTCTGGAACTACTTCTTTGCCCTTGCGGTCAATAAGTGCGAAGAACCGAAAAAACGCAAAGCCCTTGTGGTTGCGGCAATTGTCATCAATCTCCTGCCCTTGGGTTACTTCAAATACACGGGCTTCCTGTTTGAAACGATCAACAGCATTTTCCGTACCAATCTGACCGTTCCGCAGATCGCATTGCCCATCGGTATTTCGTTCTTTACCTTCCAGGCTCTTTCTTACGTCGTTGACGTTTACAGAAAAAAGGTCAATGTGGAAAAGAACTATTTCAATGTTCTGCTTTACATCACATTCTTCCCGCAGTTGATTGCAGGTCCTATCGTCAAGTTCCACGATGTCAACGTGGCACTTTCCAACCGCCATGCAACCGCAACCGATATGGCAAACGGTTTCCGCCGGTTCATCTGCGGTGTCGGCAAAAAGGTCATTTTTGCCAACGTAACGGGTCAGATTACCGACATGATGTTTACAACCGATGTCGATGACCTCAACATCCTTGCTGTCTGGCTTGCATCCGTTGCCTGTATGCTTCGTATCTACTACGATTTCAGCGGTTATTCCGATATGGCAATCGGTATGGGTCAGATGTTCGGCTTCAAGTTCCTTGAAAACTTCAACTATCCCTACACCGCCACCACCATCAAGGAGTTCTGGAGTCGTTGGCACATTTCCATGTTCACATGGTTCACCGAGTATCTTTATTATCCCCTCGGCGGCAACCGCAAGGGTGCCGGCAGAGCCCGTTTCAACATGATGGTTGTTTTCTTCATGACGGGTCTTTGGCACGGCGCAACCTGGGCATATATCCTGTGGGGTTGTATGCACGGCGTGTTCCGTGTGCTTGAAGACGTGTTCAAGAACTTCTTCAAAAAGCTCCCCAAGGCAATCAGCTATGTTTACACCATGCTCGTTGTCAGCATCGGCTTCTCGTTGCTGTGCGTGACCTCGTTCCGCGACTGGGGTGTCTTCGTCGGCAAAATGTTTGCAGGCTTTGATTTCTCTCCCGAAGCGATGAGTGTCTTTATGCAGTATATGACCCCGTGGAACATCTTTGTTATCGTTATTGCCGCTATCGGTGCAGGTCCGATGCGTTGGATCTCCGAAAAGGTCAAAACGATGGTGCTCGGCGACAATGTCACCGGCACAAAGGCAAAGGTACTCAATGCCACACTGTATGTGCTGAGCATTGCGCTTCTCATCATCTGCATGATCCGCCTGTCTTCGGATACATACAACCCGTTCATTTACTTCAGATTTTAAAGGCAGGTGGCGAAAATGAAAAAAAGATCCCATATTTTTTACGTTGTTCTCTGCTTCGTCATCAGCCTGATTCCTTTTGTCTGCATGACCTTTGCCCCTGAAGCGGACGGAACGCTTGAAAAGCGTGAACTGGCAAAGTTTCCCTCTGTTATCGAGGACGGCAAATTCAATTTTGACATCCTTGAAGAACTTGGCGATTATTTCAATGACCACTTTGCTTTCAGGCAGCAGATGGTCGCCGCTGATGCCCTTCTTCTGGACAAGTTCGGCACTTCGTCTGTTGACAGTGTCATCCGCGGAACGGACGGTTGGCTGTATTACACCACTTCCGTTTATGATTATTCCGGCTACAACACCATATCCGACCGCTATGCTTACAATGTTGCCCACACCATTGCACAGACACAAAAGTATGTCGAAGCCAACGGCGGCAAGTTTGCCTATGTGGTTGCTCCCAACAAGAATTCGCTGTATCCCGAGCATATGCCCTATTATCTGCCCGTGGTGGACGATGAAAATAACATGGATGTCATCAGAAAGCATCTGAACAATCTGAATGTTGCATTCGTTGACTTGTTCCCGGTGTTTGAAGCAGAGGAAGAAGTGCTGTATCTGCACCGCGACTCCCACTGGAACAACAAGGGCGCGCTTCTTGCATACAATACCATTCTGGATTATCTCAACATTGAGCATGACGACTACAGCAGTGCACCTTACACCAAAGCCGAAACCGAATACGGCGATCTCGGCAATATGCTGTACGGTGTAGCCGCCGAACCTGAATGGAATTACTATTACGACATTGAACAGCATTATACCCACAAGATGCCCATGCAGAGTGTGGAAGATCCGCTGATTATGACGGGAAACCCCGATGGCGAAGGCAATCTGCTGATGTTCCGAGACTCGTTCACCAATGCTATGTTGCCGTTCTTTGCAAACGAATTCAGCAATGCTGTTTTCACAAGAGGACAGCCCTATGCGGTTGAATCGTACATGCAGACGAGCAAACCCGATGTCGTGATGATCGAAGTCGGCGAACGCGGAAACTTCGTGCTCGGCTATCAGCCACCCATCTTCACGGGTGCGGTAACCGAAATCACCGAAAAGATTGTACCTGCCGGCGAAAACAACAGCACGCTCACATTTGCGAAATATGCAAATGACACCAATTTCTATCTTGCAAAAGGTTTCATTGACGGTTACATAAATTACACCGATGTGTATCTTTGTGTCAACGGCGTGTATTACGAAGCCTTCACCGTGACCGACACGGAAAGCAATAACGATTACGGCTATATGCTGTATCTCAACAAGAATCTGTTTGCCGATGAAAATGTTGAGATTTCGGTCGTGATCAACGAAAACGGTCAATACATCAGCGTATGTGATGATAAATTTACTATTACGGAGGAATAAAAAATGAAAAAAGTACTTACCCTTGCAACCGTACTTCTTCTTGTCCTTACCCTGTTCGCAGGTTGCGGCAAAGAAGCACAGGAAATCACCGTCAAAGATCAGAAGAATTCTGCTACCGTGACCTTTGAAAAAGGCATGACAGTTGCTGATCTGATCGACCAGCTTGGTCTTGTTCTGAACGAAAAAGACGAAGTCACTCCCGCACTCGACACCGTTCTGGAAGAACCCGTTGAAATCAGCATTGCACGTTATGCGAAGGTCAATGTTGTAATCAATACACCGGTTGAGGAAACAAACAGTGCAGAAGAAGCCACCGAAACCGAAGAAGATGCAACTTCCGCAGAAGCCACCGAACCTGCAAGCAAGACCGTTGAAGTTGAACTTGTCGGCGGCACGGTTGCAGATGCACTCGAAAAAGCAGGTGTCAAAGTGGACGAAACCGTTACGGTTAACTTTGAACTGACCGAATACCTCTCCGATATCGAAGGCGACATCATTGTTACCATCGGCGAAAAAGTTGCTGATGAAGCAACCACCCTTGAAGACGCAACGGAAGTTGCTACCGAAGAAGCAACCACCGCAAAGGCTCCCGAAACAACCACGGAAGACGACGAAGATGACTATTATTATGATGATGAAGACGATACTACCACTACCACACAGCGTCGTGAAGAACTGACCACCCAGCCTCCCGCAACCGAACCTCCCACAGCACCTCCCATGGAACCCGTCATTACCGAACCTCCTGTAGAAAACACCACAGATGAAGGAAACAATGATGTCGGCGGCAACACCACCGAAAGATATCTTGAAAGAACAGAATGGGTTCCGGACTGCGACGGCGGCAATGGCGGCTATGTTGTTTACTGGTACTCTGACGGTACTGCCGATACAGAAATTTACGAAGAAAGACCCGACTGGATCTGATTCATAAAACGAAGCTCTATCCAATGTGCAAACAAAAAGGATTGCCTGTCAAAGGCAATCCTTTTTTTGCGGCAACTTGTGGATAGGCAATGAGATAAATTACGGTTTGTCGGGGAGTAGAAAGTTGGTTGTTCGCCAGTCATTAAAAAGTTTTGATCAAACTTTTTTAAAAGTTTGCGGAGTCGAGAGGCGGAGCCTTTCGTCGCCCGCTAGCCAACGGGCGAAATCCCTTTTCCGCACAATAGCGCAGGAGGGTAGAAAAACAATTGAGTATTGTTTTTCGTAGGGAACCCTCGCCGGGGGTTCCCTATTTGTGCGAAGCACAAACAATAAACGCAATCACTTGATTTTTAGATGAAATAAAATAAACTTACAATTTTAGTTTTGCTGATTTGTGATTTATCATCAATGTATTGATCGGTCTGCTATGGTGCTTCGCACTTGAGAAATTCCCGGCGAGGGCCGATTCCCCCACAGTGCGGGGGAAATGTCTGCGAAAGCAGACAAAGGGGGACGGCACCGTCAGTGCTCAAACTCTTCCTGCGCTTTCTGACGCATAAGGAATTTCGCCCGTTGGCTAGCGGGCGACAATGGGCGCTGCCCCTTGACCCCGCAAGCTTTTGAGAAAAGCTTGACCAAAACTTTTAATAATTGACAATCAACCAAATTACAGCAAGCAAACTCCCCGATAAACCGTAATTTATATTTTCTGCAATGGCAAGCCGGCCGAAATGAATTCCACATTGCATTCTACATGAAAAAAGCCGCCCGCAGGCGGCTTTTTTATCTGTCACTTTATCTGTCACTCGGACGGCGGGTTTTGATGGTGATTACCACTGCAACAGCGACCATGGCAACCATCACAACAATCAGTACAACGCCGATGGATGAACCATTGGACGAGAACTGCGTTGCAATTTCAGGTTGCTGCGCGGCACCCATTTCGGCTGCTTCGCCTGTTATGCCGAGGGTAATGGCGACCGAGAACGTTTCGCCTGCGGTGGTGTCATTATAAACCACATTTGCCGTGGTGGAAGAATCTCCTGCGGGCTCGGCAGTGGTTGCGGATTCGGCGGTTGTACCGTTGGCGGCCGTGGTGTCAACAACCGTCAGCCCCGCATCTGTTGTGTTTGTTGCGGTTGTGGTGTTTGCCGTGTTCGCCTTGGTGGTTGTGGTGTTGGACGAATTGGTTTTGGTGGTTGTGTTGGAAGAATTTGCCTTGGTTGTGGTGATATTGGCAGGTGCCTGGGTGGTAGAAACCGTCGGGCGGCCTGCATTGTTCGCATTGTTGGCGGCTTCTTCTCTGGAAGCAAGAACGCTGGCGGCAATGGAAGCATCAATATCAACGTTGCCGCTGTTGTTATTATTGTTGTTGGGTCTTGTGGTGTTGCTGTTATTATTGTTATTGTTGTTGTTTGGCTTTGTGGTGGTTGCCTGTGCGGCATTGTGGGAATCAATCACAGATTGTCTGCTTGCGTACGGATCCACACCGTTGATGGAAGCGGCAGTGGGAAGATCGTAAGCATTGATGATGGAAGGAGAGATCAGGTCTGCCATGGCAACGGCACCCAGTTCTGTCAGATGCGCACCATCGGTGGTGAGAGCGGGAAGAAGTGCATCGCGGTCAACCGGGTTGTCCATCGGAGACATCTCAAAATAACCGTCAATAAGATTGGTGGAGCGAACCCAGTCATCCAGCTGATCGCACATGACCTGCGCATCGGCTGTCCAACTCAGGTCACCTGTCTGACCGAGGAATTCACGTTCATAACCCTTCCATGCGGTCTTGGTGAAGAAATAAACTTTCATGCCCTTTTTGCGTGCGGCGGCAATGATTTGTTTGTAACCGTTGATAATGTCATCCACCGAAGAATAGGGGGCTTCGCCCTTCATGCTTTCGGTCATGGGGTGCAGAATGTCATTGAGCCCTATTTTGACAAGAAGAACCTTTGCACCCGTAATATCGAGGGCATCTCTTTCAAAGCGATCCACAACGGCTTTTCCGTAGAGATTGCCGATGAGGCCCGTGCCGTCATGCAGAAGACGGTTTGCAACGATGGAGTTATTGACAAAGCCGACATGGGTATATCCTGCGGTGTAGGCTCTTTGTGCAAAATAGTGATAGGCTTCGTTGGTCAGGGTGGAGTCGCCGAGGAATACAACCGAGTAAGCATCGGCATAGGTGGAACGGACGTCCACGCGGGTCAGGAACGGAATGGTGTGATAGGTGATTGCACCCGAAGAAATTTTGATTTCACTGCTTGCGTTGGTGGTTCTGTTGTTGATGGCATCCTGCGATGCGGCAATGTTCAGAAAACTTCTGCCGCCGTACAGGCCGCCTGTTTTTATGTAAGTTGTAGCGGGGAAATAAACACTCACAGTAACATATTCAAGCGAGGAGGTGGGGAAATAGATGCTGTCGGTCCACAGTGTTTCGCCGGGTTTGATTTCTGCCGAGGTCCGGCCGTCATTGAAAGTTACGGGGGTTGCGGTATCGGTCAGAATGGCGGCAGTTGTACTCGTGTCCGTCTTTGCAATGGAAACCGCACCGATTTTCAGCGTGGAAGTGCCGTATTCGTTGGAAAAGCACAACTTTGTGTAAAGACCGCCTGCGGAAAGTTGCATCTGCGTGCGCACGACCGAACGGGCAGGAATAAAGTCATTGAATTTGATATTCGAGGTCAGGCTGATGGAGCCGTCCACCGCTGCCGTTGACCAGGAAGAAATCCATGTGCCTGCGCTTGCCGCTTCGGCTTCGGGCGCAAATGCAATCAAACCTGCCGCACCGGATACGAGCACCACTGCCGCGGCAAGAAACATTGCAACAAAGATTTTTATTTTTTTCATCATATAATCCCCCATTGACAACTCGCGTTTCAAAATAAATACGCATAAATATACAGATACAATATAGCACTTATTGCACCGCTCGTCAAGAATTTTTTCAAAAGGGGATAAATAAATTACGTTTTTTTACGGAAGAATTTTGTTTGTGGTGATATATTTGACACCGAAAAGGTGCAGAAAGTCCACTGCCGGCGGAAAATCCACCGTCCATGCGGCAAGAGTGATACCCTGTTCGCGGGCAGATTTGAGCATTTTATAGTTGTCCGCATTGCCGAAATTGAACGCAAGTCCCATGTTGTTTTCTGCGGCAAAGGCAATGTCGTTTTCGGTGATGTGATTGAGCAGATACCACAATTCAATATCTTTGTCAAGTTCGCGCACTTTTACAATGCGGTCCTTGTCAAAATCTATAACAATGGCGGTTTCGTATGCGGGAAATGACTGCAAAACCCCGAGCATGGACTGCATGTCTTCGGGTGTGCCGCCTTTGACTTCTACCATGGCACGCATACCGTATTCATTGCACAATTCCAGTGCGTTTTCAAAAGTCGGTAAACGCAGATCAGGATAGTTTTCAATACCGTTGCCGTTATCGACGGTGAGCGTGCGCAGTTCATCATAAGTAAAGGAGGACACTTCGCCCTCGCCGTCCGTCATCTTGTCCACAGTGTCGTCGTGGTTCAGAATCCACTGCCCGTCTTTGGTAGGCATGATGTCAAATTCAGCAGCATAATAGCCTGCTTTGCCTGCGGCTTCAATGGCGGGAACGGTATTTTCGGGTGCCACGGCAGATAAGCCCCGGTGGGCGGTAAAATACAGTTCGGTGTTGAACAGCCCCGCAAGACAGCGGTTTTCGGAAACGGTCTGCCAACCGAGCCCGAGATATGCAACACAAAGGGAAAGAAATACAATAACACAAGCAACAGCGGTGAGCGTTTTTCGGGTTCTTATTTTCATAACAAAACCTCCGTAAATCTTTTGATTTTAATATAACAGAACGGATATAATTTGTCAATTTGTAAAGACAAATTACGGTTTATCGGAGCGTGTAGGGAACGCATAGCATGCGTTCCGACCCTGTCCAATGTCCCATTACGCACAATGTAACCATTGAATTTAATAAAAAAAATGAAAATGGTCCCCGGAACAACATGGTCAGATGGGATCGGAACGGATAATATCCGTTCCCCAGACTGTCGAAAAACCGTGTTTCGCAATCAAGCGAGACACGGTTTTCTGTCTGTATTGTTAAATATTTGGAATAAATTGAATAAAAAGACGTAAAAGTCATGGAAATCCTCGTTTTTGAACTTCCA
>SVOJ01000052.1 GCA_015066385.1 Oscillospiraceae bacterium
GACTTTCGCAGAGTCAAAGCCGCGGGGATTGAAAATGTGATCATCCGTTGCGGCTTCACCGGCTACGGCAGAAGCCACACACTCAACAAGGATGCACGTTTTGAAGAAAACTACCGCAAGGCAAAGGAGGCGGGACTCAATGTTGGAGCATATTATTATGCGGTCGCTCTTACCGAAGCGGATGCAGACCGCGAGGCTGCTTTCGTTCTTTCACTTCTGAAGGATAAGCAGTTTGAACTGCCCATCTATTACGATGTGGAGGACGTGCACGACACAAGAGCCGCAGGGGTGCTCACACAGAACATGCAGGGCTTGAGCAAAGCACAGCTCACAGCCATCGTCAACCGTTTCTGTGACACACTCGAAAAAGCAGGTTATTTCGTCGGTATCTACAGCGGCAAGTATTGGTTCAGGGATGAACTCGATATGTCCGTTCTCAACCGCTACACCGTCTGGCTTGCACACTGGACCACGCAGACCGACTACACGGGTCCTTACGGACTCTGGCAGTACACCGATTCGGGCAGAGTGGACGGCATTTCGGGCAATGTCGATATGAGCATTCTCTATCAGGACTTTGCACCCGTCATCAAGCGTCTCGGACTGAACGGCTTCCCGAAGCAGACCGCGCCGACCGAACCCGTCATCCTCAAAGGGGATGTTGACGGCGACGGTGAAATCACCGAAGATGATGCACTGTTGACTCTTCGCAGATCTGTCGGTCTTGCAACCTTTACCGAAACACAGGAAAACGCCGCCGACATGGACGACGACGGCAATATCACAGCGGCAGATGCAAGAGAAATCTTGCGCAAGTCCGCAGGACTGGAGGACTAACCATGGACGGAAATAAAAAAGAAACCGCAACCGCGACAACGGTTTCGGTCAAGGACAGACTCAAAAGCTGGGCAGTATGGACTTCCGTGTTCGGTGCATTGGCAGTCATCCTCAATGCGTTCGGTGTGTTTGAGAAAATCGGCATCGACAGCACCACATTTGATGCAATCATCAACTCCGTCGGTTCGGTGTTGATCGCATTCGGTATTCTCAACAACCCCACCGACAAGACAGCATTCTGATGAACGACAATATCAACCCCGCACCGCACCGCGACAGCTCTTGCCCCTGCGAAGCGGTGCGTGAGCTGAAAAAGATCGTTGAACGCCACGAACACGAGCTCGCCCTCGGCTCCACGTCCTTCGCCCTCATCAAACAGGATCTTGAACATATCAAATCCGCCCTCGAGAAAAAAGACCGCTTCAATACCGGTCTGCTCTCGAACATCGCAAATATCATCCTCACTATCCTGCTCGGGTATCTGGCCGTAAAACTCGGGATCGGTGGATGATCTGCATATCTTCTGCAAGTTACCGGCAAGTTGCAGTCAAGTAAGCTAACATGCATACTTTGTATATTTGTGCCTGTTACTGCCTTAAAAACGGCTGTTTTCAATGCTTTGCAAACATGAATGTTAATAGGACCGCAACTTACAGGCAAGTAAAAAATGTGAATATTATTCGCATTTTTACAAGGCTAACGGAACCTTGCAAAATGATATCATGATATCATTTTATTGCTTTCTGCCCCATTTTTATAGACCTTCCTAACGGCAAAACCGCCCTGCTTTATGCAAGGCGGTTTTGTCTCAGTAGGTGACTACAAAAGTGACTACAAAATACTATTTTACAGCGAACTAAGACGAACTGTTCATAGTACGCAAAAGCCCTATATATAGGCATTTTTGAACCAAAATGAATTGTGACATGTGCTTCAATAAATACAATTCGGGACCAAGAGGCCATGGGTTCAAGTCCCGTCACTCCGACCACTTTCAGCGAGATGCTTGAAACTACAAGGTTTCAGGCATCTTTTTATATGTCTTGAACGCGCTTGGTTTTTTAGTAAAAATCTAACGAACCAAGAGGGAAAGAAATTATGAGAAAAAAGCCTACAATCCGCATGAAATCTAAGGAAACAGCAGCAGAGGTGTTTGAGCTGTTTTTACTAACCAAGCGCGCTGACGGCGTAAAACCAAGAACGATCGAAACATACAAGCAACATTTCCATGCTATTTCAAAACACCTTGATATTAACCAAGAGATAGCAGAAATGACCGCCACGGACTTAAAAATGATGATTGTATCAATGCAAAACAAAGGACTTGCACCTAACTCGATAAAGAGTTATACAATCACATTGAAAGCCTTTTTGTCTTGGTGTAATGCAGAGGGCCTAACAAGTCTTAATATGAAAAAGTACAAGGGTGAAGACACAATCAAAGAAACTTACACCGATGAAGAACTGAAAATTTTGCTCCAAAAGCCAAACATGAAGACTTGCACCTTTGCCGAGTACCGTACATGGGTAGTTGTCAATTTTCTTATTAACAGCGGAAGCCGAGCCGCGACAATCCGTAACATACAAAACCGTGATGTGGATATGGAAAACAATGTTATCTATGCGCGACACACTAAAAACAGAAAGGCTCTTGTTATTCCGTTATGTTCGCAGATGTCAGCCGTCCTTATGGAATACATGAAAATCCGTGGTGGCAAACAAGATGATTACTTATTTCCAAGCGAAAACGGAGAACAACTGACGGAAAGCGGTTTCAGATGCAGTATTGTAAATTACAACCGTAGCCGCGGCGTGACAAAGACAAGCACACATCTTTTCCGTCACACGTTCGCAAAGAAGTATTTAGTTGATTGCGGCGGCAATGCCCTCATGCTCCAAAAGCTCTTGGGACACTCAACGCTTGATATGACAAAACATTACTGTGCCATATTTGATGCCGAAATAACAAAAGACTTTGACAATTTTTCACCCCTTGCAAAATTAAGCTCCAATAGTGAAAGAATTAAAATGCCGAAACGGTCTTGACGGTGTATTACATTTCGTAAAATACAGCAAACAAAAAGCGAGAGACAAACACATCTCTCGCTCTTTTTTTATAACTATTCAATTATTTTTTCAACATCAATTTCCCGCACGTCATAATGCGACCAATTTTCTTCTTTTGGAATTTGTGTATTGAGTATAGGGTTATATTTACGGATATACTCTCCCTCTTTTTCTCCTATTTCTGCAAGTTTATCAGCATAGTTGCGGCTCTTGGCATAATACAAAACATCAAAGTTTATATTGTGTCCTTTGCGCTTTGCCTCTGCTAAAATATAATATTTCTTTTCTGTTTCATTTTGTATGCCTACATAGTGCTATGCTACACGCCGCAACATATTGGTGCTTTTTCCTATGTAAACAATGTTCTAATCTATTTTTATGCAGTATATACCCGCATATTCATACTTTGCCGCAAGACCTTTTTTCTTTAACCAATTATACATATTTTCCGCGTAGTTTGCCATTAGAAAATAAACTCCTCTTCTTTTATTTTTTCTTTTGGTGAGAGGCTTTAATAAAATTATCTTCTTTATTCATTTAATTCTCCTTTTCATTCTTGTGATAAAAACACAATCTTCAATTAGATTCTCTGTACACTCAACTGCATCAGCTGTCTGCTTCATTTCCTTGCCAATTGGTAAATCTGATAAGCCGTAGTTTCTGAAAATATTGATTAAGGTGCTTGCTTCATTGTCAATTCCGAAGGTGAAGTTTTGTATGATGTATTTACAATACAAAACAACATAACCGGTTTTGAAGATTTGCTATTTAAAATCAAGACCGCTGAACAAAATCCGGATAAAGTAAAA
>SVOJ01000036.1 GCA_015066385.1 Oscillospiraceae bacterium
GTATTCATGTCCAGTGGTGTCTTTTATCTTGTTCTTTCATTATACACCATCTGTCCAAAAAATACCCCCTCTGTGTCCAATTTTAGTTTACCATTGCACGCATTGTCCGAGCAGAACAGAGAAATAAAAAAGTATCTACATCAACCCCCCGTCCCCCTATCTTGGGGGCAAAAAGGTGTTTTTTGTTCAATAAGTTTGCGTCATTCAATGAGCCGCAGGCGAATTATATGCAAACTGCTCACAATTGCGAGCAGTTTCCTATATAATAAAAATAACGCTGAATGAAAGAAGTTGCGTTGCAATTTTCGATCATTCAGCGTTTTGTTTAACAAAAACACGACTCGCGAAAAGTTGGGATTTCAGCAATAAGAGAATTTACGGTTTAGCGGGGAGTTTGCTTGCTGTAATTTGGTTGATTGTCAATTATTAAAAGTTTTGGTCAAGCTTTTCTCAAAAGCTTGCGGGGTCAGGGGGCAGCGCCCATTGTCGCCCGTCGCAACGGGCGACGAAAGGCTCCGCCTCTCGACTCCGCAAACTTTTTAATGACTGACGAACAACCAACTTTCTACTCCCCGATAACCGCAATTTGATCTTCCTTTAATCAAAAATTCCTGCCTCTTTCGTAAACCTTTAATTTTGAATTCTGCATTAAAAAACCGTCCTGAGAAGGGACGGTTTTTGTGTTTGATTATTCTTCGTCTTTGCGAAGTTTCTTGACACCGATAAAGGCAACGCCGGAAAGAAGAACAATGGCGGCAACAGGTGTCAGCGCATTGCCAAGACCCGTATGAACCGAATAAACCAGCACTTCGCGGTAGGTTGCATCGCAGTATTTGCAGGTATATTCAACATAACCGTTGGCTTCTGCGGTAGCAGGTACACGGCTGGTGGCTTTCCATTCGTGCTTGCCGTTTGCGGCGGCTGCCACTTCCTTAGTTTCACCACAGATACACTTGAAAATATCCTTGCCTGCCTTTGAACAGGTGGCGGTGGTGGAATGATATTTGTAATCATGTCCGAGCGCGCTCGTCTTGGTCTGTTCTTTGAGAATGGTTCCACAGACGGAACACTTACTGCCTTCGGTCAGCCCCGCGTTGGTACAATCAGCGGCAACGGCGGGAATCTTGACGGCCTTGCAGTTTTCGCTCTTGATCTTTCCGCAGACGGTGCATTCAAAACTGTGTTTGCCGTCTTTTTCTGCCTTTGCCTTACCGAAAGTATGTTCTTCGGTCTTGGTTTCGGTTTCGTTGCAGTTTTTACAGATGTATGTCACGGTGTGGCTTTCATTGGTGGAGATGATTTCTGCTTCTTCATCAACAACAAATTCATGGCCGTGCGCTTTGTGCACAAGGGTTTTCGTTTCATTGCGCTTGCCGCAGTCTTTACAATTATAATAGGTATAACCGTCTTCAGTGCAGGTTGCGGCGGTGCTGTTATCCTTGTCTTTTACAAAGTTCACACATTCGTCTTCATAAGAGAACGCACAGACTTTGCAGGTGTGCTTGTGAACATTTTCGGCATCGTTTTCGAATTCGCAGGCGGCAAGTTCAACCGTATTGCAGACCGTACAAGCGGCTTCGTGGCAACTGTCACCGGCAGCCTCAACGTGTTTCCAGCCATTTTCAGCAACGGCTACGGTGTGGGATGCACTTGCTTTGCAGGTGGTGCATTCAATTGTGTGGGTGTTTTTTTCGGCATCATATTTCCATGCACCGAGAGTGCTTTCGTGGATCAGGGTGTCGCCGCAGGCGGTGCAGGTCCCCGTGCAGGTCTTGCCGTCAACATCAAGGGTATAAGTTTCAACGGTGCAGTCCTTTTCATATTCGGCAGAGCACTTTGTGCAGTTGCCCTTGTGCAGGTCTCCGTTTTCAACTTCGCCTGTTTCGGCATTGACTTTCTGAGAAGGAGTCCAGGTCTTGACTTCGCAGACTTCGGTATATGTACCGTCGCATTCCGTGCAAACGGTGGAATGTGTTTCGGTGTTTTCAACATGGGTGTAAGCAGAGGGCGTGCATGCGACGGTGTAAGCGGATGCACAGACCGCACAGGTTGCGGTGTGCGTGCCGTTGTTGTTGGATTTAAGACCGCTTGCATCGGGCTTGCAGGGATTGGTAAAGTTTCTGCCGCAATCCAGACAGTTGGTCTGATGGCTTGCCGTGCCTGCTACGGAAACATAAGTACCTTCCTTGCAATCCTTGGTGTAAGGAGCAAGACAGACAGAACAACTGCCCGTGTGGGTCAGAGCGACACTTCCTTCGGCAACGGGATCTGCCTTATAACCGGTGATGGTGCAAGCATAGTTCGGGCTTGCAAGGCAGCGGGTGCACTTGCCGGCATGAATTTCGGTGCCTTCAATGTGAAGCCAAGCTTCCACGTTATGACCGAGTGCGGCAACGGATTCGCTGGAGGTTCTGCCGCAGACACATTCAAGAATGCGCTGACCGCCGTTTTCACAGGTCGCCGTGATGGTCTTTTCGACCATTTCGCAGTTTGCATAGACGGTTTCGCCGCAACCGGAGCAGACACCGGAGTGTTGTACGCTGTTGGGCACAAGAGTCCATTCGGCAACAATGTGTGTGGGGGCTTCTTCTTTTACAAGGCTGTTGCCGCAGACTTCACAGTGATATGTGTTTTTTACGATGGTTGCACACTGATAATCAGTGCTGTCGAGCACGAGCGTGCATTCTTGCGTAAACTGTTCTTTGCAATTGAGACAGGTGAAAGAATGCGTGCCGTTCTTTTCATCAAACACATAACCTGCCGCAGGAGCATGACCGAGCTTTTCGGCATACTTTTCAACTTCAACAAAGCCGCAATCCTTGCAGGTGCGGGTCACATACGATGCGACGGTACAGGTGGCATCGGTCGGAACGGACCATTCACCGAATGTGTGATCGGCACAGCCGCCGACATCCTGTGTGTTTTCGGGCAGCACGGGCAGTTGTGCAGCCATAACAGGCAACATGCACCAGACGGATGCAAACAAAATCATCATAACAGTCAATACGGAAATCAATTTTTTCATTTCTGAATCCCTCCGAGGAAAGCGGTAATATCAAATCCCATAGATTTTTTCATAGTACTATATAATATATATTACTTTAAAAGACCTTGAAAGTCAAGCCAAAAAAGGCACAAACAAAGAGGTAATTTTTGGCAAAACCACCGAAGAACCGCATTTCTTACAAAATCTTAAGATTCACAGCATTGCAAATACGGTGTCGGGGCAGTATAATAGAATCAGAAAAAACG
Source organism: Oscillospiraceae bacterium (assembly GCA_015066385.1). Classification (GTDB taxonomy): domain Bacteria; phylum Bacillota; class Clostridia; order Oscillospirales; family Acutalibacteraceae; genus RUG806. The sequence goes on from SVOJ01000036.1 coordinate 3,253, forward strand.
GACGGTGGAAAAATGAAAACAAAAATTCTGCTTGTGGAAGATGACCTGTATCTTCGTGAAGGACTGCAGGAACTGCTGACAAAAGAAAATTATGCACCCGTCTGTGCGAAAAACTGCACTGAGGCAAAGGCTTTTTTCAATACAGACAGTTTTGATCTTGTGATTCTGGATGTGATGTTGCCCGACGGCAACGGACTTGACCTTTGCACACACATCCGCAATGCGGGGACGGATGTGCCCATCCTTTTTCTGTCCGCCTGTGATGAAGAATTTCAGATCGTGCGCGGGCTGGATGCGGGAGCGGATGACTATGTGACAAAGCCGTTCAGACTTTTGGAGCTTCTGTCACGTATCCGTGCACTGCTGCGTCGCAAAACGGCGGGTACGTCCCTGCAGTCGAGGGAAATCACCCTTGACACGACAAACATGACGGCAAAAAAAGACGGTGAGGTACTCTTGCTGACACCGACGGAGTATCAGATCCTTTCCGTTCTCATGCACAACAGCGGTGTTATTGTAACAAGAAGCTCCCTTTTGCAACGTATCTGGGACAGCGACGGCAATTTCATTGACGATAACACCCTTTCGGTGCACATCAGCCGCCTTCGTGACAAGATCGGCTCTGCACACATTACAACCGTACGCGGCACGGGTTACCGATGGGAGGAATAAAATGAAGGACATTCTTCTGATCATATCACTTGTGCTTGCCCTTGTCGTCTGTGTCCTGCTGCTTGCACTGCACGTGAAAAACAAAAAGAAGATCCGCACCCTGACCGAAAGCATTGATACATTTCTGAAAGACGGAGAACAAACGGCCCTTGCAACGGATGAGGGGGATTTTGCACACCTGCAGAACAACATCTGCGAGCTGGAAACAAGGCTTTTATATGCCCATGAATACACAAAGCGGGAAGCAAGAAACAACACCGAATTCATTGCCGACATTTCCCACCAGCTGAAAACACCGCTTGCGGGCCTTCGGCTTTACTGCGAAATGAAGCACAATGCCGCACCCGACAGCTACACCGAAAAAGAACTTGCACTTATAAGCAAAATGGAAAAGCTGATTCATAATGTTCTGAAGCTTGAAAAAATCCGCAGTGATACATATATTATGAACTTTGCCGAAACGCAGATTTCGACCGTTTTCAACGAGCTGCAGGCAGAATTCGGCGCTCTGTTCCCGCAAAAGACAATTACCGTACACGGCGATGCGGCCTTGCGTTGCGACAAAGCATGGCTTCGCGAGGCATTCGGAAATGTCATCAAAAACGCCTGCGAACACACAGCACCCGACGGCAGGGTTGACATTCTTATTGAAGAAGCCGAAAAAAGTGTCAGCATCACCATTGAAGACAACGGCGGCGGGGTGAAGCCCGATGATCTTGCTATGCTGTTCAGAAGATTTCACCGCAGTCAGAACGCCTCGCCCGACAGTGCGGGGATCGGGCTTGCCGTTACAAGGGCAATCGTGGAAAAGCACCACGGGACCGTTACGGCGGAAAACCGCAACAAAGGCCTTTGCGTGAGCATGTGTTTCCCCGTCATCGATGCGAATTTAAAATTGTAATACTCTTCGGGCACAGAAAAGCAAATTTCTGCGCCCGTTTTTTCTTATCTTACGAAATTGTAAGGTAAAAGTCACCGGAATGTAAGATTAAGCGTGTATAATAAACGTATAAAACCAAAAGGAGTGTCTCTATGACCATTTTAGAATGTAAAAATCTGACCAAAGAATATTTAAGCGGTGAAAATGTTGTGAAAGCGGTGGACGATGTGTCCGTGCGTTTTGAACAGGGTGAATTCTGTGCCGTCACGGGCCCGTCGGGCTCGGGCAAATCCACGCTGTTGCATGTTTTATCTTCCCTCGAAAACCCCACAAGCGGGGAAGTGATTTACGGCGGAAAGTCTCTTTCGTCTTACAATGACAATCAACTTTCCATTCTGCGCCGCCGTCGCTTCGGCTTCGTGTTTCAGGCATATAACCTCGTGCAGGAACTGACGGGATATGAAAACATTCTGCTTCCCGTCATGCTTGACCGCAAGAAAGCAGATGAAAAATATTTGCAAAAGCTCATCGACATGCTTGAAATCGAAGACCGTCTTTCGCACCTGCCCTCTGCCATGTCAGGCGGACAACAGCAGCGTATTGCAATCGCAAGGGCACTTGCCAACAAACCCGCCGTGCTGTTTGCAGACGAACCGACCGGCAACCTCGATGCAAAAAGCGGCAGAGAGGTTCTTCGATTGTTGAAAGATGTCAATCGTGAATTGGGCGTTACGTTGATTCTTGTCACCCATGACCAATCCGTAGCCGAGCAATCCGGACGGATTCTGCGTATCGTGGACGGCAAAATTGCGGCACTGCATTAAAGAAAAAAAGGAACTGTTTTTACAGCCCCTTATACACCCAATATTTGCTTGTGATGCCCCACATCGAGCAACAAAATAATAACATCGTCTTCATATTTCCACAATATGCGGATGTCCATATTCACACTCATTTCAAAGACATCACCCAATCCCTGCACCTTTTTCGTGCGCAGGGACGGATAAAACGGGTCTTGCACAAGCAGTTTCAGTTTGTTGAAAACCATCTTTTGCTCGTTTTTGGTGAGAGATTTGAGATTTTTCTCAAATTCCTTTGTATATTTCAGTTTATACATTGTCAATGTCTATCCCCATGTCTGCAAACAGGTCTTCAACCGAGTCAAAACCTTGCTGCTCGTTGAGTTGCGGTTCAGCATTTTTGATCATTTTTGCAATTTTTATCAACTTGTCTTTGGGATACACAACAACGGGACAAAGAAAAATACCGCCGTCTTTTTCAATGATTTCAAATTTATCGCCTTCGGAAATGCCCATCCTTTTGATGATTTCCGACGGAATTGTAATCTGGGAACGGCCTCTGATTTCTGCCAACATATAAATCACCTCTTGCAAATTTCTGAAATTCTGATTTTCTTACAATAGTATTATATGCAGTTTTTCTGAAAAAGTCAAGAAATTTTCTGAAAGGAACATACCATGAACCGAAAACATAAACTCACCGTCAATCAGCTTGCCGTGGGCAATCTGAAAATGCGCAAAAAGCAATATATTGTGCTGATTGTCGGCATTATTTTGTCGATTGCATTTTCGGCAAGCATTTTGTTTTTCTATACCGCAAGCAGGGAAAGCACGGAAGAACGCCGCAAGGAGAACCTGGGCGAACAGCAGTTTATTGTATTCGACAGCGAGGGAATAGATCTCAGCGCCCTGTATAAAGTCAACCCGAATCTTGAAACGGCAACGGTGAAAAATGTCGCCTTTGCCTATCTCACCGCAGAAGAACGGGAATACGGCATGTGCATTGCCGTAGCAGACGAAGAATTCCGCATCATGAGCCGACAGACTCTCGCCGACGGCAGACTGCCCGAAACGGAGGGTGAAATCGCTGTTGAAGTTTCTGCACTGTCGAAAATGCAGTTGGATGTGCAGTTGGGGGACACTTTTACCGTGTTTGCCGAAATTCCCGACGGCAACGGCGGTGTGCTTGAAACCGTGGAACAGACCTACACCCTTGTCGGTATTCTGACTGACAAATGCCGCAGACTTCGTTATGAACACGGTTGGAGCCGTGAGCATTACACCGTTTACAATGACTATCCTGCTGCCTACCTTGCCGACACCGCAACCGTTTCTCCCGGCGGCAAAGCCGTGCAACTTACCTACGGCAAATGGGATCAGTCAACGGGTAGAATGGTCACAAAGCTCTACAATGAAACCGCTTTTACCGAACAGGAAGTCAGTTATAACACCGAATTTTTCTATGACGGCTATTACTCCGCCGAGGACACCACCGGCTTTGATATGCTGTATCTGATGTGCTTTTTGGGTGCCGTGCTTGTGGTCGGCTCGTGCTTCGGCATTGTCAGTGCATTTAACATGAATCTGCAGGAGCGCAGGCGGCAGATCGGCCTTTTGCGTGCGGTCGGCACGACCAAACGGCAGATCGTCAACATTTTCGGCAGAGAAGCCTTTCTCATTGCCCTTTGCAGTGTGCCCGCGGGACTTCTCATCTCCTATTTCGGTGTCTGGATTGCGGTCAAAGTCATGGGAGACGGCTATTCGTTCAAGCCTGCCTGGTATGTCTTCGTGCTGAGCGCCTTGCTCGGTATAGCTGTTGTCATGCTTGCGGCGATGATCCCGTTACTTACCGCTACACGCATTACCCCCATGCAAGCACTGCGCAATACAGACATTGCCGTCAAAATGAAACGCCGCAAAATCAAAACACAAACGCAGTTCCGTGCACCGAACCTGCTTGCAAGTCGTGAAATCCGTTTAAGAGGAGTCAAACAGAGCGGTATGGCGGTATTCCTTTCCTTGGGGATTCTGCTTGCAACCTTGGGCACGAGTGCGCTGTTGGAAGAATTCAAGGACTCCTTCCGTTCTCCGACTGATTTTTACCTCGTCGCACAGCAGAGCTATCTTTACGGCTGGGTCAATGTGGACGATGATGCACAGTGGTTCACCGAGTCCGACACCGCACGCATCCTTGCCAATCCTTATGTAAAGGATATGTATATTTCCCGCGCAACCAGTGTCTGTCTGGATGCAGGCTATTTAACCCCTTATATGATGCATACCGCAGGGCAATATGCCTATGACTTCGGAGAGCTTGACGACAATTTTGACACCACCATCATGTTCGCGCCCGATGTAGAGGACATGACCATTTTGCCCGCAATGCGTGAATTCTTAAACAAGACGGAGCTTCCCGACACGGCATTTACCTCGACACTCTTTGTGGTAGACGACAAAGCCGCCGAAGCACTTTTAGAGAACAGTCTTGAGGGCAATGCCGATCTTGATGACATCCATTCGGGCAAGCAGGTCATCATGGTCGCTCCCAAGGGGTATTATATGATCGTTCACGGTAACGGCGGTTGGGGTTCGTCCAGTATCACTTCCCGCACTACGAAGCAGCAGCTTGACAGTGCCGAGCGTGTAGTTTACAAAGATGCCTTTTATGCGGGCGACAAGATGACCCTGCATTGGCTTAACGGCCCGTTGGAGTATGAAGAATACCTCGGCACGGACAAAGTCACACATATTGTCAAAGAAGTAGAAATCGGTGCAGTGGTGGACAGCGACGGCATGGACGGCATCGAAGCCTACCATTCACAAGGCATGTTCACCAACGGTGCAGTCATTACCACCGAACGGGGTATGCGTGCGATGGGAATCGATGCGGGGATCCGTAATATTGACGTGAACTTATATGACAACACCGACGAAACCGCACAGACCACCGTCAACAACCTGCTGAAAGAAGTAGGCACAAGAGTCACCTATTACTATCTGTTTTCTAACTATGAATACGCACAGTTGATTGAGCAGGACAGAGCCGAAGTCGTCATCATGCTCACAGCCTTGCTGATGCTGTTCTTCTGCATTACCGCCGCCACCCTTTGCAACACCACCAACGCAAGAATCCGTGAGAGCAGACGCATCATCGGCACCTTGCGTGCCGTGGGGGCTTCGGCGGCAGATCTGCGAAAAATTTATTGGTTGCAATATCTGTATGTGTTCGGCATCGGTTGCGGGGTCGGTTACGGCGGCACGGCACTGTTCAGATTCGGTATTTTCGTGTATGAAAAAATCATGCAGACCACTTTCTTCATGCACAACATCACCCTGTGGCCGTCGTTTGTGTTTGTCGGGGCACTGCTTACAGTATGCGTGCTCAACCTCGCCGTAAGACTGCGCAGAGAAACCAAGAACAGCATTGTTGAAAATATTCGAGAATTGTAAAACAAATTACGGTTTAGCGGGGAGTCGGAGGAGTCAATCACGGGGACGGCTACTGTGATTGCCGAACAATTTCTCAAAGGCAATCGCAGTACTGTCCCCTGATTTACGACCACGCACAAATTTAAACAAAAATGATGCAAAAAATATATAAAAATCGCCGCCAATCAGGGGACGAAACCATGATTGACTGCTTTTGTTATATGTTAGAGTCAATCACGGACCCGTCCCCGTGATTGGCTACCTCCCCGATAAACTCCAATTTAAAGGTACACATCATGAAAAAACTTTCTTTTCTTATCCTCTTTCTTTTTCTTTTCTCCGTTCCTGCTGCCGCATCGGAGTATGACAGTGCACAACTTATGGTCACTTCCTGCACCGTGTCCGAAAAAGGGCTTTCCGCGGGCGGCAAGGCAACGGTGTTCATCACCCTTAAAAATCAAAGCGAAACGGCGGATGCCAAATACTGCAAACTGACCTTTGCCGAATCGTCAGGTGACATCACCCCCGTCGGTACGGGTACGCAGTATGTGTCCGTTATTGAAGCCAACGACGAATATGTGTGGGAGCTGCCTGTGCAGGTTGCCGCCAACGCTTCGGACGGAGCACACACGGCAACAGTGCGCGTGTCGTTCACCAATCCCGACGGCTCGGACGGTTCTGCCGAAGATACGCTGCGTCTTTCCGTCAGCAACAAAAGCGAAATGGAAGTCGGTTCTGTCGGTGTGCCGGGTGAAGTGGTGTCGGGCGACATGGCAGACTTCTCCTTTTCCGTACTCAACACGGGCAAGTCCAAACTGTACGGCGTGACCATGACCGTCAGCGTGGACGGTCCCGGCACAGTCGGCAAGGACAGCCTCGGCGATATTCCTGCAGGCGGCAGTGCCACGGGCAATGTCCGTTTTTCGACCGATGATTACATAATCAGTGCCCGTGCCGGCACCGTCACATTCACGGGTGAAACGGCCGACGGAAAGACCGTCACCGTGTCCGAGCGATTCTATTTTGACATTGTGTCGGGTGAAACCGACAGCCCGCAACAAGAAGACGAAGACCGCAGTCAGCCGCGTCTGATGGTCGCTTCTTATATTGTACAGGACGATGCCCTGCAACCGGGAGAACGCAAAAAAGTGTCTGTTACCCTCGTCAACACCCATGCCGACAAGGATGTTTACAACCTCAAACTGACCTTTTCGCCCCAATCGGATGCCATTGCCTGCGAGGGCATGGGTACGAAGTATTTAGAAGAACTGGAAGCCGGCAGCAGCTATGTGTGGGAGCTGTATGTGAACACCGCCCACACCGCAAAATCAGGGATGCATAATGCAAGCGTTTCTGTGGAATACGAGGACGAAAACGACAGTGCCTACTCCAACTCCGACACCCTGCGTCTGCCTGTGCGGCAGACGGTGCTTTTGGTGTGGGACAATCTCGAGTTCCCCAAAACCTGCGTCATCGGCGAAACCGTTTCGCTGTCGTTCTCGTTGCAGAATATGGGCGGCGCGGCGGTCAATAATGTGCTTGTCACGTTTGAAATAGAGGGTATGCGCGGCTCGGGCAGTGTGCTTGTAGGGACCATTGAAGCAGGACAAAGCGGTACGGTGAATGCCAATTTCAATGTCACCGCCGAAACCGAGGGCGAACTCAAAGGCATTGCCAAGGTGCGTTTTCAGGACGATTTCGGCGACAACCATGCCCAAGACATTGAAATTGTGACCAATGCGGTCAAAAAAGCTCCCGTCCCGACGACAGAAGAAGAAAAAAAACAGGCACAATCCGAAAACGGAATGCGCCTGTGGTGGGTGTTTCTGATTGCAGGCCTTGCCGTCGGCATCGGCGTGACCGCCGCCATCATTCTGATTGTCTTCAACCGCAAAGCCAGACGGTTGGATGAAGAAAGGCTGTAAATTTTTCACAAAAAAGCAATAACCTGTTGAATTCATTGAAAAAATATGGCATACTTTTCACAGAACAGGAGGGTTTTTCTCTGATTCATATTCATCTCGGAAAGGATGTTGTTTTATGAAAAAAATTACAGTCATTCTTCTGTCACTTCTGTTGGTGTTAGCGGCACCGCTCGGCATTTTTGCGGATACTGACCTGCCCGATGCGGGCAGTGCGTTTGCACCCAATGCACAAGCTGTGCAAGTTGCAGAAACAGGCGATGTAAAAATCGAAACCGATTGGGTGATTGATGCCAGAGGATGCATTGCCGTCAAGGTATATTTCGTGGATGCCGTTGATCTTAAGTCGTGGACTCTGTGGCTTACCTATGATGCCGATATTTTCGATTTTGCCCACAATGCGGTCGGTGCGGATGCACAGCAGGTGCAGAAGAATTGCGATGAAATGTACAACGCCTTTACGGATGAATCCAATCCAAGTGTCGACGGCAAAATCGAAGGCGGCGGTTACTTCAAAGACGTCCTGTGGCCTGCGGAAGATTTTCTTGCGGCTTCCCTCCCCGGCAAGGAATGCATTATCAACGATGAAAAATTTGAAGCCGCTGTTTTTTATCTTGAAGTGGAAGATGTTAACACCTATAAAACATCAGCAACCACTATCAGCATTGAAGGCAGTATGACCTTTGTCGAGGGAAAAAAAGTCAGCGACTCCGTAACAAAAGAAACTTCGGTTCTTTTGGGTGACATTGACGGCGACGGTCATATCACCGCAGGGGATGCGCGACTTGCCCTGCGCGCTTCGGTCAAGCTTGAATCATTCAGTAACCAGCAAAAACATATCGGTGACGTTGATAAAGACAATATCATCACCGCGGGCGATGCAAGACTGATCCTGCGTTGGAGTGTCGGCATGCCGGAAGACAAATAAAATCCTGTAAAAAACAAAAAACTGTGTAACACTTTTTCAGATCATGTGTATACATGGATGAAAGGCAACGAAACGCCGAACAAAAAACGAAAACATTTTTAAAGGAGACGTTACAATGGTTATCACAAATGAAAGAATCGAACTGCTCGCAAACACTCTTATGAAAGACGCTGATTTCGCAAACGAAATCGTTGAAATGGAAGCTGAAGATGCCGTCAAGGCTCTCAACGCAAAAGGCTTTGACTTCACCGCTGAAGAACTTGCCGCATTTGCTGAAGATCTGTGTGCATTCCTTGCAGAAAATGATCAGCTTGACGAATCTGCTCTGGACGATGTTACCGGCGGCTGCTATTACCTTCATCGCCGTCCTCCGTTCCGCCGCTACACCCACTATCACTACGGCCCCTACTGCGTAACCGTCAGATACCGCAATTGCCGCTGGTAAGAAAAAACACAAAGAAAGCCAACACAAAGAAAGCCCTTGTTCCGATGTGAACAAGGGCTTTTTTGTGCAAATCAGGCAGACGGTTCTGTGGTTGGCTCGCGAACATGCCGAGTAGACAAACTGTAATTCAGCGGATGCAAAAAGACTTTTTTCAGTTTTTCTTGCGTTTTTTTAAGGTCGGGACGGTGTTGCGGGCGGCTTGTTCGGCTTTGTCAAGGTCATACGATGCGGGTGTGCCCGCAATACCGCTTTTGGCAACCGCCGCCGAAACGCCTGCGGGAATATTATTGTTTTTTTCGGGAATTTTATTTGCAGAATGGGGCATGGTTTCCTGTGCTTTTTCCTTGAATTCCTGCTCTTCTTTTTCGACCTGTTCGGGGGTGGTGATTCCCTTTGCCAGCCAGTTTTTGAGGATGCCGTTCATGTAGGAAAAGCGCACACCGTCGGTGCGTTCTTTCATTTTTTCAAAGGCAAGTGCGAGCATGAGAACGGAGAATTTCCATTCCGTTGTCCATGTGTGCATATATTTCTGCTGCCCCTTGGTGGGTTTGAGGTGCTGAATACCCGTCAGCGCACAGAACTGTGTCCAGTCGGTATCCACCTGCGCAAGGCGACGCAGTTCCTCGTCGGCGCGTTCAAAGGTGTCGATTTCGCGCTCGCTCCAGTCCTGACCGACGGCATAAATATAATTCAAATTTCCCGCTTTACCCATGGTGCGCGCATATTCGCACAGCATCAGAAGTACATCGGCAGGCAAACCGTAGTAATCGTAAAGCAAAAGCAGTGCCGCCTGATCCCCTGTGCCGAGCATTCTGCCGAGAACCGCCTGCGCTTCGTTGAACAGTTCGCGGATTTCGGCGCATTCGTCGAGTCGTTTGCAGATCTGCGCATGGGTCGGGCGCGAGGGCGTAACAGTAATTTTTTCACGCGCTTTCTTTTTTGCTTCTTTCTTTTCTTTTTCATCCGTTTCCGTGGCAATGATCACTTTGGTCGCAGCATCCATGGCAACTTCCTTGGCGACTCCCGTCTTGTTGACCGCCGTTGCAATGGCAGAGGAAGCCACGGGTGCGGTCACAAAGGGCTGCTTGGCATCGGGAATATTGAATATTTCAGCGTGATGATCTCTTTGCGCGGGGCAAACAGGTGTATTCACATCATCGGAGCTGCCCGGTTGCGGTACAAAATAAATGGTGTTGGATATCGGCTCATAGGGAATCGAGTCGATGGGGCTGTAGTCCGCTTCTGCGGGGATCACTTCCGCATTTTCCGCGGGAACAACAACGGTTTTTCCGTCACACAGCAATACACCCTTTTCTGCCCAATAGGCACACGCATCCGAGACCTCTCCTTCGGACAGGCCTGTTTTTGCGGCAATATTTTGCAGGTCAAACGCTTCGTTCTGACAGCGGAACAAGGTCAGGATCACCTTCAGCGCGACGGCAGAAGCGAGTTTCAGATGCTCGTCCGCGATGACAGAGGGCAACACAAAGACCGATGAAAAAAGCATGGGATTGGGCAAATATTTCATAATTTTGTTGTTTTCTCCGTTTTTACCCGATCTGACGGGATATATAGTCACTTTATACTATAATAAAAAGAAACGGTATTGTCAATGCGCAATTTATACATACAAAACCGCCTTCCGAGGAGGCGGTTTTGGGAAATATAAAAAAGAAGAACAGCGGGTTTTCAGAATAAAATTCGCTTCTTCACGGAAAATCGGGAACGGATGCCGTATTGCGGCAAAAGAAGATCACGGATGCTGCGCTGCGTTTAATTGCCTTACATATTCCGTTATATCATCAGGTAATTCTGTTACGGGCTGATCATCAATCATTTTTCCGAGTTTACTTAACCGGGAATCTGCATTTTGCACGTCCCGTACTGTTTTCAGAAGTTCCTGCTGACAGATTTTCACACTGTAAGGGTCATTGTTTTGTTCGTAAAGATATATTCCGTTTATGAGCATATGGCAGTATTCTTCTTGTATTTCGTAAGAAAACGGAAAAGTATCCACGGCTTTTTGTTTATATTCAATCACTTTTGTAAAATCGCCTTCATAATATGCAGACAAGGCTTTTTTATTATATGCCGCCGCTATGTATTCATTGTGATTGATCACCCAATCTGCCCGTTTTTCCGTTTCGGGAGACAGATCAGCAGTTTCGAGTATTTTTACTTGTGCAAAAGAGTCCCACGGATATATTTTTGCCGCAATATCATATTTTTTAAAATATGAAAACGCCTGTGCCGTTCCTGTATATATAGACAGAACACTCAGTACGGCCGCAACGCTTACCATTGGGATTGCCGCAAAACGGACTTTCTTTTCTTGTCCGTCCTTGTAATCGAGCAACATGACAAAAAGCATAAAAATTGAAACAAACTGTAGGTCAAAGTCAAAGCAGATGTGGATTGTTATGATGAGCAGTAGCAGTCTTTTTCGCAAATTTCCGCCTTTTTTCAAAAAAGAACGGATGATGGCGGCGGCAAAAATTGCGGTCGGCACAAAACCTATATCCAGAAGCAACTGAAGAAACTCATTATGTACAAACTTTACGGAATAAACACCTGTCTGAAAACTCGGTTGCATGTAATAATATCCGAGATAGCCCAGCCCGAAAGGATGTCGCAATATAACAGGGAGCGCATCAATAAAATACAAAAAGCGGCCGACAAAGGTGCTTTCTTGCAGGGAAAGAGTCAGAAAACGTCCGATGGTATCAAAATTTCCCGAAACGGCGGTGTATAAAACGGCTGTTATGGTTGCCGCAACTGCCGCAACGAGAAAAATGATCTTATTTTTTTTGTTTTTACCGAAAATGATGACAGCCAACAGAGCAACGGCACTGAGTACAAAAACAGTACGACTGCCGGAATACAATATTCCGAAAACAAAGACGACAACGTATAAATAATCAATTTTTTCAAGTTTTTCTTTTGTTGTCGTTATGATAAGTGCGATAAGAAGAAAAAGAGCGAAGGTGTTGGAATATTGAAAAAATCCCGACAACCTGCCCGAAACGGAAAACCAGTTTGTCAAAACCGGAACCTGCATGAGAACAGCGGAAACAACTGTCATAACACAGGCAACGGGAGGTATTATTTTCAAATAGTCATCCGTCGGTTTGTTTTGTTGCATAAGCACGGTCAGAAACAGCAGAACCGGCAAAAACTTAACCAGGCCGACAACTGCGGCCCCCTTATCAATTGCATAAAAAATGCTCAGCAGATAGCCTGCTGTTATGGCGATAACGGCAACGGATGCCATGTTGAAACGGAATGTCAGTGTTTTGTGCTTGCGGGCATATACAACGAGGTACAGAATCAACACAAGCCCCGCCGCACAGGCAAGATACTCGTAAAAAAGACCGAAAACACAAAACGCGCCGATCAGAAACAATGTCAGAAAATCCATTTTTTTCAAGAATGACACAATCTTTCACATCCCGTAAACATGATGTATAATATGAAACAGTTACCCTGTCACACACAATATAACACAAAGATTGCTTTTTTTCAAGATATTGCAACAAAACCGCCCTGTGCCTTGCGGCCGGGCGGTCTTGCTTGGATGGGAGATATATGAAAAGGAAGGGAGTTATCGGTCCCGGTCGAATGACAATATTTTGCCGCTTTCGGCGTGGATATCGTATTCATATTCGGTGAAACCGACACGGAATTCCACTTCGTAATGGTAAATGCCGTTATCAAAATCACGCTCGGTGCGGTCAAAAATTGCATCCGCAGCGGCAACACCTGCGTGGTCAAGGGCAATGTGCTTTGCTTCTTCGGGGGTGATGAAAATCGTTTGCCCGTAGGGTGCGGAAACCGCACTGTCAACCACGGAATCGGAAATGTGCAAAGTCGAAGCCTGTTCCCTGAGCACGTCGCCGAGAATATCTGCGACTTTGTCAATGGAGTCCTGTGCGGGGTTGGTGACGGGAGTGGGCTCTGCGGGGACGGTGGGGTCCTGCGCAGGTGCATTTGTCGGCATGACGGCTTCGCCTGTCGGTGCGGCAAGGGTCGGATTGCCGAGAAGGGCATTTTCAACCGCATCCTCAACGGCATCAACACGGCTTTCAACCGCATCTTCGATAGGCTCGAATTTACTTTCGATTGCATCTTCAACCTGATCGACTTTGTTTTCGATCCGATCTTCGATCCGATCGAGTTTTGCACAGCCGGAAAAGACAAGAATCGCGGCAAGAGCAAGAACGAGGGCTATAATTACTTTTTCAAACATTTTTATTGACTCCTTTCATACAGTGAATATTGGAAAGTTTTCATCGGTTTTTCATAAACACTTTTCAATAACCGCTATGATTTTTTTTGCACTGTTGAGGATGGAGAAATAAGCGAGCAGATATGCAAAAAAGGATATAAACACGGGAGCTGCCATGGGTAAAAGTGTATCCATTTCGCCAAAAACAAAAACGAGTATGCAAAATGCTTCTGTAAAGATAGCAAATCCAAAGAAAAAGCGAAGAAATGCTGATACGGTTTTTACCGGACGAAAGGTTATTGACAGATTTGTCTCCTCATCTGTTTCGAGATATTCTCCTTCCAGATTCGGGAAAAAAGAATTCCTTTGTCCCCGCTCTTCCATGCGTTCAAAGTCGGGCTGCATATGAAAAACTGCCTGTTGGGCTGTATATGTATAACAGAAATTGTATTCGTCTTCCAGTTTTTTCACAACGCGGTTCAGCGATTCTTCATCCGGCTGTTTTTTTATTTTCAATGAAACTTTTTGTGTCAGTCCGAACTTCATAATAATCTCTCATTCCTTTTTTGTTTTTGAAATAAACAAAACCATACAGGGAACAAACAGCAAAGCGGGGGAGCAGTGTCTGCTCCCCCTGAAAGAATTAACCAAAGTATCTCTTGAGCAGACCTTCAAGACCGCGGCCGTAGCTTGCTTCGTCACGAAAAATGCTTATATATCGGGCTTTCTCGGCATTTCAGCACAAAACAGCACAAAATGAAAAAGGTTATGCACAAAAAAACCACGGCTTTGTTGTTTTTATGGGACAACGGATAAAATTGCAGATGCTTACGGTTTGCTCACGGAACTGCAGCGGACGGTGATTCGTTTTTCACCGCCGTAGGTGCAGGTGTACAGAATCAGATCGTTGCCTGTGTCCTTGACCTTGTCCGTATCGGTCGGCAGCAGCAGCTCGACCGAATCGACCTTGTAGGTGCGCACTTCGGAATCCATGTCCGTGAAAATGATCGTGTCGCCCGGATTCAGATGTCCGAGATAGCCGAAATGCCAGCGGTAGTTATGAGCGGCAATCACAAGATTGTCGGTTTTTGTGCTGCCGTAATAGCGACAGGGGGCGATGGTGAGTCTGTCATAATCCCATTCGCTCATCACGGGCAGATCGAGCGCAAGCGCGGGAATTGACAGATAGCCGATATAGCCGTAGCCGTCAATTTCCTTGACGGTCATTTCTTCATCAAAGGGATCAACGATTGCAGGCTGCTGTTCGTTTTCGGCAATGGCAATGCGGATGGAATCCATCACCACAAGCGCATTGTCACGGGCGGCATTGCTTTCATGGTTGTTATAAATAAGCAGTCCCAGGGCAAAGCAGATGCAAAGTGCACCGACCGTCATAAAAGCAAGGGCTGTTTTTCTTTTCATGCTTCTTCCTCGTCCTTTTTACCGAGATTGAGCATTGCCCAGCCGATGCTGAACAGCAAAAGCCCTGCCGTTGCAAACACGGGCACGGGCCAGTTGAGCTGTCCGGTGTCGATCAGCTCATCCTCGGGCGGCTTATCGGGCGGCGGTGGCGGTTCATCGGGCGGCACGGTCGGCTCTTCCTCGTAATCCTCGTGGGTGTTGATGATGATCACTGTCCGTTCCGAGGTCACATAGGTGACTGTATATTCCGCAGGAACCTCCGTTTCAACCACACTCCATGCGTAGTGGTTGCTGAGGTTATCCCATCTGTAATACCAGTTGTTTTCGGCATTGAGCTGCACGGTTTCAACGATCACGCCGTCTCTCAGCAGCGCCGCCGTAAGGCTTTGGGGAATGGTATCTGTTGTTTTCCAGCGCTTTTTGACACTGATATAGGTTTCCTCATACTCGCCCTTGTCATCTTCCACCTTGGGGGAGGCATCCACATCGCTGATCCATTCATCGCTTGTTGCATCCTTGATCGGCAACGCAACAATAAAGGGATTCGGCGCAAGATAGCCTTCGGTTCTGCCGACGGGGACAATGAGATAAGCACCGAACGGCAGATTGCCGAAAACGGTCGTGCCTGCGGCATCGGTGAATTGCTCGGTATAAGCAATATTATTTCTTTGTGCATAAGCGGTCAGATGCACGGGCAGATAGGAATCGGAAAAATTGCCTGCCGGCATGCCGTTGCCTGCAAAATCCTCGGTGTAGGAAAAATGCACACCGTTTCTGTCTGTGTCAGCCGTGGCAATGCGGTACAATCTGAATGTGATGCCCGACAGCGGTTGGTTGTCGCTGTCACGCAGGGTGATGGTAATGCTGCCCGTTGATGTTCCGATCGAAGCGGCGGCGGTGCTGACGGAAAACAGGGCAATGCACACGGCTGCAACAAGCATTATTGCAAAAAATCGTTTGGCTTTGGTTCTGCTTTTCACAAGCACACGCTCCTTTCTTTCGGTTTATTCGGTCTTCTTGCTTTCAGGCGGGTTGTTGCTTTCGTCTTCTTTTTTCTTTTTGTTCCGGTTGTTATTCCTGCCGCTTTTGACAAGCAGAACAATCAGCAGCACTGCCAGAATGGGAGCCGCTACGGCAGGGGTGACGATCAGCGGATCGATCTGATAGGCTTCGGTGATGACATTGATCACCTTTTTTTCTTCCACATTTTCAATGCGTGTTCCGCGCACGAGCATACGGTGGGTATTGATGCCGTAAGGAGTACAGGTAACAAGGGTGCAGTAATCCTCGCCTGCAACGATGTTCAGGGCATCGGTTTCGTGCGGCAGAACAATGAGGATCTGATCAACCTGATAGGTGATTGTTTTGTCAAGAATGCGGATGGTGAAAATGTCGCCGATTTCCACCTTGTCGAGATTGGTGAACAGCTTGGCAGAGGGCAGACCGCGGTGTGCAGACAGCACGGAATGGGTGCTTTCACCGCCGACGGGAATGGACGAGCCCTCCACATGGCCGACTGCAGAGTTGAGCACCTTGTCGCTCGTGCCGTGATAAACGGGCAGCTGCACCTTGATTTTGTCGATGGTGATGTAGCCCATCATACCGTCACCGTTGACATCAAGGGTATTGTAATATTCCTCGGCAATACTCTTGTGGTTCATGAAGGGAAACGGCATTTGTCTGATTTTTTGATTATAGGCATCGGCCTGTGTAAAAAAGGCAGAATAATCCTCGGGGGTCAGATCTTCAATCAGATCATCGTAATTCATAACCGCCTTGGACTGTCTTTTTTCATTCCAGAAATCGCTGATGGTGGGATACAAAAGAACGGTCAGACCGACAAGAAATATCGCAACAAGGATAATCGTGGAGGCGCTGCCGCCTTTTTTCTTCTTTGTTGTTTTCTTTTCTTTCATTTTATTACTCATTTCATAAAAATTCTCAACGTTATTGCCGAACGGATATTCAGAAACAACGGTCAGCATTTTCGGGACAGCTCCCTGCCGGCATAAGGCCGGCAGGGATTGGGTTATGTTATCTTTTTTCAGCTTTCGCCGTCGGAATCCGATTCGTCAGATTCCCGGTTCCTTCAGGCAAAGGAAGCCATTCTCTTTTTGGAAACAAGAACCACGAGAGCAGCAACCATAAGCAGACCGCCGACTACGTAGAAGATGGTGGTACCGATGCCGCCGGTTTCGGGAAGCAGAGAACCGGTTTGGTTCAACACTTTGACAGTAGGATCAGCACTGTTATTTACTTTGAAAGCAGGAGCAGGTGCACCTTCTTCAATACCGCTTGTGATAACAACTTCAACAGGTGCAGTCAGAATGTTGTAACCATCGGGAGCATCCGTTTCTTTCAGTTGATATGTGCCTTCGTCAAGACCGAGGAAATAAAGTTCACCGCTGTCAGGCGTTGTGAAAGATGCAACTGTTCCGTCCGCATCTACTTCATAGGTGAGAACATCATCAGCACCGGTAACATCGGAGAATTTAATAACATTGCCCGTTGCATCAAGAAGCTGGAATGTAGCACCGGCAAGAGGTTTCTCTTGTGCTGCATCGCCTGTGCCTTCAACCATGTACTTCAATACATCGAATTTCCATGTGTAAGTTTTTGTTGTATGTTCTTGGGTTTTCCATTCGTTGTTTTCACCATATTTAAGATAAACAGTATTGAGGTGAGCAACTTCAACAACAGCATTTTCATTGAGCGTTGCAGCATATTCAACAAGAATCTTTACATCCGCATCATTATCTTCAATTGTTGCGATGAAATCATTATAGAAAGCAATTTCAAAGGTGCAACCACAAGTGCCGGAAGTTTTAACTTCATAATTGCCTGCTGCTTCATATTCTGTACCATTGACAGAAACTTTTACGCTGGCAGGATCGAAAGTAAGAGCTGTGTCCATGGTATCATGCATGACGTAATTGACAGCACCATAACCGACAGTAATGTAAGATCTGTAGTTGACAACCTGATCGATGTCGGCATCGTTCCATGTGCCCCAGGAATCGTTACGGTCTTCTTGAACTTCCTTGGTGATGTCAGGCTGTTTGTTCTTTTCAACTGCTGTGACAGTAGAATTTGTGTTTGTCAGAGAGCAAAGAGTACCGACGGTGGTGTCAACAGCATAGTAACCGAGGTCAAGACCTTCGAATTTTACATTTGCAGATGTTGCCTTTTCAGATTGTGCAGCTGAAACGCTTGCGGTATTTTTTGCATATGCAACAGCAGCAGTGGCAAGATCCTGATCTACAGTTTTGCCGTCTGTCAAAACAACAGTTTTTTCGTCTGCATTGGTAATGGTGAAGTAATCTTTACCTGCACCGGTACTGAAGAATGCATCCCAACCTTCTGCAATTGTGTAGACACCCTTTGAGGGATCTGCTGCGGAAGGTTCAAAATCGAGCATCTTGTACACGCTGTAGGTGGAGTCCACGATCGCGTTGGTGATGGTGATGCTGCCTGTGCCTGCTGCGAATGCCATGACTGCACAGGAGAGGACGAGGGTGAGTGCTACTAAAACTGCAAATACTTTTTTCATTTTTGTGATACTTCCTCGTATAATAAAGTAGTAGTTATTAGAGTCCCTCTCCAAGGACTGTATGCTATACTGTAATGGATACTGTGGATCGGTTTCACCTCCTACCGCAAGACGGTTTAAGAAAGGCTCCGACCACAGA
>SVOJ01000003.1 GCA_015066385.1 Oscillospiraceae bacterium
GGAAGTTCAAAAACGAGGATTTTCATGATTTTTACGTCTTTTTATTCAATTTATTCCAAATATTTAACAATACAGACAGAAAACCGTGTCTCGCTTGATTGCGAAACACGGTTTTTCGACAGTCTGACTCCTTGTTCGCAAGAACAAGGAGTTTTTTTTCAGATGCCGTTTTCGTCGAAATCGAAGATTGTCTGCAGGGCAATTTCTAAAGTTTTTTCAATGGTTTCGGGAATAAGGATTTCGGCTGTATCAAGTCTGGTGTGATAATATCTTGCAGGAGCGGGATCCATTGCAACAAAACTTGCGGCGGCAATACCTGCCTGTGAAGCGGCGGCGGCATCGGTTGAGCCGAGCGGAATGGCGCCGACCGGAACATCTTTGCCGCATTTTCTCGCGGCTTCTTTAAGCAGGGCGCAAACGCGCTTGTCATTAGCAACCGTGCCGGTCATATCCTTTTCATAGATCATCATGTATTCTTCATCGCGGATGGTATCAAAACCGATAAAAATAGTTTCCACACCGTCATTTTTAAGCTCAGGATGGGCTTCAAAATAGGCTTTTGAACCGCGAAGACCCGCTTCTTCACTGCCTGCAAGCATGCACACCACTTCCGTGTTTTCAAAGCGTATATCATTGTCGCTGAGATACTTCATAACAGCGGAAGAAACATAGCAACCCGAAAGGTCATCGTTTGCACCGTCAACATATTTCTTGCTGTTTGTGAACTTATAAAGTGCACCGTAAGCAGGCAGGAATGCTGCCTGACCGAGCGCCATCTTCTTTGCTGTGCAGCCATTTTTGTTTTTCAGAATCGTTGCGGTGGTTGCGGCGGTGTATGCAAGACCTGCGATGGCATAACCTGCAACCATGATAACACCGTGCGAACCGAGTTTGTAGGTATAAGTCCATTCGGGGGCGGAGTCGGTGTGACCTGAAATTATAATTCTGCGTTTGGTTTCCCCTTTTGCTTTTCTTACGGCAATGACATTGCCTGATTCATATTCCTTGAAGAACGGATCCAGCATCTTCTTATAGAGCACAAATTCGCCTGTGATGCCGGCAAGTGCACCGCCGATGAGTGCAAGTGAACCGATAGCGGTTTTCGGCTTTTTTTTGAATGCCGCAATCGTATTGAGTGCACTTGCGCCGAGCAGGGCAGAACCTGCAATCGGAACAAAGGACATGAAAGCATCGCGGTTGACTTTGAATGTTTCTCTTGCGACAGTATCAGAATAAGCGCTGAGTTCTTCAAGCATTTCATACTGTGCCATAGTTTCGCTGTCATCACCTGCGGCACGCGGGCCGTATTTCTGACAAATATTGGTTATGCCTTTGATCGCAAAATCCGTGCAGTCGGAAATTTGTGTTTTTACATCTTTGATTTTTTCAGAAAATAACATATAAATCACTTCCTCCAATGTAATACATCTATTATATAAGCAGGGAACCGAATAATCAAGAAAAATTTTTTCAGTCTTATAATAAAAAACAAAACAAGGCTTGTAAATAAAAAAAGACTGTGTTAAAATATAAACAATATTGTAAAGGAGAAGTCTATCTATGAGCAAACAATATGATGTCATTGTAATAGGCGCAGGTAACGGCGGTCTTGCTGCAGCTGCTACTTGTGCAAGAGCGGGGCTTTCCACGCTTTTGCTGGAACGTCACAACATTCCCGGCGGCTCTGCATCTTCCTTTGTGCGCGGTCGATTCGAGTTTGAACCCTCTTTGCATGAACTGGCAGGTGTCGGTGCGCCCGACAAATCCGGTCAGATTGAAGACATGTTCATTCGCATGGAAGGAAATGTCGATTGGTGTCAGCATGATTCCACATTCAGACTTGTCATCCCTGCAAAAGAAGGTGATACGGATACTTTTATCAATGAAAACGGGGTTGAAGTTGTTGTTGATGCGCGTATGCCGGTCGGTTTTGAACCTTTTGCCCGTAAACTCGATGAACTTGTACCCGGTTCATATGAAAGTTGTATGGAAGCGTTCAGATTGTCGGACCGCATGTTCAAGGCTTTTGATTGCATGGATGATCTTTCAAAATTACCCGGCTCATTGAAAGATGTTCCCAATCTGATGCGCATGATTTCGCATACCATGAAAGAAGCATTGGATGCATTGGGAATGCCCAAGAAAGCACAGGATATTTTTAATACCTATTGGTGCTATCTTGGTTCACCTGCATCACAGCTTGACTTTTTGTATTACCTGGCCATGCTTCACAGCTATGTCAAGAACGGTACGGGTATTCCGAAACTGAGAAGCCACGAAATGAGTCTTGGGCTCGATGATGTCATCCGCAGAAATGGCGGTGAAATCTGGTATAATTCGGAAGTCACAAAAGTAATCGTCAAGGACGGAAAGCCTGCAGGCGTTGTCATCAACGGAAATAAGGAAGTGACAGGTAAATACTTCATTTGCAATTCTTATCCTTATGCTGTTTTCAAAGATCTGTTCGATGCGAAAGACATTCCCGAACAACAGTTGAAAATGCTCAATGCCCGCAAAACCGCTTGTTCACTCACAACCGTTTATCTCGGTATGAACAAAACAAAGGAAGAACTCGGCATCAAGGACTATTCCGTGTTTATTGCTCCCGATTCGGATTCCGACAAACAGTATGAAGTTGCACAGAATTTCTTCAGCGGATACTGCATTATCAACTGTCTGAATGAAATTATCCCCGATTGCACCCCTGAAGGCACCAGTCAGTTGTTCCTGACCACCATGACTTTCGGTGATGTCATGAAAGATGTAAAACCCGAAGACTATAAAAAGTTCAAGACCAAGGTTGCCAGGGATATGATTGAAACTTGTGAAAAGGCACTCAATATTTCCATTATGCCTTATATTGAGGAAATTGAAATTGCACTTCCGCCCACATTCGCAAGATATCTCAATACTCCTTTCGGAACACCTTACGGTTATATGCTTGAAAAATGGGACAGCATGATTCCGCGTACCGTGCAGTATCTCAAAGATCAGCCGTTTGACAATTTCTTCTTCTGCGGTGCTTCGCAGGAACGTGGCGACGGTTACGGCTGTGCATATTACACGGGTGAAAAAGCAGGCGGACTTGTTGTGAATGCAATGAAAAAGGAGGGCAAATAAGATGGCTGATTTAAAAGCATTAAAAGCAAGAAAATTTTTGTCCATGCTTTCCGACCGACAGGAAAGATTTGAAGATGCCAAAGCGGAATTTCCTGCATTTTCAGACAACGCTTCTGTGATTGCAAAAGCACTGCATCCCAAAAGACAGTATTTGAAAGTAGCCGAAGTCATTGCAAGAGGCGAAGATTGCAAGAGTTTTGTGCTTGTTCCCGATGCAGACCGCGGAACCGAAAAACTTGCTTATTTCGGGGCAGGCAAATATCTGACCGTGTTTGAAACCATTGAAAATATGCCTGTCACAAGAGCCTATTCTATTTCTTCTTCTCCCAAAGATGCTTTGAACGGTAAATATGTTCTTACCATCAAACTGGTTGAAGGCGGCCTTGTTTCTCGTTATATTCTCGATACATGGACGGTCGGCACCGAAGTCGAAGTTTCCGCACCTTCCGGTAATTTTGAATATCAACCGCTTCGTGATGCACAGAAGGTCATCTGTCTTGCAGGCGGCAGCGGTATCACCCCGTTTTTGTCCATGGCAAATGCCAT
This sequence comes from Oscillospiraceae bacterium, assembly GCA_015066385.1. Classification (GTDB taxonomy): domain Bacteria; phylum Bacillota; class Clostridia; order Oscillospirales; family Acutalibacteraceae; genus RUG806. The sequence goes on from SVOJ01000003.1 coordinate 3,667, forward strand.
TGCCGACGGTGATGAAGATTTTGAAATGACGCTTCTGTACGGCAGCAGAAACAAAGATGTTATTCTGTTTAAAGATGAACTCGATGCTGTTGCCGCAAAATGTAGTAAAGTCAAGGTTGTTCATGTTCTGAGTGACAATGGTGCGGCCGATGCTTTGGACGGTGCAGAAAGCGGATTTATTACGGCCGAACTCATCAAAAAATATGCACCTGCTGACGAAGCCTATTCCGTATTCCTTTGCGGACCGCAGCAGATGTATGAATTTGTTGACAAGGAACTTGAAAAACTGAATCTGCCCAAAAAGTTCATCCGTCACGAGATGTTCGGTGAATTCCATAATCCCACCACACAGGCGGATTATCCTGCAGGTGTTCCCGAAACGGTCAATATCACCGTTACCATTCAGGATTTCACCACCACCGTCAGCGGCTCAAGCAATGACTCCATTATGCAGATTCTTGAAAAGAACGGTATTTCCGTGCCTGCCCGTTGCAGAAGCGGCGAGTGCGGATTCTGTCATTCCCACCTGATTTCGGGACAGATTTATGTTCCGAAACATCTTGATTACAGACGTCTGGCAGACTATAAATTCGGTTGTATTCATCCTTGTTGCACATTCCCGCTGTCTGACATAGTAATCAATGTTCCCGTTGCAAAATAAGTTAAACGAAAAGCCTGTTGCTCGGAAAAGCAGCAGGCTTTCACATTTGTTATTTTATTGCCTCGCGAATGACCCAATCGTTCTTTTCAAGACGGTCGACGGCTTCTTTCTGTGTACAGTGCAGGATTTCCGTAACAATGCCGATCATTCGGTTTTTCAGTTTCTTGTTGGTCGGTTTTAAATTGATCATCAGGTTTTCATATACATGACCGCATTTTACCATAGCGGTGGTTGATATCATATTCAGAATGATTTTTTGTGCCGTTCCTGCTTTCATGCGGGTAGAGCCTGTAATCACTTCGGGGCCTGTATCCGCACATATGCCGATGTCAGCAATTTTTTGCATTTTTGTGTCCGGATTGTTGGTGACAGATACCGTTACCGCATCAATGCTTTTTGCGTATTCAATCGCTCCGATCACATAAGCCGCCGAACCTGATGCAGAAATGCCGATGACAATATCCTTTTCGCAGACATTGTGTTCTTGCAAATCGGCAATCGCAAGCTCAGCTTGGTCTTCTTTGTTTTCGCTCGCTTTGAACATACTGTCATGTCCGCCTGCAATAATGCCGTTGAACAGATCATACGGCACCCCGAATGTGGGTGGGCATTCTGCAGCATCGCAGACCGCCAATCTGCCTGAAGTGCCGGCCCCAATATAAAACACTCTGCCGCCGTTCTGAATGGCTGTTGTTACGGCGTCACATGCTTTTGCAATAGCGGGCAAGGCTTTGTCAACAGCCGCAGTGACGGTGCTGTTTTCTTCATTGATAATTTTAACAATCTCCGTCGTGGGCATTGATTCAAGCTTTGTTGTATTCTGATTTCTTTTTTCGGTATTCAGCATATTTTATTCTCCGTTCGCGAAAATGGAATGTGCTTTTTTCAATGCACCGTTCACAGGGCGATTATTTGAAAAAAGCAGTTCACAGCAGGGAAGATGCTGTTTAAAAAACGGCACTAAAATGTCTTTTTCATTTGTCAAGCCGCCGCAGATGAAAACAGGTAAATCTTCTGTTTGTGCAATCTTTTGTGCGGTTTTAATAAGACTTGCAACCTCTTGCACGTTTCTGTTAAGAATGGTTTTTGCGTAATCATCTTTTTGCTTGTAAGCTTCAAATACAATCGGAGTGAAAGATGCGACTTCAGATTTTCCACCTGCATAGATTTCAGGGATTGCCTCGGGGATGGTTTTGTTTAACTTTTCTTCAATCAGGCTTTTCATTAACATACTGCCGCCTCGACCGTCATAGCAACCCAATGCGCAATATAAAGCATCTGCACCGATGTGATAACCGCTTCCCGCTTTGTCGAGCAAATACCCCCAACCGCCGATGCGGTGCAGGGTGCTGTTTATCTGACAGAAAACGACGATTCCCGTTCCCATGATCACAACAATACCGTCATTTTTTCCGAGTGTCATGGCAATGCAGTTGTCAATATCACTGCCGTTGCAGAAACTGCCAAAGCCGAATTGCGATAAAAAGGAATGAATGATTTCTTTATTGTCGCCCGTAATGCCGCCTGCAATGCCTGCAAAACAAGAAATTTCATCAGGGGAAATTCCGTCACAACAGTATTCAATACCTTCTTGCAGAACATTCTGCATTTGCTCCATGCCGACATCAACGGGATTTGCACCGCCGAGTGTTAAGTTTTTCATAATGTTCAGATTGTGGTCAGCCAGTGCAAAATCTGTTTTTGTGCCGCCCGCATCGATCCCCAAAAGAAATTTTGGCATTTTGACAGCTCCTTGTCTTTGTTTTGATAATATTTTATATTACAGAAATATAAATTGCAATCTCAATATAAAAAATAAATTTAGGTTGATTATGACTTCATTTTCTGCTATTATATATTCATTACCTTGCAGGAGGAGATAAAATGGATAAACTTTATACAATTCGTTACAAAAATGCGAATGAAGTCATCACCACCCATGAAACCGAAACCGATTTTTTCAAACTCGACATTGTTGAAAAGGACAATCGCTATACCGTTACCCTGATTCCCAAAAGGACCTTTGAAATTGTCGATTTTATTGTGGATATGCCTTTTACATTCAAAAAGGGTGACAAGTTCTTCGGAAACGGTTATCAGTCCTGGACCAAAACAAAGGAATATACCGCAGATGAAATCATGCCCGGCATTATTCATCTGGCCGATATCAGTGAATTCACCAAAGGCATTGCAAGAAAAACAAGCGATGCCTGGTTTGTTGATTATTCCGAACTGCCCGGTGAATTCCACAGCCATTGCTATACCTACATCCGCAACGGTGATAACGTAAAACTTTGGGGTTCTCTGACCGAAAAATTCGGTTATACGCTTTTTAAAGTCAAGATGAACGCCAACCGCTTCTTCTTTGTAAAAGACCTGGAAGGCAAGCTCATCCGTGAGCCGTGGCAGATTTTTGACATTGTTTCTTTTGAGGGCAGTTATGAAGAAGTCTTCGACAAGTATTTTGCAATGTGGAAAATGCCCGAAACCCGTTTCGGCATGATGAGTGGTTATACCTCCTGGTACAACTATTTCCAGAATATCACCGAAGATATTATCATCCGCGACCTTAACGGTCTGGATCCCTATAAAGATCAGGTCAATATCTTCCAGATCGACGACGGTTATGAAACCTTTATCGGTGACTGGCTCGATCCCAATCCCAAGAAATTCCCCAAGGGTATGAAATACATTGCCGACGAAATTCACAAGAAGGGCTATAAAGCAGGTATCTGGCTTGCTCCTTTCAACTGCCAGAAGGTTTCCCGCATGGCAAAGGAACATCCCGATTGGCTCATTCAGGATGACAATGGCAAGCCGATGGTCGGTTGCATTGCCTGGGGCGGTGCATATACCTTTGATATCTACAATGAAGAGGTCCGTGCTTATCTGAAAGAAGTTTTCGATGTTGTCCTCAATGAATGGGGTTATGACATGGTCAAGCTCGACTTCCTTTACAGCCAGTGCATCAAGCCCCGTCACGGCAAGTGCCGCGGTGAAATTATGTGCGATGCCATGGCATTTCTGCGTGAGTTGGTAGGCGACAAACTCTTCCTTGGTTGCGGTGTACCCATCGGTCCCGCTCTCGGTGTTGTGGATGCATGCCGCATCAGCTGTGACGTTGACCTGACTTATTTCGGCAAATTCTACAGCCGTATTCAGGTCAGCAACGAAATGCTCAATGCAAGAAGTGCCATCAACAACTCGCTGTTCCGTCGCCATCTGAGCAAGCGTGTATGGATGAACGACCCCGACGTTTTCTTCCTGCGTAAAAACAATCTGACCTTTACCGATGAACAGAAGTATCTGCTCGGCAAGATCAATAATCTCTGCGGTGATGTTCTGTTTGTTTCCGATAATGCAGGCGATTACGATGCCAAAACGGGCGAACTGCTGAAGAAGTTCTTCGACAAGACAAACGAAAAGGTTATCGATGCCGAATATCTGCGTGACGAAGTTATCAAAGTCACAACCGAAAAAGACGGTGTTGTTTCCTCTTTCACATTCGACCTTGCAAAGGGGGCCTTCATCACGGTGGAAGATTGGAAAAAATATTTCTGATATTAATAAAAGAACAGGCTTGCAGTCCGAAATGGATTGCAAGCCTGTTGTGGATGTTACTCTATAAGCAAAAAAGATGCTGCGTGATCAATAACAATTAGTAATAGAATAATAGTAAGAATTACCTTCTGCCATGTTTTAATTTTTGATGGTATGATAAGACCAATGAAAATTGATGCAAGAAACGGAGGAAGAATTAACATTCCAGCAACAAGGAAATTCGGATGTTGGATAATCGATACGGCAATCATAATCAGCAAATCAACTACCGGTATCAGCAAAGAAAAAACCAATGCGACGGTTTGCATTTTAGTGGCTTTCTGTTTAAACATTTCACTACCTCCTTATTAAAAGCCGGGTAAATGTTTTTAGTTTTATTTTGATTGAATTTTTTTTACAACATGCTCCCAGCCGCAGCTTTCGTTGATGAAATCTGTTATTCCGTCATTTTCAATATAGTCAATGTCTGCATCATAAAAAGACATATAAATGATTTGTGAGGTTGCGTCGTTGGTAATAATGTAAGCCATACTCTTCGGATATTCGAGATTTTCATATGAATCGAATGCCAGCGGACGGAATTGATAGTTGTCAATATTGCCTTTTAAAAATGAATAATGCGAAGCATAATATGCTTGCGGATTAGTATCCGTAAAACTGTAAGATTGATTTATAATATCCTTCTGTCTTGTGTATTCTTCTGCATCGTAAGTGCAGACAAGGTATATAACATGTGTTTCAAAGATGAAATAATAGTTTTCATAATAATAAATTTCAGTTTTTTCTGCATTTTCTACATCGTTGACAAACGGCAGAATATCGGCATATAGGTGGGAAAAAGTCTCATTGTTTTCTGTTTCTTCCGGCGATATGACCTGTAAATATTCCATTTGTCCGATAAATAAAAACAGTCCCCATGAAAACAGAACAATAAGCAAAAGAAGAATTATAAGAATCGTCTTTATCCATGTTTTGACTTTTGAAGAAAAGACAAGTAAGATAAAAACTGAAACAACAAGCGGAATTAAAAATGAAAACATAAAGACAGACATACTCGGAATTGTGTCAGGCTTCAAGGTCCATACAATTGAAAAAAGTATTCCTAATGCAGGCAATAGAAAAGAAAAGACCAAAGCGGCAATTTGCTTTTTTGTCGGTTTCTGTTTAAACATTTCGGAGCCTCCTAACAAATTTTGAAAAAAATGAATTATATTTTGTAAACAGATACATAGATCGGCTATATTATATAACGAATGTGCAAAAAAAGCAAATTTAAACAAATTGTTGCAATTTGTTTAGTATCAAAGAGAAAAGACTTGCGATCCATCAGGACAGCAAGCCTTTTTGTTATGTTTTATTTTTCAATCAACAGAGTTTTGATTTCAAACGGTTTGAAGGCAAGTTCAATCACGCCGTCAACAGCAGTGATTTCTTCTTTTTTGTCTTCAAGCATATTGGTAATCCATACCTTCTTGAACGGTGCGTTGATTGTGATTTTTGCAGTTGTTGCATTGCGTTCACAATCATACAGACGAATAACGTAAGCATTTTCAATCAGTTCAGCGGGCTTGACAGCTTCGCAGATGATGTTGGATGCATCAATTTCCATGAATGCTTTAGTCTGCTTTGCAACGCCGGGGATAACAACGGTGGGAATGTTGAGTTCGTAGGAAGGCTTAACAACATTGTCCGCACTGAAATCGCCGTCATGCGGCAACAGGGAATAGGTCATTTCATGTACACCCTTGTCACCCGTGACATCAGGATGTGTGCCGCCTCTGTGTAAAGAAAGACGAAGATTGGCATCCGTTACGGTGATACCGTATTTGCAATCATTGAGAAGTGCCACACCGAATCTGCTTTCGGAAACATCAGTCCACTTGTAGTTACAGACTTCAAATTTTGCATATTCAAGGGAGGTATTTCTGGTGGTGGGACGCTCAACAAAACCGTACTGAATTTCGTTCTTTGCATTGAGGGTACGGATATCAAGATCAAAGCCGACTTTCAGCAGAGAGTGCGGAGAATTCCAATCCACAAGGGTCTGGAAATCAACACGCGGATTGTTTGCATAAACGACCATATCTTGTGTCAGAGTGGATTTGCCGAATTTGAATGCGGAACGAATGCGCATTTCAACAGCACCATCGCTGACCACTTCGCGGGAAACAAAACCGTCAACGACCTGCAGTCTTTCAACAACGTCGGTTTCAAGATCCCAGTTATCCCATACGTGCGGAACATCTTCGCCGAACAGCAGGCAGTTCAGCGGATCACCGCCGTTTTTGCGCAGTTCTCTGCCGGTCTTCTTGTCGATGAAAGAAGCAATGTAACCGTCTTTTCCGAATGTGATAACAGCAAACGGCGTTTCGAGCTTTTCACCGTCATACTTGAATACGGATGCAGCTTCGGAAGCCTTGTCGGTCATCTTGATGGTCTTTGCATTGAAGCCTTCAATTGCACCGGCTGCAACGGCAAGACATTTTCTGCCGCAGACATCGGTATACTGCTGGCTGGGAACATCTGCCGCAAAACGGGTTTCGTTTTCAATGACAGCTACGTCATTTCTTGCAAAGGAAAGCGTATTGTAAAGAGTGACACAATCAGCATCTTCTGCAGTCAGAAGTGCTGCATATTCATCAGCTTTGTTGTTGAGATCGGAGATCAGTTCATCCATTTCAACATTGTACTTTTCGTAAACGGGGGTAATGCAGGTGCCGGGAAGAATATCATGGAACTGATTCTTAAGAAGAATCTTTGTCCACTTGTCGGCATATTCACAGGCAGGGGAGTCAGAAACAACATTGAAATATTCCATGTTGCGAACGGCAAATTCGCCTTTTCTGTTCTTTCTCTTGACATCGTGCATTTGTGTCAGCGTGCCTCTGTGCAATTCAAGATACAGTTCCCCGTCATAAGTGGGCAGATATTCGGTATCTTTTTCAAGCTCTTTCATGAAGTTACTGATGGTCATGTTTTCGATCTCGGGCATGCCTTCCATGGAAGAAGCTCTTCTTGCGGATTCGATCATGCCGTAGGTCGGTCCACCGCCGCCGTCACCGTAGCCGTAGGCAACAAGACGCATATCGTTTGCTTCTTTGAGCGTGATCTGGTTCACGGCATCTGTGATATCGTCTACATCGGGGAAACAATGCGTTCTGTTGAAGTGTGTGAGAACTGTGCTGCCGTCAATCCCCTTCCATGTAAAGCTTTCAAACGGGAAGTGGTTCATTTCGTTCCAGCCGATCTTTGTGGTATAGAAATAGGGAACTTCACAACCGCGCATGATCTGCGGAATGTTGGCATTGTAGCCGAATGTATCCGGAAGCCAGAAAGAGTCGGATGTATAGCCGAAGTGCTCTCTTGTGAACAACTGTCCCTTGAGGAACTGACGGATCATAAATTCACCGCTGGTAACATTACAGTCGCATTCAACAAAGACACCGCCGTTGGGTTCATATCTGCCCTCAGCTACATATTTCTTCATGTCTTCAAAAATGGTGGGATAATAATCCTTCATCCATTCGCAGTGTAGTGCAGAAGACTGAATGAACTTGTATTCGGGATACTGACGCATAAGGGACATGGCATTGCAGTAAGTACGGGCACATTTGCGGATGGTTTCATCCACAGGCCATAGCCATGCGGTATCCATATGACTGTGGCCGATGATGCCGACACGACCAAACGTGCGGCTGTTGCCACCCTTATTGAAGAATTCACGTGTGTGCACAAGTGCTTTGCGGACACCTTCCTGAATTTCTTCATCAGTATAATGAAGCGGGTAGAAAATAACACAGTCAGCAACCTTGTCAAGAACACGCATTGCTCTCGTTCTTGCAAAATTGTTTTTCGGCAACACTTCTCTGGCAGTCAGCAGTTCGCGAACGTCAAAAACAAAATCTTTGATTTCTTCGTTCATGTAGCAAAGTTGAACGCCGTTGAAAGTGTGCATATAATCTTTGGCAGGGATATCGGGATATCCGTAATTGTCGAAAGGCATGCAATCAACACAGAAATGACCTGCATAGCATTCAAAGGAAAGCTGATAAGTGTCACCTTCCTGTGCATTGTCACAAACGAGCAAAGCGCAATGATTACCGCCAACGAAGTCATTTTTTGAATTATAAAGTCCCATGGGTTTTCCATCGATGAAGAACAACTGTTCAACACCGCCGCAAGCCGAAACAGCAAACAGTTTTTTGCCTTGTGCGGCTGCGGGGACGGTTGCTTTGCCCGTAAACCAACGGTTTTGCCATTCGCCCCCCCAAGCAGTACCTTTTTCGGCAGGTGCCCAACCGTCAACGGGAGGCTGACGAAGATGCTCTGCGCCGCAATCAACATACTGCATATCTTCAACATTGCCGCAGGGGACAAAGATCTTTTTGCCGTAAATCTCAAGCAGGGCTTCTAATTTTTTATAGACTTTCTCTTTCAGAGGTTCGTTATACATACGAGTCTCCTTTCATAATTATTCATAATAAGTATAGCATAAGCAAAAAAAGTTGCAAGAGTTATCCTTGTAAAAATCAAGACAAAAAATATGTGCAAATTGAACATATAAAAGAAAAAGCACACCAACTACGAGAGTTGCAGTGCTTTCTTGAAACAATTATAGATTCTTATCCGGGAAAGTATTGATCACAACATTCCTTTAACTTTGCATTATACTTTGCACCGCTGAAGGGCGTAAAAATCAAAATATGGTTGGAAAAGGGAAAAAGTATAAAGTCATAAACAGCACCCGATTCCTCAAAAGCCTTTTTAACAGATTCGCCGTTTCCTATGGGCACGATGCTGTCTTTGCCGCCGTAAGCGAATAAGGAGGGGATTGAATTTCCGTTAACATAAGCAACGGGGGAAACAAGTTCAATCAGGTCCTTCTCTTTGCCTTCCTGTATGTATTGGTCGGAAATTTCCGTGCCTGCAAGCATTCGTGCAATTCCGGGACCCGCTTCTCCCCAGGCTTCCGTAGTGAAGTCGGAGGGGCCTGCCTTATTTGCGGCAAAAGCAAGGGGGATCGCGCTTTCGTCTGCTCGTGAATAGGAATAAAGCATAGACAGATGTGCACCGGCTGAGTAGCCCGAGGTTGCCATTTTTGTTATATTAAGACCTTTCTCCTCAGAAAATCTTTTTATTTCTTCAATATAAAACTCACCTTGTATATGAAACTGAATTATGATATAATATCAATCAACTTTTTTATCAAAAGAGGGTATGCAAAAATGTCAACCAAACTTTGGCACGAGGACTATGAGCGTGATTGGATGCGTGCATTTCCGCTGGGTAACGGGCGTGTCGGTGCAATGCTTTACGGCGATCCGTACGAAGAAACGATTGAAATTAACGAGGAGTCACTTTGGAGCGGCAGACAGATTCAGGAAAAATATAATTGCTCCCCCGAAATGCTTGCGAGAATTCGACAGCTTTTACTTGATGAGTGCTACGAAGAAGCTGCTGAACTTTGCAGCAAAACATTTATGGCAAACCCGGAACGCGTGCGTTTTTTTGAAAGTATGGGTGAGATTCGCATTGAATTTCCCGACAAAAGCCGATATGAAAACTATCGCAAGGAACTGGAACTCAGCGAGGCTATCGGCCGAGTATCATATAAAAAAGGTAAAATTGATTTTTTCAGTGAAACCTTTGTCAGCGAAAAATATGACGGTCTTGTTTACAAAGTAACTGCAACATCGGCATTTGATTGCCACATCACCATGGAACGCGGTCAGGATGCCTACACTTCTGCACTTCGCAACGATCTGCTTTTCATGAACGGACGCGTAACCTATTACGATGAGGATGCGTATGGTGAGGGCGGAGAAGGTATGTCATTCGGAGCCAATATTTTTGTCCGTACAGATGGTAAACTTCTGAATGACAAAAAACGTATCATTGTTCACGATGCGACCCGGGTTATTATTTACGGCGTATTTGAAACAAATTACAATGTTGAAAAATATGATATTGACGAATCGATTGACTACCGTGCAGTTCTTAAGCACAAACTTGATGTTATGACAGCCGTCGATTACGATACCATAAAAGCGGAGCATATTGCAGCACACAAAGCTGTCTTTGACAAAGTGTCGTTTAAACTTAATGCGCCGACCTACGATGACATCCCCGTTGATTGGCGTCTTTATTTTCTGCAGCGCAATCGTCAGGAAGATCTGGATATGTACGAGTTGTATTATAATTTCGGACGCTATCTGCTTATTGAAAGCTCCGGAAAAAACGCAACTCTGCCTGCAAATCTTCAGGGCATCTGGTGCAACGGCTTCCGACCGGAATGGGGCAGCGATTACCACACAAATATCAATATGCAAATGAACTATTGGCCTGCTGAGCCTGCCAACATGGCAGAAACCATGCTCCCGTTTAAACATTTTATGAAGATGATCAGCAAGTTTGGCAGGCAAACTGCTGAGAAGCTGCTCGGTTGCAACGGTTGGGTTATAAACCACACCACAGACATATTCGGGCGCATCGGTCCTCATGATACCATTCATTGCTTTTTTCCGATGGCAGGTCCGTGGCTGTGTCTTAATTTGTGGGAACATTATGAATTTTCCGGCGATACGGATGTGTTAAAAGAAATTTATCCGATTCTCAAAGGTGCATGCGAATTTGTCCGTGACTATTTGATCGAAGACGGGGATGGAAGACTGACCACTGCACCGTCAAATTCTCCCGAAAACTGGTTCTATTACTATGATAAAAACGGTGAGAGAAAGAGCAGTATGTTTACACATGGTGCAACAATTGACTTTGAAATAATTTATGCACTCTATACCCGCATGGTTCACGCCTGCAGAGTTCTCGGAATCGATGCCGATTTTGCAGCTTGTATGGAGAATATTCTGACAAAACTGCCTGCACTGTACATAAGCGAACGCTACGGCACGGTTTGCGAATGGAATAGGGACTATGAAGAGGTTGAACCCAATCATCGTCATATTTCGCATATGTTTGCTCTTTATCCGGGCGATCAGATAAACGAAACAAATCCCGAAATCTATGAAGCCGCAAAAAAGACGATTGCACGGCGCCTCTCTCGTGGCGGCGGTTCCACGGGGTGGTCACGTGCATGGATCGTCAACTTCTATGCTCGTCTTAAGGACGGTGAAAAAGCATGGGAGCACCTGCAACAACTTATTAAGCAATTCACCGCAAACAATCTTTTTGATATTCATCCGCCTTTTCAGATTGACGGCAACTTCGGCGGTGTGGCAGGCATCAACGAAATGCTGTTGCAGAGCCATCTGGGTGAGCCCGGTAAGCGTGTTATTGAAATCCTGCCGGCATTGCCCGCTGCATGGAACAACGGCTCTGTGACCGGTTTGAAGGCACGCGGCAATTTTACCGTTGATGTCGCATGGAATGAAGGCAAAGCAACAAAAATGGCAGTAACTTCCGAACACGACAATGTGCTGCGGGTAAAACTCAACGACAAAACAGGTGAGTTCAAAACTGCAAAGGCATATACCGTTGAAAACGGCGTTCTTATAATGAAACTTGATGCCGGTGAAACCGTTGAAATAGCATTTTTATAAACCGTTTTTTTGGTCAATTACAACACCGGAAAAACAATGCAACAACAGTAAAAACAAAAGCATGCATGGATCTACACGCCGCCATATTTTATCCGCAAGCATGGATTATGATTATCTGAAGTGGATTCTACCGAAAATCAACAAGGCGGTCATCATAAGCAGGTATGTAGGATATACGGTTGAAGAGCAGCCAAATGAAGCAATAAACTGACCAAGGGTTTTCGACTTTCGGCGATTTTCAATAACGAGTTTCGGGCGGAACATAAAGAACGCCTCAAACACAAGATAGCCGCAACAGTAGAATATCCATGTTTCCCAAAGCGTATACCCCCTTACAATCTGACCGACAAGGGCAGCAGCCCCCACAAGTATCAGGAAGATGCGGATAAATTTAATGCCCTTATAATCCCAGTAGCGCTCAAGTCCGTCGTGCTGTGCGATGACATAGTACATGGTAAAACAACAGATAATACTTGCCATGGTTGTTGAACCGAGCATAATAAGCGCAAGCGGACCTACCATGTAGCAGGGTCGTTCAAGCACTTCAACGATGTTCATATCAACCTCGCCGAAAGCCTTTGTTATTTTATTGCCGTTTCTGCGATAAGGAATGATAAACAGAAAAATCGTCAGAATAATCAGAACGCAGAATATCCATGAGAGAACGGTGTCAACATTCTGCGGAACGGGATGCCACAGTGCACCTGTCGATTCGGCAGCCGCGAGCTTTTCTTGTGCAAGCGGCCATGCAATTACAAATGCCACGGAAATGCCGAAGCCCTGCGCAAGGCCCTGCACAAACTCCATCATTTTCCAACCGTCGATGACTTTAAGTTCATCAAGTTTCCCGAACATGCGCTTGCCGTTCTTGAGCGGGTGGCACTCTTTATCGTAAAGGGTTATGCCGATAACCCAGCCGATTGCGCCGAACAGGGCACCGCCAATCCACATGATAATTGAAAAGATATCTCTGCGTATTGCCATCATCAATAGCAATTGGGCAACTATTACAACATTGCGGCCCCATTCCTCGCGACTGTCTTCTGAAAAACCGATTTTCGGCATTCTGCCGTTTTCGGGGTCATAGGGGGTGTTGAAAACGCGGTAGCCGATTTCCTGCGATAAGGGTACGAGTGCAAAGAAAATAACAAAATCATACCACTTGTAAACAACACCGCTCATAGCAGAAAAGCTGATACCTAAAAAAGCCGCGCCGAGACCGCCCCATATAGAGCCTTTAAAGGTAAGGGCAAGGTAACCCAGCGGCGGGTTATAGCGGGGTTTGTCGTGGTGAAGAATGAGGAACATGGTTGAGGCATATGGCTCCATGCCGCCGTAAAAATAACCGAGTGCGCAGGCGGCAGCAAACAGAAATGCATTTTCCATAAGAAGCGCAGAGCCCGTGTACCATACGCACATAATACCCATAAATGCACCGGGAAGCATAGCGCCTTTCTCTCCGCCGATTGCTGAGCCACGGATACCCCAGCCAAAACACATGGCGAGCATACTGAAAACAATGAACATAAAAGGACTTTCGGTCATTATTACAACTCCTTTTCACTATTTTTATGAATTAAGCCGGTGCATCAGCTTGGATGACCGGCTTTGTTTTATTTTTTAACGGAAGTTTATATAACCGAAAACAAGCAGCCCGGCCATTAAAACATGGAAGAACGGAAGGACCGTGATATCGCCGCCGAAGGATACAAGAAACTCTTTGACGGATTTTGATTTTCTGTAGTTTTCGATGACTCTCTGGGGACGGTAGAAGTACGCAAGATCGAACAGAATATAACCGACACAGTAGAAAATCCATGTTTCCCAAAGGGTATAGCCTCTTATAATCTGACCGACCAGAATAACAGCACCAAGCAGAATCAGGAATATGCGGATGAGTTTGATGCCTTTATAATCCCAATAACGCTCAAGACCGTCATGCTGTGCAATGACATAGTACATCGTGAAACAGCAAATAATGCTTGCCATGGTTGTTGAACCGAGCATAACAAGTGCAAGCGGACCTACCATATAGCAGGGGCGTTCAAGCACTTCGACAATGTTCATATCAACTTCACCGAATGCACGGGTGATTTTGTTGCCGTTTCTGCGGTAGGGGATTATGAAAAGGAAGATAGTGAGAATGATCAGTGCGCAGAATACCCATGAAAGGGTAATATCAACCTTTTCGGGGAGCATATACCACAGTTTACCTGCGGCTTCTGCCTGCTCAAGATTTTTGGCGGCAAGAGGCCAACCGAGAACAAACGCGGCACTGATGCCAAGTCCGTTAAAGCAGCCCTGTGTGAACTCCATGATTTTCCAACCGTCAATAATGTTAAGTTCATCCAACTTGCCGAAAAGCCGTTTGCCGTTTTTGAGCGGATGCATCTGCTTATCGTAGAATGTAATGGCAACGACCCAACCGATCGAGCCTGCAAGTGCGCCGCCGATCCACATGAGAATACCGAAAATATCGCGGCGGATTGCCATAAGTATCAACAGACCTGCTACGATTACAATATTACGTCCCCATTCCTCACGGCTGTCCTTTGAAAAGCAGACCTTTGGCATTTTACCGTTTTCGGGGTCATAGGGTGTGTTGAAAATGTGATAGCCGATTTCCTGCACAAAGGGAACAAGTGCAAAGAAAATAACGAAGTCGTACCATTTGTAAACAACACCGCTCATAGCGGAGAAACTGACACCTAAAAATCCCGCACCGAGACCGCTCCATATGGAGCCTTTGAATGCCAATGCCAGATATCCCAACGGCGGACTGTAGCGCGGTGAATCATGGTCAAGGACAAGCCCCATTGTTGAGCCGTAGGGTTCCATACCGCCATAAAAGTAGCCGAGAGCGCAAGCGGCTGCAAATAAAAATACATTATCCATCAGAAGCTCTGAGCCTGTGTACCAGACACAGAGAATGCCCATGAAAGCACCGGGTAACATAGCGCCTTTTTCGCCGCCGATTGCCGAGCCGCGCATACCCCATCCAAAACACATGGTAATCATGCTGATTGCTAAAAATAAAAATATGTTTTGCGTTTCCATATGCAAAGCCCTTTCTTAAACCTTGTTTATTTTTCGATACGAACCACAGCGTAGCCGATTTTTTTTCGTGCACAGGTATAGACCATGTGAAGAAGATTACCCTGCGCAACAATGGACGGATATGAAAATTCTACACCGGGTTGCGTTTCAAGTTCAATGCGGACAGGGTATGTAGCACCGTTATCCTCCGAAAGGAACAGGCAAAGCGGGGTGCGGTCACCCCAGTTTTCGCTTACCGGGTTGCAGATCAGTCCTAAAACACCGCAATCGGTCATCGCAGCACCGATACCGCTGTTGTTGTTTGGCATATCGGTAGGTCTGGCAACAGACCAGGTGCGACCGAAGTCTTTTGATTCACTGCAATAAATCCAATTCAGATTCGTACGGGCAAGCATATAAACTCTGCCGTCGTGAGCCTGATCTTCCCATACGGCAGGCTGAATCAGCCCCTCGCCATCCTTGGGAAGTTCCTCTTTGCGGTTGCAGATCGTGCCGTCGGGCAGTTCAAATGCAACGGGTGCAGAAAGTTTCCATGTTTTGCCGTTGTCTTCACTGTAGTCTGTCCATGACTCCCAACGGTCACACAGATCCTCAGTAGAACCGGGGGCAAGAAGTGCACCGTTTGAAAGTCTTATCATCTGATTTTTAACGGGCCCTCTTCCGCCGATGTCACCGGGCACAAGCTCAGTGGGGGTTGACCATGTCTTACCTCCGTCGGAAGAAACACTTTTCATTGAGTACCAATGGCCTTCGTCAATGCCGCTTTTATAAATCAGCGTCAGAACGCCGTCCTCAGCAAAAAGAGTCGGGTTCCAGTCTGCCTCGCCGTCGTCAGGCGTTACGGGAACGGGTGTGCTCCAAGTACCGTCACGTCGTGAAAACCATATGCGAACATTGGGATTTTTTTCTTTTATACCGCCAAACCACGCTGCGGTGGGGCTGCCGTCGCAAATCGCAACCGTTGCGGCATGACATTCGCCGGTTTCTTCGTTAATTCCTTCGGTTTCTATGTATTCCTGATATAAAACCTCTGCCTTAATCATTTGTTAAACTCTCCTAAATCCGAAATTACGGTGTCCGCTACAAAACGGGGGGCTTCCTCACCGAGATTATAGTAATAAAGAATATGTACCTCGTTATTAAATACAGCTATACGGGGATAACCGATGTCTGTGTTGACCGCATCCGTACGCAGTGCCTGCGGTTCACTCCAGAGTTTACCGTCACGTGTGGTTGTAATGAAAAGTCCGCAAGGAGCCTGCCTGCGAAAGAATGCAAGCATTACCGTTCCGTCGGGCAACGAACACAGGGCTGGCGGGCTGCCTCCGCTCATATCTTCATCAATGTATGCAAGTTTCGTTTCGTAGACCCAGGTTTTTCCTTCATCATTGCTCAGATACACATCAAGTTGTGTGAATCCGGGTTCATTTTCACTGGCATAACGTGCAATTCCGAGCAGCGAACCGTCAGGAAGTCTTGCAAGAGCAGGCATAATTCGAAAATCGCCCTTGGGCGGGTCTTCGCCCATCATGCCCAGTTTTTCCCATTTACCGTCAAAAGTAAGTTTTGCGGCAAAAGCATTACCTTCGTAGCCGTCAGCCTTTACGCCTGTCATGGCAAGAAGAAAATAACCGTCACAGACAAGATAATCGGTTCTTGCACTGACACCGACAAGACCAAAATCGGGAATATAGAACGGACCTTCCCAGTTTTTGCCTCCGTCGTTAGTAACTAAAAACTGTGTGAATACATTGCCGTCCCATCCCGAAGGCATCAGATACAGTGCGCTTTCAGCAGAGAGCAGGTCTGCAGGTACATCGGGAAGACATTTCGTGTTTTCATAGTCAATTGCAGGAATTTCGGGAAATTCGTGTACCCATCCTGTTTCAGAACGAAATCTTGCAAACATCCGCAAGGTAGGGATGGTTCTGTCAAGTGCATGAACACCCGGTCCGTTGTAGTGATGGATACCCTTTTCAAAACCCACAAGCAGTTCGTCATTGAATTTCCATATACCGTGATTGGCAGGCCAACCGTAAAAACTCGGCTTATCAAAAGCAACGATATCATGTTTGATTTTCATATCCGTAAACCTTTTCTGATATTTTAATTGAAAAAGCCCCACTTAAAACGGAAGTATTGCAAGTGGGGACTTGCTTAAAACTCAGCAGCCATGCAATTCTTTGTAAATGCGGATGACCTCCTGCAGGTCTTCTTCTGTGTCCACACTGACGGCTTTATAATGTGCCGGTGCGGGAACGATTTTGATTTTGTAGCCGTGTTCAAGTACTTTGAGCTGTTCAAGAGACTCAGCCTCGGAAAGCGGCGTGGGGGCGAGTTTTGTATATTGATTGAGGAATTCATGCGTATAAGCATAAATGCCGATGTGTTCAAAATATCTTGCATGTTCTGCATGACGGGGATACGGAATGGGAGAACGGGAGAAATAAATTGCATTGCCGTTGACATCGCTGACGACCTTGACAACGGTGTTGTTGAGCACATATTCTTCATCACCCGTGATTTCCAGACTGCCTGTTGCCATGACACAATCGGGGCTGTTGATCAGCGCAGAACTGATATCGTCAATAATTTCAGGGGGAACGAGAGGTTCGTCACCCTGAATATTGATAACATAGTCGCAATCATAATGGCTTGCTGCTTCTGCAACACGGTCAGAGCCCGTGGGATGATTAACGCTTGTCATAACTGCTTCGCCGCCGAATGCAATAACTGCATCATAAACTCGCTGATCATCTGTTGCAACAACAACCTTGCTGAGAATCTTTGATTTACTTGCATTTTCATAAACATGCTGAATCATCGGTTTGCCGCAGATATCTTTAAGGGGCTTGCCGGGAAGACGGGAAGAGCCGTAACGGGCGGGAATAACACCTAAAACTTTAGCACTCATTATATAAAACTCCTTTTCTTAAACTCAAAAACTGTATTTGTCGCGCAGCGCATTGCGCATTTTATTAAGAGAGAACGGCTTGATTTCGTCGCAAATGCGCTCACGCATTGCCTTGCCTTCTTCCGTATTTTGCGGTGCACTCGTGAAGTCGAGCGTTACGCCGAGTTCCTTGCAGATGCGGTCGATAAAAATCGGCCAAAGTTCGCCGATATCACCGATAACGGGAATGCTGTTTTCGAGACGTGTAAATGCGGACATTTCCATACGGAAAGGGATTTTGGTAAGTTTGGTTTTTGGAAGCCCTTCATTGATTGCTTTCTGAATAATTTCGCTCTGTTTGTTGAGATCCCACGAACGCTTGAGATTTTCGTCAAGGTCAAAGCGGATGAGAGTTTTGTCCTTGAGGCTGTAGGTGGGCAGACCGTTCATTGAAGCCCAAATGCCGTGACCGGTATATGTTTCAAAAGGACCGTCGTGGATTTCCTGCGTAAGCGCAACTGCAGATTCAATAATAACATCTGCTTCAGAAAGCATTTTTGCAATACGCTTGCATCGCTGACTTACGGGAATACTGTCAGAGATACAAAGACCGACCTGGCCGCCGCCGATAAGCTGAGGAACACTGACAAGGACAGGTACACCCTTAATTGCGCCTGCGCCAATCATTGTATTCGGATCCGCTCCGAGACCTGCAACGTACTCGAAGCTTTCGCCGAGTGTCTGCGCCGCAACCATAACCTCAGTAGAAACAGTTTCGTTAAAGTAGCCAACGGGGTAAGCCATATTTCCTGCTGCTTTAATGATAACTTTGCCCTCTGCCTTTTCACAGATGGAAACCAATTCTTCATCAAGCGGAAGCTCTGAACGAATTCGTGCCCATTCTTCTTCGCTGAGTTGTGTAAGTTCATAGATATTACCGCGGCAACGGATGTTTTCCGGACATTTGTCGCCGAGAATATCCGCATCAAAACGCTTGACTCTGTCAAGAGTGCCGCCCATTTCGTGAGATATAACGGCAGAACTTGTTGTTACGCCGTCAATAAGACCTGCGTGAATGAGAGCAGCAATAAGCGTTGTAACACCCTCGTGAAGATTCGGGCCGCTTCCTATAACAGCCGCAACTTTGCCGCCGCGCTTTTTTACTTCTATAACCTTTTCAATCGCAGTGTTTAAAAATTCCTTTGTTTCATCAGGGAGTGCCTGATAAAGCTGTTCAACCAAAGCAGGTGATGCCATAATCAAATCTCCTGTTCTTAATTATTCAACAAATTTTTTGCTTAACTCTTTTTGATAAAAATTCACTTGATTTTTTTGCCGAAGCAAGCATCATCATGATCAAGTGATAAAAGTGTGAAATCATATTTTTTGTAGAAGTTTACTGCTCTTTCGTTTCTCGGACCGCAGGTCAGGCAGACGCCACAGACCCCTTTTTTTGCCAAATGGTCACACATAGTGTCAATGAGTTTACCGCCCAGCCCCATTCTCTGATATTCGGGAAGAATATTTATATGAAAATGTGCAGGATATTCTTCCTTGAATTTTTCGGGGACATTGTATGCGGTCGATGCCCACTCGTATCTGTCATCGCCGTAACTGTCCGAGCGTGGAAGATATTCACTGTCGAAAATCTTCTTAAATCTGTCAAAATTTTCTGCACAGATTATATAACCTACCACTCTGTCGTCATCTTCGAGAACAAAGCAGTTTTCAGGCTCGTGTTCGATGTAATAATTACAAAACGTGTTATGGTAAAACTGTCCCGTTAAATAATTCGGCACTTCCTCGGGCCCCTCGCTGTTATCGCAGACAAAATGCATATCAGCACGGTCCTTTTCTTCATACTTTCTGATAAATATCATTATAACTCACCACCCTCAATCCGGTTTACAGGTATAGAGTATCATAAAGATTTAAAAAAAGCAATAATTTACTTGAATTTTTTTTGAAATAGATGTATAGTAAAGATATACAGTTTTCAGGAGGGTTGAATATGAGTTTTAAGGACAATTTAACAAAAAAAGCGGTAAATGTCCTGATAAATTCCATCCTTTCAACTATGCCGAAAGGATGCTTCACAACGCAGGAAAGTTCGGATAAATTTATGCTGTCCGGTAATGACAGCTTTTCATATATTCCGGGTGAAAAATGGACCTGCGGCTTTGGCAAGGCATCATTTACCCCTGCCGACTACAACAGCAAAACATATTATATTGCCGGCTATGATTCGAATAACCCCGTAAAGGGAGTTCTTGATGACCTGTATGCAAGAGCAGTTTATCTTGACGACAACAGAGGTGACGGCGGTGTGATTTTCTGTTCACTTGATTGCGTGGGCATGAGCAGAAAGGACATAAACGACATAAGAAAAATTGCTCTTGAAAGCGGCAGACTCGGCAAAATCAAATCATTGAATATTGCTTCGACTCATACACACGCGGGAATTGATACCCAGGGTCTTTGGGGCGAAAAAATTTACAAAAGCGGCAAAGATAAAGTTTTTATGGAAAATCTTAAAAAATCTGCGGCGCAGGCTGTCATTACAGCTTTTGAAAACAGAAAAGACGGCAGGCTTTTTATGGGTTACTCCGTTGTTGAGGATATGCAGGCAGATGTCAGAACACCCGTAACCTACGACAAGAACCTGACAAGATTCCGCTTTTCACCCGACGACAAATCAGGCGATATTTATATAGTGAATTTTGCTTCTCACGCAGAGTTACTCGGAACAACATCGGTTATCAGCGCCGATTTTCCTGCATACCTAATCAGAGAAATTGAAGAACGCATACCCGGCTCAGATGCCGTGTTCTTCAACGGGGCCATAGGAGGTATGATTTCCGCTAAAGAAATAAAAAAGGTTTACAGGGATTCCATTGACTGCGAAGCATATATGAAAGGCTTCGGAAAGCAATTGGGAGAAATAGCTCTTTCCGTTAATAACGAAACGGAATTAAATCCTGTCCTTAACATAAAATCCAGGGGTATTGCCGTTCCCGGTGACAACACGGTGCTGATTCTTGCAAGATATCTTAAGGTGCTTAATAATGATATCGGCAGAACAGAAAAGAGAAACAAGGTGTGCATTTATTCCGAAGTGGGATATATGGAATTGGGCGATAAGGATGTTGCCGTCTTCCTGGTGCCCGGCGAGCTCTTTCCCGAACTTTATAACGGAGATTTTCTTACGGAAAAAGACAGTGCAAACCACACAACGGCAAACTATCGGAAGGTGCTTGCCGATATGACAGAATGCAGGCACAAATTCGTTATCGGTCTTTGTAACGACGAACTTGGCTACATTCTTGCAGAAAACGATTTCCTGCTGAACGAAACGCTGCCTTACATCAATGAGGCTACCGATGATATGGACAGAGACCACTATGAGGAAACAAACTCAACCGGTCCCGAAACAGGGAAAATTATTCTTGATGAAACAGAAAGCCTGATTAAATCGGCTTATAATTGCTAAACCAACAATATAATAAGGAGATGTAAAAAAATGAAAAAACTTTCCCGCTCTTTTATCGCGATTCTTCTTGTGTTTACCATTCTGTTTTCTGCAAATTCAACAATGGCATTTGCAATCAGCGAGCAGAGATGCAATCCCATTTACACTGTCTCAAACGTATTCGGAGGTATTATTGATGGCTTAATCAAATTATTAGGGGTGTTAACGCCTACACCTGACTACCCGACGGTTGAGGAATATTTTGCGGCGGACAGTGCAAATTTCTATGAAGGAACAGAAATTTTTATTGACAGTGCTGTCGCCGGTGCAAAATGGTCGCTTGGCTTCGGCAAGGAAAGTATTGTTCCCAACAATCTTCGTGACGGAAGTAAGAAATACTATACCGGCGGATACTTTACGCAAAAGGTAAATGGTGTTTTTGATGATCAAAGAGCTATTGCGATTGCACTTAACGACGGTTCAGGCAGAGGTACAACAATTTTTGCTTCAATTGACGGCATCGGCGTTGCCAATGCGGATGTCCGTGCTGTAAGAAGTGCTGTTGTGCAAAAACTCAAAGCAAACGGCATTGACAGCGATATCAATGCTATCAACATAAACGCAACTCATTGTCATACAGTTATTGACACCCAGGGTATAGGACTTGACCTGCTGCCGAAAATTTTCCGCAGTTTCTTCGGCGGTGCAAAAAGGTCAATGGATACCGAGTTCCTTGATGTTATGATTGACCGCACCTCCGACGCAATTGTTGAGGCATATACTAATATGGAAACGGGCAAACTTTTTTATTTTGAAACCGCAGGTATTGGCAAAGACGAAGAAAACGGCTTATATCTTGAAGATGAATATCCGTATCTCGTCAATAAGAGATATTATACCGAAGGCTATCAGCATGTGTTTGCCTGCTTCAAGTTCGTTCCTGACAACGAAGCATCTGCAGCAACAGTCTTTACAAATATAGGTGCACATCCTACAGTTGTTGATGAATCAACAACTCTGCTTTCCGCAGACTTCCCCGCCTTTATGGAAGAAAAAATCAACGGCGCAGGTATGAATTTTATGTTTATTCAGGGTGCACAGGCTCCTGTTTCCGTCAACAAATGGGCTGATATGCCGGAAGTGATTAACAATGAGGTTGATACGAAAATTGCCGTAAATCCTGTTGCGGAAGATTATAAAACAGCAATACTTCTCGGTTACGAGTACGCAAGGCTTGTGCTTGAAGCGCAGAATAACGCAAAAGAAATTGAACCCATACTCAATGTAAAGATGACTGAATATACAGTCAGACTAGAAACAGGTCTTTTTGGTTACGGTGCAACAGAAGGCTTTATAGGCACAACAACAGTAAAGGATTCTGACAGCAAAACCGGCTATTCCATTGTTACGGAGGCAGGTTACATAGAAATAGGAAAAGATATTGTTTTGCTTACTGCACCGGGTGAAATCGTTCCTCAGCTTATCTACGGTAATGCTGTTTCGGCAGAAGACTCGTATCGCGGCACAGAATGGACCTATGAAGCAACTGCAAGTCTTGTTCCCGAAGAAAAAACAGTGCTTGTAATGGGACTTTGTAACGATGCTATAGGCTATATTCTTCCGGATAATGACTACGCACACTTTATTACAGACATGATTTGGGACGCTGACGGTGCCGATAAACTTTACGGCCCCTACCACAGACATTATGAAGAAATGCTTTCAGCCGGCAGTTCATCCGGATCCGTAACCGTTTCTATCCTGAATGAACTCGTGAAAAGCGAAAACCCCTGAGTGTTAATTTGAACTGTCGGTTCGATACAACAATGAACCGACAGTTTTTTTTCAATCAATACAGGAGGTTCTTTTATGACAAAAGAAACAGCCAGACAAAAAGCCAAAGAGCTTGTTGCAAAAATGACGGTTGAAGAAAAACTTTCACAGCTGTTATATAATGCTCCCGCGATAGAGAGGCTTGGTATAGAAGAATACAATTGGTGGAACGAAAGTTCTCACGGTATTCACGGTGCTGGTACGGCTACTGTGTTTCCTCATGCTATCGCAATGGCTTCGACCTTTGACCCTGTGCTTGTGGGAAAGGTTGCCGATGCGGTTTCAACGGAAGGAAGAGCAAAGTATAACAAGCATATAAAATACGGCGACCATGATATTTTTAAGGGAATTACTTTTTGGGCACCCAATATCAACATTTTTCGTGACCCCCGTTGGGGCAGAGGTCAGGAAACCTTCGGTGAAGATCCGTTTCTCACCTCGATGCTTGCTGTTTCCTATATCAACGGAATTCAGGCAACGGCGAATTCCTTAAAGCGGCTGCTTGCTCAAAGCATTTTGCCGCTCATTCGGGTCCTGAAAAAAACAGACACGGATTTAATGCCGTTGTTGATAAGCACGACCTTTTTGAAACATATCTCCCTGCATTTGAAAAAACCGTTAAAGCCGGTGTTTCGGGAGTTATGGGTGCATATAACCGCTTAAACGGCGAGCCTTGTTGCTCTCATTCATATCTTATCCCGCAGATACTCCGTAAAGACTGGAATTTTGATGGTTATGTTGTTTCTGACTGCGGTGCACTCAAAGATATTTATAAATTTCACCAATTTGTTGAAACAAGAGCCCAAGCCGCTGCTGTTGCTTTAAAAAGCACCTGCGACCTTAACTGCGGCGATACCTATGATGCCCTTGTTGATGCATATGAGCAGGATTTAATAAGCGAAGATGATATCACTGTTGCTGCAGAAAATCTTTTTGCAATCCGTTACCGTCTGGGTGAATTTGAAGAAACAAGACCGTATTCCGATATCGGATACGATATGATTGACAGCAAGGAGCATAAGGAACTCAACCTGAAAACAGCAGAGCAATGTATTATTCTACTTGAAAATAAGGATAATTTTCTTCCTCTTGACAAAAACACAAACAAAAGAATTGCGGTTGTAGGACCCAACTCTCTTGCCGTTACTGCTCTTGAGGGCAACTACAACGGCTATGCTTCCGAATACGTAACTGTTGCAGACGGTATCAGAAGAGTGTTTGGCAATGCTGAAATCAGCGTTGAAAAGGGCTGTAATTATTGTGATGAATATCTGAATCATTGGAGCGGCTTTCAAAACATGATAAGTGACGGTATTGCAGCCGCCGCCGAAGCAGATATCACAATTCTTGCACTCGGTCTTGACCGAACGATCGAAGGTGAGGATACGGGCTTCAATGATGATTACACGGCCAGTGGAGATAAACGTTCACTTTGTCTTCCGGCAACGCAACAAAAACTTGCAGAGGCAGTTTGCGATGTGTGTGATAACGTTATTGTTGTTCTTCTGTGCGGAAGTTCGATTGACATTGACGAAAAGGTAAGAAGCCACGCAAAGGCTGTTTTGCAGGCATGGTATCCCGGTTCACTCGGCGGTCTTGCGCTTGCAAATATTCTTGCAGGCGATGTAAATCCATCGGCAAAACTTCCTGTTACGATTTATAAGGGAAATCACGATATGCCTGATTTTGAAGACTACGACATGAAGGGCAGAACCTACAGATATATTAACGGCGATGCTCTTTATCCGTTCGGCTTTGGGCTTTCATATACAAGTTACAAGTATAACAAAGCAAAGGTTGTTGCGGAAGATGCTGAAAAAATAATCGTCAGCACAGAGGTTGAAAATGCAGGCGATATTGCGGGCAAAGAAATCGTTCAGGTTTATGCCGCATATACCGACAGCCGTGTTGCAACTCCTCATTGGCAACTTTGCTCACTCAAACCCGTTCTCCTTGAAGCCGGCAAAAAGGAAGTGGTATCTCTCGATATCGACCGCTACTGGGTCAAAGCTGTTACTACGGACGGCAGAAGAGTTGACCCCGACGGGGAGATTGTTTTCTACATCGGTGGTCATCAGCCTGATGCCGTGAGCACCCGCTTGCTGGGGTATTCATGCCTTAAAATCGAGCTGCAAAAGGGGTAAAAACAATGGCGAAAAAGTTTTTTGATCACATAATACACGGCGGCGATTACAATCCTGATCAATGGATAAAAACGCCGGAAATATGGGATGAGGATATGCGACTTATGAAACTGGCTCACATCAACAGCGCAACGGTCGGCATTTTTTCCTGGGCAGCGATTGAACGCGAGGAAGGCGTTTACGATTTTGAATGGCTTGATACAATACTTGATAAAATGCATCGCAACGGGATCTCTGCAATACTTGCCACTCCGTCGGGTGCCCGTCCAGCGTGGCTTGCCGAAAAGTATTCCGAGGTTCTGAGAACAGACGAAAACGGAATACGCAATAAATTCGGCGAAAGGCACAATCATTGTCTTACCTCCTCGATTTACAGGGAAAAGGTACGCAACATCAACAGAAAACTTGCGGAAAGATACAAAAACCATCCCGCATTAAAAATGTGGCACATTTCAAATGAATACAGCGGTGAGTGTCACTGTGCACTTTGCTGTGAGGCTTTCAGAAAATGGCTTAAAGAATACTATCACAATGATATTGATGAACTTAATTTTAAATGGTGGAACGGGTTCTGGTCTCATTCTTTCAACAGTTTTGAACAGATAAATCCGCCTTCCGGCAGAGGTGAAAGTAACACCACAGGTCTTTACCTTGCGTGGAAACGGTTTATAACCGACAGTCACATTTCATTTTTTGAAAACGAAATTGCGCCTCTGCGTGAAATTACGCCGGATATACCGGTTACCACCAACTTTATGCGAAGATACAACGGCATTGACTATCAAAAATTTGCAGGACACGTTGACCTTGTATCTTGGGATAATTATCCTGCTTGGGACAGAGGGAAAAACCTTGGTGAGGCACTTGAAGCGGCTTTTTTGCACGATTTTTTTCGTTCAACAAAATTTGGTCAGCCGTTTTTTTTGATGGAAAGCACACCGTCACTGGTAAACTGGCACGATGTCAATAAACTTCCCAAATCAGGAATACATGAGCTTGCTTCAATGCAGGCAATTGCACACGGTGCAGACAGCATACAGTATTTCCAATGGAGAAAAGGAAGAGGTGGCGACGAAAAATTCCACGGTGCAGTTGTGGATCATTGCGGACACGAAAACACAAGAGTTTTCAGCAATGTAACGAAACTCGGCAAAGTTCTCGAAAAGCTCGGGTCGGCAGTCGGCACGGAAACCGCAAGCAGGGTGGCCGTTATATATGATTGGGAAAACGGTTGGGCGGTAAGTTCTTTCTGCGGTTATAACAATATCCACCGTGATTACGTTAAGGAGTGCATAAAATGGTACGCACCGTTCTATAAGAGAGGAATCGGCGTTGATGTAATTTCAATGCAAGATGATTTTTCAAAATACGATGCCGTTATTGCGCCGTTTCTTTATATGCTGAAGGACGGTACGGAAGAACGGATTGAAAAATATGTCAAAAACGGCGGCTGTTTTGTTGCAACATACCTTACGGGCATCGTTGATTCAGACGACCTTTGTAAACTTGGCGGTTTTCCTGCCGGAAATCTGAAGAAGGTTTTCGGTGTTTGGTGCGAAGAAACAGATTCTCTTCCCGAGGATATGCCGGGTAAGGCGGAATTCAACGGCAAAGTTTATGAAGTAAATCACATCTGCGATATTATCCACACAAACGGTGCAAAAGTTTTGGGTAAATACAAAAGCGATTTCTACAATGGTCAGCCCTGTGTTACCGAAAATGCTTTCGGAAAGGGTAAGGCATATTATGCCGCTTTCAGAAACGATAGCGATTTTGCCGATGATTTCTGCGAGATGTTTATCAAATGTAATGCCATTGCTCCGGATGCGGAGATACCTCTCGGTGACGGCATATTTTTAAGAAAGCGCGGCAACAACATATTCATTATGAACTTCAATGATGATGAAAGAGATATTGTTCTTGATAAGGAATACACAAATGTAATAACATGCGAAACTGTTTGCGGCAAAATAACCTTGCCTGTTTGCGGATATATCGTGATAAAGCAGTGTTGAAGAAACAACAACCCGCTTCAGCGGTGCAAAGCATCAATGAAGCGGGTTGTTGTTTTTAACATATGCAAAACTCTATTTAAGCAAAAAAAATTGAGTATTCACAGGTCAAATCCCTTATGAATACTCAATATGGTGCGGATGACGGGACTTGAACCCACATGAACTTGCATTCACTAGAACCTGAATCTAGCGCGTCTGCCAATTCCGCCACATCCGCATGTCTCAGCGACATGCATTATAATAGCACTACTGACAGCAAAAGTCAAGAGCTTTTTTTGTAACAACGAAAAAAAATTATAAAGAGTGAATTCCCAAAGTAAATTCCACTGTGGAATTTACTTTGGGAATTCACGAAAATGTTTTAACTTGGTTTTGTGTTTAACATTATTGACAAAATATTTGGAAGGTGTTAGAATATTTTATATATTTCTTACAGGAGGTATGGTTGTTATGCAAAAAAACTATAAGTCCGCAAAAAAAATAATCAGTCTGTTTTTGTCAATGTTGATGATTATTTCATGCTGCAGTGCCGCTGTCCCCGGGCTGGCTGTGTTTGCACTTGCATGGGACGGCGCAACAAGTACGCAACCGTCAGCCATTGATGGCGTGTATCAGATCGGTACTGCAGAAGAACTTGCCTGGTTTGCCGCACAGGTCAATGCGGGGAATACTGCGTACAATGCCTTATTGACGGCAGATATTGATTTGTCGGGGCAGGTCTGGACTCCGATCGGAAATGATTCCAAACGCTATGCAGGTACATTTGACGGTAATAATTTTACTGTTTCAAATGTATATATCACAACAACTTCCGTAGACAGAGGTTTGTTCGGCAAAACGGCCAATGCAACCATCCGCAATCTGAATCTTGATACGGTTCGCATTATGACCGCCCGCAACTATACAGGTACCGTTGTCGGTGTTATCAACGGCGGTGCGGTTGAAAACTGCCATGTTACGGGTGTGTATCTTGCAACATCCAACGGCTATCTCGGAGGCCTGATCGGACAGGTGGAGGGCACTTCGCCTGTTGTCAGAAACTGTACCGTCAGTGGTACAAACGATTATGCAACCATCAGCGGCAAGGAGTTTGCCGGTGGTCTTATCGGTCGTGTTACCGTGACGACAACCATTGAAAACTGTCATACATACGATCTTACTGTCAGCGGTACGGGTTCTGTCGGTGGTCTGATCGGCCGAACCACGACCACATGTACAATATCGGATTGTTCAGCCAATCGAAATAATCTTATTGCTACTGCCGCATACTCCGGCGGTTTTGCAGGCTTGTTGACAGGCGGAACGGTTGATAATTGTAATGTAAATGAAGTCACTCTCAGCGGTACTTCATATGTTGGCGGTTTTGTCGGTTATGCATATGATAAAGCAATATCCTATTCCGATTGTCATGTGACAAAGGCGGATCTGACCGCAAGCAGTACCTATGAAGGTGGTTTTGTCGGCGGATTGAATGTTGCCAATACTTTTTATAATTGTTCCGTAACCGATGCAGACCTCAAAGGTTCTTCTACTTATCGCGGCGGATTTGCAGGTTATGCAAATGCCAAAATGACAGCCGAAAACTGCTTTGTAAAAGATATCAGCATCATCGGAACGCAGTATAACGGCGGTTTTTCGGGTCTTATCACAGGCGGCTCGTCTGTAACAAAATGTGGTGTTGAAAATCTTACAATGCAGACCGACAATACCTATAACGGTGGGTTTGTCGGAAATCTCACAGGTTCTGCCAATACATTGCAGTATAACTATGTTGTCAATGCAAGCATCGACGGCAGTAATAAATCATACCTCGGCGGTTTTATCGGTTATTCACAGAGCAATGCCCATAAAGTGCGTGAAAATTATCTGCAACTTACTTCGTTTGGCGGTACTGCCACCTACACGGGGGCTTTTGTCGGCAGAATCGCAACGGGCTTTTTTGCTGATAACTTTGTAACAACGGTTGATGCATTGCCTATGGTCGGCAGCGCAACTGCAGGTGTTGCAGGCGCTGAAACAGGTATTACAGCCATCACGCAAACTGATGTTGCAGACGGAGCGCTTTGTGCAACGCTTAACGGCATTACAAATGTGTGGGAACAGTCTGCTGACGGATATCCGACGGTTGGCGAAAATGCAACCGCCCCCGAACTTTCCGACGGCTATTACCTTATTTATAATGGTTATCAGCTTGAATGGTTTATGAAGCAGGTCAATGGTGGTAATCTGACCATCAATGCAAAACTGATGGCTGATATTGATTTGCACAACAAGGATTGGACACCTATCGGCAGTGATGCAAAACAATACAACGGTATTTTTGACGGCAATGGCTTTACGGTCAGTAATATTTATATCACCGTTACGGGTGTCGAACGCGGATTTTTCGGCAAAACAAATGCAAATGCGGTTATTAAGAATCTGAATCTGCAGAATGTCAGTGTGACGGGAAACAATGATTACAGCGGATCGCTCATTGGTGTTGTCAATGGCTCGGATATTGAAAACTGTCACGTTGTTGGTGTTTATCTCAATACCGGCAAAGCACATGCAGGTGCATTTATCGGTCGTATCAGCGGAACCGCACCGACGGTCAAAAATTGTTCGGTCAAGGGTACGGAAACCATGCATTCCGTCAGCGGTACTCAGTATCTCGGCGCCTTTGTCGGTTATATGAATACGGCTGTGAAGATTTCGGACTGTTATGCTGAAAATGTTGAAGTGACTGCTTCCAATTCTTCTTCCTATATCGGCGGATTCTTCGGTTCTTCCACGGAATCTTCCAGCATTTACGAAAATTGTCATGTCAAAGATGTTGTTCTCAACGGTGTCAACTACATTGGCGGTTTTAGTTATGCTTTCTGCAAAACTTCCACAATCAATAAATCTTCCGTTGTCAATGTTACGATCAATTCCACATCTACATCAGCAGAAGCCCGACTCGGCGGTTTCTTCGGCAATGTCGGTTGGGAAGGGATCAACATGATCACTTACTGCTATGCGGTCGGTGTCACGATCAATGCTCCGTCTGCAGGTCAGGTCGGTGGTTTTGCAGGTTATACCAACAACAAAGTGCACGTTTTTACTGAATGTTATGCACAGGTTGATTTGATCAACAGCACCAATAAAAATGTCGGTATGTTCGTCGGTCAGCGTGCAACGGGTACCTTCAATGATTGCTTTGTAACTGACAGTGACACCTATCCGCTTGTCGGCAGCGGCACGGCATTTGTGGCAGGCACGCAAACAGGTATTTCCGCTGTGACAAATGAAGAAATCTTTACCGGTGCTCTGACTGATAAACTCAATGATGTCACCGAAATCTGGCAACAGCATAATGATGATTTCACGGCAGGCTGGCCCGAACTCGGCAATGCCGAAGCGCCTGCATTGAATGCGGACGGGTTCTATGAAATTTACAACTCCTTCCAGCTCCGTTGGTTCAGAGATCAGGTCAATGCGGCAAATGTGAACATCAACGCCATTCTGATGGCTGACATTGATCTTAAAAACCGCACATGGGATCCCATCGGCAATTCCGATGCTGATAAATATACGGGTACTTTTGACGGTAACGGTCACACAATTTATAATGTAATGATTACAACCACTTCCTATGACCGCGGATTCTTCGGTCAAGTCACCAATGCAACCATCAAAAATCTTACACTTGATGGTGTATCCATCAGCGGCAACCGCAACTACGCAGGCGGTATTGTCGGTATTGCGAATGGTGTAACCTTGACGGATTGTACGGTATGCAATGTTACCGTCAATACGGCAGGCTATGAACGCATCGGCGGTCTGATCGGTTTTGCAAGAACCAATCAGTATACCGTCAGCAATTGTACGGTTGAAAATGCAACGCTGACAGGCTCGGGCAGTATCGGCGGTCTGATCGGCAGATCGGAAGTCAAAGGGACTGTCCGTGATTGTCTTGCAAAAAATATTACGATTACATCCACAGCGGCTTATATCGGTGGTGCACTTGGTTATGCATACAATGTCACTTCTGAAAACAATACCGTACAGGGGATTTATATCAATTCCACAAATTCCAATGCAGGCGGTTTTGTCGGCGAAACACAGAACACCGCTCCGACATTCATCAATTGTTCAGTTATTGCGCTTGATGAAAACACACCTAACACAATAAGGGGTGCATCATATGTCGGCGGTTTTGCAGGGCGTACCTATAGCGGTACGGGTACATTTACAAATTGCTCTGTTGAAGATATGCAGATCACGGCAACAGGGGACAGAATCGGCGGTTTTGTCGGTGAAAACTACAGTGCTTTCAACGCAACGGATTGTTCCGTAAAGAACGTTGTTATCAGCGGTAAAACGTTGATAGGCGGTTTTATCGGTCAATCCAATTCCGCTTCCGCTTTTGAAAATTGCGATGTTGATACTGTCACTATTACCGGCACACAGTATAATGCAGGCTTTATCGGCTCGATGAATGTTGCATCTACCTACAAAAAGTGTGATGTCAGCAATATCAACATTACGGGTACTTCCACACCGTCTTATACTGCAGGTTTCGGCGGCTATATTACAGAAAAGGTTGTTGCAATTGATGCGTGTAATGTTGTCAATGCCAAACTGACGGGTACTGCAAATATCGGCGGGTTCCTTGGCGTGTTGAACAAAGGCTCAACCGTACAGAAATCGTCTGTCGTCAATGCCGAAATCAAATCGACGTCTGTTTATACAAACGGCGATTATGCAATCGGCGGATTCATCGGTATTGTCGGTTGGGGGACAGCAAACACGGTGCAGTATTGCTTTGCACAGAATGTATCCATTGATGCAGATAGTCTGAATGTCGGCGGCTTTATCGGAAAAATGGACAATGCCGTCCATCAGATCAAAGAAGTCTATGCAAATGCTGTTGCTATCAATTCTACCAAGACTTATGTCGGCTCCTTTCTCGGCAGATGGGATTCGGGTACGACAACAGACTGCTATGCGGTTGCGGTTGACGGGCTTCCGCTTGTTGGTTCTGCAACAGCAGGGCAGTCTCATGTAAATGCGAATGTGATTGCTGTTTCTGCCGATGATGTCAAAGACGGTACTTTGACGGAAAATCTTGCAGACATCACCGCTGTATGGAAACAGCATAATGACGACACCGAAAACGGTTGGCCCGAAATCGGTGAAGCTGCTTTGCCGGAATTGAAAGACGGTTATTATGAAATTTATAATTCCTTCCAGCTTCGTTGGTTCCGAGATGCCGTCAATGCAGGCGAGTTGACCGCCAATGCAAAACTGATGGCGGATATTGATCTCAAAAACAGAGACTGGTATCCCATCGGTAATGATTCAAAGCGCTATGCAGGTCATTTTGACGGGAACGGCCACACCGTCAGCAATGTGAGCATTTCCACGACTGCGGTTGACCGCGGTTTCTTCGGCAAAACAAACAATGCAACCGTTACGGATCTTACTCTGGACGGCGTTGCAATCACAACCGTGAGCGATTATGCAGGCGGCCTGATCGCTGTCGCGCTCGGCGGCACATTTGAAAATTGTTCAGTCAGAAATGTCTCGATCAATAATACCGGCAAGAGCTACAACGGCGGTTTCATCGGTTTATTCGGCACCAACACGGCTACATTTGTCAATTGCCATACTGAAAATGTCACCATCAACGGTGCACAGTATAACGCAGGTTTTATTGGCAGAGCCGAAAAACAGGCAACCTATACGGATTGCTCTGCAACCAATGTAACCATCAACGCAAGCGGTGCTTTTTCGGCAGGTTTCATCGGTTGGGCGGCTGTTGAAAGAATTGAAAACTGCACGGTCACAGGTGTATATATCACTTCGTCCAACACAAACAACGGCGGTTTTATCGGCGAAACACAGGATATTGCTGCCGTGATAGCGAATTGTTCCGTTCAACCCTATGACGGAAAAGACAACTTTGTCGGCGGCACTAAATATGTCGGCGGCTTCATCGGGCGCATCTATGACGGCGCATCTCTTACTGTCGACGGTTGTTCGGTTGTTTCTACGGATGTTCCGGCAACAAATGCCTATGTCGGCGGCTTTGTCGGTGAAAACAATACAACGGGTTATTTTACCGATTGCTCTGTTTATGATGCACAGATCAACGGTACGCAGTATGTCGGCGGTTTCAACGGCTATGCAGGCAAGGCCGGCACTTATGAAAACTGTATCGTGCAAACGGCCTCCGTCACAGGTACTGCAAGCCCGACATATGCAGGCGGTTTCTTCGGTTATATCAACGCAAAAAGTATCATAACCGATTGTCATGTTAATATGATTGCCGTAACAGGACCGTATTATCTCGGCGGTTTCTCGTCTAACCTTGCTGCGGGCAGTGAAATTCTTTTCTCGAGTGTTGTTGATGCGCAGATCAAGTCCACGCAGACCACAACAACCACCAATGTCTGTGTCGGCGGCTTTATCGGTACCGTAGGTTGGGGAACCCCGAATAAGATTCAATACAGTTTTGCACAGAATGTATCGATCGAAGCAACGGGCAAGAATGTCGGCGGCTTTATCGGTTTGGCCGATTCTTCCGTTCACAATATCAGTGAATGCTATGTGAATGCGATTACTGTTCCGGGCGAAAACGCTTATACAGGTGCATTTCTCGGCAACCGCACAACAGGTAACTACAGTGATTTGTTTGCTGTCAATGTTGAAAATCTTCCGTTTGTCGGCAGTGCAACCGTGGCAGTTTCCGGCAATGAAACAGGCATTACAGGTGTTGCATCCTCGGATGTTTATGACGGCACACTTGAAAGTAAACTCAATGCTGTTACGCCCGTATGGAAGAATCTGAATGAGGATTATGAACACGGCTATCCCGTCATTGATGACGGAGTCGTTATTGCTCCGACGCAGAATGCGGAAGGCTATTATGAAATCTATACTTCTTATCAGCTTGAATGGTTTGTCAAGTTTGTCAATGCCGGCAATGTCAATGCAAATGCAATTCTGATGGATGACATTGACCTTTGTAACAAAGCATGGTTCTCTATGGGTAATAATTCCAATCGTTATGCAGGCACTTTCAACGGCAATCAGAAAACTGTTAAGAATATCAATATTTCTGCAACGACTGACAATCAGGGATTCTTCGGCTCTACCGCAGCAACGTTCACAGTGTTTGATCTGACCCTTGAAAATGTCAGCGTGCAGTCCACCGCTTCTTATGTCGGTGCGCTGGCGGGCGTTCTTCGCGGGAATGCAAAGAACATCACTGTGAAAAATGTGAATGTTAAAGCCGCATCCTATGCCGGCGGTATGGTCGGCTATGTGGATACCGCCATCACGGTTGAAAATTGCAATGTTGATACTGTCAGTGTCAGCGGAGCACAGTTTACAGGCGGTATGTTCGGCAGAATCAATGCGCTGTGTACGGTTGCAGACTGCCGTGTTGATAATGTTACGCTTCGTGCAACCAACACGTATGCAGGCGGTTTCGCCGGCCTTGTTGCGGGAACGGATTTCACCAATTGCCATGTAAACGGCTTTGATATTGAAAGCACCACATCCAATGTCGGCGCTATGTTCGGCAGAGTAGAAGGCACAACACCTTCGCTTGTCAATTGTTCCGCAACCGGCACGGAAAATATGAACCGCATCAAAGCAACGCAATACATCGGCGGTATCAGCGGTTATATGAATTCTGCTGTTGCTCTTAACGGTATCACGGTTAAAAATATCAATATCACCGCAACTGCAGGTGATTCCTATATCGGCGGTATTTACGGTGCTTCTTCCGAGGCCGCAAGCACGTATGAAAGCTGTCTTATCGAAGATATTTCTTTGACCGGTAATAACTATATGGGCGGTTTCTCCGGCACATTGTGCAAAGCAACTTCCGTGGTCAAATCAGGTGTTGTCAATGTTTCAGTCAACAGTTCTTCAACCTCTGATAATGCATATGTCGGTGGTTTTATCGGTGTTGTCGGCTGGGGCGGTATCAATACAATACAGTATTGCTATGCATATGGTGTTGATATTGATGCGGTGAATGCAGGCAATGTCGGCGGATTTATCGGGAATACTAATAATGTACAGCATCTCATCAGTGAATGTTATGCCTCCGTCAACTCCATTAACAGCACAAAGAAATATGTCGGCTCGTTCATCGGTCAGCGGGCAACGGGTGTGTTTGCAGACTGTTTTGCAACTGCGTTTGAAAAT
The DNA here is from genome assembly GCA_015066385.1 of Oscillospiraceae bacterium. Taxonomy (GTDB): domain Bacteria; phylum Bacillota; class Clostridia; order Oscillospirales; family Acutalibacteraceae; genus RUG806. The sequence continues at coordinate 39,043 of SVOJ01000003.1, forward strand.
TACCCGCTGATCGGCAGCGCTACCGCATTTGTAAGCGGCGATGTTTCTGCTATTACGGAAGTGACTTTCGATCAGGTTCATAACGGTGAACTTGCAGATGAATTGAACAGTGTTACGGAAGTGTGGAAGCAACATAATAACGAGCTCACGGCAGGATGGCCCGAAATCGGCACAGCCGATCCGCCTGTATTGAATGAGAACGGTTATTATGAAATCTACAATTCCTTCCAACTCCGTTGGTTCCGTGATACGGTTAACGACGGAAATATAAATATCAATGCCATCCTGATGGCAGATATCAACCTCAAGAACCGTACTTGGGAGCCCATCGGTAATGACGGCAAACGATATGCAGGTCATTTTGACGGTAACGGTCATACAGTCAGTAACGTACTTATTTCTTCAGTTGCGGTGGATCGCGGTTTCTTCGGGCAGATTACCAATGCAACGATCGAAAATCTGTCACTTGACGGTTTGACTGTCAACGGCAACCGCAGTTATTCGGGTGGTCTTGTCGGTGTTGCAAACGGTGTCACTCTTAAAAATTGTGAAGTCAGAAACGTTCTGATTGATACGGCAGGTTATGAAAGTGCGTCCGCTCTTGTCGGTTATATTCGTACAAATGCATCTGAAATCACGAACTGCCGTGTTGTTAATGCGCAGATAAGGGGTTCCAAATATGTCGGCGGTCTTGTTGCCAGAATCGATATTGCAACTACCATTTCCGATTGTCTTGCTGAAAATATCATGATTTCTGCAACAAACACTTATGTCGGTGGTATGGTCGGTTATGCAAACGGATGCAATATTTCCGATTCAATTGTGAAAGGAATTTATATCACGTCGACAAGCAACAATGCAGGTGGCTTTATCGGTGAATCGCAGGGCGGTATCACTGTAACGAATTGTTCAGTTGAACCTCTTGCTGAAGATGTTCCAAATTCGATTTCCGCTGTGAATTATGTCGGTGGCTTCATTGGCAGACATTATGCAGGCGATGCAAAGTTTGAAAATTGTACGGTTTCGGATGTCACCGTAACAGACAGCGGCAGCTATGTCGGTGGTTTTATCGGTGAAAATTACAAGTCAGCAACCTTTGTTTCCTGCGCGACACAGAATATTACAATGGACAGTGATAAGTATGCAGGCGGTTTCATCGGTTATCTTTCCGCGGTTGCAACTATGGCTAAATGCACAACAACTGACACTGTTATCAATGCAACGGGAACGGATCCCTATGTCGGCGGTTTCGCAGGTTACACAAATGCAAAAATGACAGCCAATGAATGCGAAGTGCATGACATTCAGATTACAGCGATCGGAACCATCGGCGGTTTCTCGGGCAATCTTGCTGCAGGTTCGCAGATTGAAAAGAGCTTTGTTGTCAATGCCGAATTGTATCCCGCCGCCGCAAGTACCGCCGCGGCAAACACGGGTGGTTTCATCGGCGTCTGCGGTTGGTCAACTGCCAACAGTATCACATGGTCTTATGTTGCAAAAACCATCATTGACGGTGAAGGTCAGAATATCGGTGGCTTTATCGGAAAAACAGACAATGCCGCCCACATTATAAAAGAATGCTATGCTGATGCCGAAATTGCAAGCACTGCGGCTTATGTCGGGTCGTTTGCAGGTTACAAGTCAAGCGGAACATTTACGGATTGCTTTGCTTCAACAGACGGTCGTATCCCTGCTGTCGGCAGTGATGTGGCAGACCTTGTTGAAACAGTTTCCGTTGCCGAAGTGCGTGACGGCACACTGGCAAATATTCTTGACAGCATCAGCGGCATCTGGAGACAATATAATAACGACTACACAAACGGCTATCCCGTCATCGGGCAAGCAAATCCCCCTGTGCAGAATGCAGACGGGTATTATGAAATTTACACAGCATATCAGTTGCGTTGGTTTATGAGCCATGTCAATGCATCTACAGAAAATGCAGCAGCCAATGCAATTCTGATGGAAAATATCAATCTTAACTTCCGTGAATGGACACCCATCGGCAAGCATGCAAATCAGTATGCGGGTACATTTGACGGCAACGGCAAGACCATTTCAGGGGTGCTGATAGCAACAACAGCCTCTGATCGCGGTTTCTTCGGCAAAATCGCAGCAACGGCAGTTGTTAAGAATCTGACTCTTGATGGAATTCGTGTAACAACTGCTCTCGATTACACAGGTTCTGTTGTCGGTGTTGTCAACGGTGGGCAGGTGCTGAACTGTCATGTCAAAAATATGACAGTTGAAAGTGCGAACAGTTCCAAATCTTATGTCGGCGGTCTTGTCGGACAGGTAGAAGGTACTGCTCCCGTGATTCAGAACTGTACCGTAAACGAAATCCTTCTCAACGGATCATCTTATGTCGGCGGTCTTATCGGTCTTCTGAAAACAACTGCAACGGTTGAAAATTGCTTTGTGACCAATATTACCGTTCAGTCAACCGCAAAATATGCAGGCGGTATGTTCGGTGCCGTAACAGCAAATAATACAATCAGAAACAGTGCTGTTATCAACGTGAATGCAACAGCGGCACAGTATCTCGGCGGTTTTGTCGGCTATACTTCCGCTACGCAAAACTTTGAAAACTGTCATGTAACTGGCGTTAATCTTACCGCTACAAGCACGTCTGTCGGTGGTTTTTCCGGTGAGAGTGCAGGTGCGGCTGTCTTTGATTCCTGTTCTGTAAAACAGCAGGGAACAGATCGCAATGTTGTAAGCGGCACAAACTATATCGGCGGCTTTGTCGGTCGCGTATATTCCGGTAACAATACCTTTGCAGATTGTTCGACTGTATGCTGTGATGTGATTGCGAACGGTTATAACGCAGGCGGCTTTATGGGTGAAAATAATTCTACCGTTCTGCTGACAGATTGTCATGCAACGGATGTGGTTGTTGAAGGTACATATAACGTCGGCGGTTTTGTCGGCGACAGCAGTGCCGCTGCTACTTATACACGCTGTTCTGTTGACACTGCTGCTGTTTATGCAAGCAAAACCACGGAATCCAATGCAGGCGGTTTTGCAGGATTCACTTCCGCAAAGGCTGTAATCAATGATTGCTATGTGACGGATGCTGACGTGTCAGGGTATATCCGTGTGGCAGGATTTATCGGTGCACTCGGCGGCGGTTCTTCCATACAGAAATCTTATGTATTGCGTACGGCGGTGCGTTCCGATGCCCAAAGCAATACCACGGATGTCAAGATCGGCGGTTTTGCAGGTACAATCGGGTGGGACAGCGCAAATACCATTCTGTATTGTTATGCAAATGATGTCACCGTTTCCGCAATCGGTGAAGAAGTCGGCGGCTTTGCAGGCAATATGAATAATGCCGCACATATTGTCAGCGAATGCTATGTGAATGCAACAGCTGTTGAATCCGATGCCGCTTATGTCGGCACATTTGTCGGCATCAAATCGAGCGGAACAATCACGGATTGTTATGCAAGTGCGGTTGCTGCTCTTCCGCGCATCGGTTCCGCAACAGCAGGTGTTGAAGCAGACAATGCAGATGCTGTAAATATCACCAATGCTTCTGAAGTTGCCGATGGCACCTTGGTTGACAGGATGAATGAAATCACCAACATCTGGCAGCAGTATAATGAAGATTATGAAAACGGATGGCCTGTTATTGATCCGACTGCTACGGAACCTCTTCTTTCGGAAGACGGTTATTATGAAATCTATACTGCTTACCAGCTTGAATGGTTCACAAAATATGTCAATGCAGGCACAACCACGGCAAAAGCAAGGCTGATGGCGGATATTGATCTGCAGAGCAAACCTTGGAAATCCATCGGCACAGACAGCAAGAAGTATGCCGGTGTATTCGATGGTAATAATCATACCGTTACAAATCTGTATATCAATGCAACCGCAAACGATGCAGGCTTCTTCGGGGCAACCGCAGCCGGATTCACGGTATCGGATCTTACTCTGACCAATGTAAATGTAACTTCTACCAAGAGTTATGTCGGTGGTCTGGTCGGTGTCCTCAGAGGAAATGTCGAAAATTGCAAGGTGGAAGGTCTTACACTCAGCGGCGCTTCATATGTCGGTGGTCTTGCAGGTAAAACAGAAGGCAATGTCACAATTGCCGGCAGTTCGGTTGTCGGAACACTGAATCAGAATACAATTGCAAGCAACGGTGAATATGCAGGCGGTCTGATCGGCCAGTCTTCTGCAAATCCCTGTGCGATCCGTAATTGTACTGCTGAAAATCTTAAAATCAGCGGCACACAGCGTGTCGGCGGTGCTGTCGGTGACATGAGTGATGTCAGCATAATGATTGTCAACACCTTCGCAAAAAATATCTCCATCACTGCAAACCGTTATGTCGGTGGTCTTTCCTATTCACTTCGCGCAGGTTCCAACATGATCAACTGTGGCAGTGAAAACATCTCTGTTGTATGTTCGGCAACAGGTGCAATTGAAACAGGTGGTCTTGTCGGTCTTCTCAACGGCGGCGCAAGCATTGCAGGTTCTTATGCAAAGCGAATTCAATTGCAGACAAACGGCAATAATGTCGGAGGTCTTGTCGGTAATGCCGATAAGGGAACCGTGTCCGAATGTTGGGCATATGCACTGAATGCAGCAGGTGATACCAATGTCGGCAGCATGATCGGCAGAAGCGGAACGCTTACGCTGATGAACAGCACATTTGTCGGCAAGAAAGATCAGAATTCTGTCGGCAATAATGTTGCTTTTGACAGTCTTGAAGCAGTCGTTGCAAAGGATATTGCGGACAATTGGTTTGTATTATTTGAAGAACTGGCAAATACATATTCCGCAGAAGATGTTCTTGCTTTAGCTGCTGAAGAATTTGATGTCCTTTATGCAAAGTTGTTGAATCATTACAATATTGTTCTTTATTACGCTGATGTTGCTTATGCATCTATGGTAACCGAAAACGGTTTCGGCATTGCGGATGTGCATGAATTTATGTCTTTGTTCTTGCTTCGTCATAATGTTGAAATTTTCACGGAATTTATGCAGGATGAAGAAAATCTGCTGGATGCATTCTTTACAGATGAACTTCTTGCAACAGATGTTACATCCCTTGCAACGAGTGTTCTGCTTTATGATTATTACGAAGAAGGCAGAGATCTTTGGAATTCTCTGGTTGAAGAATATACATCAGAGGCAATGCTTGCCGTCCTTGGCGAAACTCGATTTGTTGCAATTGAAAACTTCCTTGCAGATTGTTTCAATGAGCTCACGGCGGCTCGTCTTGAAGCGGAACTGGATGCAGTTATTCTTCCTTATGAAGAACAGGGAAGTCGCATCAATATGCTCAACTTCCGTGAAATTGGCAATGCATGCTCAGCAGTTGAAACAGTGATTTATGACGAATTGCTTGATGAGTTGTCTGATAAACTGAAAGAAAAGTATGCGTATTATCTTATTATCAAAGAACAGCAGCAGAACTTCGTCAAGAACGATGCATTCTCTGTCTTTGAAAGCAGTACAGTGGAATATCCCACCCGTGTTGTCCGTGAAGATGATGTGGCAAGAGATGAAAGCCCCTCAGAAGACTATGTTGTCACACAGGAAAAGATGGATGCAATCGTCGAAAAAATCGATACCGTTCTCATGGGTGATGATTTTGCCTATGTTCTCGGACTCGATGAGCCGCTGGACGGAACACTTCGCACGCTGATCAATGAAGAACTTTATAACGATGAAATCATCAATTCTCTCGTTGAAAGTACATATGTGAAAGCCTGCGAAGAACTTGAGAAAGCCATCGAGGAAGAAGCCTCAATCAAGGTTCTCGGCATTACCATCACATTCAGAGGAAAAGCGCGTGATGTTATTGAATCCATGATCAAATCGTTCGGTTTGTATCTGCAACCCAAAGCCTTGGCAGGTGTTATTGACGGAGAAAAGTACCCCCGGGCTAAGGCAGTGCTTCTTGCGGCCGGTGCTGATTGGTCAAAGGTTGAACTTGAAGATCCGACTTCGGAAAATTACCTGTATTGGGGTGTAACGGATAAAGACAGTTTCATTGATGCAATGGGCAATTCTTTCCGCGGTCTGTATCCTGCCGCAAGACCTCTGTTTACCACCCATTCGTTCTCAAAACAGGCAACGGAAGATGTTATTTCCGGTTGTGACCTGAAAGTGAAACTGACAGTCAATTCCGTTGATGCGTATGACGAAACAATTATTCCGCTGTTTGAAACACTCGGCATTACTGATTTGACGGATTCTGCAACATTCAATACCTACACAAGTACCGATGAATACTTCGACAGCATTCTTTATCCGCTTTGCAATTGGGTTGAAGATACGCTTGCAAATGCCCCGCTGGCCACTGTTGCAGAGATGTTACCGAATCTTGCATATTACATGGAATTCGGATTCCTTGAGCAGTGGCTGAAAGCCTTGGCTACATCCATTCATTATGATATTGATGTAACCGTGGGTACATCCTGGGCACACAAGACGGTTGACGTTACCAAGGGTTCGATCGACCTGAGTGTTTATGATATGTTGTCAGAAGATGAAGATGACATTCTGTATGGTGCGGATCTTTACAGCATCAGCGGATTGTTGGATGTAATTCTCAACGCAACGGAAATCGATATGCGACTTCCCGTCAGTGAGAATTCTTATCTTGCTTCACTTGGTGAAATGGTGCAAATGCCTTCTGCAAACTCCGCAGGAATAAGATATTATGTCAAAGCAAACCGCGGTGATGTTATGTATGTGGTTCTGCGTTATCTCGCACGTGCGCTTGGCAATCGCGATTTCGTGGAGCATGCACTGAATGCCTTTAATGATGAGGATGAACCTTTTGAACCGCTTGATGATACGCTTGCGGAAATTGTTGACAATATCGGTGCCTCTGCAGAAGATACGGTTGCTGCAATTGCCGAACTTTGCTTCCCGCAGGAATACAATATGAACCCCGTATCCGTAGCAACGGCAGCCCCCGTCAAGCCTGCAAAGGTTGTTTATACCAAAGCATGGGCAAAGGAAGATGCGCAGTATATCGTTGATAATCTTTCTGATTTCATTGACAATATGTTCTACCTGCTCGGCATGCAGGAACTTGATGTAATGCTCAGTGATCTTGTGGGCGGTGAGATCTACAGAAATGAAAATCTTTCCAAGATCATCATTGAAATCCGTGATCTGGTAACAGATATTGACGGTTACGAAGAAATTCTGTATCTGCTCAATATGGATATTTCCGATTGGAACGATGTAACGGAAGATTCGCAATGGGGCTTTGAAGACGGTGATAAGGATGGATTCCTTGATGCCCTTTGCGTGGCTCTTGCTCCCGTCAATAATCTGCTTGCATTTATTCTTGCTGATCAGGATATTGTTATTCTTGACGGACAGATCACGGCATTCGGTTACGAGGGCTATGCACACGGTATTGTGCCGATTCTCGAAGCACTCGGCTGTGATGATAAGGATATTGTAAGTGCACAGCGGTACCTTGCAGATACACAGGCCGATCAGAGTTTTATTCTGAAACACATTATCGTTCCGATATTCAATCTGCTTGACCGTGTTTATGCAGATCCTGCTGTTGAGTTGTTTAATATTCTGCCCAATATTCTGTATTTTGCACAGTCCGGTATGCTTTCGACTGCTGTTGAAAATGTATTGCACGGTGTGTTTGTACTTCTCGATACAATCCGCCCGATCTACAATCTGCAGTTTGAATCGGAAATTGATATCAACGGTTTGCTTATAGGGCTTCTTGCCGATGTTTTTGAAGATACCGGTTTTGAACTTCCGGAAGACGAATCAATTCTCAATTTCCTTGTCGGCGGTGTAAATGAAAAAACTTCGGCAACAGGTGAAACCATTTATATTGTGGAAGGTGCAAGCGCCGATCTGTTGACCATCCTCCTTCGTTATGCATTGAAGATCATTTTCTATAAGAACAATGAAGACATTATTGTGGAATTGATTTGTGAAGATAATGAATTTGATGTAAGTGAACGCGAAACGCTGACAGGTGTATTCACTGCACTTGAAAAACTTTGCGAGCAGGGAACATACGGCAGTGATAATATTCTTGCAGTGCTTTATTGGATCTATGTCGGCGGATATGCTGCAAGTGAAGGTGTTTCCGATTTCCTCAAGGATTTCAACGGCTCATGGAGGTTTATGCTGGATCTTCTGCGATTCAGTGATGATGAACAGGTTAAGAACTTTGGCATGCAGCTGGCAGACTTCCTGAATCTGAAATTTGATTCCGTGCTTGATGAAGACGGTTTGGCATCCAATGGTCTCATCTCTTTCTTCGAACGAATCATTGAATGGTTCAAGATGATTTTCGAAAAGATCAAAGCCTTTTTCGAAGGTTTGGCAAATTGACTTTGTAATTGAAAACGGTGGCTGATATTCAATATCAGTCACCGTTTTCAGTGTTGATTTTGCACAAAAAGACATATTGTTGTTTGTATAATAAGCAGAAATGAAAAAATGTCGACCAATGTTTATTGACGAAAGTATAAAACAGAGATAAAATATCAACATCCATAACTATAGGAGCGATGTGTATGAAAAAATTTTTATCCGTCTTTTTGTCAGCAGTTCTGTTGCTGTCATGTTTTGGTTCCTTTGCAGTCGCGGCAGATGCCCCTCTTGTTGTTTCTGTTGCCAATGACCTGCATTTTGATCCTGAAATTGTAACAACACCCGTTACAAAGCACAACAATGTAAATCCTGATTTCTTCCACGCCGGACACGGCGGCCAGATGCCGGAGGAATCGGTTGCACTGTTGCATGCTTATCTTGCGCTTGCTGAAACCGATGAATGCGATATTGTTTTGTTGCCCGGTGATATCACAAACGACGGCATGATTGAACAGCACACCGTACTGGCATCATTGCTTGCCGAGTTTGAAGCAAAAAGCGGTAAACAGGTTTTTGTCATCCCCGGAAATCACGATCTTTTCAATACCTCGGCGGAAGAATTCGGTCAGATTTATACCGATTTCGGTTACGCTGCGGCGATTGCACGGGATTCGCAATCTGCTTCTTATGTATCAGAACTCAACGGCGAATACAGATTGCTTGCAATTGACAGTACAAATCCCGGTCAGAGCTCGCACGGAATGAATGCAGAGCGTGCGGAGTGGGTTCGTCAGCAGTGTGTAAAAGCAAAAGAAGACGGTAAAAAACTGATTGCCATGATGCATCACAATCTTACAGACCATTTTGTTTTTGCAAAACAACTGCATCCGACCGCCATTGTTGAAGGCGATGTTGCTCTTGCTGAAATTCTTGCAACGAATGGTGTGAAGTATATTTTTACAGGACATACGCATGACCATGATATTGCTAACTACACTGCGGAAGACGGATCTGTAATATATGATGTTGTTACAGGCTCCATGTTCTGCTATCCTTGCCCTTATCGTATTGTTACCTTCTCTGATGATGTTAAATTTGAAACCCGCAGAGTAACATCCGTTGACACTGTTTTACTGCCTCCCGGCATTACGGAAACAGCACTTGCCCTGGCGGCAACGGACATGACTGCATACTCCAAGATCTGCACATGGATCGGTATGCGCAGTACTGTCCTTTCCTATACAAAAACAGCATCTGTGCTTAAATTGATGAAACTTGACAAAGAAACGGATGCTCAGATGTATGACATCATGACAAGAGTGCTTGACAAGGCAAATGAAGTCATTGTATGGCCCTTCTATGAGAAGGATGCCGAAGATGGTGAAATGAGCATTGAATCGTATCTCGGTCAGTATGATATTTCAATTCCTGCGAGTGATTATGCTGATCTTGTTGATCTTGCAGTTGAAATTTATCAGGCTGAGGTTGTCGGTGACGAAAACTTTCAGGGATACAGCCCTGAAGTCATGCTTGTCACAAGAGGTCTTGCCGCAGTATTGCATTATGCACTTGCAGATGTGTCTGCCGAAGAATTTGCAGCCGTTCTTGCGTTTGTGACCAACTTGCTCGGCTATGATGTGAATGAAGATTTGCTGCGCTATGCAGGGGATGCGATCAGCCGCATGAGGGGGCTTGAATTGGTTCTTATGACCGTAGCAATGCCGCTTGTTTGTGAATTTACAATTGACAATGCTCCTGCAGACAGCAATGTGACACTGCCCGGTTACGACGATGATACGACTGCAGATAATCTGAGTTTCTTTGCGCAGATTATTAACTTCCTGAAGAGTATTTATAATGCGTTGATGACATTCTTTGCACACTTCTTCGGTTAAACACTTTAATATAGAAAGCCGTGGCAATCTGCCACGGCTTTCCGTTAGAACTTATTCTGCTGTTGCAACCTGTTTTGATTCTTCAAGTGCTTTCGCTCGTCTTTGCTGTAATTCTTCCTGAATCGGAATCAGCTTTTTCTTGGAAAGCGGATAGATAATCGTCAGAATCAGAATCAAAGTGTAAACAATCGCAGGTACGATGGCGCACATTCTGTAAATATTGTGTCCGACAGAGCCTTTTGCGGTTGAGATTGTATCCTTGAGTTTGTCGCTGTATCCTGTCTTTTTAAGCAACTGCATTCCGCCGGAATCTGCAATGGTCTGACCGACTTTTCTTGCAAATGTGTACACAGCATAAATGGCACTTTCGCTTTTTTCGTATGTTGTGTATTCGTGATAATCGATGCAGTCCATCACGATTGCCCAGTTTGTGATGCTCATGAAGGAATAGCCGAGACCGATAAGTGCCTGCATGACGAAGTATAAAATTTTACCCGGAAGGAATACGGCATTGAAAATTGCAGCGGCAGAAGAAAGGCACAAACCGCATACGCAAAGTTCCTTTTTGCCGAATCTTTCAACCATTTTGGGCACAAAGAGGATGAGTGCAGCCATGGGGCCGTAGGTACAAAGTGTGTTGAAAATGCCGAGATTGGAATCCCCGAAATAGTTTTTATAAAGATACTGCGAGAAGGAACCGAACTGCAGAAGGCCGCTGATAAGCACACCGGAAATCATGACCATCATGAACGGCAGGCTCTTGAACAGGGAGCCGTAGGTATTTTTGATGTCGATTTTCTTCTTTTCGGGTGCAGACTGAATTCGTTCTTTGGTGGTTTTGAGGCAAGTCAGATACATTGCGGCAGAAGCCACGGAGAATGCAAGAACAAGAATAAATGCACGTTTGTCGCTGAATTGTGAGGCAATGGTTCCGTCGGCTTGTTCGATCTTGCTGTAAATGAGAGCCTGTCCGACAAGGGTGGGCATTGCACCGCCGACACCGCCGCCGATGGAACGGAAGGTCGAAAGCAGAGTTCTGCCTTTCGGATCATCCGTAATGACCGAAGCAAGAGAGCCGTAGGGGATATTCATGCCTGTATATAACATACCGAAAGCGGTATATGTGATATACGCAAAGGCAAGAAGAATGGTATAATTGCTGATAAATTTGCTGATATTCAGGAAACAGAGAATACAGGACACGGCAAGCGGTATGCTGACCACTTTGATATAAGGCCTGAATTTTCCGTCCTTTGTCGGTTTTCTTGCATCTACAATCAAGCCCCACATCGGATCATTGATTGCATCCCACAGACGGACAACAAGGAACAGAACCGTAATGTCATTGTAAACCTTATCCGCATCAAAACCGACCATCAGACTGTCGGTATAGAACACTTTGAGAAATGTCGAGATGAAGGTCAATACCAGCAGATTACCGATATCACCGAACATGTAACCGATGCCTTCTTTGATACCGATTGCATTCGGATGTCGCAATGCAGTCGGCGGTGCGGCCGCTTTTTTCTTTTTCATGGAAAACAATCCTCCTTTGTTAATTTGTTAATATGAATTCATTTTACACAATAAAACAGCATCTGTCAATCAAATGTTCAAGGTTGACACATGGATATGAAAGAAATATAATATAATTATGTGTTAGCGAGATGGGGTGTTGCAATGTTTTTTCTTTCTGCATTTGCTGATGAATATGATCTGGATTTTGACAAGCAGTTGCAAGGGTTGAAACAGAATCATTTGCAATATATTGAAGTGCGCAATGCGGACGGTATCAATGTTGCGCAATGGCCGGAAAACAAAGCAACGGAAATTGCAGAGAAATTAAATAAATATAATATTCAGGTGTCTGCAATCGGCTCGCCGCTCGGTAAAGTCTCCGCAGACTGTGCCATGTCGGAATATATAAAAACAATAGAAAATGTTTGTTACATTGCGGATATTCTTTCCTGTAACCTGATTCGTATTTTCAGTTTTTACAGACCGGACGGTATGTCCGATCCTGCGTATAAAAATACAGTTTTCGATAAAACAGAAAAAATGCTGCATGTTGCTGCAAGATACAATAAACAACTTTGTCTTGAAAATGAAGCGGGACTTTACGGTGAATCTCCCGAAAAATGTCTGGAACTGTTGGACTGCTTCGGCGGTGTGTTGAAATGTTGTTTTGATATGGGCAATTTCAGATTACAGGGGTATGATCCCTATCCCGCCGCATATGAACTTTTAAAAAAGTATATTGCGTATTTTCATATCAAAGATTCTTTTGATCATGGTGCAATTGTTCCTGCCGGTTGCGGCAATGCAAAAATCAAAGAAATATTGACAGCATATGACCGTGAGTTTGGTCGTGATTGCTTTGTGTCCGTTGAACCGCACCTTGTTACATTTGACGGTTTGAACGATCTGACAAGTGAAAAGATTGAACATAAATTTGTTTATGCAACCAAGGAAGCTGCTTTTGCAGATGCCGTACAGCGATTCAGATTATTGATGCAATAAAAATGCGGCGAAAAAATCGCCGCAAAAAAAATATTTTATGCACAGTTACGGTAGTTGCCTTTTGATGCTCATTTTCTTTTTCTGATACAATTTTGCAAGGCCGCCTTCGCTCGTTTCGCGATATTGATAAGCGAGATCCCTGCCTGTTTCATGCATGGTTTCAACCACCATGTCAAAACTGATTTTTCTTGAACCTGAAAGGAAATTTGCGAGGCTCAATGCATTGATTGCACGCATGGCGGCAACAGCATTTCTCTCAATGCAGGGAATTTGTACAAGCCCGTGAATCGGGTCACAGGTAAGGCCGAGATGATGTTCCATTGCAACTTCAGCCGCATATTCAATTTGTCCGATTCCCATTTCATACAGTTCGGCAAGTGCCGCAGCTGCCATGGAGCAGGCGGAGCCGATTTCTGCCTGACAGCCTGATGCCGCGCCTGAAATGGTGGCATTGGTTTTGATCAGATTGCCGATGATGCCGCCGACGGCCAATGCGCGGATAATATCATCATCCGAAAATCCTTTTTTTAGTTGCGTATAATACAAAGCCGCGGGGACAACACCGCAAGCCCCGCAAGTGGGAGCGGTAACCACAATACCTGCATCAGCGTTCTGTTCGCTTGCGGCATATGCATATGCGCACACAAGACGGTTTTCTCTTGTTGCTTCGCTTTCATCGATGTGCCGCTGATTGAAAAGATACTGTGCCTTTCTTTCAACATGAAGCCCGCCCGGCAATTCTCCGGAAGCGGCAAGACCTGCAGCAATGCAGTGTTTCATGGTCTGCCACACGGTTGCAAGATGTGCTTTTATTTCTTCACCTTCGCGCAAGAAGCAATAATCCGAAATGCGCATGTTATGTTCAATGCAGAACGCGGCAATTTCCCTGAATGTGTTTTCGGGATAGATGTCAAGTGTGTCAATATCAGGTCTGCCTTCGACCTTGATTGCACCGCCGCCGACACTGTAAACACGCATAAATGCAATTTCAGCATCATTTTTGTATGCTTTCATGTCCATCGTGTTGGGATGGGGCATGCTTTCATTTTCTTCATCGAAAATGATATTGCAAGGGATCGGATCAAGGGTTTCTTTGATTGCGCGGTCGGTCTGGTGACCTTTTCCCGTAAGTGCTAATGAACCGTACAGTGTAACTTCAAAACGATCAACATCCGCATTTTCAGTTGCAAAAAGTTTTGCCGCTTTGACAGGGCCCATAGTATGAGAACTTGACGGACCGCGTCCGATGCAGTATAATTCTTTCAGAGATTTCATAATTGTCTCCATTTTGGTTGTTTTTTTACATTTTACCCCTCTTTACGCAAAAAGTAAAGCATAATTTAACTCTTTTCGACTATTTTTAATTTGTAAAATAAAAGGAGATCTTTCGCATGAAAAAAAATATTGGTTATTTATTGATGCTTGTATTGGTTTGTTTGTGTTGTACTGCCTGTAACAATGCAGACATACCGGTTTCAGATGTTGTAACTGATCCGGAAACAGGCGAGGTGATCAACACTGCTACGGAGTATGTGACAAATAATAACGGTTATATTGTACAACCGTCCAATGCGTTGCAGGAACCCATTTCCGGAATGCTGATGTGTTATCTTGATTATATCGTGGAGGATGTGGCTTATCTTGAGCATGTTTCGGTTGCGGTTACTCCTGAAATTATTCAGACGCCTGCTCAATTTGAGGAGTTTTTTGCAACGCCGGAACAACCTGATTCGATTGCAAAAGCAAATGCTTTGTATTCGGAAATGACGGCAACACCGGAAGGCGCGGCAATTTATCGCAATTCTGATTTCTATGATTCATGGAATCTGATTGTGCTTTCTGTTCGTGAAGCCAATGCGGAAACAAAACACACCATTGATTCTGTTTCGTATAATGTTGACAGTTGTATTTTTTATGTCAACGGCACAAGAGATGTTGCAGATGCAGAAGGCGAAGCTGTGGTTCGTCATTATGTGTTCCGTGTGCCGAAAAATGTATACAACGGCGTCAGCCACAGTTTTACAAAAGTTGAATAATGTAACAAAAGGTGTATCATCGGTAATTTTTTTGATACACCTTTGCTTTTGCATAAAAACAAAAATATACAAGAAAATATGCAAAAAAACTTGTATATAAAATTTTAATATGCTATAATACTCCAAAATATTGTATACAGGGGACTTGGATATGACGAGAAGAGAAATGCGCGAGCAGGCTTTTGTATTGCTTTTTGAGAAAATGTTCAATGCCGAAAGCACTCTGCAGGAACTTGCTGAATTTGCAGATGAAAGCGGATTGTTTGCGGTTGATTCGTTTGCAATGGAAATTGCTGTTCGCACAATGGAAAATATTGCAAATATTGATGAGAGACTTTCTGCACTTTCACAAAAATGGGCACTGAACAGACTTTCAAGAGTTACGCTGACTGTTTTGCGTCTTGCGGCAAGTGAAATGCTGTATTTTGACGATATCCCCGTATCGGTTTCAATCAATGAGGCTGTTGAACTTGCCAAAAAGTATGCAACAACGGAAGATGCGTCCTTTATCAACGGTGTACTCGGCTCCTTGTCACGTGAACTTGCTGATTCTGCTGAATAATGACGATGTCTTGTTATCTCGGAATTGATACAAGTAATTATACAACAAGTCTTTCTTTATTTTCGCCTCAATCGGGCATTGTCGGTTTTCAGCGCCGCATTCTGAAAGTAAAGGACGGAGAAGTCGGACTGCGTCAGCGCGATGCGGTTTTTCAGCACGTGCAGAATTTGCCGCAATTGATGCAGGATTTGTATCAGCATGAAAAAATTGCTGTTGATGCGATCGGGGTATCCGTGTCGCCCCGTGATGAAGAAGGCTCCTATATGCCGTGTTTTACGGTCGGTAAGGCACTCGCCGAAAGTATGGCTTGTGCCATGCGGATTCCCGTTTATCATTTTTCACATCAGTGTGGGCATATTGCCGCTGCCGCTTTTTCCGCAAACAGGGAAGATCTGTTGCAGAAAGAACATATTGCATTTCATGTTTCGGGTGGTACGACCGAAGCGGTATTGGTACAGCCCGATTTGCATAAAATAATAAAAACCCGCCTGATTGCATCTTCTTTGGATCTGAAAGCCGGACAGGCTGTTGACCGTGTCGGACAAATGTTGCATTTGCCGTTTCCGGCCGGCCGATATTTGGAAGATCTTGCTGGACAAAGTAATAAAAAATACAAAATAAAACCCTTCATGCGGGATGGTTCTCCAAGTTTGTCGGGGCTTGAAAACAAGTGTCGGCAGATGCTTGAAAAAGGGGGCTTGCCTGCGGATATTGCCGCTTATTGTCTTGCTTATATTGCCGCGGCATTGCGCTTGATGGCGGAAAATTGTGTGCAGAAATACCCTGATCTTCCGATTCTGTTTTCCGGCGGTGTTATGTCTGATCTGATTATCAGAGATGAACTGCAAAAGCATTTTGATTGTGTTTTTTCAGATCCTTTTTATTCTTCGGATAATGCCGCAGGAATTGCTTATTTAACATACCTAATGAATACCCGGTGAAAAGAATGCAGAAAATTGCAATCAGCGTTTCACAATTGAATTTGTTTGTAAAAAGTCTTCTTGATGCAGATACGCGTCTTGCGGATGTGTTGATTTGCGGCGAAATTTCCAATTTTTCGGGACATTATCGCTCGGGGCATCTTTATTTTACACTCAAGGATGCACAGGCGGCTGTGAAGGCTGTTATGTTCAGCCGGAGTGCTGCAAAACTTCGTTTTGCGCCGCAGAACGGAATGAAAGTAATTGTTCGCGGCAGAGTGAGTGTGTATGAACGTGACGGCGTGTATCAGATTTATGTTGAAGATATGCAACCCGACGGTGTCGGTGCATTGGCAATCGCTTTTGAACAGTTGAAAAAACGGCTTGAAACAGAAGGACTTTTTGCTGTTTCGCATAAAAAGAAAATCCCTGCTTATCCGAAACGCATCGGTGTTGTAACGTCGCCGACGGGGGCGGCTGTGCAGGATATTCTGAATATTATTTCCCGCCGATGGCCTGTTGCAACGGTTGTGTTTTGTCCTGTCAGTGTGCAGGGGGAGGCGGCGGCAACTGAAATCCGTTGTGCTATTGCGGCAATGGATGTAAAAAAAGTTTGCGATGTTATTATTTTCGGTCGCGGTGGCGGTTCCATAGAAGATTTGTGGGCTTTTAATGATGAAACGCTGGTGCGCACGGTTTATCATTGCACAACGCCGATTGTATCGGCTGTCGGCCATGAAACAGATTTCACGCTTTGTGATTTTGTTGCAGATTTGCGTGCGCCTACACCATCTGCGGCGGCTGAATTGGTTACCCCTGATATAAATGAAGAAAGCAGAAAAAATCAGGCTTTATACAATACGATTTTTTCGTTGGTGAATGAAAAAATAACGGATGAACGGATGTGTCTTGATTCCTTGCTTCGTGCACGCAGTTTTTCTGCTCCCGCGCATTTTTTTGATACAGAAAAACAATATGCGGATGCATTGTCTGCGCGCTTAAAGAATGCTCGGCTGGATTTTCTTACAAAACAAAGAAACAAATGCGGGCTGCTGATTGCAAAATTGGATTCATTGAGTCCGTTGAAAGTACTCAGCCGCGGTTATGCTGTTGTTTATAAAAATGAAAAAATCATATCCGATGCACGTAATTTGAAAAACGGAGATCGGATTGCTGTTTCCATGATCGACGGTACTGTAAAATGTGCGGTTGACTCGGTTGAAATATTTGAGAAAGTCGGTGGCGAATATGCCAAAAATGACATATGAATCTGCAATCAGACAACTTGAAGAAATTGTCTTGAAACTTGAGAACGGAAATCTTTCCTTGGATGAAGCTGTTAAATTGTTTGAAAAAGGAGCAAAACTATCTTCCTTTTGTGATAAAACTTTAAAAGAAGCAGAACTGAAAATCATGACTTTGGACGAAACGGAGGCACAAGATGTCTGATAGAATGACCGTTACCGGCTATGCTCAAATGTTTGAAGAAGCCTTGCCGTCTTTTGTTGCTGTTGCAGAGCATGAAAAAGCTGATATGCGTGAAATGCTGATGTATTCTTTAGAGAGCGGCGGAAAACGCGTGCGCCCCGTGCTTTGTCTTGCATTTTGTGAACTTTGTGGTGGCAAAGCCGAAAATGCACTTCCTTTTGCCGCGGCTGTTGAGTTCATTCACACCTATTCTCTGGTGCATGATGATCTGCCTTGCATGGATAATGATGATTATCGCAGAGGTAAACTTTCCAGCCACAAAAAATATGGTGAAGCCAATGCGTTGCTTGCAGGTGATGCATTATTAACACATGCATTTTCATTGATTGCACAGGCTGTCGAACAAAAATCTGTTTCTGCACAAGCCGCAATCAAAGCAGTCGGCGTTTTGTCTTCCTGTGCAGGGCTGAACGGCATGATCGGCGGTCAATTTGTGGATCTTGCTATGGAAGGCAAAAAAAGTACGATTGATGATTTGTTCCTGATGGATCGCTACAAAACCGCCGCATTGATCAGGGCCGCTTGTCAACTCGGTTGTATTGCGGCAGGGGCAACAGCAGAAATGATTGAAAAATCAGGACAGTTTGCCGAAAATCTCGGGCTTGCTTTTCAGATCGTCGATGATCTTCTGGATGATGAAGATGAAACATCCAGCGATAAAGTGAACAACAAAGCAACATATCCCGCATTGCTCGGTGCGCAACGGGCACGTGAGCTTGCGGAGGAATATACAAAAAATGCTGTGGATGCATTATCTGTATTCGGAGAGCGCGCCGTATTTCTGCGGGCATTTGCATTACAGCTTGTGAACAGAAAAGTATAAAATGGAAATGAAGTATTTGCCGACGGTGCACTCGCCGTCGGATCTGAAAAAAATACCCGATGCGCAACTGCCTGTTCTTGCGCAGGAGATCAGAAATACGCTGATTGAAACCCTGAGTGTCAACGGTGGACATCTTGCATCGAACCTGGGGGCGGTGGAATTGACAATCGCCCTGCATAAAGTGTTTGCATCTCCCGACGATGCCATCGTGTGGGATGTCGGACATCAATCGTATGTCCACAAATTACTCACCGGGCGGTATGAGCGATTCTCAACTATCCGTCAGCCCGGTGGTTTGTCGGGCTTTACAAGAACGACGGAAAGCGAACATGATAAGTTTAATTCCGGGCATTCAAGCACGGCTTTGTCTGCGGCATACGGGCTTGCACAGGCAAATAAAATCAAAAAAAATGATGCATATACCGTTGCTGTTGTCGGGGACGGTGCTTTTACGGGTGGTATGGTTTATGAAGCACTCAACAATGCAGGCCGCTCAGATTGTCGCTTGCTTGTTATTCTCAATGACAATGAAATGTCCATTTCGCAGAATGTCGGTGCACTTGCACGTTATTTTGCCGTAATTCGTGCCAACCCGCGGTATGTGAAATTCAAAGCAGGTACCGAACGTTTTCTGATGCATATTCCGCTTGTCGGTAAGTCGCTGGCAAAAGCGGTTTATAATTTGAAAACCAATATTAAAAACATGATCTACAACAGCACTATGTTTGAAGATCTCGGCTTCCGTTATATCGGCCCGATCGACGGTCATAACATCGAACAGTTGTGTACAGCCATGGAAGCGGCGAAGTCGATGAATATTCCCGTTGTGTTGCACATCAATACCGTAAAGGGAAAAGGTTTTGAACAGGCGGAAAAATTGCCTGAAGTCTTTCACGGTATTTCACGTTTTGACCCCGTGACGGGGGAGCCCCCCGCAAGCGGTGAAAACTTTTCTTCCTGTTTTGGAGATTTTATGGTACAGGCGGCGGCAAAAGATAAACGCATCTGTGCCGTCACCGCGGCAATGGCTGTCGGAACCGGGCTTGCTGATTTCGCGGGAAAATACCCGGAACGCTTTTTTGATGCCGGCATTGCAGAAGAACACGCCGCAACATTTTGTTCCGGCCTGGCAAAAGGCGGGATGTTGCCTGTTTTTGCTGTTTATTCCTCATTTCTGCAACGTTCTTATGATCAGATTATTCATGATGCCGCAATGCAGAATCTGAAAATGATATTTGCAATTGACAGAGCCGGTTTTGTTGGGGAAGACGGTATGTCGCATCAAGGGATTTTTGATGCCGCTTTTCTCAATACAATCCCCAATGTGACTGTTTACAGTCCCGCAAGTTACAAAGAACTTAACAACAGTCTTGTCAACGCCTTTTATCATTCCGACGGCGTGACTGCCGTTCGGTATCCGCGTGGCAAAGAATCCGCATTGCCCGATGACTTTACCCCCTCTTTTGAGGCTTTTGATTACTATGGCGACGAAAATGCAGAAGTGCTTCTTGTTACATACGGCAGAATTTTTGCAAATGCCGCCAATGCCGTGCAGAAATTGAAAAATGAAATTCCTTGCGCAGTTCTGAAACTTAACAGAATTAAACCCATAGATAAAAAAGCAATTGAAACAGCGAATTCAAAAAAATATGTTATCTTCTTTGAAGAAGGACAAAAGCATGGCGGAATCTGTGAAACATTCGCTATGGATCTGCTTGAAAAAGGATTCAATGGTGCTTACCGCAGTGTTGCCGTTGAAGATGCTTTTCCGATTCATAATACCGTGCAGGCGCAACTTGCAAAATATCGTCTTGATACAGACGGCATGATCAAAACCGTTCAGGAGGTGACCGGAAGTGGCTGAAAAGAAAAGACTTGATGCTTTCTTGTTTGAAAAAGGTCTGAGCGAAAGCCGTGAAAAAGCAAAGGCTTTTATTATGTCCGGCATTGTGTATGTCAATGATCAGAAGGCACTCAAAGCCGGCATGACGGTCACGGAAGATGACCGCATTGAAGTACGCGGCGGAATGGAATTTGTAAGCCGCGGCGGATATAAACTGAAAAAAGCCATGCAGAATTTTCCGATCACGCTACAGGATAAAATCTGCATGGATGTCGGTGCATCAACGGGCGGATTTACGGATTGTATGCTCAAAAACGGCGCCAAAAAGGTCTTTTGCGTGGATGTAGGCTACGGGCAGCTTGCCTGGAAACTGCGTAGTGACGACCGTGTTGTGAATCTCGAACGCACAAACATCCGCTACGTTACCAATGAACAAATTCCCGATTCGATTGATTTCTTCAGTGTGGATGTATCGTTTATTTCTCTGAAACTTGTTTTGCCTGCCGTGTTACCGTTGCTGACGGATTGCGGACAAGGGGTCTGCCTGATTAAACCGCAGTTTGAAGCCGGCAGGGAACGGGTCGGCAAGAAAGGTGTTGTCAGGGATATGCAGACACATATCGATGTTGTTCGCGAAATTACTGATTTTACAAATGAAAACGGATTTTCCGTACTCGGCCTTGACTTTTCTCCGATTAAAGGTCCGGAAGGGAATATTGAATATCTGATGTACATTCAAAAAGGGAGCGGCAATGCACAAAATGTGGATCCGCAGGCCGTTGTACAGGCTTCTCACGATTTGTTGAATGGCGGTGATACGGAATGACAGTCGCTGTTATACCGAATCTGACCCGTCAGAATGCGTTTGATATTACTTTGAATGTTTGCAAAGAGCTTGACTTGCTGCAGATCAATTATTTGTTTTCCGATACTCTGCAATTGACCTTCAAAGATGTGAAAAATGCACGGTTTCTGCCTGAGGAAGATCTGACGGATTCTTGTGATTTTGTGATTTCTGTCGGCGGTGACGGCAGTATGATCCATGCCGCAAAAATGGCGGCGGTCAAAGGAAAACGCATTCTCGGGATCAATGCAGGGCATCTTGCTTATCTTTGCGGTGTGGATGCCGATGAGTTACAGATGCTCCGCTGTCTTGTAACAGGGAAGTATGAAATCGAAGAACGGATGCTTCTGAAAGCGGATCTGTATGAAAGAGATGAACTGATTACAAGCGGAATCTGTGTCAATGACCTTGTTGTTTCAAGAGGAATGAACAATATGAGTCTTGTTGATATTGAAGTCCGTCTGTCGGGGCAATTGATCGCCGACTACATTGCAGACGGTGTTATCGTTTCCACGCCGACAGGTTCAACCGCATACACATTAGCCGCCGGAGGTCCGATTGCCGAGCCGACATTGGATGCAATGTTGCTGACTCCCATTTGTCCGCATCAATTGAATTTGCGCCCCTTTATTTTCAGACCCGACTCTGTGCTGGAACTTTCTTGCGGAAAGCGCAGGGAAACGGGTGTACTTGTGGCTTCTTATGACGGAGAGCCTCCCGTCACACTCAATGAGAATTCTGTTTTAAAGGTTACGAAAGCTGATATCAAAGCGGAATTTATAAAAATCAAACCGATCAACTTTGTAGATGTTCTGAATGTCAAAATGTCACTCAATCGGTAAACGGAAAGAAGGAAAGATGATGTTGAAAAAAAACAGACAGGCTCTGATTGTGCAGATTATTGAACAGAACTGTGTCAGCACACAGGAAGACCTGATGAATAAGCTGTGTGAAGCAGGGGTGGAAGTCACACAGGCGACGGTTTCAAGAGATATTAAGGAACTGCGAATAGTCAAGCAGTCTTCCGCTACGGGCGAATATAAATACTGTATTCCCGCAAATAATCCTGATAGTAAACTGAATAAATATCATGCTATTTTTGCAGAATCCGTGGTTTATACGGATTGCGCCATGGGCATCTGCCTTGTTAAGTGTCATGTCGGTACGGCGCAGGCGGCTTGTGCGGCTATTGACTCCATGAATCTGCCCGGTGTGGTCGGTACACTTGCGGGGGATGATACCATTTTCATTCTTTGCCGTAACGAAGCAGGTGCAGCAGAAATCAAAAAGACGATCGACGAAGTTATTTCAAGTATTAAATAAGTTTTATTACCATGCTTTGCAATTTACAGATTGAAAACATTGCCATCATTGAAAAAGCATCTGTTGACTTTGTCAACGGATTTAATGTGCTGACGGGTGAAACGGGTGCAGGAAAGTCCATTATTATTGATTCTATCAATGCCGTTCTCGGTGAAAAAACGTCCCGTGAACTCATCCGTACCGGCTGTGTATCAGCCAATGTGTCGGCGTATTTTGCTTTTGTTGCAAAACCGGTCAATGATCTGCTGGAATCCCTGGAACTGCCTGTTGAATCTGACGGCAGTCTGTTATTGCAGCGAAAACTGTATAAAGACGGCAGAAATCTGTGTCATGTCAACGGTGCAACTGTAACTGTATCTGTTTTGCGCAGAATCGGTATGATGCTGATGAATATTCACGGTCAGCGAGACAGTCAGGATCTTCTGAATGCTGAGCAGCATTTTCAGTTTGTTGATAGTTACGGTGATCTTGAAGAAAATTTCAATGCATATAAAACTGCTTTTGAGATTTGGTCTTCGTGTAAAGCGGAACTGAAAAAGGCCATACAGTCTGAAACCGACAAGGAACGCCGAATGGATCTTCTGCAATATCAGATCCGTGAGCTTGAGGTTGCTGATATCAGAATTGGTGAACGAGAGCAGTTGAATGCACAGAAAAAGATGATTCGTAATCTTGATAAACTCAACAAAGCTTTGAACGGTGCGTTTGTTTCTCTTGACAATGCAGTTTCGTCAGTTGACCATGCTGTGCATTGCATTGATGAGGCTTCAAAAGTCAGTCCGTCAGTTTCGGTTTTGAATACAAGTCTGCAGGAAGCAATATCTATTCTTTATGATTGCCGTGAGGAAACATCCTCTGTCTTGTCACAGGTAGATGGTGCGGATTCGGATCTTGATCAAATCGAAGAACGACTCGACCTTTTATACCGTCTTTCCAAAAAATACGGCAACGATGAAGGGCAGATGCTTAACTTTTTGCAGGATTGCCGTGAGGAATATGACAGGCTTATCAATGCGCAGGCGGTTATAGAAAAATTACAAGTGAAATGTGATAAAGCGGAACAGGAATTGCTTGCCGTTGCAAAAATACTTTCCGATAAACGAAAGTCTGCGGCGGAAAAACTTCGCTTGTGCATTGAAGATGAACTTCATTTTCTGGATATGCCCAATGCAAGTTTTCTTGTGCATTTCATGTCAACAGAACCGACTGAAACGGGAGCGGATAATATTGAATTTTATATTACGGCAAATCCCGGTGAGGATCCGAAACCTTTGGCAAAAGTTGCATCCGGAGGTGAATTGTCCCGTGTTATGCTGGCTATCAAAAATGCGCTTGCGGACAAGGACATTGTGTCTACGCTGATTTTTGATGAAATTGATGCAGGGGTCAGCGGCAGAGCAGCTGAAAAGATCGGTAAAAAACTCAAGCAGGCGGCAAAAAACAGGCAGGTGCTTTGCATTACGCATCTTTCGCAGATTGCCAGCCGCGCCGATGCGCATTTTTTAATAGAAAAAAATGTGCGTGATGAAAAGACTTACACTTCCATTTCTGCGCTTGATATCGATGGCAGAATCAATGAACTCGCCCGCATGAACGGCGGAATCACGCTTACGCAAGTCCACCGTGATGCCGCAAGGCAACTGTTGGTGGATGCAGGTGTGTTATAAAAAGAAAATGCTTGACAATTATTTTTCATATGTGTATAATACATTCAATGGCGAAGACGGGAAGAAGTAACCCTGCATCCGATGCGAAGAGAGGTTTCGGTTGGTGTAAGAAACCGTGAGGGGCGAGTGAAATACATCCCTGAGCTGCAATGCTGAATAAATCAGTAGGCGTTGCCGTGCGCGCACGTTACAGCGCCGGAAGTTTTTTGACTTCGTAAGGTCATATCCGCGAGGATGTGATAAACTGAGGTGGTACCACGCATATTCTGCGTCCTCGGAATATATCCGGGGACGTTATTTTTTTTCAGGAGGAAAAAATATATGACTGTTTTTGAAGAACTCAAAGCAAGAGGTTTGATTGCGCAGACAACAGATGAAGAAAAAATCAAGGATCTTATCACCAACGAAAAGATTCGTTTCTATATCGGTTTTGATCCCACGGCAGACAGCCTTCATGTCGGCCATTTTGTACAGGTCATGGTTATGGCACACATGCAGAGAGCGGGCCATACTCCTATCGCACTGTTCGGTGGCGGCACGGGCATGGTCGGTGACCCTTCGGGCAAGACCGATATGAGAAAAATGCTCACCCGTGAAACCATCGATCATAACATTGAATGCTTCCGCAAGCAGATGTCCCGTCTTGTTGACTTCTCTGACGGTAAAGCTGTCATGGTCAACAATGCAGACTGGTTGTTGAATCTCAACTACATAAACTTCATGCGCGAAATCGGTGTTCATTTTTCCGTCAACCGTATGCTTGCCGCTGAATGCTACAAGCAGAGAATGGAAAAAGGTCTTACTTTCTTTGAAATGAACTACATGATCATGCAAAGCTATGACTTCCTGCATCTTGCACGCACACAGAATTGTATTATGCAACTCGGCGGCGATGATCAGTGGAGCAATATCATCGGCGGTATTGAGCTCAATCGTCGTTGTGACGGCAGGGAAGTCTACGGCATGACCTTCAATCTGCTTCTTACAAGTGAAGGTAAGAAGATGGGGAAGACCGAAGGCGGCGCCGTGTGGCTTGATCCCGAAAAGACCTCTCCGTATGAATTCTATCAGTACTGGAGAAATGTCGATGATGCCGATGTTATTAAGTGCCTCAAGATGCTGACCTTCGTTTCTCTTGAAGAAATTGCAGAGTACGAAAAATGCACCGGCAGTGAACTCAATGCGGTCAAGGAAAGACTTGCTTACGAAGTCACAAAACTCATTCACGGTGAAGAAGAAGCCGAAAAGGCAAGAGCGACCGCAAAGGCTTTGTTCTCCAATAATGTTGATGTGTCCACTATGCCGAGTTCTGCGATCAGTGAAACTGATTTTATTGACGGCGGTATTCAGTTGACTGCACTTCTTGCGGCTACCAAACTTGCCCCTTCCAAAGGGGAAGCAAGAAGACTCATTGAGCAGGGCGGCATTTCTGTTGATGATGAAAAAATGACGGCTGTCAATACTGTCATTTCAAAGGATGCTTTTGATAAAGGATATATCGTTGTCAAAAAAGGTAAGAAAGTTTTCCTGAAAGTTGTTATCGGATAAATTTAATCTGTCGGGGTGTCTTCGGACACCCCTTATTTTTTTTGCACAAAAAAAAGACTTGCCCGGAAAGAGCAAGTCTTAATATATTTTTATAATCAGAACAAACCGGAAATAACACCGTTTTCATCCACATCAATTCTTTCAGCGGCAGGTGCTTTCGGAAGTCCCGGCATGGTCATAATGTCGCCCGTCAGCACAACAATAAAGCCTGCGCCGTTGGAGATTTTGACATTCTTGACCGTGATTTCAAAGTTTTCGGGGGCACCGAGTTTGGTAGCATCATCCGAAAAACTGTATTGTGTTTTTGCAACACAGATGGGCAATTTGTCAAAACCGAGTTTTGTCAGATTGTCAATCTGTTTTTTTGCCGCGGGAAGAATGTTGACACCGTTGCCACCGTAAACACGCTTTGCAACTGTTGCAATCTTTTCTTCAATGCTCATATCAAGGTCATAACTGAAGGAGAAGTCATTTTCTTCTTCACAAAGACGAATCACTTCTTCTGCCAGTTCCTTGCCGCCTTCGCCGCCGTTTGCCCAAACGGTGGAAAGAACGGTGTTAACGCCGAGTGCACGGCATTTTTCAATGATGAGATTGATTTCTGCATCCGTGTCGGTCGGAAAACGGTTGACAGCAACCACACAAGGCAGTTTGTAGACATTGCGGATGTTGGAAACGTGACGAAGAAGATTGGGAAGACCTTTTTCGAGTGCCTCAAGGTTTTCCGTGCCGAGTTCTGTTTTGGCAAGACCACCGTGCATTTTAAGTGCACGAACCGTTGCAACCATAACAACGGCAGACGGTTTCAGGCCTGCATACCTGCACTTGATATCAAAGAACTTCTGTGCGCCGAGATCTGCACCGAAGCCTGCTTCCGTAACGGCATAATCGCCCAGTTTCATTGCCATTCTGGTAGCAATGACAGAGTTGCAGCCGTGTGCGATATTTGCAAACGGGCCACCATGTACAAAGGCGGGCGTTCCTTCAAGAGTCTGTACAAGATTGGGTTTAAGGGCATCTTTCAGCAATGCTGCCATTGCACCTGCGGCATTCAACTGACCTGCTGTAACGGGTTCTTCGTTATAAGTATAACCGACAATAATGCGGGAAAGTCTTTCTTTGAGATCTGTGATAGAGGAAGAAAGGCAGAGAACAGCCATGATTTCACTTGCAACCGTAATATCGTAGCCATCTTCACGGGGAACACCGTTGATTCTGCCGCCGAGACCGTCGGTTACAAAACGCAACTGTCTGTCGTTCATGTCAACACAGCGTTTCCATGTAATTCTTCTGGGGTCAATGTTCAGTGCGTTGCCCTGATAAATGTGGTTGTCAAGCATGGCGGCAAGCAGGTTGTTGGCTGCGCCGATGGCATGGAAGTCACCTGTGAAATGCAGGTTGATATCTTCCATGGGGATGACCTGCGCCCAACCGCCGCCTGCGGCACCGCCTTTGATGCCGAACACGGGGCCGAGAGAGGGCTCACGAAGGGCGACAACAACATTTTTGCCGATCTTGCGAAGACCGTCTGCAAGGCCGATGGTGGTTGTTGTTTTGCCTTCGCCTGCGGGGGTGGGCGTGATGGCGGTAACAAGAATCAGTTTTCCGTCTTTTCTGTCACTTTCTTTAAGTAAAGACAGGTCAACCTTTGCTTTGTTTCTGCCGTATAATTCAAGATACTTGTCGTCAACGCCTGCGGTTGCGGCAATTTCGGAAATGTGTTTCGGGGTAACGGACTGGGCAATTTCAATATCGGTAAGCATCGATGAAACCTCCGTTAAAACTTAATTCGATCAGATCGGTGTGCTTGCATTTTTGAGGGTTACGTCGTGGTATCCGCCTTCAACGATGCTGGTTGCGGAAACAAGTGTGATTTTTGCATCTCTCTGCAGGTCGGGAATATTTGTAACACCGCAGTTGCACATGGTGGATTTTACTTTATAAAGGCTCTTTGCAACGTTGTCGCGAAGAGAACCGGCATAGGTGACATAGGAGTCAACACCTTCTTCGAAAGAAAGTTTTGCCTTGCCGCCGAGGTCATATCTCTGCCAGTTGCGGGCACGATTGGAGCCTTCGCCCCAATACTCCTTAACATACTGGCCGTTTACAATCAACTTGTTTGTCGGGCTTTCGTCGAAACGGGCAAAATATCTGCCGAGCATCATGAAATCAGCACCCATGGCAAGAGCGAGGGTCATGTGGTAGTCGTGTACAATACCGCCGTCTGAGCAAAGCGGAATATAAACGCCGGTTTCTTCAAAATATTTATCTCTTGCTGCGGCAACTTCGATAACAGCAGTAGCCTGACCTCTGCCGATACCTTTCTGTTCACGGGTAATGCAGATAGAACCGCCGCCGATGCCGATCTTGATGAAGTCTGCGCCTGCATCTGCAAGGAAGCGGAAACCGTCCGCATCAACAACGTTACCTGCACCGACTTTTACGCTGTCGCCGTATTTTGCGCGGATAAAGTCGATTGTGCGTTTCTGCCAGATTGAATAACCTTCGGAAGAGTCGATGCAAAGAACATCAGCACCGGCTTCAACAAGGGCCGGAACACGCTTTTCATAGTCCATGGTGTTAATACCGGCACCAACCATAAAACGCTTATTTGCATCAAGCATTTCGTTGGGATTTTCTTTGTGACTTGCGTAGTCCTTGCGGAATACAAAATAAACAAGATTGCCGTTATCATCAACGATCGGCAGAGAATTGAGTTTGTGTTCCCAGATAATGTCATTTGCTTCCTTGAGAGTTGTAGTCAAGGGAGCGGTGATGAGTTTATCAATGGGGGTCATAAATTCGCAGACCTTTGTTTCGGGAGCCATGCGGCTGACACGGTAGTCGCGGCTTGTGACAACACCAAGCAGTTTGCCGTTAGCTTCGCCGTTGTCTGTCACGGCAACGGTGGAATGGTGGGTCAATTCAAACAGA
Source organism: Oscillospiraceae bacterium (assembly GCA_015066385.1). Taxonomy (GTDB): domain Bacteria; phylum Bacillota; class Clostridia; order Oscillospirales; family Acutalibacteraceae; genus RUG806. The sequence continues at coordinate 67,774 of SVOJ01000003.1, forward strand.
GAAAGAACGTCTGCAAGGCTGTGATCGGGAGTCAGGTTGGAGTCGCTGACAACAAATCCTGCTTTGTAATTCTTGACTCTTGCAACCATTGCGGCTTCATCTTCAATGGACTGAGAGCCGTAAATAAAGGACATACCGCCTTCTTTTGCAAGTGCAATTGCAAGGGTGTCATTTGATACAGACTGCATAATGGCGGAAGTCATCGGAATGTTCAAAGATATAGCGGGTTCTTCGCCTTTTTTGAATTTGACAAGCGGAGTACGCAAGGAAACATTTGCAGGGATGCAGGTTTCGCTTGTGTAGCCGGGAATAAGAAGATATTCACTGAAAGTATGCGACGGTTCGTTGTAGTAGTGTGCCATTTACGGTATTCCTCCTCATTATGTATGATAATTTTATATTAACATACATTATACAATGTTCAATGCATGAAGTCAATCGACACTTTCGGAAAAATAAAAAGATTTTTAGTGTCGGTTTTTAGTTATTGCGACTTTTTTCGTCTTCTTGTTCGTCTGATTTGCTGTTCGAGGCGCCCATCACGAATGAAAGCACTCAGGGCCAGTTGTTCTAATTTTGATGCAGTTTGATTGTAAAGATACATTCTGTCTTTATAATTCTCCATCAGTGCCGTCGGCAGAACAAGATAACTGATTCGGATTCCGGGAATCAGAAGTTTTGAAAATGTTCCGAGATAGGCGACGCATTTTCCCGCATCAAGTCCTTGCAGGGACGGCGCAATGTGTCCGGGTTGCAGTTCACTGCCGTAGTCATCTTCTGCAATTATTATATGATTATTCTTTGCAAACTGCAGAAGTTTCATTCTTTGTGTGATGGGCATGATATGTCCGTTGCAGTCTTCATGAGATGGAAACAGATATAACAATCCGATGTTCTGTTCACGTAGTTCTTGCAAGTTATCCGGCAAAATGTCATAATGATAAACCGCGGCACCATGATCCTCGAAAACCGCGGCACCTTGTTTGAAAACCGGTCCTGCGACGGCAACATTTGCCGGTTGTCTGCAAAGTGCATATAACAGATGCAGAAGTGTTTGTGTGCCTGCACCGATCACAATATTTTCAGCGGTGCAGTATACTTCTCTGTTTTTGATCAGATATTCACAAACGGCGCTTCTCAGTTCCGGTTCTCCCTGCGGGTGGCCGTACCCGAGCAGTCTGTCTGTGTTGCGAAGTGCACTTTTTAGATATCTTTGCCACAATGCAAAGTCAAAGTCGGTTGCACTTTCTGAAGCAGAAAATTCAATATCTTCAATTTGATTGAAGTTTCTGTCGTTTTCATTTTCTTTCTGAACGTCTGCAAAATCGGCAGTGCAGACGTAATAACCGCTTTGCGGCTTGCTTTGCACATAGCCTTCCGCTGTCAGTTGCAGATAGGCGGTTTCAACAGTGGTTTTACTTATTGCCAGTTCTTGTGCGCAACGTCTGACAGAAGGCAATTTGGTTCCGGCCGGAAATGTTCCGTCAACGATCAATTCCTTAAAATGATTATACAATTGCATATACAGAGTTGATTGTTTATCTTCGAACATAAATTAAACCCTTTCAAGTTAAACTGACCATGTAAAAAATATTGGTATTGACTATTTATTTAAGGTCAGTTCTTGTGTATAGTATAACTTGCAAAAAATGAAAAATCAAGATACGGAGGATGAAAAAAATGAAAATCAAACGTTGTGCTGCAGTGCATGATATTTCCTGTATCGGTAAATGCTCCCTGACGGTGGCTTTGCCGGTGTTATCTGCCATGGGAATTGAGGTGGCAAGTGTGCCGACTGCTGTTTTGTCAACCCATACGGCGGGTTTCAACGGTTATACTTTTCACGATCTGACGGATGAACTTCCGAAAATCACTGCACACTGGAAAAAAGAAAATATTGAACTGGATGCGATTTATACCGGCTATCTCGGTTCTTTTGCACAGTTGCAGTTTGTATCTGATATGATTGATGATTTTAAAACGGATTCTCTGTGCGTGGTAATTGATCCCGTTATGGCGGACCACGGCAAGCTGTATACGGGCTTTACCCCTGAATTTGCACTTGAAATGGGAAAACTCTGCGCGAAAGCTGATGTTATTGTTCCCAATCTTACCGAAGCTGCTTTCATGCTCGGTGAAGAATATAATGAAAATTATGACAAAGATAGCATCAGAGCCTTGCTTTTGCGGTTGGCGGATTTGGGGGCAAAGAAAGTGGTACTCACCGGTGTCAGTTATGAGGATGATAAACTCGGCTGTGCAACCTATGATTCACAATCGGGCGAGTTCGGCGAATATTTTACCGAAAAACTGCCCGTAGCCATGCATGGAACAGGGGATGTTTACGCTTCTGCTTTTACGGGCGCGTATATGAACGGAAAGTCATTGATTGATGCCGCCGCATCGGCATGTGATTTTACTTGTGCTTGCATCAAAGCCACTATGGATGATATTGAAAATCATTGGTATTCCGTGAAGTTTGAAAAGTGTCTTCACTTGCTGACAAATAAATAAGTTTAGTGCCGGAAGAAGACTTGCCGAAAATTTTGATCGGCAAGTCTTCTTTTTTTGGTTAAAATGTTTAATGTATATTTTTTATTCTTCACCTCTATATGTTGTGGTTAGTCATTTTATACAATGGACAATATGCTTAAAAAACACCACAAAATGTTGTGAACTTTTTTGACTAAAAGGGCATTTATAATGCAAATTGCTCAAAGAAAATCGAAAATATTGTACTAATTTCTCAAAAAGGTCTTGCAATTTTTAAAAAGTGAATGTATAATGAAGATGAAATGTTGTGATTTTGCATAAATCTAAAACGAAGGAGTTTTCATATGTCGAACAGACTGTTTCAAGGGGTTATCCATCAGATGAAGGATTCTGTCGGTCGCACAATCGGCATTGTCGATGAAAGCGGTACGGTGATTGCTTGCAGTGAACTCAGCAAAATTGGAGAAAACAGCGGTATCGCTCCTGTTACCGTTTTTTCTGCCGGACAAACATTAACTACGGGCGGGTATACGTACTGTTGTTTCGGGTCTCCCGTGCAACCCGAATATGCGGTTTTTGTGGAAGGCGCGGATATGCTTTCTGAAAAATATGCATCAATCCTTGTTGTTTCTTTGATGAGCATCAAACAGTTCTATGATGAAAAATATGACCGTAGTAATTTCATCAAGAATGTAATGCTTGATAATATTTTGCCCGGTGATATCTATCTGAAGTCAAGAGAACTGCACTTCAATAATGATGCACAACGTTGTGTGATTCTGATCCGCCTTGCCGAAAACGGTGATGCTTCTTTGTTTGATACCGTTCAAAGTCTGTTCCCCGACAAAAACAAGGACTTTGTTATCAATATCAATGAAACTGATATTGCTGTAATAAAAGAAGTTGCAGCGGGAACAGAAGCAAGAGATCTTGAAAAACTTGCCCGTTCTATTGTTGATACCCTTGCGGCAGAAACCACCGTGCAGATTGTTGCCGGCATCGGTACCGTCATCCGCAGTATCCGCGATCTTGCCAAGAGTTTCAAAGAAGCACAGATGTCGCTTGAGGTCGGTAAAGTGTTTGACACGGAAAAAACAATTGTCAGTTATGAAAATCTCGGCATTGCCCGTCTGATTTATCAGTTGCCTACAACGCTTTGTGATATGTTCCTGCGCGAAGTATTCAAGCGCGGTTCCATTGAAACGCTTGATCATGAAACATTGTTCACAATTCAGAAATTCTTTGAAAACAACCTGAATGTTTCCGAAACTTCCAGAAAACTGTTTGTGCACAGAAATACACTTGTTTATCGTCTTGAAAAAATCCGCAAACTGACGGGGCTTGATCTGCGCGAATTTGATGATGCAATCGTTTTTAAAGTTGCATTGATGGTAAAGAAGTACATTGACACTTCTCCTATTAAGTATTGATTTAGTAACATTTATTGATTCAGTAATATTTAAGGAAAGTATATAAAATTTTTATTCGGATTTGAAGAAAAAAACGGGGCATGGCAAACCCCGATACGGTTTTGAATAAACCGGGAGGATTTATGATTGATTTTAAAAATGTAACCAAGATGTACAAGAACGGAACAAAAGCCCTGAATGATGTTTCTTTGCACATTGACAAGGGTGAATTCGTTTTTATCCTCGGCGCATCCGGTGCGGGTAAAAGTACATTTCTGAAAACGCTCATGCGTGAAGAATTGCCCAGTTCCGGTTCTGTCGTGGTCAATGATGTGGATCTTGTTCACATCAAGCCCAGAAAAATTCCCTATTTCAGAAGGACGCTCGGCATCGTATTTCAGGATTTCCGTTTGATTCCCACTATGACAGTGTATGACAATGTTGCATTTGCATTGTACTGCACCGGTGCAAAATCAAAAGAAATTTCCCGTCGTGTTGCTTATGCACTCAGCCTTGTAGGTCTCACGGGTAAAGCGAAAAATTATCCGAATGAACTTTCGGGCGGCGAACAGCAGCGCGTTGCTTTGGCAAGAGCACTTGTAAACAAAGCAGAAATCATTATTGCTGACGAGCCGACGGGCAATATTGACCCTGAAATGTCCAAGGAAATTGTGGATCTGTTGAATCACATCAATATCAACAACGGCACAACCATTGTTATGGTTACCCATGAGCATGATCTTGTCAAACAGTATAACAAGAGAACCATTACCATCAAAAGCGGTTGCGTAATATCTGATACTGCACACCCCGAAATTGCCGAAGAAATCGGTGAAGTGGAAGATGTGAATCTTGCAGCTCCCAGCGGATTTTACCATCCGCCGACAGAAAATGTTGAAATTGAAGATTTTCTGCAGTCCTACGGTCATGAAGATAACGCAGAGGAAGAAGCGAATGATGTTGTTTTTGCCGGTGTAAACGATGATGCCAATGTCGAAATTTCAGCTGATCTCCGTCCTCCTGTTGTTGCTGATCCGGAAGCCGACAGCAAAGCAGTGAATTGAGAGGAGATGGTGATATGAGACAAAGAGGAAGTATCCGATATTTAGTTTCGGAAGGATTCAGAAATATTCATGCAAACAGATTGATGTCAGTTGCATCCATTGCAGTTTTGGTCGCATGTCTTGTTATGATCGGAAGCGCGTGCATGATTTTTATCAATGTTCAGTCTGCCGTTGAGCAGGTTGGTCAGCAGAATGTTATCATGGTGTTTGTTGATGATGCACCGGAAGATGCAGATCGTGAATCATATATTGATACTTGTGAAATTGCGATAAAAAACATTGATAATATCTCCGAGATCACTTTTGTCAGTCGTGAAGACGGATTTCAGACGATTGTTGATGAATTAAGTGAAAATGCTTCTGTTTTATCGGAAACGGATGCCGCTTTTTTGCCGGACGGATTCAAAGTAACGGTAAAAGATATGAATCTGTTTGAGAATACGGTTGCACAGATTCAGGAATTGCCGCAGGTGATTCATGTCCGGCAGAATTCCGACCTTGCGATTCGTTTGCAGAATATCAGTGAAGCAATTACATATATCAGCATTGCTATTGTGCTTATGTTATTCTTTGTTGCGCTGTTTATCATTGCAAATACCATCCGCATTACCATGCACTCAAGAAGACTGGAAATCAGCATTATGAAAGCTGTCGGTGCAACCAACTGGTTCATTCGCCTTCCGTTTATTGTTGAAGGTGTTGTGATCGGCATTATATCCGCCTGCATTAGTATTCTGTTGTTGTTCGGTCTGTATATGGTTGCAGGAACCGCATTGCAGAATGTTTTCAGCATTTTCAATTCCGAAGTGGTAGGTTTTGCCGCATACGCAATTCCGATTTTCCTCGGTTTCCTTGTTGTCAGCGTATTTACAGGCGGATTAGGAAGCGTATTCAGTATCGGAAAATATTTAAAGGAACAGGGAGGTGTCGTTCTTAATGATGAAGACGAATAAAAAATACTCTCGCTTTCTTGCACTTTTTACAGCTTTGGTTGTTATGCTCAGTTCATTTGCATTTCTTGTAAGTGCGAGCGAAGCCGATTTATCGGATGAAGAAAAAGCAGAAATTCAGGATCTTCGTGATCAGCAAGCCGAATTGGATGATAAAATTGCTGATGCCGAGGAGCAAATGGCAGCACTTGAGGATGACATAGCCAACGAACAGGCATATGTTGAACAATTAACCATTCAACTTGATAATCTGACACAGCAGATTGATGTTCTCAATGAAAGCATTGATGCATATGAAACCGAAATTGATGCTTTGGAAGTTAAAATCGGGGAGAATGAAGGAATACTGTCTGAAATTGAAGGTGAAATGTATTCCTATCGCAAACAGGCTTTGGATCTTCAGCAATTGAGTGAAGATACCTATAACCTGCTTCTGGAGCGTTTGCGTTATATGTATATGACCGGCGAAACGACCGAACTGGAAGCTTTGTTGGATTCCCAATCCCTGTATTCATTTTTGCTTCGTCTTGAATTGATCAATGCGATTGCAGAACGCGATGATGAGTTGATTGATACTATGCAGAAAAGTATTAAAGGAGCAAATGATGCAGAAGATAAGTTCCGCGAAAAGGCTGATGAGCAGCAAGCAATCATTACGGAACTTGAAAAGGACACTGCAGCCATTGAAGCGCAGCAGACTGAAGTGATTTCTGCTCGTTCAAAATTGGAAACCACGCAGGCGCAGCAGCAAGAGTTGTATCATGAGGCAATGACAAACATTGATAAACTCAATTCCGACATGGAAGGCTATGATACTCTTGTTGATATGTATTACGCTGAGCGTGAAGAGTTCGACAATGAAATTGATCGTCTGATAGCAGAATACAGTGCAGCAAATCCCACACCACCTTCTTCCGGTGATTCTTCTAACGACTCTTCGCCTGACAATGGTTCTTCCGGTGGTAGTTACTCCAGCACCTATATTCATCCGCTTTCACAGTATTCCGATGTTTATATTTCTTCGGGTTACGGCGGAAGAACAGACCCTGCTACGGGTGCTTACAAGTATCACTATGCAATTGACCTTTGTCGTTATTCCGGCACATCTAATCAGAACGTTGTTGCAGCTGCTGATGGAACGGTTGTTACTGCCGAATGGCATTCTTCCTATGGTTACTATGTGTTAATTGCACATGATACGGGTGTTTATACTTTGATGGCACATAATAATTCCCTGCTTGTCAGTGAGGGCGATCGTGTTTCTCAGGGGGATGTTGTTGCCCTTTCCGGTGCTACCGGATATGTAACAGGTGCACATGTTCACTTTGAAGTCCGTGTCAACGGTGAAAAAGTCAATCCGTTGAATTATGTAACCATCGACTGAGAAAACATAAAATTACAGAGTGTTTGTTTTATGCAGACACTCTGTTTTTTTTTGTCTTTTTCCGTGTTTCGACACTTTTTCTGCAATGACAGAGATATAATGATGATACAGTTGTTGCTTGCAGCAAGAGGTATACTTCCGGTGGTGTGATTGCGTGAAAACAATTATATATGTTGATGTTTTATTGGCGGTTAATTTGCTGATCACTTACATTCTTTTGTTGTTGACTTGTGCTGTGTTGAGAATGTATGTAAAAAAGATGCGGCTTGTTATTGGCGCAGTTCTCGGGGCTGTATATTCTTTGACTGTGCTTGCGCCGAATATGGGATTTATCGCATCTGTGCTATTAAAATTCTTCATGTGCACAAGTATTGTTTGTGTTACATTTCGATTGAAAAATATAGGAATGATTTGCAAATGTTGTATATGTTTTTTTACTGTAAATATTACTTTTTCCGGTTTGTTGTTGCTGTTTTCAACGATAATCAATCCTTCGTTTGTTCATATCCGGAATGCAAACATTTATGTAAATCTGGATTTTCCGTTACTGTTTTTTATGACGTGCATTGGTTATATAATTTTAAAAGTGGTAATAAATCTATTTCACGCAGCACCATCTAACGAAATATACAGAGTCAGAATTTATATTGACGGTCTGTTTGCAGAAACAACAGCAGCAGTGGACAGTGGAAATACATTGTTTGATCCGATGAGCGGAAGGCCTGTCAGCATACTTTGCCAAAGTGTTTTGATGCCGTTGTTGCCGAGAAATGTGAAGGCATTTGTTGCAGGTGATTTTGATACCGTAAAGACATTTGAGAATGGCTGGGAAACACGAATCTCCGTTATTGGTGCGGAGTTTGCTGTGGGCGGATCAGTGCTAACGACGGTAAAGGTTGACATGGTTGAAATTATCAAAGAGAATCAAAAAACAGAATACAAAAACTGCGTACTCGCGCTGACGGAAAAAACATTTGACGGTTTGCAGTGTCAGATGCTTTTGCATCCGTCATTGATTGGTTTACAAACGGAACGGGGAGGACTACTATGAAAATAATATTGCATGATGTCGGAATTCATAAATTATATTTATGGTTGCTCGGCAAGGGGAGTCTTTTATATATCAGTGGACCACAGGTTTTGCCTGCGCCGCTAAAAAACGATGAGGAAAATAATTTGATTGCCCGTATTGCGCAAGGTGACAATACGGCAAGGGAACCGTTGATTGTCCATAATTTGCGCCTGGTGGTTTACATAGCACAAAAATTTGATAATACCGGGGTTTCGCAGGAAGATCTTGTTTCAATCGGAACGATCGGATTGATTAAAGCCGTAAATACATTTTGCCCGGATAAAAATATAAAACTGGCGACGTATGCGAGCAGATGCATCAGCAATGAAATTCTTATGTATCTGCGAAAAAACGGAAATTTGCGCAATGAAGTTTCTTTGGATGAACCGTTGAATACGGATTGGGACGGAAATGAATTGCATTTCAGTGATGTATTGACGGATCCCGTGCAGAATGTCGGATCTGATCTTGAAAATGAAGATGATATACATTTGCTTATGCAGTGTGTTGAAAAACTGCCGTCACGTGAAAAAGAAATTATCACGTTACGCTTTGGTTTGTTCGGCAATAAGGAATATACACAAAAGGAAGTCGCAGATATAATGGGGATTTCACAAAGTTACATATCGCGACTTGAAAAGAAAATACTCAAGCGACTAAAGAAAGAAATAGAAAAAGAGGATACATGAAAAGCACCGCCCGGATTTCACAATCCGGGCGGTGCAGTCATTCTTTAATTTTTTCTTTTGGCTTTTGCGGCGGCCTTCTGGGCATCTTTTTCTTCTTCCATACGTTTCTGTTCAGCAATTTGTTGTTCTCTTGTTGCTTCGGCGCGTTGTTTTGCATCTTCGTACTGTTCGGCAATTTCGTCGAAGTGTGTGTAATTTTCTTGCTGAGCAATCAGCTTTTCGGAATCGATATACGGTTTTGCTGCACGGTTGAAGTAAGCATGCTTGTCCATTTCCTGTTTTGCGTTCTTTTGTGCAGCATCACGCTGTTTTTTCAGTCCTTTGATTTGTGTTTTTAAGGAAGAAACAGCTGCCTTGTCTTTTGACTTCTTAGCCTCTTTCAGCTGTAGATAGCACTGTTTAAGTTGTGCATTGCAGTTGTCTTCTTCATCAAAGTGTTGTTCAAGAATTTTGAAATCAGGCTGCACAAGGTCTTCTGCATTCTTGAAGTACTTGTTGATTGATTTGCAGGAAGAGATTCTCTTTTTTGCAAGTTCAATTGCAAACTTGCGCATTTCTTTTTCTTCCACAGTTTCCTTGGGCATATTGCGTGCAGTTTTGAGTTCAGCTTTAAGTTCGCTGAGATTGGCGGTTAACAGGCCGTTCAGCCCTGCATTATATACTTTTTTACTTTCGGCAATGCTGAATCTGCCGGTCTCCGAAGAGAATTTGTCAAGTTCTTCGCATACAAATTTTGCAATTTCGATATCTTCGTTGAATTTAAGTGCAGCATTATAAGCCTTCTTTGCTTCCTTTTTTGCCGCCTTTTCCTTGATGTTTCGATAATCTTTTTTGCTGATTACTTTCGGTGTTTCGACTGCCATCTGACGGGAATAACGTATGATGTCAATACCTTCTACAAGATCTGCATCTTTGGAAACGCCGTTTGCGTAGTCTTCAAACAAGGCTCTGACCTTAAGGACATTGACAACAGAACGTTGTTTTCTTTCGTTGAAATCGTACCAAATGTAAGGAATAACATTCAGCAGTGCACCAAATGCAGCAACAACAATCAGAACTTTAACAAGACTCAAAAGAATATCAGGATCATATAGTGCGGAAAGCGCATTGTTGTAGTTATCCTGCCCTTCGGCAAGTTGTTTTGCAAGCATCTCACCGACCGTTGTTTCGCCGTCGCCGAGTAAGCGGGAAAGGATCTCAGGGCGTGATGTAACAATGGCAGCATTTTCTTTTGTCAGACCGTTTCTTTCATAGATAATGGGAAGAACGGAAGAAGTCAGAAGGGTGATAACCGTACCGATGGTAGTAACCGCAGAGAACATGCCGTCGATTCTTTCACCGGTTTTGTATTGCTGATAGTCACGAATATCGGCCTGAATGGACGGATTAAGGATGTGCGCAAAGGAACCCATGAAAGCATTCAGATACAGACAGCCCAGAATAAGCCAAATCGTAAGATTATGTATCTCGTTTACAAAGGGAAGCATCATGAGAATGAATACAACATTAAAAAGATTGGTTACGATCAGAACCGCTTTTTTACCCCATTTGCGGATACAGAAGGGGGCAAGCAACATGCCCCAAAGAGATGCATTGCCGTATACAGTGACAACGATACTGTATACGTCACCATCGCATGCACCGCCGTAGGTGTGCATCCAGTACATGATGTTTGCGTAAGAGGATTCAAGGAAACCGATCCAGGAAGCAAGGGAAATGATCCAGAAATATTTGTTTTTCGCAACGGCTTTTAAGGCATCAAAAAATTTAATCTGAACAACGTGCGTTTTTGCCTGCACAATTTTTTCCTCGGTGTTTTTGTAAACAACAATGCAAAGCAACAAACCCATGACCGTGAGCAGGGGATACAAAAATCTGTAAACACGGATATCGGTCATGTTGGAATGGAAAATGTGTTCCGCAATCAAAGGGGTGAACAGATTTACAAGCGTAGGCGCAAGTGAGTAAACAACACTTTTTACGGATGCAACATCAGCACGTTCCTGTGAGTCGGGAGAAAGAACGTGAATAAGGTTTTCATATGCATCATAGAAGAAATAATAAACGAAGTGTAAAAGCAGATTCAGCACCATGATAATGGCGCATTTTGCTATGTAAGCTCTTGTTTCGCCGAACAACATACCTTCACCGACGATGTCGGGCAATTTGTTGTACGGAAACCAGACCATCAGATTGCAGATGAGTGCTGCGGGAATTGCCATTGTAACGATGTAAGGACGGTATTTACCCGCTTTGTTTCGTGTGTTATCGATGATATTTGCACGGATGCCAGTCAGGGGAATATTGGCAAGAACAGCAATGACATACATGACATACATGTCCGTCGGGTCAACGCCCAATGTGCTGGACAGCAAAGTGTTGTTTGTTGCCAACAAACATGCCGTTCCGAGCGTTATGATCATGTACGCACCGATGCCACCGCCTGAATAGGCGGCAATTTCTTTGAATGTCATGTAGCGTCCCACCGCCGGCATATTCCAATAAACGCGTACATCAGACAGCAGGGATTTGATTTTGTTTACCACTGTGTAACCTCCCGAAAAAGAATACATTTTTTATATTATACCACAATAAGAAATTATTTTCTATAGATAACTGTGAATACAATAAAAAATTGTGAAGGTTAACAAAGAAATTGGTCTGTTTTAGGGCAAAACGACAATAGAAAGCAATCAAAAAAATGAACCCACACAGTTTTTCTGCATGGGTTCGATAATCAGAATTGAATCTTAGAAATCAACTTCGGTGTCGTAGTAGCAGCACTTGAGAAGTTTTTCCATTTCTTCCTGGCTGGGTTGACGGGGGTTGGAACCTGTGCAAGCATCGCCGATTGCATTTTTGGCAATTTCGGGAAGCTGTGCAAGGAATGCTTCTTCAGGAACAAATCCCTGTTCACAGGGATAACTGTCTGCGCCGTAGTTCTTGATGCAGTGGGGAATTCTCAGGTCATCATTCAGTTTGCGAAGGAATGCAATGAGAAGTTGGACTTTTTCTTCAACGGTTTCGCCGCCGAGATTGATGAAGTCAGCAATGTCAGCATAACGCTTAGCAGCAGTTTCGTCTTTTGCGTTGAAAGCAATGACCTTGGGCAGGTACATCGCATTTGCTGCACCGTGGATGATGTGTGCGCCGTATTTTTCAAAAGCAGCACCGGTCTTGTGTGCCATGGAGTGAACGATACCGAGCAATGCGTTGGTAAATGCCATACCGGCAAGGCACTGTGCATTGTGCATGGAAGCACGTTTTGACATATCGCCGTTGTAGGATTCAACAAGGTCACGCTTGATCATCTTGATTGCATGGAGAGCCAGCGGGTCGGTGTAATCGCAGTTTGCAGTAGAAACATAAGCCTCAACAGCATGGGTGATAGCATCCATACCGGTGTGTGCAACGAGTTTCTGGGGCATGGTTTCTGCAAGATCGGGGTCAACAATTGCAACGTCGGGAGTGATTTCGAAGTCAGCAATGGGATATTTGATGCCTTTTGCATAATCGGTGATGATGGAGAATGCGGTCACTTCGGTAGCAGTACCGGAGGTCGAAGAAATGGCGCAGAAATGGGCCTTGCGGCGAAGGGTGGGGAGGCCGAAAACTTTGCACATATCTTCAAATGTAACTTCGGGATATTCATATTTGATCCACATTGCTTTGGCAGCATCAATGGGAGAGCCGCCGCCCATGGCAATGATCCAGTCGGGTTCAAATGCAAGCATAGCATCTGCGCCCTTCATAACGGTTTCAACAGAAGGATCGGGTTCAATACCGTCGATGACCTGTACTTCCATACCTGCCTCATTCAGATAAGCAATTGCCTTATCAAGGAAGCCGAAACGCTTCATGGAACCGCCGCCGACACAGATGACAGCTTTTTTGCCTTTGAAAGTCTTGAGTGCTTCAAGAGCACCTTTGCCGTGGTAAAGATCTCTGGGGAGAGTAAAACGAGCCATAATATTTTTTCCTCCTATTTGCGTCCATACGGACTGTTTTAACAGTTTGATTTGCGAATTGCAAATTGATAATATTTTAACATACTTCTTTCATTATGTCAATTGTGTTATTATTGAATTATAAGGTATTTATATCGAAAGTTTGTATGATTTGACCGTGCAGGTCTTTCCATGTAAAAAGGCCGTCTGCAAAAATCATATAATTGTGATGTGAATTTTCTTTCGGAATGGAAACCGATCCGGGATTCAGGTACCAGAAATCATCAACTTTCTCACAAGCAGGAATATGTGTGTGACCATGTAGTAAAATATCACCTTTGTGAAGTTTTGGTTTGTTGGTTGTGTTGTAATTGTGTCCGTGTGTGGCAAAAATCATGGTTTTGTTGTAATTCAGAATGCAATATTCTGCCAGAACAGGAAAATCAAGCACCATCTGATCCACTTCCGTATCACAATTACCGCGTACGCAAAGAATGTCGGATGCAATGTTGTTCAACATTGTAATAACTTGTTTAGGGGCATATTCGGTTGGCAAATCATTGCGCGGGCCATGATAAAGTATATCACCCAAAAGCAGGAGTTTGTCTGCATGTTCATTTTGATAAGCATCCAGTAACAGCTTGCAATAATGCGCAGAGCCGTGTATATCAGATGCAATTAAATATTTCATATCATATCACCTCTTACAATTTAAATTATCATATTCTTCATTAAAAAACAAGCAATATTTGTTGACCTCGTGGAAATAAATTGTTATATTGTTATATATACTATTAATAATGATTTGAGGTGTTTGAATGGCAGATGTTTTTTATCCCGATATTATGGATTGTCTTCCGAGTGTGTTTGCTGTCGGCAATGAATATCAGATTTTTATTCCGTTCAAAAAGCCTGCTGTTGTGTGGGCTGAAATCGGAGGCGCGTATTATTATGATGATTCCAACGGAATTCTGCGTTCGAATTGTCATGTGCACCGCATCCATGTGCCGATGGACAAACTCAATAAAGCAAGGGAATATACATTGATTTTCCGTGTTATGACCGACAGAAAACCGTATTTTCCCAAAAGTGAAGATGAGCGCAGGCTGACAATTTCTTTCAAACCCGTTCAAAATGAAAAAATCAATATATATTTATTATCAGATGCACATAATCTTGAAAAAGAACCCATTGCCGCGGGGCGGTATTTTGGGGATGCCATTGACCTGCTGGTGCTTAATGGCGATATTCCGAATCACAGCGGAAATGTGCAGAATTTCAATTCTGTTTACCGCATAGCCGCAGGAATCACAAAAGGGGAGTGCCCCGTTGTTTTTTCACGCGGTAATCATGATACGAGGGGAATTCATGCTGAAGAATTCGGAATGTATACGCCTACACATAAAGGAAAAACATACTATACTTTTAAAGTCGGATCGCTATGGGGTATGGTGCTTGATTGCGGTGAAGACAAGCCTGATGCTCATCCGGAATACGGCAACACAATCTGTTTCCATCATTTTCGTTTGCAGGAGACGCAGTTCATTAAGGATGTGATTGCAAATGCCGATACCGAATACAATGCAAAAGATGTAAAGAACAGAATTGTTATCTGTCATATACCGTTTACCTATGTGCACAGACCGCCTTTTGATATTGAACAAGAACTGTATGCTCAATGGGCAAGTTTGTTGCGGGAACACATTCATCCGCAACTGTTGTTGTTTGGGCATAATCATTGCTGCCGCATCTGTCCTGTCGGGGGTGAAATGGATCATCTCGGGCAACCTTGCACTGCTGTTATTGCTGGCTGTCCGTCAAGAGAAGTGAAATGGGGAAAACAGACATACAGCGGTGCGGCCTTGATTCTGGGCGAAACCGGTGTTGATGTTATTTTCAATACGAACAAAGGTGAAATTATAGCTGAGCATAAAATTGATTTATTTGATTGTAAAAAATTGTAAAAAAACATTTTGCCCTTTGTCATAAACTTTATAAAAACTATGTCGTCATTTGTAAAAGTTTGATTGACAAAGTTAAACATTTATAATATAATATATCAAATTGCCAAAAAAAGAGGGTGCTGACTACGGCTGCTTTTAATGTTGCGGATTGTGTATTTGATACATGGTTTATTCACGATTGTGTGGACCGGAAAAATGAATATATGCAGTATCTGGTGAAGTCTGAAGAGGGAGAAAAGGAGGCTTCGCTTTGGGTTGTCGATTTTCCTGCATCCAATGATGATTATTTGATTTTAATGGAAAACGGCATGACCAAAGAGCAGGCGGTTGTTTTTTTCAGACAAGCGGCAAATGATTTTCTCGGTAGCATCCAAAAACATCTAGAGAAAAATGAATGCCCGCATTTGTTGCCTGTCGAGGCAGTAAAATTGATTGATACAAATGAAGAAGAACAACAGACGGTGCTGATTCTGACAAAAAAAGTCAGATCGTTGCAATCCATCATTGATCATTATTTATTTTCGCAGGAAGAAACCGTTCGTTTGGGGCTTCATCTTTGTGCGGCAGTTTCCTACATTAAGAGCAATGATTTGCCGCGCCGTCTTCTTACGATTGATAATATCTTTGTGGATGATGACGGAAATTATTCTCTCGGTTGCTTCGGTAACGAAGCTGATACCCGTTTTCTTTCCCCGGAAGAACATCGCGGTGAATCCACTGTATACAATGGAGATGTGCATTCCATCGGTGTGATTCTTTATACCTTGCTCAATGGTAATCGCTTGCCGTTGTTGCCGCAAAACTTGCAGAATCCGACTGAAGCTGATCTTGCTAATGCAGTGCAGAATCGACATGCCGGTTTGCCCTTGCCACCCCCGAAAAACAGTAGTGCGGCTTTGACGGGGATTGTGCTCAAGGCTTGTGCATACAAAGCGAAGGCTCGTTTTTCGGATGTGGGCGAATTGCTTTCAACTCTTGAATGTCTTCGTTCCGGTCGGGTGGTTGTTATGCCTGCCGATGCCGCAAAAAAAGATCAACCGAAGAATGTGGATAAAAAGCTGATCAAAAAATGGATATCTATTTGTGTGACTGCTGTCATTGTGTTGATTGTCTCTGACTTTTTTATCAATTTGTTTGCAGATGATACCGTGAAGACTCCACAGGTAAGCGATGGTCCCACAGTTGCGTCAGATGGCTTTACTGTGATTGTTCATACGGAACCGATTGAGTCGCAAACACAACCGACAACCGCAGAATCGGTTGAAAATTCAGAAACAGTCAGCTCTGTAGTGCCGTCGGGGACTGCATATCCCGAAGCATTTTACTCGCAAATCAAGGCATATCAAACCGGACAATATCATATGGTTGGTATGATGGAAAAAGATGGCGAAAAAAATCATACGGAAGTTGCTATCACAAAACAAAAATCCATTTATATGACAACCGATATGGATGGCGCTGTTATTGGTATTTTAAGAGATCCGGACGGAAATTTTTATCTTGTGAATCCGACCGGCAAAACTTGTCTTGAGTTAAGTTCTGTTGTTATGAAACTATTGGGAATGAGTACGGATGATATCGAAAAAGGTGTTGAGCAATCTATGAATAATGCAACTTTTACTTATCCCAATGAAACCGCAACTGTTATATACCGTGAACGCGAGTTGATTTGCTGCACGTATTATTATGATAACGGAAAGATTGAAAAGTTTTATCTGACGGCTGACGGTGTTGTTGTATATATCGAATCCTATTCGTCTGCCGATGTTTTGAATAATACGGTCGAAGTTACATCTTTTTCCGCGGAAGTTCCTGCAGAATATATTTCACCGACTGCAGAATATACCAGATGTAAAGGTGTTTCAGGTTTGGTTGAATTTGTAAGTAGTTTGCCGCCAAGACAACAATAAATATTAAGAAAGTGCTTATTGTGTTGTGCAATAAGCACTTATATTTTGCCATATTTTATGCAAAGTGCTGAAAAAGTAAATAATGCTTGCTTTTGCTTGTTTTCCATGTTAATATACTAAAGCGATATCATGTTAGTTAAATGGAGGAAAATTAAAAATGAAAAAGTTTATCGCTATTCTTATGTCTCTTCTTATGGTGTTTGCTTTTGCTGCTTGTGCAGATGACACCACGGATCCCACTGATGCTGCTTCCAACGGTGATGCCCTCACCAACGGTGACACCGCTACTGACGGTGATGTTATCTCCGATGGCAATGCAGATGCAGAAGAAATCACCTTTACCGTAGGTTTTGATGCAGGTTTTCCGCCTTTCGGTTATATTGCCGATGACGGTTCCTATGATGGTTTTGACCTTGCTCTTGCTGAAGAAGTCTGCAAGAGACTCGGTTGGACTTTCGTAGCTCAGCCCATCGATTGGAATGCAAGAGATGCTGAACTCGCAAACGGCACCATTGACTGCATCTGGAACGGATTTACAAAGAATGACCGTGAAGACCTTTACACTTGGACGGACACTTATTATGACAACACGATTGTCATTGTTGCAAAAGCTGATGCCGGTATTGCTACACTTGCTGATCTTGCAGGTAAGAATGTTATTACCCAGGCTGCATCTTCCGCACTGAGCGCGCTGACAAACGAAGACAACGCTGATCTTCTTGCTTCCTTTGCAGAACTGCTTGAAACTGCTGACTACACTAAGGCATTTATGGAGCTTGATCAGGGTACTGCTGATGCAATTGCTGTTGACTCTGGTGTTGCAAATTTCTACCTTGCTTCTAAGGATGCTGATACTTATGTTATCCTTGATGAACCCGTTGCTTCTGAACAGTATGGCATCGGTTTCCTGCTTGGCAATACCGAACTTGCTGAAACTGTTTGGGAACAGGTTGAAGCTATTGCAGAAGACGGCACTATGGCAAAGATCGCTGCTGAATATGCAGATAAGGGTCTTGTTGTTGAAAGCCTTGTGCTTTTGAACAAATAATCAACTATCGTACGTCTGTCGGGGCGGAATCCGAAAGATTCCGCCCTTATTTTTTGAATTTCAGCTTCTTAATATTTTGGAGGATGCTATGGAACTGCAAACCATGGTTACAATGCTTGCAGAGGGGTTTGTTAAGAGTGTTGCAATTTTTGCTTTGACTCTGATCGGTTCTTTACCCTTGGGGTTATTGGTTACTTTTGGAAGAATGTCTAAATTTAAACCTTTGCAATGGATTGTCAAATTATATATTTCCATTATGCGAGGAACACCGTTGATGTTGCAATTGATGGTTGTGTTTTTCGGTCCATATTACCTGTTTCGCATTCAGGTAGGGTCCAATTACAGATTTATTGCTGTCATTATCGGTTTTGTTCTTAATTATGCCGCTTATTTTGCTGAAATTTATCGCGGTGGGATTGAATCCATGTCTGTCGGGCAATATGAAGCAGCAGAAATCATGGGATATTCGAAGTTGC
The DNA here is from genome assembly GCA_015066385.1 of Oscillospiraceae bacterium. Taxonomy (GTDB): domain Bacteria; phylum Bacillota; class Clostridia; order Oscillospirales; family Acutalibacteraceae; genus RUG806. Next base: position 86,180 of record SVOJ01000003.1, read on the forward strand.
ACACTTTTGTTCGTATCATACTACCTCAGGTCATCAAACGTATTTTACCTTCCATTACGAATGAAATGATAACACTGGTTAAAGATACCTCTCTTGCATTTGCAATTTCGTATGCCGAAATGTTCACACTCGCTCAGAAGATTGCATCCTCACAGTCAACATTGATGCCTTTTGTGATTGCAGGTGTTTTCTATTTCGTTTTCAACTATGTTGTTGCCTTTATTATGGAACGCGTAGAAAAGAAAATGTCCTATTACCGATAAGGAGAATTTGTATGAGTAATATTTTAACAATGAACAACATACAGAAATCCTTCGGTGAATTGGAAGTAATCAAGGATATTTCTGTTTCTATTAAACAAGGTGATGTATTGTCGATTATTGGTCCTTCCGGTGGCGGCAAGTCAACTTTGCTTCGTTGTGCGGCCATGCTGGAAACCATCAATGGCGGATCAATTCTTTACGGTGATAAAAAAGCTGCCTGGACTGAAGACAACGGAAAGGTTGTTTATGCAAAAGGCAAGGACATGAAAGAAATCAAAAACTATTTCGGTCTTGTCTTTCAGAATTTTAATCTGTTTCCGCATTTTTCCGTCCTGAAAAATATTACGGATGCACCTTTGCGTGTGCAGAAGCGTAATAAGGACGAGGTCATGGCTGAAGCGGAAGTACTTCTTGATAAAATGGGTTTGAAGGAAAAGGCAGACTCATATCCGTATCAGCTTTCGGGGGGGCAACAACAACGCGTTGCCATTGCAAGAGCGCTTGCATTGAAACCGCAGATTCTGTTCTTTGACGAACCGACATCTGCACTCGATCCAGAATTGACGGCAGAAGTTCTGCGTGTTATCCGACAGCTGGCAGAAGAAAACATGACGATGGCAATTGTTACGCATGAAATGAATTTTGCGAGGTTGGTTTCCGATCACCTTATCTTCATTGACGGCGGCGTAATAGTCGAGCAGGGAAGTCCAGATCAGGTTCTCGGCAATCCAAAAATGGAGCGTACAAGAGCTTTCCTGAATAAATTGGAACAATAAAAAGATACACGGCAGAGTGATTAAACTCCGCCGTGTTTTTAAATTACGTATCAGAGACTTGCTTTGAGCATCTTGGTAAGAGCATACATCTGATCAATTTCAAGTGCTCTGTTTTTCGGGAAATCTGCCATTGAACGAGATCGACTTGTTATGTTGATATCAAGGCCTTCAAGCGTCATATAATACTTTGCATTGATCGGATAAGTCTGGCATTCTGCAACCGAGAGGAAACCAACAATATCCTGCAATTTCTGTGCTTTTACAGGGTCGGTATCAATGCTGGCAATCAGTTCGGAATACAGCTCGGGATGGAAGTTTGCCATAACACCCGAATAACCCGAACAGCCCTTCTTCATACTTTCAAGGAAAGTTGCGGCATTGGCGTTAAAGATCATCAGATCACTGCCTTTGACTGCATCCACTTTTGCTTGCAACTGGTCAAGATTGCAACAAGTGTCTTTAATGAAACGGAAACGGTTTGTTTTGACCATTTCATTGAGCATTTCGGGGGTAAGAAGACGTTTATAAGGATAGGGACATTCATAGATGCCGAAATCAATTCCGGGCAATGCATCGCATACCTTCATCATGTTTTCCATGAACACTTCATCACTTTCATCGGCTTTTGCAAAGCGATTTGAAATGAAAACATAAGCATCAATGCCGCAATCAATAAAGTGCTTTGCTTCTTCGATCTGCGTCTCAAGATCGTCTGCCGTGTGGCCAGATGCAACAATGTTGACTCCTTGCGGTTTGTGGTCCATGATGAATTTAAGAAGTGCCAAACGTTCTTCAAAGCTCAGAAAAAAGATTTCACTGGATTGACAAATGGCAAATATGCCGTCCACACCGCGATCTGTGTACCACTGCAGAATCTGTTCAACACCGTTGAAATCGATTTTGTTATCAGCGGTATAGGGGGTGATCATGGTCGGATAAACGCCGCCGTTGATTTTTTTACTCATATTGTACAACTCCTTTTAAAACGGAAAATTATTTTGCTTACGGAGCAGATCACAAAGGGATCTGACTTTTATTGCTGTTTCGTGGAAATGTTCATAGCGTTCTTTATTTGACTTGTCTGCAATGCAATCATAAAAGAACTTTGCTTCGTGGCTCATAATTTCGGTGCGGTCTTCTTCAAACGGAACAAGAATTGCAATTTCCTTTTGCTTTGCTTTTCGCAAAGTGATTCCTGTCAGTTGTGAAATAGAATCAATTCCGATTGTTCCCTGATCTCCGATGATTTCAGATTGTGCGAAACCTTGCCCGATTTTAGAACAGGTGAGTGTCAACTGAAAATCAGCATATTTAAAAATAGCACTTGTTGTGTGGTCAGCATTGGTGTGCAAAAATGATGAATCTGAAAGAACAGTCAGGGGAGTGCCGAAAAGTTCAGCAATCAGATACAGATTATAAACACCTAAATCCATCAGTGCGCCTGTGCACAGGTCGGGATTGAAAATATTCGGAACGGTTCCGTTCAACAACCCCGGATATTTGGAAGAAAGTTGACAGAAAACAAAATGTGCAGATGAAATGCGGCCAATCTTTTTTATATGTTCTTTGAGAATATCAAGAGCCGGCACATGCATGGACATGATGGCTTCTGTGTAAATAAGCCCCATGCTGTCTGCCAGATTTTTAAGTTCTATATATTCTTCAGTTGTAACGGTTGCAGGTTTTTCGCAGATTACATGTTTTCGCGCAAGAAGCATCTTCTTACTCTGTTCATAATGCAATGCATTCGGACTTGCGATATAAACCGCTTCAATTTGTTTATCTTCGGAAAGTTTATTCAAATCTGTGTAGTATTTCTGAATACCATTCCTTTCGGAAAAAGTTCCGGCAGTTTCATCGGAACGCGAATAAACTGCATACAATTCCCATAAATCCGTGAACTTCGCCGCGTTTATGTAACTTTGTGCGATCCAGGATGTTCCTATTGTTGCATACTTCATTTTATCACCCACATCATTGTAACATATTTTTTTGAAAAAATACAGTATAAATATGGACTTTTTAAAAAAAGAATGGTATAGTAGACGCAAGGAGTTGATAAAATGATTACCATCAGACCTTTTGAAGAAAAAGACAGAGAAAAAGTGCAGGCGCTTTGCATTCGAAATGCAAAAATCGATGAAACGGATGAGAAGTTAAAGCAATTCATTTTGTTGATGTATTGCAATTATTATATTGAACAAGAACCCGAGAACTGTTTTGTAGCCGTGGATGAAGATGATGAAGTGGTCGGATACACTTACTGTGCCGAAAATTGCGATGTTTACGAGAAGAAGTTTACCGATATTTATCTTCCGCAGGCATTTGCACTTTCGCTGAAATATTATATTGATGCCAAACTTGACATCATCACGCATACCATGTTCAGAAATCAGTATCCTGCCCACCTGCACATTGATATTTTTGAAGAATATCAGGGCCAGGGGATCGGTACAAAATTATTGGAAACATTGAAGCAGCATCTGATGGGCAAAGGTATCCGTTCTCTGATGCTCGTTTGCGGCAGTGATAATGACGGTGCTATCCGTTTTTATGAAAGAAACGGATATGAACAACTTATCACAACCCATCTCGGCACGGCTTTGGGAATTGTTTTCTGAATAAAATAATAATAAAAAACCGAGACATTTCTTTTTCAGAAGTGCCTCGGACTTTTTTTATTTTATCTCAAAATATTTGAATAAAAGTTCATATTCATTTTCCAACCCAACACTGATACGCAACAGTAAGCGTGCATCTGCCGCTGTTAACTTATCATCATAATCAACATCTAACCGATGCAGGTATCTGAAAGTTATCTCTTCAAGACCGACTGAACAGCGCAATGCAATGCGGGCATCACTGCTGTCGCAACCGGTTGCACCGCCTACATCATACATATTCATTGAACGCAATTGAACATAATGCCTGTCTTCGCAGACTGTGCAAGTGTAAGTGGCTGAGCCCAGTGAGTAATCCGTCGGATATGTGTGAATGGTTGCTGAATAAATATGATCTCCGAAATCGGCAATTTCAAATCGCAGCAGTGCATTACAAGCCTGGCAATGAACGGTAAAATTTCCGTTTGTGAGGCAAGTACCTGCAATTTTTTGAGCAGTACCGCTGACGTGACCAAGGGCGGGAACCGTTGATTTGCAAACCTCTTTCTTGCAGGATGTGCAGGACGCAATTTTCAATCCGTCAGAGTCGCAGTTGGGATAAATAGTGATTTGTGCATTTTGGAAATCAGCATCCTGCAACAGGCTGCTGTAGTTCAAATTGATCCAACCGTAAACAGTGTTATAGCGGACATATCCCCAATTTCCGAGGGTGTAATAGACTTCATAGGTGTCTCCGGAAGAAACATAAATTGTCGTTCCTGCGGCATTGGAAATGGAAGCGAACGAGGTTGCCGGTCCGGTACGGATATTCATAGTGCTGTTGGCTTTATAAACAGCCGGGGTCATGTTGATATTATGCCCGCATCCGGCAATATCCGAAAAATAACGGACGGATTGAATTTTGCTGCAATCGATGCAATAGGTCAACAACGTTCCGCCAATGGATTGCATTGCATTGAAAGCCGCCAAGGTGGTGCTATCGGAAGAAAGATCATAATATTGTGCGGAACTCATTGAGAATGTATCGTTCAGATTAAACTGAACGGTGTTGTTCGGAACAAATACCTGTTTTTCAACGTGATTTGTTTGAGGTAACAGTTCCGTTTTCAGAAGTTCACCGCAAGAGGCGCATGAAATGCTCTGCGATCCGTCGGAAGAACAGGTGGGGGGGGAGATGATCACCGGAGCGGCGTATTGATGCATATGGCCATCGCTACCGGTGGAATGATTGCCTTCAAAGCCGTTGAAACCGTATTGTTTGATAAATGTCGGATAATCTCTGTAACAATAATTCAGATCAAGCGCACCGGATATGCTGTAACCGTCAACCGTTCCTGTGCTTGTATATTGCCACAGATCATATCTGCCTGTATAGGAAACGGAGGAATGGTACTGCGCATACCAAAAAGCTCTGTTAGTCAGAACGGATGGATCCACAACATTTGTTATAAAATTATAATTTGTATAAACACCTGCATAGTAACCTGCGTTTTCAATGGTGGAGCAAAAAGCATTTACGAGCATGTTATTCAATGTTCGACCACCGTTAAAATGCGGTTTTTCGCGGTCTGAATCATAATCTTCAAGGTCAAAGAAGATAGGCAATTCTGCAACCAGATGATTCTCTTTGATCACATCAAGACAATATTGCGCTTCTTCCACTGCACCCTCTCGTGTCATTGCATAACTGAAAAAGTAAAAACCTACATTCATGCCGACGGCCTTTGCGGCGTTGTAGTGTTGCAAAAAGGAAGAATCCTGGTAAATGCTGCCGGTTCCGTCTGAAATTGCATAACGACCGCCGAGCCGAATAATGACACCTGTGACGCCGGCGGCTTTTATTTTTTGCCAATTAAAATTCGATGGATTCTGAAACTGGCTGATATCAAGAACCGCACTTGTTGCATCATTTGGTGTTGCGAAATTGCGTATAAATTCACAATATGATAAAGAAACCCAGCCTTCAAAACCCTGATAACAGGTTTTTCCGTAGCCGTTGCTGACCTGTGTGACAATCAGGTGCGTGCCGATCGGAATTCGGACTGCAACCGTATTAGTCGGGTCAGTATAAAGCAATGTCGCGGAAGATGATGCATTTGTTCTGATGTTCAACACACTTGTTGCTTCGTAATAGCCTGTTGTTGTAGTTGCAGAAGCACGAACCACAAAACAGTCCTGTGCTGCTGATGTGAATGAGCAACACAAGGAAAAAATAAGTATGAAAATTATCAGTCTATGTACCTTTTTCAAGAGATCACCTTTATGTTTATAATTCATTGATTTCTTTTAACAACGCATTCAATAATTGGTCTTCTGTTACTTTGCGAAGTATTTCACCTTTTTTAAAAATAAGGCCGCAACCATCGCCGCCGGCAATGCCGATATCGGCTTCTCTCGCTTCACCGGGGCCGTTTACAACGCAACCCATAACAGCGACTGTTATATTTTTTTTGCAATCTTTCAGCGCATCCTCAACCTGTTGTGCAAGTTGAATCAAATTGATTTTTGTTCTTCCGCAAGTCGGACAAGACACAATTTTAACGCCGTCTTTCCCGAGGCCGACTGCTTTCAGGATATCGAATCCTGCAGAAATTTCCTCAGTCGGATCTGCAGTCAATGAAACGCGGATGGTGTCACCGATACCGTCCATCAGCAGGGCACCGATCCCTGCCGCCGATTTTATCAGTCCCATACGGCTGGTACCTGCTTCTGTTACCCCGACGTGTAACGGATAATTACATTTTTGGGATAACAATCTGTAGGCATCACGTGTTCTTACAACGTCGGAAGATTTGATGGAAATGACAATATTGTCAAAATCAAATTTTTCAAGCAGGGAAGCATGATATAATGCACTTTCGACCAAGGCTTCGGGAGTGGGGGAACCGTACTTCTGCAGAATATGCTTTTCCAGCGAACCGGAATTAACTCCGATGCGGATCGGTATGTCAGCCAATCTGCAGGCATCGGCGACTGCTTTGACCCGATCATCTGAACCTATATTACCGGGGTTGATACGAACTTTGTCAATGCCCGCCGCAATGCTTTCAAGTGCAAGACGATAGTCAAAATGAATATCAGCCACAACGGGAATCGAAAGATACTTTTTTAATTCATATACCGATGCAACCGATTTTTGTGTTGGAACGGAAATGCGAATAATCTGGCAACCTGCATCCTGTAATGCAAGTGCCTGCAGAAGGCACGCTTGTTTATTTTCAGAATCAGTATTGAGCATGGATTGTACGGCAATCGGATGATTTCCGCCGATGAAAATATTGCCGATTTTGGTTTCTTTTTTTATAATTCTCATAATCAGTTCACAATCAGATTTTTAATATCGTTGAAACAAATCAAAGCCATCAGTGCAAGCAATAAAATCATACCGACGGCATGAACAAGGGCTTCAAATTTTTGCGGAACGGGTTTTCTGATGATCATTTCAATCAAAACGAAGAAAATTCTGCCTCCGTCCAATGCCGGCAACGGCAAAAGGTTGACAAGTCCTATATTGACCGTAATGAATGCCAACAAGAAAAGAACGGACGAATAATCCTGTTCCGTAACTGCCTGCGACGCGGTTTCAGCTACGATATTAACTGTGCCGATAGGTCCGGAAAGATCATCAAGACCATACTGACCGCCGATCATATCAATTAAACTCAGATAGACAAGTTTTGCCATGGCGGCCGTTTCTTTTACGGCATATACACCGCAGTTGAGAACAGTCACTTCATTTTGTGTGACCGCAAAATAAGTCGGTGATTCTGTGTTTGTGTCATCAAAAATGAAATTTTCAATAATGATTTTTTCGCCGTTGCGCTTTACGGTCAGATCGGCACCTTCAGCGGTGCTTCTGTAAAACAGACAGTAAGAAAGATCTCTCGTGGAATAAACTCTTGTTCCGTCTACTTTGATTATTTCATCGCCGACCTGCAGGCTGTTCTGTGCGGCGGCAACCGTATTGGAAACATAACTGATTTTGTTTGAAAGCACTGTCCCGTCCGAGAATAACATAATAGAAATAAGAAGCAATCCGAGGACAATATTAAGCGTTGCGCCGGCGGCAAGAATGATCAATCTTTTCCACGGTTTTTTACTGCAAAAAGCAGATTGATCCGTTGAATCACCGTTTTCGCCTTCCATTGCGCAGAATCCGCCGATCGGCAACAATCGCAGTGAATATTCCGTTTCACCGACCCCGTCCGGGATTGCAGTCGGGGTATCTTCTTGTCCTCCGGCTTCTTTTGCTTTCTTATTATCTTTTATCAAGGTCGGCAGAAAGCGAATCTTTTGTCCTTTTCTTTTCTTGAACAAGGCCGGCCCCATGCCGATTGCAAACTCATTGACTCTGACTTTGAAAAGTTTTGCGGTTATAAAATGGCCGAATTCATGCAGGGCAATGATAATGCCGAAAAACAAAATTGCCACTATAATCGGCCAAACTTTACCCCATATAAGTTGAACATTCATCGCTAACGGTAAAACTGACAATGTATATCACCTCATATGCCGACACTTTGTAAAACCTTTTGCCGTGCTTCACGGTCGACATTTTCAATCATTTCTAATGTATATGTTTTTTGTGCACAATCAATGCTGAAGGCGGTTCTGATCAATTCGCTGATTTGCAGGAATGATATTTTTTCTTCACGGAAGAGTCTGTTCGCTTCTTCATTTGCGGCATTGACAGCCGTCGGATATAAACCGCCTTTTATGAACGCTTCACGGCAGATTGACAAACAATCAAAGGTTTCTTCGTCGGGTTCATAGAATGTCATTTTTGCAAGTTTTGCAAAATCAATACTTTCGCTCGGGGACTCAAATCTGTCAGGATAGGTGAGTGCATACTGAATCGGAATCCGCATGTCGGGCACACCCAATTGTGCAATGACGGCACCGTCTGTAAATTCAACGGCAGAATGAAGAATGCTTTCCCGATGCACAATAATGTCCACCTGATCTGGTGTTACATCAAACAAATGACAAGCCTCGATCAGTTCCAAACCTTTGTTGAACATACTGGCGGAATCGACTGTGATTTTAGCTCCCATGCTCCAGTTCGGATGTTTGAGTGCATCACGGATGGTGACATTTTTTAATTCATCTTTCGTCTTGCCGAAAAAAGGACCGCCCGATGCTGTCAGTAAGATCTTTTTTAACCCGCCGTTTGCCGGGGCGGCTGCTAAACATTGGAAAATAGCGGAATGCTCACTGTCAACTGGTAAAATCTTTACATTGTTTTGTTTTGCGGTGTTTTTAACAAGATCACCGCCGGCAACAAGGGATTCTTTGTTTGCCAATGCCAGCGCGACTCCGTTTTGCAAGGCTGACAATGTGGGACGAAGACCTGCCATGCCGACAATTGCGTTCAGACAGATATCATTTTCAGCCAAAGCTGCACATTCGCAAATGCCGTCAATTCCGCTGAGAATCTTTGTTCCTGTATCCGCAACGCGAATTCGCAGGTCTTTTGCCGCTTCTTCGCTCGCCATTGCCGCAAATTGCGGTTTGCAGCGCCGGATAAGCAGTTCCATTTTTTTGCTGTCTGTGTTTGCAGTTAATGCGGTTGCATAATATCCTTGTTTTTCAATTACGTCAATGGCCTGTATGCCAATTGAACCGGTTGCTCCGAGTATAGATATTTTTTTCATAATACATCACTTATCTTAAGTAAAGATGAAATGACCGAGGTCGTATTCAATCAAGGAATGAACGGTGATGTACAGCAGGGGAATAACAAACATGGAACTATCAAATCTGTCCATAACACCGCCCGTCCCGGGAATAAGGTTGCCGAAATCCTTAATGCCGTTCTGTCTTTTAATAACGGATGCGGCAAGGTCACCGAATATGCTGATGACAGAAAGAATGACAGTCATAACTGCAGTGAAGATGTAGCCGACTTCAATGTGGAAGAAATGTCTGAAAACGATAAGCATAACAAGCGTGAGGAGCACGTTTGACAAAACACCGCCGATTGCACCTTCAATTGTTTTGTTCGGGCTGATTTTGGGACACATTTTGTGTTTTCCGAAAAAGCTTCCCGCAAAGTATGCCATTGTATCAGTCATCCAACAGCAGAAGAAAGAAAACAGTATGAAAAACATGCCGTACGATTTTTTGCCGCCGAAAAGTTCTGCATCGGTTGTATAAATATCACGCAGATAAACCACGCAGGAAAAACCGTAATGCAAACAAATGCTCAACAAAATACCTGCGGCAGTCGATTTGAATTCCATGTTTTCATGCTTAATAACCATCATTGTCAGAATTGCAACAATATAAACAGTTATAAATGCCGCAGCGGGTAAGTTAATGTGCTCTATGTAATTTGCAATGATCGGACCTGCAGCCGTAAACAGCAGTGTAATTGCCATAAAGCCCTTATTTTTAACGCCGAGGGCATGTTCAATTTCATATACGCCGATAGATGCAATAATGCTGACACAGATTGCAAAAATCGGAACAGGAAGAAATGCACTGCTCAGCCAAAGCAGAGCCACGACCAGTGCGATAAGGGCAGGTATAACTTTTTTGGACATGATTTAGGTTCCTCCGAAAAATATTTAATAAACCACAAGAAGCGGACGCCGAGAACGTCCGCTTGGAAAATACTTATATTCCGCCAAATCGACGGTGTCTTTTTTCAAAATCAGCCAATGCCTGATTGAGATGTTCTTCCGTGAAGTCAGGCCAAAGAACATCCGAAAACCAGAATTCCGAATATGCGGACTGATAAGTCAAAAAATTGGATAAACGCAATTCACCACTGGGGCGGATAATGAGGTCCGGATCAGGTTGACCGCTTGTATACAAAGCATCTGAAAGCATCTGCTCCGATATTTCATCAACAGATATTTCGCCGTTCTGCACTTTTTGTGCAATGGTTTTTACCGCTTGCAGAATTTCCTGCCGTCCGCCGTAGTTGATGGCAAGATTAAGATGCACTTTTGTACAATTCTTTGTCTGCTCTTCAACATAATCCATCAGATTTTGTAATTCATCCGACAATCCGCTTTTGTCGCCCAGAAAATGAAGACGGATTCCTTTTTCAATATTTTCATCCAGTCTGTCAATTGCTTCGGTAAGAAAACTGTCAAACAGTTGCATGATCGCATTGACTTCTGCTTCGGGACGATTCCAGTTTTCGGTTGAAAATGCATAGAAGGTGATATAACGGATGCCGAGATTGCCTGCATATTCGCCGATTTTGCGAAATGTTTCACTGCCTTGTTTGTGTCCTTCACTGCGCACAAGGCTTCTTTGTTTTGCCCAACGTCCGTTGCCATCCATAATGATGCCAAGATGTTGCGGCAAAACGGAAAATTGTTTATCAGCCATTCTCAGATTTCCATGATTTCTGCTTCTTTTTCGGAAGCAATCTTTTCGATCTGCTTGACGAAATCATCGGTGATCTTCTGCACTTTTGTTTCGCCGTTCTTCAGATCATCTTCCGTGATTTCGGAAACCTTCTTCATGGCTTTGAGTTTTTCAATGGAATCTCTGCGGATCTGGCGGCATGCGACCTTGCTTTCTTCTGCCGTCTTCTGCACATCTTTGCAAAGCTGTTTACGGCGTTCTTCCGTGAGGGGCGGGAAGTTCAGGCGAATGACTCGCCCGTCATTCTGCGGATTGATACCCAGATCGGAAGCCTGAATGGCTTTAGCGATGGCGTTAAGAACGGAAGCATCCCACGGCTGAATGGTGAGCACACGTGCTTCTGTTGCGGAAACGGTAGCCAACTGCTGAATGGGGGTTGCGGATCCGTAGTAATCTACGCTGATTTTGTCAAGAACGGCAGGATTTGCTCTGCCGGCACGGATCGTTGCATATTCTGCAATGAGTGCATTGATGGTTTTGGTCATTCTTTCTTTTGTGTTGGTGAATACTGCATCCATAGTAATGTTCCTCCGAAATATATTATTTTACAATTGTTCCTATATTTTCACCGTGAACGGCTCTGTAAATATTTTCAGGGTCATTCAGGTTGAAGACTAAAATGGGCAAATTGTTGTCGCTGCACATGGCGGCAGCGGTGCTGTCCATAACGCCAAGGTGTTTTTCGAGAACTTCATCTTGTGTGAGTGTGTCATATTTGACAGCATCTGCAAATTTGCGGGGATCCTTATCATAAACACCGTCAACATTGGTGGCTTTGAACAGAATATCGGCATTAATTTCAATTGCGCGCAGGGAGGCTGCTGTATCGGTGCTGAAGAACGGACTGCCTGTGCCGCCGCCGAAAATAACAACTCTTCCGCGGTTCAGATGATGTTCAGCCTTGTTTTTGCTGTAAGGTTCAGCAACGCGCACCATATCAACACTTGTCATTACACAGGCTTCGCAACCAATCTGATGAAGCCCGTCACACAAAGCGAGTGAATTCATTACAGTCGCAAGCATGCCGATACTGTCTGCCGTTACTCTGTCCATTTCACCGCTGGTTCTGCCGCGCCAGAAATTGCCGCCGCCGACAACAATGCCGATCTGTAAACCTTCATCCGCGCATTTCTTGATGACGGAACAAACGGAACGGACGGTACCATTGTCAATACCTTTACCTGCTGCGCCGGCAAGAACTTCACCGCTTAATTTTAATAATATCCGTTTATATTTTAATGCCATAATTGCCTCCGAAAATTTTATCTTTTATATAATACTTTATTTACGCGCATTTGTAAAGCATTTTTTTATCACTTGACTATTTTTTTATTTTGTTGTATAATACACCTGCTACACGGCAAATAATTGTCTTTCCAGAAAGGCGGTCAAGTTTTGATAACCGATCAATTTATTCATGAGGTTACGAAGCAATTTTTAATTCCGGGTACTTTTGTTGCTTCTGAACCGATTCACACCGGACATATTAACAATACTTATAAAATCACATACAACATTGACGGGAATGACGTTTTTTATCTGTTACAGAAAATCAATCCGCAGGTGTTTAAAAATGCCGAACAGCTAATGGCAAATATTGTCAGCGTAACTTCGTTTGTCAGAGATAAAATCATCGCAAAAGGCGGCAATCCCGATCGTGAAACGCTTCACGTCAAGCCGACTGCTGCAGGTGAAAATTACTTTGTTGACGATGAAGGAATTGCATGGCGTCTTTATAACTTTATCGACAATGCGTTTTCACCCGATTCGGTAGACTCTCCCGAATTGTTTTTTGAAGCGGGATATGCATTCGGTAATTTTCAGAATCTGTTGTGTGATTTTCCGGCTGAAAAATTGTACGAAACCATTCCGAAATTCCACAATACTGCAAATCGCTACATGAATCTGTGTGCATCCATTGAAAAAGATGTTTGCAATCGTGTTGCTCTTGTACAGGATGAAATTGCTTTTGCGCATGCACGTAAAGATGATACGGTCATTCTTGTTGATATGATTGCGGACGGGAAATTGCCTTTGCGCGTAACCCACAATGATACAAAACTGAACAATATTATGTTCGACAATGATACACGAAAACCCATCTGTATTGTTGATCTTGACACTGTTATGCCGGGCTTGTCCCTTTATGACTTCGGAGACAGCATCCGTTTTGGCTCCAATACGGCGGCAGAAGATGAATTGGATCTTTCCAAGGTTTCATGTGATCTTACTCTGTATGAAGCATTTACAAGAGGCTATCTGACAAGTGCCGGTGACAGCCTGACTGCCACGGAAGTCTCTTTGTTGCCGTTTGCATCAAAATTGATGACTTTTGAATGCGGCATGCGTTTCCTGACAGATTATCTTGACGGCGATATTTATTTCGCTACTAAACACGAAGGGCATAATCTGGAACGTTGCCATACGCAATTTGCGCTTGTTGCCGATATGGAAAAGAAATTCGATCAGATGATTGCCATCACCGCAAAAGCATACAGTGAGATCTGCGGAAAAACATTTTGAGTGAAAAAATTATATGCCGGACCCGGGTCCGGCATATTTTTATGTTCCGCAACAGCCGCAATGTGTCGTGAATGAATCATCATTACAATCCGTACCGTCTGCATCGGGCGGGAAAAATTCAGATACAGGGAAACGGATTCTCCTGAATGCATCACAGGGATCTTCCGTATTGCAGGTGCATTCTTTTTCGGGAACGCAGAAACTGTAAGCCGGAATCATCATTTGCACATCTCTTTCCAACTGAATAATGGAAAACAGACCGATTGTAACGCGTACGGCTCTTGTGTTTCCGCTCTGCACGAATTGGCCGCAGAAACAGCGTCTCACGGAATAGGGAACACAGCCCATATCCGATATATTGTTGCAGCAATCACAGGGATGACAAAGACGGGCATCCAGGCAGATCGGCTCTGCAACCTGTACTTTTGCACGTGGATTGGTTCTTGTCGGCGGAAGCATTTTGTCTATATCTTCACTCACATATTCGGATGTGAAAACCTTTACACTGCCTTCACTGCCGTAAAGGATGCATTTTTTTGTGAACATACACAAACCGCAGACGATTTCCGCCTGTGTACAATTAGAAGGCAGGCAGTCAAGCGAAATGCGGAAATAATAAGTTATATCGACTGAATAAAAGCCTTTGTTGAACGGGACTTTTTCAACTTCCGTAATTGCGTTGATGACTTCACAACCGCGGCATCGAACCGAAACGGCCGCATCTACAATTTGTTGTGCGGCATCTGTGAAATACACACGCAGATCACTCAGACAATCTTTGTCAGCACATGAATCATATACACGGCTCGTGTCGATGCAAACCGCTTCATTGATCTGCCGCTTGCCTTCTTCAAACGGCTGTTCGCTGACAGTTCTGTTTTCAGACATGAAAAAACTCCTCCCGAATGAGAAATTGAAATTGCATGAATTTCAATATCATTCTATGGAAGGAGTTGTTTTTGTGTTACTTAAAATTGTGAGAAATCAAAAGACTGCGGTGCACCGTTTTCTGCTGCTGATTTGTCTGCAAGAAATACTGCAAGATGTCCCGCAACGGAATTTTCAATAGCCGTGCACTCAACGGAAACTTTCCCGTCTCTTATGTAATCCACAAAGTCACGAATCAGCCCTATATCACCGCCGCCGTGTGTATCTTCCGAAAATGTTGCCAATTCAACATCTTCATATTCGAAACCGGTCGGACTATCTGTTTTTATAGTTTGCAGATGTAAAGAACCGCCTTCAAAATCGCCATACATTTCACCCTTTGTGCCGACTACATGAATGGTTCTTGTGGAGCGTGCCGTGCCGCCGATCATATTGTGCGTAGCGGTTGCGCCGTTGCTGAAATTGAAAAGGACAGACTGATGGTCAACAACATTGTTACCGCTCTTATAAATGCATTTACCGTAAGGACTGTCGCTCTTAAGAAGATTTGCTTTGTCTTCCATGGTAGGCTCATGATCAAGTCCTTCCAGCGCATCCCATACATACATGGCCCAGCGACGCGGATGATCAAGATAAATTCGTTTTGCGGAAAAATCACAAGAGTCAACAAGCGGGCAATCAACCAGACAACGGGTTCCTGCCTGCTGTGGAGCGTTTTCGGGCTTGAACTGGAATATGCTGCCGAAACTGGACACGGTTGCAGGTAATGTTTCCCCCATGAGCCACATCAGTATATCAATATCATGACAGCATTTTGCCAACAGCATGCTCGTTTTGCAGATATCGGAATTGCCCCATTTTCCGCGGACATAAGATGTGGAAAGATGATGATAACTTACCATTTCCGATGTCTGAATGTTGATGATATCACCGAGAACCCCTGTTCTGATTTTTTCCTTTATTGTTCTGTAGAACGGAGAATATCGAAGAACATGGCAGATCATGACCTTGTTCTTGTATTTTTTGACCGTTTGCAACAGCGTTTTCATTTCATCCATGTTGACGGCAAAGGGTTTTTCAAGCAACATATCATACCCCGCTTCCAGCAACGGCAGGGAAGTTTCAATGTGTTGATGATCCATTGTACCGTTGATGACGGCATCTGCAAATTTCGGCACGGCTGCCATTTGCTGCGCTGTTTCAAAACAACGGTCTTCGCCGAAACCGAACATTTTCATTGCTTTTTTGCGGCGATCGGGATTCGGATCGGCAATGCCGACGATTTGCAAGGAAGAAGGATCCTCAATTGCAAGTTGTGCATATGTAAAAGATCTGTGTCCACCGCCGACAATAACGGCGGTAACAGGTTTTTTATTTTCCATGATAATGAACCTCTAAAATATAACTCATTATAGTTATACTCAATTAAAGCGCAAAAGTCAATCCGAAGTTTGAATTTTTTTTGTAATTCTGAATTCAGAGAACTGGAAGCCGAGCATCGGTTCCGTCATTTCAAGTTCAAGACAACCGTTTATAAAGACCTCTTTCGGTAAGTCATAGCAAACGGCGACATATCCGGCGGGCAACATTTCCTTTTCAAAAGTTTCATTGCGATAGCCGCCGAATTGTTTCCCCTCGTAAATCGTGATACCGTTTGCAACAACCTTGTGATGTCTTGTCATTGTGTTTGCAGGCTCTTTGAAACTGAATTGCAAAACATAATCGGCATCTGGGGCGAACCCTGCACATTTGCAGGAGAATGAGAAATGATCATACAGTTTGAACATGCAAACCGGAATATCGCCCGTGTTGATGTGGGGTCTGTCCCCTTGGAAGTTCATATAAAAGTCAGGTTTCTGTCTTACACCGAGTGAATGAAGTTCATGTAAAGCAAACGAGAAGTAATATTCGTCTTTTTCTACCTTATTTCTTTTTACAAGTTTCTGCAGGATATCAATTCTTTGTTCGGAGTCTGCATTTTCGGTTTCATTCAATTTTTTCAGCAACCACAAACGGTCTGTAATCGGCAGATCAATTGTATCCAGAACTGCGCCGCGTTCGGGATTGTCTGCGCAATAGATTTCGACATTCAACTGCAAACCGATTTGATTGAATAATTTTTCCGCCAATGAATCAATGGTTCTTCTCAATGCAGAATAAGTTTCATTCATCGGTTGTTCAAGTATGTCTTTTGCTGTTTCAATATTTCCGCGCAAAATTTCATTGGTTGCTTGTTTCAACTGCAGTGTTTCCTGCAGGAAGCGTCTGCGCACCAATACATCGCAACAAGCGCGGAACAGAAGGCAATTATAGCGCCAATTATCAGACAACTCCGGATTTTCATTGCAAAGACCGATTATCAGTTGTAAAGTAGTTTCAATATGCGGATTTTCAGCCGGATTGCCTTCCCAGTTTTTCTCCAGTGCAAGAATTGCATCAGCAACAGCCGCCGAGTCGGTGCCGACAAAGAACAGCCGCGCGTAGTCTTCAAGAATGTCACGGATAGATTGATCCGGATTCAGATCAAGACTGCTCCAGACGAATTTGTTCACATCATCATTGATGCCTTCCGAATAACTGACGGAGCCGATTACATAACCGCGTGTTAGTTTATGAACAAGACTGTATTCGGTCGGGCGGGGGTTGATGCATTCACGGCTCAGACAAGTTGTAAGCGCATAATGCCAATCATCGCGATCGAAGTGGACGGGATATTCACAACGCACATTGTGTGTGATATCGGGATAAAGGCGGATTTTATATTCTGACGGCAGGCGTTTACGAAGTACATCCAGTTCAAAGGCCCTGTTTGGTCCGGTGATAACTCCGTCAATGGCATCGTCATATTTCTGCAAAGCCGTAAGAAAATCTTCTCCCCACAACGGCATTCCGTGCGGCTGTTGTGCAGACGGCCACATTTGCGCATCCGGATGATGTTTTTTCAGAACTGTTCGGAATGCTCGACACCGTTCGATCAGTTCGTCCGGTTCAAGTTCACCCGGATCACCGCCGGGCGGAAAAACGACATTCAAACGGGGAAGACGGGCAAAAAGTTTATCACGACGTTCGACCGCTGTTTGCTGATCATCTTCGCAATTCGGCATCCAGAGCGAAACATCAAGATCCCATTCATCTGCCATGCGGGATGCTTCAACGAGGAATTCTTCCTCATCATAGCGCATCAGACGATTGCGCCTGGAAACCGCTTTTTCATACGGAATATGTTCAACTGTGTTACACCCCATCAGAATCATATCACGATAATATCTGTCATATTGCTCATATGACCATGCATCGTAGGTGTTCGGCGTGGTTCTGTAGCCGAGTTGATGGCCGCGGATATTTTTATCCGGAGAATATGTGCCGTCAATATAGTCAATCAGTTGTATGCTATCCTGCGTGAAAACCGCTTTCTTGAAAAACTGCGCGCAGGCAAACAAAAGTCCGCGAAGCCTGTCGGCGGTAAAAATCAGCGAATTGTCGGTACATTCGATTTCAAAATCATCGGTATTTTTTTGTCTGTCCGCTATATTGAAATAAATGCCGAATTTTTCGTTTTCGGAAAATGTCGGTCGGAATCTGCTTCGGTTTTCCATTTCATCCGCAAAAAACAATGCAGCTTTTTTTTCAACTTCGCTTGTCGCAAACAATGTTATGTTATTAAAATAGAATCTGTTCATATTTTACCCCCTCTTTTTAGTTTCAGTATATCAGTGTTTTTTTTGTTAAGCAAGTAAATTCTGAAAAAAACACAATTTTGTTGAAAAAAATGTTAAAAATATCTTGATTTTACTGAAAACTTTTTGTATACTATGTTTGTAGAAATATACAAATAGGAGGTCTTCACAATGAAAAAGAAATTGATTGCCATTCTGCTTTGCGTTTCCATGCTGTTTTCTTTTGCTGCTATGACTGCTTCTGCATCTGAAGTTGAGGATGATGACAGTGCAAGAAATGAAGAAGGCTTGATCACTCCCGCAAACTGGACACAGTTTCTCATGGCTCTTTTTGTTCGTTTGTTTGAAATTATTTCCAGTTTGTTTAACTAAATTTCAAATAAAAAACAAAATTATATGCGTAGCAAAAACCGCCGATTCTTCTTCGGCGGTTTTTTCTTTTCCTTTTTATAAAAAATGTTGACTTTTGTAAAATAATGCGTTATATTCTTTTTATATAATACTGCCATACGGCGGAGAGGGGCTGCATAATTGAAAGACAATGTTATTATTGATCTCAAAGATATTTCCGTTTCATTTGATGGAGAACAAATTTTAAAAAATATTAGTTTATATATACGTAACGGCGAATTTATTACATTCCTCGGTCCTTCGGGTTGCGGTAAAACCACGACCCTGCGGATTATTGCGGGCTTTCTTGAACCTGACGGAGGAGATGTGATTTTCGACAACAAGAGAATCAATGGTGTTCCTCCTCATAAAAGAGAGGTTAACACCATTTTTCAGCGTTATGCTCTTTTCCCGCATCTTAATGTTGCTGAAAACATTGCATTCGGTCTGAAACTGAAAAAGATGTCCAAGAGTGAGATTGACGAGAAAGTGTCCGATATGCTTGCTCTTGTGAATCTGAAAGGTTTTGAGCACAGAAATATCAATTCACTTTCGGGCGGTCAGCAACAGCGCGTTGCCATTGCACGTGCGCTTGCTGTGGATCCAAAAGTTCTTTTATTGGATGAACCCCTGGGAGCTCTTGACCTGAAACTGCGTAAGGATATGCAGAATGAACTGAAGAAAATTCAGCAAAGACTGGGCATCACATTCATTTATGTTACCCATGATCAGGAAGAAGCCCTTTCCATGTCTGATACCATTGTTGTTATGGACAGCGGTAAGATCCAGCAGATCGGCAGTCCTACGGATATCTACAATGAGCCGAAGAATGCTTTTGTAGCCGACTTTATCGGTGAGAGTAATATCGTTGACGGCATTATGAAAGAAGATAAGGTTGTTGAATTTTCGGGTCATGTATTTGATTGTCTTGACAGCGGCTTTGCAAAGAATGAAGCTGTTGACGTTGTTGTACGCCCCGAAGATGTTGATGTTGTTTCTGTTGAACAAGGAATGCTCACCGGTAAGGTAACATCAGTCACATTCAAAGGCGTGCACTATGAAATTATTGTAGATATCGGCGGTTTCTTATGGATGATCCAATCTACCGATATACAATATGAAGGCTCCGAAATCGGTCTTGTGATTGAACCGGATGCCATACATATAATGAAAAAATCCGAATATTCGGGAACCTTCGGTGATTTCTCCAGTTATTCTGACGAATTCGATGAATTGTCCGACGTAAATGCAGGAATTGATGCGGAGGACTCGGACGATGAGTAAAAATGTTACAATCGGAAACAAAAAGGTTACCGTAACTCCGTTTGCATCGTGGATGGTTGTGTTTGTGTTGGTTCCCATGGCATTGGTTGTATATTATGCCTTGACCAACGCAGACGGTTCATTCACCTTTGAAAACTTAAAGTGGATTTATACATATCGTTCCACAATGTTCCTTTCGTTGCAATTGGCATTTATTGCAACGGTGATCTGCCTTCTTCTTGCATACCCGATTGCATACAGCATGTCGAGAGCAAGTGAAAAAATTCAACGCAATGCGACACTTATTATTATGTTGCCTATGTGGATGAATTTTCTTGTGCGAACCTACTCGTGGATGACAATTCTTGAAAATAACGGACTTATCAATTCTGCACTGCGTTCGGTTGCAGGTTTGCTCGGAACGGAGTTTGACGGATTTCAACTGATAAACAACCGCGGTGCAATCGTTCTCGGCATGGTTTATAATTTTTTGCCGTACATGATTCTGCCTATTTATACCTCATTGACAAAGATCGATAATTCTCTTCTTGAGGCTGCACGAGATCTGGGTTCAAACGGTTTTCATGTATTCAAGCGTGTTATTCTGCCGTTGAGCGTCCCCGGCATCATTTCAGGCATTACGATGGTGTTCATCCCGTCTATCAGTACATTCATTATTTCAAGAATTCTCGGTGGTGGTAAGGACTATCTGATCGGCGACCTTATTGAGGATTATTTCCTCGGAAATTCCGGTGTGGTGAACTATAATGTCGGTGCCGCACTTTCGATGGTGCTGATGGTTCTTATTATGATTGCAACATTTTTAATGAATCGTTTTGATAAGGATGCAAAGACTTCGGGGGGTGGCAGAATATGAAGAAATTCCTGAAAGCTTACAATGCACTGATTCTCACTTTTCTTTATCTGCCTATTCTTGTGGTTGTCTTCTTCTCGTTCAATGCAGGCTCATCCAGAGCAAAGTTTGAAGGCTTTTCTTTACAATGGTATGTTGAACTTTTTCAGGATGAACTCATTTTGCAATCCCTTTATTATTCCATCATTATAGCCGTATTGTCTGCTGTTATTGCAACACTGATCGGGACTCTGGCAGCAGTTGGTATTAACTCCATGAGAGGATGGAAGAAATCCGCACTCCTGAGCATAAACAATATTCCTGTTGTGAATCCCGAAATTGTTACTGCCATTTCCATGATGATTCTGTTTGTGTTTATCCTTTCTCATTTCAACGGAATGGAAATGGGCTTCGGGACGCTTTTGATTTCACACATTACATTCAATATTCCTTATGTGGTGTTGTCGGTGTTGCCGAAACTCAAAGGGATGGACGAGAATATTTATTATGCCGCACTTGATCTCGGTTGTCCGCCTGTGAAGTCTTTTATGAAGGTGGTTATTCCGCAAATTCTTCCCGGCATTATTTCGGGGCTCATCATGGCATTTACACTTTCGCTGGATGATTTTGTTATCAGTTATTTTAACTCGGGTGCCACATTCCAGACTCTTCCCGTAACCATTTACTCCATGACCAAAAAACCCTATTCACTGAAGTTAAATGCACTGTCCACGTTGCTGTTTGCGGTTATTCTTGTATTGATGGTTATTTCAAACATCAAGAAGCCGGAAAACGGAAAAAAGGCAAAAAGATAAGGAGGAAAAGAATGAAAAAGAAAATTGTTTCCCTCCTTGCCGTTGTTTTGTTGTTGTGTTGCATGGTTTCCTGTACCCGCACGCAGGGAAGTCAGGAAGGTAAGCAAAGCATCAATGTATACAACTGGGGTGAATATATCGATCAAAGTATTTTGGATGATTTTGAGGCACAGACCGGCATCAGAGTAAACTACACCACCTACGCAAGCAATGAAGAAATGTATTCAAAAATTGTCAGCGGTGCCGCTTCATATGATGTAATTATTCCGTCGGAATATATGATTTCAAAAATGATCAGCGAAGATTTGTTGGCAGAACTTGATTTTTCAAATATTCCTAATTATAAGTATATTGGCGAAGAATACCGCGGTCTTTCTTATGACCCTGATGAAAAATATTCAGTTCCTTATACATGGGGTACTGTGGTTATTGTTTACAATACCAAGTATGTTGACGAAGAAGATGTTGCAGACGAAAGCATTGACCTTTTATGGAACGAAAAGTATGCGGGTAATATCCTGATGTTTGACAATCCTCGCGATACATTTGCTTTGGCACATATAAAACTCGGCAATTCCATGAATACAACAAATCCCGATGACTGGATCGCTGCTGCTGAAGAGCTGAAAAAACAAAAACCGCTTGTTCAGGCTTATGTAATGGATCAGATCTTTGATAAAATGATCAATGAAGAAGCATATATCGCCGCTTATTATGCAGGGGATGCCATGACAATGATGGAAGAAAATGAAGATCTTGCCGCATATGTGCCAAGAGAAGGCGCAAATATGTTCTTTGATTCCATGTGTGTTTTAAAATCTTCGCAGAACAAAGCAGCCGCTGAAACGTTTATAAACTTCATGTGTGAAACGGATATTGCCGTACGCAACGCAGAAGCAGTATGGTATGCCATTCCGCATACTGCAGCATACGAAGCACTGGATCCCGAGCAGAGTGAAGATCCGCTTGTTTACCCGCCGCAAGAAGTTCTTGATAAATGTGAGGTATTTATCAATCTGAATAAGGAAACACTTGTCCTGCAAAGTGAATTGTGGATCAATCTGAAAACTCAATATTAAAACGATTTCCCGGTATCAAAAAATATCGGGAGTCTTTTTTTGCACTTGTGACAAGTTTTTATCAGATGTTGAGTATGCAACACAATTGCTTGCAATGTTGCAGTTGTGAATGAAATAAAAATAATATTAACAAATTGTTAACACAATATTTGCGGTTTTCAGATATTTTATATTAGATAATATTGTTGCCGATTTACATGCGTAATTTACAGCAAAAAAACAATTTATCCTGAGGTAAAAAAATTAAGTTGCAGGTTTTTCATAATGACAATACAGACAATAGAACAACTTTTACAACATTCCATCATGCATTTTGCGGAAAAAGATTTTTGCAGGTTTCTGCAGAATGATATAATCATAAGCAAAACATATCAGCAATTTTTTGACGATTGTGCGGCGATGCGTCGTTATATCCGTGAAAAAGATACTACCCGCCGACATATTGCATTTATCGGTAAAACCAATTATGAATATATTGTTTGCCTGACTTCGATCATCCTGAGCGGTAATGTTGCAGTTCCGTTTGCACCGGATATTTCTGTTGCAGAGGCGGTGCAACTTTTTAGAGATGCAGATGTTTCTATGCTGTTTTGTGAGGAGGATTTTTTAGAGAAAGCAAATCAGATAAAACAGTCCTATACACAATTGGATAAAATTCATTCCTTGGGTGACAGCCGGTGGTATGAGCAAATTTTCCGAACTTATGCTGATTATAAAACGGATGTTGATCATGCTGAACAGCAAACAAATCCCGATGATTGTGCCATGATTATTTTTACCTCCGGCACAACCGGCAACCGAAAAGGTGTTATGCTTTCCAATAAAAATCTGGCGCATAACTCTACGTATAATGCATACCGCATGGACGACGATGATGTCAGTTTTTCAATTCTTCCCATGCACCATGTTTTTTGCTATGCCTGTGATGTTCTGAAAACAATATATGACGGCGGAACACTGTGTCTGAACGGCAATCTTGCTGATTTATATAAGAATCTGCTGATTTTTGAACCGACAATCATGCGTATTGTTCCGGCTGTCTGTAAATCCATACTGACTAAAATTAAAATTATTGAAAAGCGAAATCCGCAGTTGTCAAAAAGGGAAGCTGCCGAACGGATCGTCGGTAAAAATTTCAGGCGCATGATTGCGGGGAGTGCTTTTCTGAGTGCTGCAATCATTGATGAATTTGAGAAATACGGTATTTGTGCAAGACAAGGATATGGTATGAGTGAATGCAGTCCGCGTATCACGACGTCGGATTTCAGTGATACATGCAAGTATTCAAACGGTATTTTACTGGGTATTGATGAAGTGCGCGTCGAGGATGGTGAAATTCAGGTCAAAGGCGATTCCGTTATGCTCGGTTACTACAAAAAACCGCAGGAAACGGCAGCTGTTTTTACCGAGGACGGCTTTTTACAGACGGGAGATCTGGGTTATATTGAAGACGGACATGTTTATCTGGTTGGCAGAAAGAAAAATCTGATTATTTTATCAAACGGAGAGAATATTTCACCGGAAGAAATTGAAAACCGCTTTTCCGATTACTCTCTGATTCGTGAGATTCTTGTGTTTGCCGATTGTGACAGTATTGTTGCTGAAATATATCCGAATATTGAACTGTATGGCAATCTCACACCGGAAGAAACAGAATCAGAAATCAGTAAAATCGTGGATGAAGTTAATTTGTCTATGCCGACAGACCGTCAGATTCAGGAATTTCGAATCAGAAAAATTCCTTTTGAAAGAACAACAACGGGTAAAATCAAACGGACATCTTTTTATTTCGGAACGGAAGTAAAGTAAAAAAGTCAAATATAGTGAAACGGCAGACCTTTGATCCGGTCTGCCGTTTATGTTTGCGATGTTTCTGCTGTTATTTTTCGGATGCTGACCTCTTTTATAGCTTCCTTGAGTTGCGTTGTCCACGCTGACCATAATACATTTTCTTGTCCGTATGTCAGGTTGTCGGTATATTCATTTTCGAGCCATGTTGAAAGCGGCGCTTCATTATGAGAAATCAAAGCTTCCATATTATCCAGCGCTTTGAACAGTTTTGCTTCATGTGTTTGCATTGCATTCATTTCGTCAAAAAGGGAAGAGAGTTCATCTCTGAATCCGCAAGGCAATTCTGAAATCAGATATTTTACAGCCTCATTTTCCTTCGTTTCATCATGATTGGTTTTCAGAAATGCCGGAATATCGCCCGTAATCGCTTCACCGAAATCATGAATCAGTGACATTTTGATTACTTTGTCAATGTCGATATCCGGGTATTCATCATTACAAAGCATTGCCATCACTGCAAGCCGCCACGAATGTTCCGCAACAGATTCCTGCCGTCCGCTGGATGTCCAGGAGTGCCGCAATGTGCATTTCAGTTTTTCAATTTTATTTAAAAAAGTTATAAAATCAATGTGGTTCATGTAAACCTCCGAGAATGGTTGAAACACCTTCCGAAACAAGGTCGCTTGCGATTTCCATTCCGCCGTCAATAAGTCCGTTTGCGACACCTTCTACCATGTTGCCGAAAATTTCATTCCCCGCAGCCTGAATGGAAGCACCTAAACCCTGTACCAACAAAAAAACCAAGCAAATAAACAATATAGCAAGAACTGCAAGGATAATCAGGATCGCGACTGCGATCTTTTTTTTCACGGTATCATCACCTCAAAGCAAGTATATAACATTTTTTTAAACAGTGCAACCGCATATTTTTTAATATTTCTATTGAATAATAAAAATAAAAGTTGTATATTAAATAAGAAAGGGTGAATTATATGGCTCTTGTTACTTTTAAACAGTTGCTTGCGGTTGCACAGAATGAAAATAAGGCAATCGGTGCATTCAGCGTAGGCAATATGGAAATGATTATGGGTGCCGTTCAGGCTGCTGAAGAAATGAACACCCCCATTATTTTGCAGATTGCTGAAAAACGTTTGAAAAACTCACCGCTTGAACTGATGGCACCGATGATGGTGTCTGCCGCAAAAAACAGTAAAGTCGATATTGCGGTGCATCTTGATCATGGCCTGACGATTGAATGTGTAAAAAATGCTCTTGATTTTGGCTTTACTTCTGTTATGCTGGATGCTTCACTGTTGCCGTATGAGGATAATGTGAATGCAACAAAAGATGTAGTTGCAATGGCACAGAATTACGGTGCAAGTGTTGAAGCGGAATTGGGAGTTGTCGGCGGCAATGAAGGGGATACGGCAGAACACATCATTGCCTGCACGGACCCTGTTGTTGCAAAAGACTTTTGTGAAAGAACAGGCATTGATGCTTTGGCTGTTGCCATCGGCAATGCACATGGTAATTATCCCGTTTTGCCGTCTTTGCGGTTCGATATTCTTGAGGAAATTCAGGCGATTGTCAAAACACCACTTGTTCTGCATGGCGGAACGGGAATCACGGATCCAATGTTCAGAAGTGCCATTTCGCTCGGTATACGCAAAATCAATATTGCGACAGCAAGTTTTGATTCACTTGCAAAATATGCAAAAGAATATTGCAACAATGCAGAACCTGCTGATTATTTTAAACTTTCATCCGCTATGATCGAAGGTACTGCTAAAAACATAAAGCGTCATATAGAAATTTTTAATAATCAAGTTTGATAAAAACGGTAAGGAGTATAAGATGAAGTACATTGAATTTCCGCAGAACAAAAAGTATGATCTGATCCTGCTCGGTCGTGTTGCCGTGGATTTTAATCCTGTTGACTACAATTGTCCTTTGAACGAGAGTACAACGTTCAAGCGTTATCTCGGCGGTTCTCCTGCAAACATTGCTGTCGGTCTTGCCCGTTACGGCAAAAAGTGCGGTTTCTTTGCACGCGTTTCCGATGACCAATTCGGCACTTTTGTAACGGATTTCTTTAACAATGAAGGCATTGATACTTCCCGTATTGTCCGTTGCAAGAACGGCGAAAAGATCGGTCTTACGTTTACTGAAATCAAATCTCCGACCGAAAGCAGCATCGTTATGTACCGCAATGAAGCCGCAGACCTGAAACTCGAATGTGCGGACATTGATGAAGAATACATAAAAGACGGTGCAGCTTTGTTGCTCTCCGGTACGGCACTTGCTGAAAGTCCCTCAAGAGAAGCATCACTGAAAGCACTTGCACTTGCCAAAAAGAACAATATTCCCGTCATTTTTGTTATTGACTACCGCGCATATAATTGGAAATGCGAAGATGAGATTTCCGTTTATTATTCACTTGTTGCATCGCAGGCTGATATTATTGTCGGTTCTCGCCCCGAATATGATCTGACCGAACGACTGATCGGTCTTGATGGCACGGATACCGCCTCAGCCGCCTATTGGCAGAATTGCGGTGCAAAAATCGTCATCATCACCCACGGCAAAGACGGTTCTACTGCATACACAAATGACGGAAAGAGTTATTCCATCAAACCGTTCCCCGTAAAACTGCTCAAATCCTTCGGCGGCGGCGACGGTTACACCTCCGCATTCCTTTACAGTTTGTTTGAAGGCAAGGAAATTATCGACTGTCTTGAATTCGGCAGTGCGGCTGCGGCTATGCTTGTTGCAAGTCACGCTTGTTCGCAGGATATGCCCAATGTCAAGCAGGTTGAAGAATTCATTGCGGCAGAAAAAGCAGAATACGGCGAAATGGTTGCTCGTGTATAAGAGGTATGCACTATGCTTGAAAAACTTGAATTCAATGAACTGAATGAAAAACTGCTTTGTGAAATCGACGGTAAAAATGCCGACATGAACATGACGATATTCGTCAAAAAACTGTCCAAAGGCAGTGTTTTCGGTATTACAGACAGCAAATGTGAAACAGCATATTTGCTCCTGAAAGGCACACTTGCTTTTAAATGGAACGGCAATATTGAGTTGGCACAAAGAATCAATGCGTTTGAAAAGAAACCGTATTGCTTACATGTTCCGAAGAATGTAAAAGTTGAAATTGAAGCTTGCAGTGATTGTGAATTCATCGTTCAGCAGGCTGAAAATGATACCATATTTGAGCCTGTGTTCTACAAGCCCGAAGATGTTTTATATCAGGAATTCGGTGTCGGACAATGGAATGGTGCAGGGCACCGCGTAGTTTCCACCATTTTTGATTATGATAATGCCCCGTATTCCAAAATGGTTCTCGGTGAAGTCTTTAATAAGCCCGGCTGTTGGTCGAGTTATCCTCCGCACCATCATCCGCAACCCGAAGTTTACTATTATCAATTCAATCCCGAGCAGGGCTTCGGTGCTTGCTTCAACGGCGAAACAGCCTACAAGAGCGAACACGGCGATGCTTGCTTCATCCATGACGGGGAGGACCATCAGCAGGTAACTGCCCCCGGTTACGATATGTATTATGTGTGGATGATCCGTCACATTGACAATGATCCTTGGTATAAGACCACACGTTTTACGGCACCCGAACATGAGTGGTTATTAAAAGACGATTATTCCAAATAAAGAAAGGACAGATTGTATGGCAATTATGACAATGGGACAAGCGCTTGTCCGCTTTCTTGACAATCAGTATGTCAGTTTTGACGGCAAAGAAACAAAATTTGTAGACGGTATTTTTACCGTTTTCGGGCATGGTATCGTCTGCGGCATCGGTCAGGCACTTGATGAAAATCCCGGTCAGTTGAAAGTCTATCAGGGCAAAAATGAGCAGGGGATGGCACATGTTGCCGCTTCGTTTGCAAAACAGCACAACAGAAGAAAAATCATTGCCTGTGCTTCTTCCATCGGTCCCGGTGCTTGTAATATGATCACTGCCGCCGCTACTGCAACCGTTAATAACGTGCCGCTGTTGTTGTTCCCGGCAGATACATTTGCGATCCGTCAGCCCGACCCCGTTCTGCAACAGTTTGAACAGCCGTATTCGCTGGCTGTTACAACGAACGATGCTTACAAACCCGTTTGCAGATATTGGGACAGAATCACAAGACCCGAACAGTTGATGAGTGCCATGATTAATGCTATGCGCGTTCTGACTGATTCAGCCAACACAGGTGCTGTCTGTATTTCTATTTGTCAGGACGTTGAGGGCGAGAGTTTTGATTATCCTGAATCCTTCTTCAAAAAGAGAGTTCATAAAATTGTTCGCACTCCCGCATGCGATGAAGAAGTTGAAGACATTGCACATATTATAGCCAATGCGAAAAAACCTCTCCTGATTGCAGGTGGCGGTGTTCGTTATTCCGAAGCCGGTGAAGCTGTGGAAGCATTTGTTGAAAAATACAAAATTGCACTCGCAGAAACGCAGAACGGTAAAAGTGCGGTGCTTTCTTCACATTCCCACAACCTCGGCGGTGTCGGCGTAACGGGTAATGCGGCTGCAAACATGATTGCAAAAGAAGCAGATGTTGTTATTGGTGTCGGCACAAGATTTTCCGATTTCACAACTGCTTCCAAATCACTTTTTCAACATCCCGATGTGAAATTTGTCACCATCAACACTGACCGTTTTGATGCATACAAAATGGATGCAATCAAGGCAGTCGGTGATGCAAAAGCAACACTTGCAAAACTGGATGCGGCACTTGCAAAACTGAATTATAAAACCGCATATACAACCGAAATTGCAGATGCAAAAGCAGTGTGGGCTGCAGAAATGGCAAAACTTTCCGCATACACTGTTGACGATTCTTTTGAACCGCTGATTGCCGCTCGTGATGAACGCTCCATTCCTGAAATGCAGGAAATGTACGGAAAAGGTCTTACACAGACACAGGTGCTTGCTTACATTCGCGAAAACATTGCTGATGATGCAATTGCAGTTGCTGCCGCAGGCAGTCTGCCGGGTTGCATGCAGAGAATGTGGACAAGTGATGTCAGAGATACATACAACATGGAATACGGGTATTCCTGCATGGGCTATGAAATTGCAGGTGCACTCGGTTCCAAGTTTGCTGAACCTGACAGGGAAGTCTACGCCTTCTGCGGTGACGGCAGTTATCTGATGCTTCATTCCGAATTGGTTACAAGCATTCAGGAAAATGCAAAAATCAACGTACTGTTGTTTGATAACATTGGTTTCGGATGTATCAATAATCTGCAGATGTCCAACGGCATCGGCAATCTTGCAACCGAATTCAGAAAACGCGATGAAAACGGCAACCTGCTTGGCGATCTCATGCAGATCGACTACGCAATGAATGCTGCCGCTTACGGTGCAAAAACCTATACCGTCAAAACCATGGAAGAACTTAAATTTGCACTTGAAGACAGCAAAAAGCAGACTGTATCCACGTTGATCGACATCAAGGTTCTTCCCAAGACCATGACCGACGGCTACGGTGCATGGTGGAACGTCGGCATTGCATCCGTTTCTGGTAAAGAAAGCGTGCAGAACGCTTATAAAAATAAAGCAGAGAACTTTAAGAAAGCGAGGAAATATTGATGTTAGATAAGAACAAAGTAAAACTCGGTATCGCTCCGATCGGTTGGACGAATGACGACATGCCTGATCTCGGCAAGGAAGTGACTTTTGAACAGTGTGTTTCCGAAATGGCACTGGCAGGCTTTACCGGTTGTGAAGTCGGCAATAAGTATCCTAAAGATCCCGCAGAACTGCATCGTTATCTTGATATCCGCGGCATGCAGGTCTGCAATGCATGGTTCTCTACCTTTCTGACCACAAAGCCCTACGAAGAAACCGAAAAAGGTTTTATTGAACATATCACATTCCTCAAGGCAATGGGTGCTAAAGTCGTTGGTGTTTCCGAACAGGGACACTCCATTCAGGGTACCGATTTGTCCGTATTTGATGATAAATATGTGATGAACGATGATGAATGGGATGCACTTTGCACAGGCCTTAACAAACTCGGTAAAGTCGCTAAAGATATGGGAATTGCACTTACTTTCCATCATCACATGGGCACTGTGGTACAGACCGAAGCCGAAATTGACCGTCTGATGGAAAATACCGATCCCGAACTGTTCAGCCTGCTGTTTGATTCGGGTCATCTTGCATACTGCGACGAAGATTATATGTCTGTTCTTAAAAAGTATGCAAAGCGTATCAAGCATGTGCATCTGAAAGATATCCGCCCCGCTGTTGTTGCAAAGGTTAAGGAAAATCATCTGAGTTTTCTGCAGGGTGTCAGAATGGGGACATTTACCGTTCCCGGCGACGGTGCTATCGACTTTGCCCCGATCTTCCAAGTCCTTGCCGAAAATGATTATGAAGGTTATGTTCTTGTTGAAGCAGAACAGGATCCCGCTATTGCCAATCCCTTTGAATATGCGGTGAAGGCAAGAAAATACATTGCTGAAAAAGCAGGTCTGTAAGGAGTAAAAAAATGGCTGAAATTTTAAAAGTATTTATCAACGGTCAATTTATTGAGTCCAAAACGGACAAATATTTTGACGTTTACAATCCCAGCACGGGTGAAATCATTGCAAAAGCCCCCTGCTGTACCGCTGAAGAAGTACAGTATGCCGTGCAGACTGCTAAAGCGGCTTTCCCCGCGTGGAAAAAGACCCCCGTTGTAAAAAGAACGCAGATTCTTTTCAAAGTCCGTGACCTTCTCATTAAACACATGGACGAACTGACTCATCTTGTTGCCGAAGAAAACGGCAAAGCATGGAAAGAAGCCGAAGGCGATGTTCTCAAAGCAAAGGAAGGTACTGAAAATGCCTTGCAGATCCCCACTCAGATGATGGGTGATTCCATTATGGGCACATCCGTCGGTTATGATACGGTTCTGTATCGTGAACCCCTCGGTGTTTTTGCAGGTATTATTCCTTTTAATTTCCCCGCCATGATTCCCATGGGCTGGATGGCTCCCAATTGCATCGCCGCAGGTAACTGCATGGTTCTCAAACTCAACTCCCAGACCCCGAAAACCGCTCTACGCATTGCTGAACTGTATAAGGAAGCCGGTCTTCCCGATGGTGTTCTGAATCTCATCACCTGCTCCAGAAACGAAGTTGATGAGGTCATTCTTGACAATTCTGACATTGCAGGTATTTCCTTTGTTGGTTCAACCACGACAGGCAAACACATCTATGCACGTGCCGCCGCTTCCGGCAAACGTGTACAGTGCCTGTGTGAAGCCAAAAACCATGCACTTGTGCTTGAGGATGCCCCCATTACCCGTACCGCTGCCGCCATCATCAATTCCGCATTCGGTTGTGCAGGTGAACGTTGCATGGCTCTTCCTGTTGTTGTTGCACAGGAATCCATCGCAGATGCACTTGTTGCTGAAATCGTTCGACTTGCTAAGAATCTTAAACTCGGTGCGGCTTATGACAAGGAAACAGGTCTTGGCCCCGTTATTTCTGCTGCACACAAGCAGAGAGTCATCAATTGGATCGAAAAAGGCATTGCAGAGGGTGCAAAGATCGTTCTTGATGGCAGAGAATACACGGTTGCCGAAGAACTGAAAAACGGCTTCTATCTCGGTCCGACCGTACTTGATTATGTTCCCCATGATTCCGAAGTCGGCAACTGTGAAATCTTTGGGCCTGTGCTCAGCATCAAGCGCGTGAAAGACTTTGAAGAAGGTCTTGCCGTTATGAATGCTAATCCCTTTGCAAACGGTTCTGTTATCTTCACGCAGAACGGTTATTATGCAAGAGAATTCACAAACCGCACGGACGGCGGCATGGTCGGTGTTAATGTCGGTATTCCCGTACCCGTCGGATTCTTCCCGTTCTCGGGGCACAAGCAGTCTTTCTTCGGTGATTTGCATTGCCTTGGAAAGGATGCCGTTCGCTTCTATACGGAATCAAAGTGCGTGACAACCCGTTGGTTTGATGAAGAAGAAATGAAAAAAGAAACCGTTTCCACATGGGACGGCACAATATAAAATATAAAGGAGTATAATGCTATGATCAATATCGGTATTATCGGTGCAGGCAGAATCGGTAAAGTGCATCTTGAATCCATTACCTATCATGTCAAAAATGCACGTGTCAAGAGCGTTGCTGAACCCTATCTCAATGATGAAACAAAGGAATTCATTGAAAGTATGGGTGTTACGGAAATCTATGCGGACTATAAGCAGATTCTGGCTGACCCCGAAATTGACGCTGTTCTGATTTGTTCTTCCACAGATACCCATGCTTCTATCTCCATGGAAGCTATTGACGCAGGCAAGCACATTTTCTGTGAAAAACCCATTGACCAGTCCATTGAAAAGATTGAAGAAGTCAAAAAAGCACTTGAAGGCACCAATCTTAAATATCAGGTTGGATTCAATCGCCGTTTTGACCACAACTTTGCCGCAGTACGTGCTGCTGTGAATGCGGGTAAGATTGGCGATCCCCACATCATCAAGATTACTTCACGCGACCCTGCACCGCCCAACCCTGCATATATCAAAGTTTCCGGCGGTATCTTCATGGATATGGCAATTCATGATTTTGATATGGCTTGCTTCCTCGCAGGCAGTGATGTTGAAGAAGTCTATGTTGCTGCTACCGTTCTTGTGGATCCCGCAATCGGCGCACAGGGTGACTTTGACACCGCAATTATAACTCTTAAAATGGCAAACGGTGCACTTTGTGTCATTGACAACTCCCGTCGTGCTGCTTACGGTTATGACCAGAGAGCCGAAGTATTCGGTAACAAGGGTTCTGTTGCAAGTGCGAATGACACGCTTTCCACTGCCATCATTTCCGATGAAAACGGCGTGACAGGTGAAAAACCGCTGTACTTTTTCCTTGAAAGATACATGCAGTCCTATACCACTGAAATGTTTGATTTTGTAGATGCTATTGTCAAAGATAAGGATGTTCCTTGCGGCATTGATGCAGGTCTGCAGTCTGTTAAGATTGCTCTTGCTGCCAAGAAATCTGCAGTTGAAAACCGTCCCGTAAAAATGAGTGAAATCTGATTGTATTGCATATAAAAAATCCCGTACCTTGGTGCGGGATTTTTCAGTGTATTATTCGATTATTCAACCGATTTCAGGGACATTGCCATATCAATATGCTTGAGTTTTCTGTTAACAATTGCATTCACAAGTGCCGCAAATGCAAAAGTCAGAACAACAGCAATGAGGTAAGAGAACCATTCAATCGTTCTGCCAAACATAACCGTATCAATCTCGGCATAGGTAATCAAAAGATAGTGCAGGAAGATTCCGAGGCCCATGCCAACAGCAGTGCCGAATGCAGTCAGAATAACATTTTCTTTCAGAACATAGGCGTGGACTTCATTATCAAGGAAGCCTAACACTTTCAGCGTTGCCAATTCTCTGTTTCGTTCAAGAATGTTGATGTTTGTCAGATTATAAAGAACAACAAATGCAAGAATCAATGCAGACAGGAAGAAAACAGCAACAACAGCCGTCAATGCGTTTGTGATTTCTGCAAGCGAATCATTGACATCGGAAGTGAAACTGACAGCCTGAATACCTTGTTGACTCATCAGCTTAGTTGCCATTTGTCCTTTGATGGAAGCAAGAGTTTCTGCGTCCGCCGAGCGGACTGCATCGGTCAGATTGCCCAGACAATAGTTGTAAGTCGGATATTCACCAAATAACTCTGCATAGTAGTCGGGAGAAATGTAGACGTAATGGAACGTATAATTTTCAACGATACCTGCTACAAAGATTTCGTATGTTTTTGCATCGGAAGTCTGAACAAAAACAGTATCTCCTATTTTTGTATTGGTGTCTTTGGCAAATTTTTCCGAAATCAGAGCACCTGCAATGGACGGGATGTAGGTTTTTCCTGTTGTACGGTTTTGCAGTGTGATATAATCCGCAAGCAAAGCGGGATCAGACGGAGAGAGCAGGTAAACATCCTCTTGAGCATCGGTGCGAAGTGAGTATCCCGTAACTGCTTTCATGGAGATCAGCAATGTAGAACTGACAGAATTTGAGTTAGCCACGGTTTTGTATTCACCCGACGTGCCGTTCTGCGCAGAATCAAACATGACCTGAAAATCATAATGTGAAATTGCATTGTCGCCATACTGCTTGGAACGAATTGCAGATACAGAGTTATACATGCCAAGGCTTGCAAGCATCAATGCAGAACAGCCGGCAATACCGATGACAGTCATGAACAAGCGCTGTTTATTTCTGAACAGATTACGGGCTGTGACCTTGTTTGTGAAACGCATTCTTCTCCAGATGAAATTGATTTTTTCAAGGAATATGCGTTTGCCTGCCTTGGGGGCTTTTGCACGCATAAGCATAGCAGGCACTTCCGCAAGATCGCGGCGCAATGCAACCAACGTTACTACCAATGTGCACAGCAGTGCAATGATAATACCGATTACAGCACTGCCGATCGGGAGAGTGTATTGCAGTGCGGGGATAGTGAACATAATGCTGTATGCTTTGAAAATGGCAAACGGAAAAACATACATTCCCAATACAATGCCGAATGTGCAACCAAGCACACAGGCAGAGAGCGTATAAATGATATATTTCGATGCGATGGTTCCGTTGTCATATCCCAATGCTTTGAGGGTGCCGAGGGTTGTGCGGTCTTCATCAATCATGCGGGTCATGGTTGTCAGACAAACAAGCGCCGCAACGATAAAGAAGAAGATAGGGAATATATTTGCCAACACTTCGAGGTTTTTTGTGGTGGAGCTGAAGCTTGAATAACCGGGAGTATCATAACGGTCATAAATATTCCAGTACACATTACTCAGGCTGTCGAGCAATTTTTTTGCATTGTCCAACTGTTGTTGATACATGCCCGTTTCATTGGCAAGCAAGCCGCTGATTTGCGCATTTGCCGATTGCAAAGCTGCCTGCGCCGTCGTCAGGTTTGTGTCTATGGTTTCGAGCTGATTAGACAACTCCGTAATCATCATCTGTGTTTGGATTTTTTGCAAAGACAATTGGAAGTCGGAACTCGTGATTTCCGTTCCTGCGGAGGATAATTCTTTGGAATATTCCAACAATTGATTATATGCGGTCGTCAATTCAATTTCAGCAGCATCTAATTGTTGTTTTGTGGATGTCAGTGTAATATTGGCAGCTGACAACTCCGATTGCATGGTGTTAAGTTGTGTTTCAATAGCGGCAAGTTCCGCTTTCTGTACAATCAATTCTGCTTGGTATTGTTGCAGAATCGGTTTTGCGTAAGACGCAAGTTCCGTTGCAAGTCCACCCGTAGTGGAACCGATAATATCTTCATACAACCCGGGATAGGTCGTTTGGAAGAACTTGTTGATGGCCGCCATTTCATCGCTCGAAAAGCCCTCGTTCTGTCGATTTTCAAGCATTGTCAGCAAATCCTGTGTTTCATTGATCATGGCCTCGGTCGTCGAGACCTGCGTTTTTGCCTGCGTATGGGAGCTTTTCGCAGTATTATATTCCTGCAGGTTTGATGAATATTCCGCATAGGCTGTCGTGTATGCAGCATTCTGCTCTGCATAAGCCGCAGAATTGGTCTGATACAATGCAAGCAAATTATTATATTCCGTTAAATTCTGATCATAATCGATTCTGTTTAATGCAAGTTCTTCTTCTGCATCTGCAAGGGTTACATTATATGTTTCCTGTGCTTTTGCCAATTGCTCACCCAGCAGTTTTTTGCCCTCTTCGAGCGAAGTGATGGTGTTTTTCAATTCCTGAATCTGAGAACCGGCCTCAGCGGATGCGTCTGAAAGTAAATTTTCTGCCTCTGCGATTTTATCCGGTAATGTCTGTTGTAAAGTTGTGACTCGTGTCTCAAGACGTGACGGAGCAATGGCCTTGATCATAGCAAGGTAGGGAGCGATATAATTACGATATTCATTTGAAAATGCATCATAATTATCGGAGCCGACAATTTTCACATATAATTCAGTATAATAGTCCTGAACAAAAACACTGTCGGGGACGATGATAAAGGTACCGACTTTACCGCTGCCGATCAGCGTGTTACCTCTTTCAAACGAGATATAATAAGGAGTCT
Organism: Oscillospiraceae bacterium; assembly: GCA_015066385.1. GTDB lineage: Bacteria > Bacillota > Clostridia > Oscillospirales > Acutalibacteraceae > RUG806. Next base: position 122,580 of record SVOJ01000003.1, read on the forward strand.
GAATGATGCCGACGATCGTAAATTCAGTTTCATTCAAAGAAGCGCGCAGATCTTCATTATCACCAACCAGAGTGATTGTACTACCAAGTTGGTAACTATCAGGCGTTGATAATGCACTGGCATCTACGAGACATTCGTTCGGTGCATCCGGAAATTCACCTTCAATAAGCATCGGACGATTCATGTATGCGGCTTCATTTACGCCATAGTTGAGATAATTGGCAAGAAGCCCGGTGTTGATTCCGTAGACTCGTGTACTGATTTGTGTGCCGTCAATATCTTTTTCGATTTCGCCGTTGACAAGCACCAATGCATCTTTGAATTTTTGTCCGATTACTGCTTCGATATTCGGATCGACATTGCGAATTGCCTGCAAATCTTCATCAGTAAGCCCGATAGAGGATTGCACTCGGATGTCCATCAGATTACAGGAAATAAAATAATCCTGCGCAGTCTGACGCATATCGGGGGCGGTTGCTTTGATGCCGACAAAAAAAGCGAGCCCCAGAGCGATAATAATAACGATTGAAATAAATCGGCTGAAACTGCGCTGAATCGAACGCAGAATGCTTTTTAGATATGCTTTCGTCAAGAGCAGTTCACCTCCGTAAGATCATTTTTCATTTTATTTACCATTCAATCTGATCAACCGACAGCGGATTGTCGTTAACCGTAATTCTTTGTACGCGCCCGTTGCGCATTGAGATAACTCTGTCCGCCATCGGGGTCAGTGCCTGATTGTGTGTAATAATAACAACTGTCATGCCGGTCTCTTTGCTTGTTTCCTGCAGGAGAGACAATATCTGTTTGCCGGTTGCGTAGTCCAAAGCACCTGTCGGCTCATCGCAAAGCAACAGTTTCGGATTTTTTGCAAGTGCGCGGGCAATAGATACTCGTTGTTGCTCACCGCCCGACAATTGCGCAGGGAAGTTGTGCAAACGATCGCCAAGCCCGACGCGCTCAAGAACGCGGGTCGGGTTCAAAGCCTTGTTGCTGATCTGTGAGGCAAGTTCTACATTTTCCAAAGCAGTAAGATTCGGCACAAGATTGTAAAACTGAAAAACAAAGCCGACATCATGCCGTCTGTACAAAGCCAAATTTTTGCTGTTGTAATTATTGATCAGTTCGCCGCCGACACGCACTTTTCCGTCATCGCAGTCGTCAATGCCGCCCAAAATGTTCAGAACCGTTGTTTTGCCTGCACCACTCGGACCGACAACAATGCACAATTCTCCTTGTTCCACTGAAAAAGTTACACCGTCAAGTGCTGTGATGACAACCTCACCGGTCTGATACTTTTTGTAGACAGAATTCAATTCAATAAAACTCATAATTTTCTCTCCACATATAATACTTCATAATATTATACTACATTATCTACCCTTCGTCAATACTATAAAAAAGGAAAATGTGCTGTAAACATATTCAATATTACGAATAATTATACAATCAATTATCAATTGACTTTTCATTCAGGGTGCATTATAATATTAGCAACAGAACTGTTATTAAACTTAAAAAGAGGTTATGGTATGACTGTTACAAAAGCACCTTTCGGCACAATGCCTGACGGTAGAGAAGTTTTTGAATTCACACTTGAAAATGACAACGGAATGAAAGTAATGATACTTTCATTGGGCGCGACACTCAGAAGCATCATTTTGCCTGATAAAAACGGCAACGAACAGGATATTCTGCTTGGCTTTGATACGGTTGCCGATTATCTTGAAAAATCCTCTTATCAGGGCGCAGCGGTCGGGCCGTGCGCCAACAGAATCGGTAACGGAAAATTTGAAATTGACGGGCAGACTTTTGAAGTAATCAAAAATGAAACTGACAAAGACGGCAACGGTGTAACTTGTCTGCATGCCGGCGGTGAGTTCAGTTTTGAAGTATGGCAGAGTATTATCACTGACTCTGATTCCGTTGAGTTTTCTTACACAAGTCCCGATGGTCTGAACGGTTTCCCCGGTGAAATGAAAGTGCAAATTACATACAAACTCGGTCAGAATAATGATCTGCACATTTCATATGAAGCAATCAGCACCCGCAAGACACCGATCAATCTTACAAATCATGCATATTTCAACCTGTCCGGTTTTGCAAGCGGTGATATTCTTTCGCAGGTTCTGCAGTTGAATTGCAGTCAGATTACACCGGTTGATGCGCTGAGCATTCCAACAGGAGAATTGATGTCTGTTGACGGAACGGCTTTCGATTTCAGAGTGGCAAAAACCATCGGTAAAGATATTGAGTGTGATGATGAACAATTAAAATTGACGGGCGGTTACGATCATAACTTTGTCATTGACGGTGCCGACGGAACTTTACGCAAATGTGCATATGCTTATTCAGAAAACAGCGGGATTGTAATGCATGTTTATACAACTATGCCCGGAGTTCAGTTTTATGCGGGTAATTTTCTGAAAGGGGAAACGGGTAAAGAGGGGAAATCGATGCAACACCGCAGTGGTTTCTGCCTTGAAACACAATTTTATCCTGACAGTCCGAACAAAACGTCTTTCCCGGATTGTATCTATGATGCAGGGCAGGAATTTATCTCTGAAACCGTTTATACCTTTGAAACACTTTCCGAATAAGTGAGACCAGCATCTGTCGCATTTTCGGCAGGTGCTGATCTTTTTTTATATTGTTGTTGACTTTTACGGGAAATTGTTGTAAACTTATTTTAATTATTATAAATTTTATCGGGTTCGAAAGGAGCCGTCTCATGAAATACAAAAAAATGTCCAAAACCGTCTGCGTGTTGTTGTGTTTTTCGCTTGCATTGTCTTTTGCGTTTTCTGCCTCTGCAGCATTTACAACATTTGAAACGCAGTTTGAACATGAGCAGATCAACAAAGCATGGCTGACGGATCTGACTGTAAATGAGAGCCTGACCGGAATCAGTGATATGGTAACCAGTGTAACTTTGGTTGCACAACCGGAATATCCGTACACAGAAACTCCGGAGTCCTTCAAGGATGATGTGAAGGATGCCTGTGCATTGTATGAATTGGATGAAGGTTCGGCCAGGGCTGCATATATTTATCTGTTTGAAGTATTGAATAACAATTCATCCATTCTTGAAGATGATGCATCTGATACTGAAATCAAACAATATCTGATTGATTTGGGAATTGTTTATCCCGATAACACGGATGCGGATACTCTTGTCATGGCACGTGCGCTGTATGTGATCCTGAAATCCGGCTCTTTGGATTTGTATCTGCAAAATGATAAAATTCCAACAGGCACAGCACTTGAAGCAGCCATAGTCAGTTATATGAGTGTTATAACGGGAATTGATATGCTTGCCATTCGTGAATGGACAACCGTTAGCGATAATCTTTCTTTGGATGAATACATTCTTGCAATGTCTAAATATTCTCTCTGGAGTGCCGGGTACGATGTCACAATGGATATGACAGAAGAAGAGGTTTATCGTCTTATTGCGCTTATGACAATCCGCAAGCAGGGAATCACTGCTCCTGATAATATCTCTTTTGAGGAAATCAAAATTCGATATCTTGCAGCTATGCTCGGTACTCGTTATGGTGTTTCCTGTAATGCGGATGATCTTGCCGAAGCGGTTAATCAGGATTGTGTTGCTTTTTATCTGCTTCAATTGATGGGGCAGGATGCGCAACTCTCCCTTCGAATGGACAGCATTTTTTATGAAGATGCGTTTGCACGTGTTGCTGAATATACAGACCGATTTGATATGGAGATCGGTGAATTTTATGCTGATGTGTGCAATTATACCGCAACTCTGAAATACAAACGCAGTTCAATCTGGCTTTATCCCACAAGTTATGTTTGCAACAACGAAAACAATGCAGATATGATCACGATAACCGCCAATGGCAATGTTATTGAGGACGGCAACTTCAATGAAATCAAATTGAATCCGGAACTTGAATCACAAGTTATCACAATCAAATGTGTTTATGATTACAATACCGAAAAATTTACTGCCACATACAATCTCAAAGTAGTGCAGGGCTTGATCTATTCCGATTCTGTTCTTGTTGAAGATCCTGATATCAGCGATATATTAAGCGGCAACTATGAATTGGATGAATCTCTTTATGCACCCGGTTATATTCAGAATGACTCCGATCTCGTTGGCAGCATTCTCGGTTCAATCGGTCTTGGGGTTGGCTTCGGTGATTTGTTGGATACTTTTACTTCTTCAAGTGTCGGCAATTCCACCGTCAGCGGCAGCATCGCAACAATCGCTCCGCCCGTCAACACCAATCCAACCGGATTGACCTCTGTTTTGGAAAACGGTTTTCTGACGATTTTGCCCTCTGCCGGCACTTTTGGCAGCAGTTCCGGTGGTTTGAAAGACACTTCAATTACAATGTCTGTCACTTCAATGGAACAATTCAGTAAAATCAATCATGCGGAAAAAAGCAATGTTGTCCTTAGCGGCATCGGTGGTTTGGAATTGTATTCCATTGCGGAATCAGTCGGTTCCTTGCTTCTTGCAGGCGGCTCTGCTGCCGAAAATGTTGCTTCGCCGATTGTCGGTTCGGTTATACATGATGCAATTTTTGATGATGGCGATACTGTTATCGGTGCATCCGTTTCGAATGGAGTGTCTGCTGATAATACCGCCTATGTTTCTGCTCTTTCTGATAAAGCGGTTTCTGTTTATGCAAACGGGGATGCTACTGTTGCGGGTAATATAAATCTTGATCAGTATCTTTCACATCAGCAACAAGCCAACAATTCCGCTGTCGATACACCCGTTTCCGGAAATGCTGTTATCAATGTCGAAAAACAAAGCAATTCTTCCGTTGTCTTGTTTATTGTCGCATCTTTGGCGGCTGTTGCGGGTGTTGTGTTAATTGTTGTTTCAAAACAGCGTAAAATTTCTTATCAGTAAAATATGCAAGGGAGGGGGATTCAAATGAACGAAAAAATAATGATTGTTGATGATGATCCCAATATATGTGAACTGTTGCGTTTATATCTTTCAAAAGAGGGCTATGCAACTGAAATCGTATATGACGGTCAATCTGCCGTTGAACTTGTGTCAACCATCAAACCGCATCTGATTCTCCTGGATGTTATGTTGCCCGAATTGGACGGTTGGCAGGTATGTCGCAAAATTCGCGCCACATCGAATGTACCGATCATCATGGTGACGGCAAAAGGGGAAACATTTGACCGTATTCTCGGTCTTGAACTCGGTGCGGATGACTATATTGTAAAACCGTTTGAAACAAAAGAAGTGGTTGCACGAATCAAAGCGGTGTTGCGTCGTTCCAATAACGTAACGACTGATCCTGTGAAGGAAGTACACTATGATAAACTTTCCATCAATCTTACCAATTACGAGATGAAGGTAAACGGTGTACAGGTTGACACACCGCCGAAAGAACTTGAATTGATCTTCCATCTTGCAAGCAATCCGAATCGCGTTTTTACGAGAGATCAATTACTTGATGAAGTCTGGGGCTATGAATTCTATGGCGATTCGCGTACAATTGATGTGCATGTAAAAAGACTTCGCGAAAAACTGGAAGGTGTTTCCGACGAGTGGGAATTACGTACGGTGTGGAGCGTCGGTTACAAATTTGAACTGAAAAAGAGCTGATGATGAACTGAAAAATAACAGCCGGTTTATAATCGGCTTTTATTTTTATTATAACAACAAGGAGCCTTGCAATGAAACTGATAAAAAACAAGCGGCCTGTCAGTATTTTTGAACATTATTTTATAATTCTGACCTGCCTTGTTCTTTTTTGTCTTTTGATTTCCTCACTGTCTTTGATGCTTTTTGTTGCTACAACATGGTCTGATGACCTGCAAAAGAAATTGACAGACGGATGCACTTTTCTTGTCAATGAAATTCGTGCAAATGATGAAAAAAATCTTTTTGCAACGGGTGATCTGAATAAACTGATGGCAAATCTGCAACACACTTCAAATGCCGACTTTTTGCTTTGTGATGAAAACGGAAAAATTGTAATGTGTACTGACGTACAAAACGAAACGGGTGAGACAATTTCGCAGGTTGTCTGTGAAAAACACCAAAATACTCTTTTTTCTAAAGCAACATTGCTTGCTACGGATTTGCAACCGCTTGGTTTTTTGCAAAAAGGTCCCATCGATATCGATGCAACGCAAGATTATATTCTGATCGGTTTTTCTGCCGATTCAAAAGATGGAGCAAAGTTTTATCTTTTTGCCGTTCAGTTGCTGAGTGTCGGATATCAGCCGTATATTACACAATACCTGAAAATGACTGTCGGGGCCAGTTGCGTTGCTGTTATTATGGCTTTTTTCTGTTCTCTTGCCGTAACCTACAGAATTGTGCGTCCCTTGCGAAAAATGGCAGAAGCCACAAAGCATTATGCCGCAGGCGATTTTTCGTATCGCATCCGCAATGTTGCGCATTATGAGGAATTTAATGAATTATCTGCCGCGTTTAATTTGATGGCGAAAAATCTGGAAGAAAATGAAAAATCCAGTAAGAATTTTGTTGCCAATGTTTCACACGAACTGAAAACACCTATGACGACAATCGGCGGTTTTATTGATGGGATTCTGGATGGAACAATTCCGCCGGAAGAAACGGAGCATTATCTAAACATCGTTTCTGAGGTTGTGAAACATCTGTCCGGTTTGGTTGTTTCCATGCTCAATATGTCCAAAATAGAGGCAGGAAAAGTAGAACTTGAGTTTTCTGAATTTTCACTTGATCAATTGCTGATTCAGGTATTTATCGGGTTTGAAAAAAATATAACGGACAAAAATATAGATATTATAGGTATTGAAAAATTAGATTCTGTCAGAATCCGTGCTGACGAAGCGCTGATCCGACAAGTTGTATATAATCTCATTGACAATGCCGTTAAGTTTACACGAAATAACGGTTCGATTAAAATTGATTTATCAGCCGAAAAACACGATGTCAAATTAACAATTGCCAATACCGGCAGTACAATACCAAAGGATGAGCTGAACAGCATCTTTGATCGTTTTTACAAGGTGGATAAATCCCGCGGACTGGATGCATCCAGTTTCGGTATCGGTTTGCACATTGTTCGCAGTATTGTAGAAATGCATAGCGGTACAATTCATGCGGTAAGCAAAGAAGAGCACACAAAATTTGTTGTTCATCTGCCATTATTTAATAATGTTTAAAGAAAACAGATAATAATTATTGATAAGATTCAATACCTTCAGAAAGGGGTATAAAAATGGACGATTTTGAAAATATGAACAAGACCAATGAAGTCGCAGATAATGAAGGGTTGCGGAAAAACGAAGAAATCTCTCAGATGCGCAATCAGGATGTTATTTGTGACACTAACGGCGATTGTGGAGCAAATATTCCCGCTGAGGAAGTTGCGCAACAGGAAACTGAAAATGAAGAACAAACCATGCAGACAATGAATGCGGATTATTCACAGCCTGAAAATAGTGAAAATCACGCGCAGGCTTCTCCGGCAAATGAGTCGGAAAAGCCGCAGCCTTTTGTTTCGCCCGCTGCTTATCCGCAGTCACCATCATATGTGCAGCAGAATTATGGCGATGTGAATCGTTCGCACTATCAACAGCAGACTAATTCAAATACGTATGCCTACCCGCATGAGAAAAATACGGCTGTTCCGAAAAAGAAATCAAAAGGAAAAGTTGCATTTCTTGCAATTGCCTGTGTTTTGCTTGTCTTTGCTGTCGGTATGTTTGCGATTGTGTTTACAAGCGATAGTGATTCAGGACGCAGCAGTGATAATGGTTTGCGTGACGTGCCTCATATTTCAACTGTCTCCTCTGCAGATAATGTGGCGGAGGGCCTTTCTGCTGCAGAAGTATATCAGAAAGTATTCAAAAGCTCCGTCAGCATTCTTGCTTATCAGCAGACAACCGGGGAACTCGGTGTTTTGGGATCCGGTGTGATCTGTCAGGAGGATACAAGTAACAAGTATACTTATATTGTTACTTGCGCACATGTCATCAACGATGCGGATTATAATATTAAAGTCGAACTTTGGGATGGCACTGTCCATACGGCAGAAGTTGTCAATTTTGATGACAGCAATGATATCGGTGTTATACGCATCCGTGCGACCGGTTTACAGATTGCCGAATTCGGCGATTCTGATGAAATGCAACCCGGGGCTACTGTTTATGCGATCGGTTCCCCGTACAGTTCCAAATTTGCAGGCACGTTTACAAAAGGTATGGTGTCCGCCGTTAATCGCCTTGTTACCACGCAGACCAGTTATCAACTTTGTTGCATTCAGCATGATGCGCCGATCAATAACGGCAATTCCGGAGGGGCGCTTGTCAATGCATACGGTCAGATTGTCGGTATTAATGCGCTGAAAATTACCGCTGAAGGATACGAAGGGCTTGGTTTTTCCGTTCCCTCAACGACGGTTATCAAAGTTATCAATGCCATAATTGAAACAGGTCTTGCGCCCAAAACACCCAAACTCGGTATTTCTTACGTGCAGGCAATCTATTACAGTCAGTTCCTGTCGGATCTGATTGAGGAAAATAATCTTCCTGCCGGTTCGATTGTTATTGCTGATATTAACAAAGATTCCAGTCTTTATAACACCGAATTGCAGGTGAATGACATTGTTACAGCTGTGAATGGTCAGGATTTAACCAATCCGGATCAGCTTGTTCAGTTAATTCAGAATTCCAATGTCGGCGATTCGTTTGAATTAAGCGTGGCTCGTATTATAATGAATGAAGACGGAACGGATTATGTTGACATCAAAAAGTTTACCGTAACGGCCACATTGGTCGAAAAAACAGATGCCGACAACGGGGTTGCGCCGGACGATGCCCAGGAAGATTTCTATGAGTACTTTGGTGATGACAGCGGTAATTATGAAGATTTTTATGATTACTTCTATGACTATTTCTACGGTGACGGCAATTCCTATGGCAACGGAGACACGCCGGAAGGCGACAATCGCTTTACTATTCCCGAATAAAATAACAAGACCTAGCGACAAAAAAGCGGCAGACTGTTGTTCACCCTGCCGCTTTTTGATTATTCGGATTTCTTTAATATGTAATTGCCGTTTTTTAATTCTGTAACAAGGTCTTGCGGGGTGAGGATTTCATGTTCAAACCATACCCCGCCTCTTGCAAGATCTTCATATTCGTGCAAATCAGATCCCGAAGTTTTAATTTTTCCGTTGCGCGTTGCCCATGCATCGGCAATTTCATTGCGAGAATTGTGCCTTTTGTTGCCGTTATAGACCTCGTATCCGTCAAGGTAATCCGGTTTCATGATTGTCATGGAATTCCGCATCGGATGTGCCTGTACGATCAGTACACCATTACGGTGGGCAATTTCACTGCATTCACGCAGGCTTGTTCTGTTAAGATACGGATTGTCATACAGGAATTGTTCCGTCACCCCAAGTAACAAATAGTCGTTATCGTTTTCGGGAAATCGGATCTCTGCGCCGGGAAAAACATGGAAATCCTGTGTTTCATGCTCTTTAGCGTCTCTGTAGCCGGCAAGGAAAGTATCAATGTATTCTTTCCAATCCGTAATCGGTGCGCCTTTGATGCCGCCGGGGGTAAAATGATCAGTGATCACAACACCACTGTAATTGTTTTCTTTTAACAGTTTTACAATTTCTGTTGCACAGATTTTTCCGCAGCTGCTGACTTCAGAAGTATGGCAATGCAGTTCATACAGATAACCCATTTTATTTCAGTCCTTTGTTTTTTCTTTATTATAAATCTATATTCTAACCATGTCTACTTTTTTTTAAAAAAGAATTGATAATTTCTATTCTTTTTGCTATTATATATTCCAAATTATTCAGGAGGGGAGAACAGTGCGCGAAAGTTATAAAACAACGATCTGCGGTGTCACGGCATCATTGGCATTGGTGCTGATGTTATTGACATACATCAATCCCTTTCTGACTTACACAAGTCCGCCGTTTGCAGGAGTGTTGCTGATTCTGATTATGATTGAGGTCGGCTACGGGTGGGCATTCGGGACATATACGGCAATCAGTCTGCTTGCCTTGTTTTTATTGTCTGATAAAGAAGCGGCTGTTATGTTCATTACATTTTTCGGATATTACCCGATGTTGCGTTCTGTGTTGGCAAAGAAAATAAAACCGAAGGCAGTTCGATATATTCTTGAATTGCTTATTTACAATATTGCAATTGCACTTTCTGTTGTTGTGTGCATGTATGTCTTTGGTGTTGACTATGACGACTTCGGAGACTTCGGAAAATATTCTCTTTTGATTACCGCTGTTTTGATGAATGTCATTTTTATGCTCTATGATTTTCTGGTTGATAAACTGATTTTTGCCTATCATTTGCGGTGGCAGAAAAATCTTCATAAAATTTTTCAAAAAAAATGAAAATAGGGCTTGATTTTTTCAAAACAATTGTGTATAATACTTGAGCAACACGGAGAGTTGTCCGAGATGGTCTAAGGAGCACGACTGGAAATCGTGTAAACGCCTAAAACGTTTCGAGGGTTCGAATCCCTTGCTCTCCGCCAAAAAAAAGACATCGCTTATGTGGTGTCTTTTTTTTATCACATCCGAGGGATTTATATTGATTGGTTTTTTTTCGGGCAAAAAAGTTGCCATGATATCTAACTTATAAAAGAAAACATTGCAGGATGGTTTGTAATTGCCACACCTGCAATGTTTTTATATTGCTTTGTTGCCGACAGTTTCTCTTTTTGCGTTCTTGTAATCCAGAAGCAATTTATTCTCACCGCTGTCAATAAGTAAAGACGGTGATTTCCTTTTTGCTTTGCAAAATTTGCTGTCGTATCTGTCAAACACTTTGTCGGAAGGGGAGTTGTTTACGATAAATTCACCGTTATAGGATACCGATATATCGCCTGAAAGAGTGTTATAGTAAACTTTATTGCCTGTAAACTCTGCTGTATTATTACTGATTCTTTCCTTGAACTGTTCAAATGTTTCTTTATCAGCATCGGAAAGTTCTGTTATATAAGCGTGATATGTACCGCCGTATCTGCACAAATCAAATTCACTTTTGAGCGTACAACTGTCAGGGAAAATTCTGCTTTTGTGCACACCTTTTGCAGATGCAGTATCAAAAGGCTTGTATTGCAATCTGCCGTTTGCTGTCAGTGAAACAAATACACCGTTTTTTCTTGCAAAAACTCTGTCTTCCAGAAGTTCAAATTCGTCATAGAAATCTTTTGGCATGTAGGCATGCGTCATATCGGCAATTGCTGTTTCGCCAAGCCGCTTTTTATCAGGAAGTTTATAAATGGTTATGTTAACATTTTTGTGTTGTACACTCATAGGGCGTCTACCGTTGCCGATCCAATAACCGGGGGACGAACCGTATCTGCCGTTACCGTTACCGGCCGGGTGCGTGGTAAACAGTGCAAGTGTTTCTCCGATGTTTGCAGTCCATTCATGGTCCTGTGCTCCGCACATATCCACATCCTTACAAATATCAGTAGAAAGACTGTAACGTGCTGTGCGGTATGTATAAACATTGCCTCTGCCCGTTGCAATACCGTGTGGCACGATGTTGTGTTTTTCGGCAAACTTTTTCCAGTTAATTGCCCTGAAGACGGTCAGATTCAGGAATTTGAAATATCCGAGAAAAGAGTTTCTGTACATTTTGTTTTCTTTTAGATATTTCAGAGTGTTGTCGATAACCTGATGGTTTGTAAAGGTTTCAGCCCCGAGTTGCGCCATAATCTGATGCGGTTCACAGCCGACAAATCCTTCTTCCTGCATATCCATAGTGGATAGACCGCAACCCATTTTGGAAACGAATGTTTCTTTTGACAGTGCCACATCCTTAATTGCATCCGGTAAAACATAAAGACCTTTCTTAACAATATCCGTAAAGCACAAAACAATGTGGTTTGGCGTTTTGGCAAGACTTGCAGCGATTTCATTCTTTTCCCTTGCGGAAAGATAAGGATCTTTCAACACTTCCGCGACACCATCAGCACCCCACAGAATATTCATAGCACTCTGTATGCTGTTGCCGTAAAAATTACCAGCCTTGTTGTTTCCGTACATTCTTGAACTGACAGCAACAAAACGGTTGTTTACACTGTTGAGGGCAACATCAAACCACAAAATATCCATGATTATTTTCATTTGTTCCACGGACTTTTCATCTTTTGCGTATGCAATGAAATTTGCCATCGGGGCAATATCTTCAGCAAGATAATTGTTGCTGAGGTATTCAGCAAATCCAAAGTTAAAACGTTGCTCCATCCATGCAGCAATACGGACTTTTGCCTTTGCCATATGTTCTTTTCCTGTCATTTTGTTGTTGCTGAAAACCGCATCCGGCCATTCCTGTCCTGCAAGGTACTCACTGACTGCAAACAGAATCTGGTGATTTTCCGACCAATAGCACATGCTGTCGTCACCGGGTTCATCCATGAAGTATTTGAAGTTTAGAAACGTGTTTTTGATAAGCTCCTTGCATTTTTCATTCAATACATTGCCACAGTCTTTGTAGATTTTAAACAGCATCTGTGCTCTGAAATCAGCACAATCAAATCGCCTGCCCATGTAGCGGCTCTGGCGCTCAAGCAGTTCGTATATTTCTTCGTCTGTAAAAATATTTTTCGTTTCTTCACCGGCAAGGAAAAGGTATAAGTCTTCAAAACTTTTACCGTTCACGGAAGTTGAATACAAGTCTTTTTCTTGATCTTCGGGGAGCTCCTGTGCGGGTGTCTGTGCGAAAAGATAAGCAATTTCAATTACAGTCAGAAATACAACTGCACCAAGAATGCCGAGAATAATATACAGAATCGTCATTATACTCCCTCCGCGTTTTCTTGTTTATGCCATCCTTTCGAGCATGTCAAGTGTAACTTCATATTTTGTTTCTTCGCCTTTATTAAAGCGTTCCATTTCCTCCATCATATAATAAGCCATTCTTTGCGGTTCATTACCGGTACTGCCTGCGATGTGCGGGGTCAGTACGGCATTCGGGCACCAGAACAGGGGATTGATGTACGGAAAGAACTCCTTTTTAAGTACATCCGCAACAAAGGTTCTTGACGGATGGAGAAGAAGAGATAAAGCAAGGGAATACTCTGCAACCTGTGCACCTCTGCCCGTGTTGATGAAGGTTGCGTGTTTTTTCATTTTTTTAAAGAGTTTATAGTTGAATACATTTTCAAGTTCCGGCTTATTGGCAAGGTGATTGCTGATGACATCGCAGGTGCTGAAAAGTTCTTCAAGGCTTACAAGAGTAACACCAAACTGTTTTGCTTTTTCTTTACTGACAAACGGATCGTAAGCAAAAACCTCAACATCAAGACCCTTCAATCTTTCGGCGACCATCTGGCCGATTGCACCGAGTCCGACAAGTCCTACCTTGCATCCGAAGTTGCCCGGTGATGAATTTGCAAAAACAAAGGAACGAGGCAACAGGGAACGGTAATATTTTGCCGCCTGAAAATAGCCCTTTGATGCCAGTGATATTTGTGCAAAAGTGTACTCTGCTACGGGTACAGCATTGGCGGCAAATGCACTGAAAACCTTGATTCCGCTTTCAAGGAAAGGTCTTGCAAAATATTGTACCGTGCCTGCCGAATAAAAAACAGCCTTGAGTTTCGGCATATATTCGCGTATTTCGTCTTTTGTGAATTTCGGCATTCCCCATGTCGCAAATGCTATTTCACAATCGGAAAGAAAATCCGCATTCTCCTTTAAGTTTTTTTTGTTGATTTTTTTGGACAATTCACCGTATTCACCGAGTTTTTGCAATACTGTATCCGTGTAAACTTTTGAAAACTGTATTTGATTGGTACCAAACAGTGCGATTTTCATTTGCCTTTCCCCGCCTTTTCTTTTATCTTCTGTATATCTTTTATCATATTTGATTTAAAACCCAGATAGCTGAATAAATATGTGTATTCAATAAGAAGATTGCCGTCAAAACCTACGGATAAAATTTTATCTAAAAGTGCATCAATATAATCGGGCTTGTATTTCGGAAATTGTTCCCGCATCTGTTCAGAGAAAGAAATATGCACACTTTCCATATATGGAGCGGTGCGCTCAATTCTGTCAAGGTCATATTCTTTTCGACGATAACGGGACTGAAAATATGTTTTGAAATTATCACGGTCAATATCTTTGTAAATTTTCAAAAAGGAATCCGTATTGTTGTTATAGGTATTGTCGTGACATTCGGGGCAGACGGTGAGGTTGTATTTTGCCGCAACATCGCAGATGTTTTTCGCATCTTCAACAAGGGAATTATATATATCGATGTCAGTCAGCTCGCTGTCCTTTTTTCCCAGCCATACACGTACGGAGGATGCACCCATTGTTTTTGCAATTTCGCAGATTGTCTGCCATTCTTCCGTCTTTTTGTTACCCACGCAATAATAACTGCCGTAAGAACAAATCTTGATACCGGCTTCATCACAAAGTTTTTTTGCCAGTTTCGCCGAAGCGATATCTGTTACATGGATATCGCCGCCCCATTCAATGCAATCAACCTTCGCCTGTGATGCAATATCAACGATTTTATCAAGTTTTCTTATCTGCCTGAAAGATGTGGATGTAAAACCGATCTGCATAATGTGCCTCTTATTATCTTTTTTATTTCAAAGAAAATTATATCATCCGATCAAACAAAAAGCAACTATAAATCGAATGTTCGCAGTTTGCCGATTGTATGACAAATAATGTTTACAAATTATACATTTTTAACTGATCATAATTTGTTATAATGAATACAAATAATAGGAAAGCGGTGTTATCATGGCAAAATATCTTATTGTAAATGCTGATGACTGCGGCATGTGCGAGGCTGCCAATAAAGCAGTTTTTGAATTGCTTGAAGGTGGATTTTTAAAATCAACAACCATTATGATGCCTTGTGCTTTTGCCGAAGATGCAGTGCGTTATTCTATTGCGCATCCTGAATTTGCAATGGGCATTCATTTGACGGCAACAGCCGAATGGAAAGATTGGCGCTGGAAACCGTTGACGGACGGCAAAAGCCTTGTTGATAAGGACGGGTATATGTGGCACAACTGCGTGCAGGTCACCAAAAATGCAAAATTGGACGAACTTGAAAAAGAAGTCAGAGCACAGATTGATAAGGCTCTTAAAATGGGAATGAAACCTTCTCATATCGACAATCACATGGGATCTCTGTATGGTCACATCGGTCTCCGCTTTGAATTGCTGAAAATGACTCTTAAAGTCTGCGGTGAATACGGCTATGCATATCGTTTGTACACAAAAGCAGATAAGCGTGTTCAACCTGCCGATATACCGTATTTTCTGCACTATATTTCTGCACTGATCGGCAAGGTATGGGGTAAAAAATTCAATGTCCTTATGCCCGATTATCTTTTATTCCCGAACTGGACCAAAGAAATGCGGCAGGGTACTTATGAAGATTATAAAAAACATATTCTGAATATCTGGACAAATATTCCCGACGGCGTAACCGAAACGTTTGTACATCCCGCCTTGGAATGCGACGAACTGAAAAGCATCACCGGTTCGTGGCAGGATCGTGTATGGGAATATCAGTTGATGAAGGATCCCGAAACTCATAAATATTTAAAAGAACATGGAGTTGAAATGATCAATTACCGCGATTTGATTGCAATGCAAAAATAACAGCAGTTTTTACAAAAATATTTTCATTTTTTTGTTAAAAAGTACTTGCAAAATGAAAATGTTTATGTTATAATTCTTGAGCAAATCGCACGCAATCGGATTTATGCAGTGTGCACTTTGGTGTCTGCATAAGATGAAGATTGCGGAGGTGTAACAAAAGGAGGAAAAAACAAATGTCAGTAGTATCCATGAAACAGCTTCTCGAAGCAGGTGTCCACTTTGGACATCAGACCCGTAGATGGAACCCCAAAATGGCTCCCTACATCTTCACCGAACGTAACGGTATCTACATCATCGACCTTCAGAAAACGGTCAAAAAGCTTGAAGATGCATACATGTTCGTTCGTGAACTCTCCGCTAACGGCGGCGACATTCTGTTTGTAGGCACCAAAAAGCAGGCTATGGATTCCATCAAGGAAGAAGCAATCCGTTGCGAAATGCCTTTCGTCAATGCACGTTGGCTCGGCGGTATGCTCACAAACTTCAACACCATCAAGAAGAGAATCAAGAGACTTGAACAGCTCACTGCCATGGAAACAGACGGCACGTTCGATCTGCTTCCCAAAAAGGAAGTTGCTAAACTCAAACTCGAAAGAGAAAAACTTGAAAAGTTCCTCGGCGGTATCACCGGCATGAAGAGACAGCCCGCTGCTATGTTCATCGTTGATCCCCGCAAGGAAAGAATCGCTGTTCTGGAAGCTAAGAAACTTCACATTCCGATCGTTGCTATTGTTGATACAAACTGCGATCCCGACGAAATCGACTATGTCATCCCCGGCAACGACGATGCAATCAGAGCTGTTAAATTGATTGCAGGTGCTATTGCTGATGCTGTTATCGAAGGCAGACAGGGCGAAACCACAGCCCCTGTTACTGAAGAAGCTGCTGAAGAAACCGCAGATTTCGCAGAATAAGAAAATTCATATCGGACGCCTGTACCCGCGGTGCGGGCGTTCTTTTAAATTTAAGGAGGATAATGATTATGGCATTTACCGCAAAAGACGTACAGGCTCTTCGTGAAAAGACCGGTGCAGGTATGATGGATTGCAAAAAAGCACTTACCGAAGCCGATGGCGATATGGATAAGGCAGTTGACGTGCTGCGTGAAAGAGGACTTGCACTTGCTACCAAGAAAGCTGGCAGAGTCGCAGCAGAAGGCGTTGTTCTTGCTTACAATGATGAAGAAAAGAACATTGGTGTTCTTGTTGAAGTTAACTCCGAAACTGACTTCGTTGCAAAGAACGAAAAGTTCCAGAATCTTGTTCTCGATGTCGCAAAGACCATCGTTAATGAAAATCCCGCTGATGTTGATGCTCTTCTGACCCTCAAACTTGCAGGTTCCGAAGACACCGTTCAGGAAGCATTCCAGAACGCAGTTCTTTCCATCGGTGAAAACATGAAAATCCGTCGTTTCGTTCGTCACGAAGGTGTTGTTTCCACATACATCCATGCAGGCGGCAGTGTTGGTGTTATGGTCACTTTTGACTGCGCTGATGAATCCTACAAGGCTGATGCTTTCAAGGCAATGGGTAAGGACGTTGCAATGCAGGTTGCAGCAATGAATCCCCAGTATCTTGAAGGTGCAACTGTTCCCGCTGATGTTATTGATCACGAAAAAGGCATCATGATCGCTCAGATGAAAGAAGATCCCAAGATGGCCAATAAGCCCGAAAAGGTTATGGAAGGCATCATCGCAGGTAAGATCAACAAGTTCTTCAAGGAAGTCTGCCTTCTTGATCAGGCTTTCGTTAAGGATGACAGCGTTAATGTCAGAACTTATGTTGCCAACACTGCAAAAGAACTCGGCGGTGCTTTCACTGTTTCCGGTTTCTATCGTTTCGCTAAGGGCGAAGGTCTTGCAAAACGTGAAGACAATTTTGCTGACGAAGTCGCTAGTATGATGGGCAAATAATTAAACTTTGAGAGCGGCGCAATTTCTGCGCCGCTTTTTTTAATATGTATATATTCCTTTGCAATACGCATATAAATAAAAAAACTTTAAGGAGTATTGCAAATGAATGTACACAAGAAGTTGATCTGCTTCACCCTTGCGTTATCCACCGTCTTTTTTCTTACTCTGATCTATATTGCAAATCAAGAAAATGCATATCCGACCACCACCGCTGTCAGCGGTGTACCCACTGTTATTATTGATGCCGGACATGGCGGGGAAGACGGCGGTGCAATTGCCATTGACGGCACATATGAAAAGGAAATAAACCTTCAGATTGCATTGCAATTGCAATCCTTTTGTTCTTTATTTGGTACGGACAGTATTATGATCCGCACAACCGACACCGATCTTGCCGACCATAGTCTGCCGACGATCAGAAAAAGAAAAATATCGGACATCAATGCCCGCATGGAAATATTGAATAACAATCCGCAGGCTGTTTACGTCGGCATACATCAGAATCAATATAAGGATGCTTCCATCAACGGATTGCAAGTCTTTTATTCGCAAGGAACAGACATAAGCAGGCAAATCGCCTTATCTGTTCAGGAATATACAGCATCAACACTGCAACCATACAATACACGCAACGTGAAAGCGGCAGGCGAGAATATTTATCTGCTGCATCATGCAAAATTGCCCGCAGTGATGGTAGAATGCGGTTTTATTTCCAATGACGAAGAGTGTCAACTTTTAAAAGAACCTGCCTACGGCACAAAAATATCCCTTTGCATAGCGGGGGGATTGATACGTTATTACACTACAGAGAGGATTGCTTGAATGGCTTCCAAAGTAAAAACTATTTATGTTTGCAGCAGTTGCGGTTGCACTGTGCCGAAATGGTGCGGTCAGTGTCCTGATTGCGGCGAATGGAATACAATGAATGAAGAAATCCGTACCCCGACGACAGTTTCACACAAAGCCGTCAGTGGCAATGTACAATTTTCTGCCGCAAAGCGATTAAATGAGATCACAGAAGAAAATACCGCCCGATATGACACAGGTATTGGTGAATTAAATCGGGTACTGGGCGGCGGTCTTGTAAAAGGCTCGCTTGTGTTGCTTTCAGGCGATCCGGGGATCGGCAAATCTACCATCCTTTTGCAGGCATGCGAAAATCTCGGAAAGTCACATAAAATTCTTTATGTGGCAGGGGAAGAGTCTGCGCATCAAATCAAAAGCCGAGCATTACGCCTTGGGGTAAAAACGGAAAATCTGTACATCCTGTGTGAAACCGATACGCAATATGTCTGCGAATATATGCGCGCAGAATCTCCGGATGTTGTTATCATTGACTCCGTTCAGACGCTTGCAATCGCTGAAATTCAGTCTTTACCCGGCAGTATTACGCAAGTCAGAGAAAGTACAAACCTGCTCATGCGCGCGGCAAAAGGTCTGAATATTCCCGTGTTTATTGTCGGCCACGTAAATAAAGACGGGAACATAGCTGGCCCAAAAGTGCTTGAACATATCGTTGACTGTGTTTTATATTTTGAGGGAGAAAAGCACGTTTCATGCCGTATTCTGCGCGCAGTTAAAAACCGCTTTGGCTCCACTAATGAAATCGGCGTGTTTGAAATGTGCGAACAAGGCTTACTGGAAGTTACCAATCCGTCAAAAATGCTCATTTCAGGCAGAGCAAAGAATGCATCAGGCTCGTGTATTACCTGCACTATGGAGGGTTCTCGTCCGATTCTTGCCGAAGTGCAAGGGCTTGTAACCACATCCGGTTTCGGAAATCCGCGCCGCATGTCAACAGGGTTTGATTATAACAGAACCGCCATGTTGTTGGCAGTACTTGAGAAACGTGCAGGTTATTTTTTCGGTAACATGGATTGCTATGTCAATATTGCAGGCGGCCTGCGCCTGGACGAGCCTGCAGCGGATTTATCGGTTGCCGTTTCGTTGGTTTCAAGCATGAAAGATACAATTGTACCTGAAAATATACTTATTTTCGGTGAAATCGGTCTTTCCGGCGAAGTTCGCTCTGTCAACAGTTGTGAACAACGCATCCGCGAGGGAATCCGCCTTGGGTTTGAGAAGTGTATCATTCCGTATTATAATAAAAAACAGTTATCCGCCAATTGGGGAGAGCAGATTGAAATTATCGGTGTACGGACTGTGCGCGAGGCCGTTATTGAAGCAGGCGGTAGTTTTTGATGAATTTTGAAATTATTCCGACTCCGCATTTGCCAATAGGGAAGGTCTGTCACTTGCTGTGCGGATCCATTGCAAAAGAATTGCAGGATTCACTATTGCAATATGTGGATTCATTGATTATCACAGAACGAGAACCGAAAGTTGAACCATCCTTACAAAGCCACGCTGATATTGCAGCATGTCCTTTGCCCGGTGAAAAGATAATCATTTCAAAAGAGCAATTGTTTTTGAAAGAAAAATTGATTTCGCTCGGATTTTATGTTATAATGCAAGATGATGTCAGATCACCGTATCCGAACGATTGCTTGTTAAATTTTATTAACACACAACATTATTCTATATATAATAAAGAAATTCACAAATATGCATTATTTCAACAGAATGATAAGTGTTTGTCAACAAAGCAAGGATATGTCAAATGTTCCGTTGCGCCGATTGCACATAACGCAATCCTGACGGATGATCCGGGAATTGCCGGGGCGGCAGAACAAAATAATGTACAGGTTTGCTTTGTTGCAAAAGGGGATATCAGATTATCCGGGTATGATTATGGTTTTATCGGTGGTTGCTGCGGCAAATTGAGTGAACACGAGTTGGCTTTTTGCGGAAATCTGGAATCACACCGAGATCATAAAAAAATAGCCGCATTTTTGAATCGGTATGATATTAAGCCAATCAATCTGCTTGATGCGCAATTAACGGATGTCGGAAGTTTAATACCTTTAACACAAGAGAAAGGTTGAAGTGGATATGAAAAAGAAAGTTATGGAAGCCAAAGCAAACAGGTGCGCAACGATTGTTATTGTTGTCTTGAGTATTGCAATTATGCGTATTATTAAAAAATACGGAAAGGAACAAAAAGACTGACCTGATTTTTTTTCAAGTCGGCAATATAAGGGAAGTATAAAAGCGAGGCTTGTGTTACTCAATTTGCAATTATACAAAATCAATATTTTGTATAATTCAGGGGAGAAACAAACGTGCTTGTCAAGGGTTTTTCTGTCTTTTTATGCTTATTTTATCCATTGTATTGCTTGAAAGGATTGTTTATCATGGCTATTGCTCGCAGTACATTACCGCAATTGTTGCGTGAATTTTTGATTGATCTGAATGTTGTCAAAAACAAATCCAATTTAACAGTTGAAGAATATGCTTCAGATTTGCGGACATTTCTTTTGTTCATAACATCAAAACAAACCGGCGAAAAAGATTTTTCAAAAATTGATATCAGTCATTTTACGGCATCTGATTTTGCGCAATTAACCAATGACGATGTCTATGAATTTCTGGCTTTCTGCAAAACCGAACGTGATAATTCCGCAAAAACGCGAGCCAGAAAATTATCCTCCATCAGAATGTTTTATCGCTTTCTTGCAAACCGTCATTACATTGCATCAAATCCGATGTCCAATCTTGAATCTCCGAAAATCGAGAAAACTTTGCCTAAATTCCTGACACTTGAACAAAGCATTGATTTACTGAATTGCATTGACGGACCGAACAAAGAACGTGATTTTTGTATAATAACATTGTTTTTGAATTGCGGCATGCGCTTGGCTGAATTGGTTTCTTTAAATTATAATGATATTTCATATACCAATAATTCTGTATATGTTATTATAACCGGCAAAGGCAACAAACAACGCATGGTTTATTTGAATCAGGCTTGTGTTGACGCTATTGCATCTTACATGCGTGTGCGGCCGAAAGACGGTGTTATTGACAAAAATGCACTGTTCCTGAGTGACCGCAGACAACGGATCAGCCCCAAAACAGTGCAACATCTTGTTAAAACATATCTTGAAAAAGCAGGCCTCGGCGACGGATATTCCGTTCATAAATTAAGACATACGGCAGCCACATTGATGTATCAGCACGGACATGTGGATACATTGGCATTGAAAGAAATTCTCGGACATGAGAGTCTTGCAACAACACAAATTTACACGCATGTATCTGTGCAACAGTTGAAAGCGGCGGCAGACAGCAATCCCTTGGCATCATACAAGTCAACAAAGTCAGAAGACAAATCGGTTGAAGATGACGGCGACAATTGACATACACATTCCCCCGCTGCAAATGATAATCAGCACCAGGATGTACCGCTTCAGGTATGTCCTGATTTTTGTTTTTATAGCCGTATTATAAAAATAGTTATTATATAGATCAGAGCTGAAAAATGCACTTTGAACACATGCTGCTATCTGAGCGATACTGTAAAAAACGGAAGAAAGAATGTAGTGTAAAAAGAAAAAAAGTATATTTTCACCGTTTTGCTGCCTGAAAAAAACAATTAAATATGAGGCAAGTGCAAAACCATATACAAACAACAAAACTATTGTAAACGGTTTACCAAGCATGCTGAATCCGTTCAAGAAAAAAAGAAGTGAACACAACAGATTGATCAGAAAAACGTATTGCACGATATTCTGATAACTGAATATTTCTTGCATCAGTGGACTTTGCATTTTCTCATCCGACATATAAACTGTATTTATGACAGCCAACAGCAATCCCATAAAGAAAGCAGCCAATAGATAAAATAACGGCAAGCTGTTTTTGACGGATTCACGTATATGATTCAAGTCGTAAGTTTTATTGATCATCATTTTTTTCATTCTTGGTTTTCTTTTATTGGTTCAGATTGGCACCAATGATGCCGCCGGGAATCCCGATAATGACTGAAAGTATAAATAAAGCATACCCGATTGTGGAGATCTGTGCCGCATTGGCAATTACTGTGATCAACATTACAACAAAGGTCAGCAGAAAGGATGACAGTAAGCCGACAATCAGCCCTTTCATATTGCGGTTAGTATAAGCAGCGATCAAAGATGCGGAAAAACTTGAAATCAAAAGTGCGATAATGAAAAAATATTTTATGTTATTCAGATCCATATTGCTATTCGCAATAATAGCAGCAGAAATGGCTGATAAAATCAGAAACAGCAAAAAACCGATTATTGCACTTGTGATGATTTTTCGAACAGAACGGTCGGATTTAGATTTGATTTTTCTTTCTTTTGACATAAAAAAACACCTCATACAAAATGTATGAGGTGTCGGACAAATTTATGCTCTTATTCTTCGGAAGATGTCATAGGTTCTTCAACAGGTTCACCCTTCTTGCGGCGCTTACCTTTTTTTCTTTCTTCCTTTTCAGCAGCCTGTGCAGCTTCCAGCGCTTTCTTTTCAGCTTCCGCTCTTTCATTTCCGGTGTTGTTGGTCTGGATAGCCCAACGCATAAGCTTCATCTTGGTACGGTCTGCACCGGTTTCAATAACAATAGAATCTTCCTTAACAGTAACGATTCTGCCGACAATACCGCCGATGGTTGTGATTTCGTCGCCGATCTGAACAGAGTCACGAAGTTGCTGTTCTTCTTTCTGTTTTTTCTTCTGAGGACGAATGGTCAGGAAGTACATACCGATAACCATAACGCCCATAAGGACAAACATCATGATGGAACTGGATTTCTGTTCTTCAGGAGAAGCAGCAGTGTTTGCTGTCATGCAAAGGGTATAAAGGTCTAACATTTTTTTTCCTCCGTTAATAAATTCCAATGTATTATACATGAAATAAGTATAAAAAGCAATAGCAAATAATAAAATTTATATACGTTTGTCGAGAATAACGCGGTATTGCTGATAAAATTCTTCAAAAGTGCCGTTATCAAGATTTTCACGGATTTTCTCCATGAGCGTATTATAAAAGTATAGATTATGCATAACGCAAAGACGCATTGCAAGAATCTCTTTTGCTTTCATCAGATGACGAATATATGCTCTCGAATGAGCGCGACAAACAGGGCAATCGCATTCACTGTCGATCGGTGACATATCTTTTTCATATTTTGCATTGTTCAGATTGATAACACCGTTCCACGTGAACAGGTGGCCATGGCGGGCATTTCTGGACGGCATGACGCAGTCAAACAGATCAACTCCCCTGTATACCCCTTCGAGAATATTTACAGGTGTACCGACCCCCATCAGGTAACGAGGCTTGTTTGCGGGCATATAAGGTTCGACAGAACTGATGATCCTGTACATATCTTCGGCAGGCTCCCCTACCGCCAAGCCACCGATTGCATAGCCGTCAAGATCGAGTTTTGCAATGTTTATCATGTTCTGCACACGCAGGTCGTCAAATACACAGCCTTGGTTAATGCCGAACAGCATTTGTTTTTTATTGATCGTATCACAAAGTGCGTTCAATCTTTCATGTTCATCTTTACAGCGATACAGCCAACGTTCCGTTCTTTCACAGGACTTTTTCGAATATTCATGTGTGGACGGATTTTCGACGCACTCATCAAATGCCATGGCAATGGTAGATGCAAGGTTGGATTGAATGCGCATGCTTTCTTCGGGGCCCATAAAAATACGTCTGCCGTCTATATGTGAATTGAAAGTAACGCCTTCTTCTTTGATTTTTCTCAGTTTTGCAAGAGAAAATACCTGAAATCCGCCGCTGTCAGTCAGAATCGGACCTTTCCATCCAGTCAACTGATGCAATCCGCCTAATTCTTTGATTGTCTCGTCCCCTGTTCTGACGTGAAGATGATATGTGTTGCAGAGCATAACCTGACAACGGATTGTTTCAAGGTCATAGGCAGACAAACCGCCTTTGATTGCAGCCGCGGTGGCTACATTCATAAAACCGGGCAATTCTACCGTGCCGTGCACAGTTTCAAATCTGCCGCGTCTTGCATTGCCTTCTTTTTTTATCAATGTATACATTTTATTTTCCTCTTATATAGAATCTGAAATATAGCAGACATCACCGAAAGAGAAAAAGCGATATTTTTCCTCAATGGCGGTCTTATAAGCATTGAGTGCATTTTCTCTGCCGCAAAAAGCAGACACAAGCATAATGAGAGTGCTTTCGGGCAGATGGAAATTGGTAATCAAAGAATCAATACATTTGAATTGATAGCCCGGGTAAATGAAAATATTTGTCTTATCGGCACAAGGACAAAGATATCCGTTTTCATCTGTACAGGATTCCAGTGTTCTCGTGCAGGTGGTGCCGACTGCAATTACCTTCCCGCCATTTTGCTTGCAGGAGTTGATTTTATTCGCCGCATCTTCATTGATTGAGAAGTGTTCATAATGCATTTCGTGATCTTCGATATTTTCGGCCTTCACGGGGCGGAAAGTGCCGATGCCGACATGCAAGGTTATGTAAGCAATTGAAACGCCTTTTGCCTCAATTTTCTGCAATAATTCGGGAGTAAAATGCAGTCCTGCAGTCGGCGCAGCGGCAGACCCTTTTTCCTTTGCATATACGGTCTGATAACGCTCTGAATCATTGAGTTTTTCATGAATATAATGCGGCAGAGGCATTTCACCGATTCTGTCAAGAACAGCATAAAAGCTGTTTCCATCATAATTGAACTTTGCAATGCGGTTACCGTTATCAAGAACATCAATCACATCACATTGCAACAGTCCGTCTCCGAACGTAAAAGATGTACCCGTTTTTGCTTTTTTACCGGGGCCGGTTATAACTTCCCAAGTGTCATTGCCCATATTGTGTAAAAGCAAAAACTCAACAACAGCACCCGTGTCAGTGCGTGTTCCGTAAATTCTTGCAGGCAAAACACGGGAGTTGTTCAGAACAAGACAATCGCCGGGGTTCAGATAATCGATGATGTCATAAAAATGTTTGTGCTCCAATTGTTGTGAATGTTTGCCAATAAGAAGCATGCGGGAAGTATCACGCTTTTCAAGCGGCACTTGGGCAATAAGCTCTTCGGGAAGATCAAAATAAAAATCAGATTTTTTCATTTTATTACCAACTTAAAAAAAGGATTGACATACCGCCTTAGCGGTGTTAAAATACATTATACTTTTTTTCCCTGCTTTTTACAACAGGAATTTTGCATTTTGGGAGGAATATTTGTGGATAAGAAGTATAAAATCGGTATAATCGGCGCAACAGGTATGGTCGGTCAGCGTTTTATTTCGCTTTTGCACGATCATCCGTGGTTTGAAATCAAGGTTCTGGCAGCCAGTGCAAGATCTGCCGGCAAAACGTACGAAGAAGCACTTGGCGGAAGATGGGTCATGACCACTTCCCTGCCTGAAAATGTCAAGAATCTGACTGTTCTGGATGCACAGGCTGATATGGAAAAAATCGCTTCGCTTGTTGATTTTGTTTTCTGTGCAGTTGATATGAAAAAGGATGAAATCCGTGCTCTGGAAAATGCATATGCAAAACTTGAATGCCCGGTTATTTCCAATAACAGTGCACATCGTTTCACTCCTGACGTTCCGATGATCATCCCCGAACTCAACTATGATCACGCAAAGGTTATTGAAGATCAGAAAAAAAGACTCGGCACAAAGAGAGGGTTTGTTGCCGTTAAGTCCAACTGCTCTCTGCAGAGTTATGTTCCCGCATTGTATCCGCTCGATGAAAAATTCGGCGTGGAAGATGTGCTCGTTTGTACCTATCAGGCTATTTCCGGCGCCGGCAAGACCTTTGACCGTTGGCCCGAAATGATCGACAATGTCATTCCCTATATCGGCGGCGAAGAAGAAAAGAGTGAACAGGAACCCCTCAAAATCTGGGGTAAAGTAGAAAACGGTGAAATCGTTCCCGCTACTTCTCCGAAATTCACCGCGCAGTGTCTTCGTGTTCCCGTTTCCGACGGTCACATGGCTGCTGTTTTTGTACGCTTTAAGAACAAGCCCTCCAAGGAAGAAATCATCGCTGTTTGGGATAACTTTTCTTCTGTTCCGCAGGAACTTCAACTTCCCCATGCGCCGAAGAAATTCCTGAATTACTTCACCGAAGACAATATGCCGCAGACCAAACTGCACAGAGATCTTGAAGGCGGTATGGCTGTTTCCGTCGGCAGACTTCGTGAAGACA
This sequence comes from Oscillospiraceae bacterium, assembly GCA_015066385.1. Lineage (GTDB taxonomy): Bacteria > Bacillota > Clostridia > Oscillospirales > Acutalibacteraceae > RUG806. The sequence goes on from SVOJ01000003.1 coordinate 149,202, forward strand.
GTCAGTACGATTATAAGTTCGTTTGTCTTTCCCATAACACCCTTCGCGGTGCCGCAGGCGGCGGTGTGCTGCTTGCTGAACTGCTCTGTGCACAGGGATACATCGAACCTGTAAAATAAAATTTGGGAGTGTCTTTTTTTGAAAGAAATTCTTTTTGAGGGATCGGCATGTGCACTTGTCACACCGTTTAAACCCGACACAAAGGATGTTGATCTTTCAAAATCAGAGGAACTTTGTGAGTTTCAGATCCGTAACGGGACACAGGCACTTGTTGTCTGCGGAACGACGGGAGAAGCGGCAACGTTGACTTATGAGGAGCGTTGTGCTTGTATTCGCATTGCGGTTGAAACTGCAAGCAAAAAAATACCGGTCATCGCCGGGACGGGTTCAAACAATACGGAAACGGCTGTTCGTTTATCCAATGAAGCCGAAAAAGAGGGAGTTGACGGTTTACTGATCGTCACTCCCTTTTATAATAAAGCATCGCAGGACGGCATTATTGCTCATTATGAATATATTGCCCAAAGAGTATCCGTGCCGATCATTGTCTATAACGTACCATCACGAACTGGCGTTGACATCAAACCGCAAACCTACGCACAACTTTCAAAAATCAGAAAAATCGTCGGCATAAAAGAAGCAAACGGAAACATTTCTTCCGTTGCGGAAACGATGGCAGTCTGCAAAGAAAACATTGCAATCTACAGCGGAAATGATGATCAGATAATACCGATCATGGCACTCGGCGGAAAAGGCGTTATATCGGTTGCCGCAAATGTAATTCCGCGAACAATGCGAAGTTTGGTGGATCTTTGCAGAAATGAAAATTACAAACGTGCCGCCGTATTGCAAAAAGAAATTACACCGCTTGAAAAAGCGTTGTTTGCAGATGTGAATCCGATTCCCGTCAAGGAATTGATGTCGCTTTGCGGATTTTGTGAAAACACGGTTCGCTTACCATTGACAAAATGCAATAAATCACTCAGGGATCTGCTGTCTGCTTTTGTTCCGATCATTCCGAAAATGTACTGAAAAAACAGCCCGCTGCTTGTGTCAGCGGGCTGAAGTTATTTATTTTTGAAGATTGTCTTTGAGGGTCTGGAATTCTTTCAGAAGATCAGCAGGCATCTTGTCACCAAACTTTGCATAAAGTTCTTCAATACCGGAAACTTCGTCAGCCCAAAGAGCATTATCAACAGTCAGGATGCTTTCAAGTGTTTCAAGAGAAACTTCATCTTCAATACCGGAAAGGTCGATATCCTTTGCAAACGGCACATAACCGATGGCAGTTTCCTGTGCATCGACTTTACCTTCGCAACGATCAAGAATCCAGTTGAGAACTCTGAGGTTATCACCGAAGCCGGGCCACAGGAAGTTACCTTCGTCATCCTTGCGGAACCAGTTAACGTTGAAGATTTTGGGAGCCTTATCAGCATCAAGAGTCTTGCCGATATCAAGCCAATGCTGCCAATAATCAGCCATATTGTAGCCGCAGAACGGAAGCATTGCCATGGGGTCGCGGCGAACAACGCCGACAGCACCGGTAGCGGCGGCTGTGGTTTCGGAAGCCATGATGGAGCCTACGAACACACCGTTGTTCCAATCGCGGGACTGATAAACCAGCGGAGCGAGTTTTGCACGTCTGCCGCCGAAAACGATAGCGGAGATCGGCACGCCTTGCGGATTTTCAAATTCACTGCTCAGGCAGGGGCAGTTGACTGCAGGTGCAGTAAAGCGGCTGTTGGGATGTGCGCCCTTGTCGGTGCTTTCTTTGCCGTTCCAGGGATTGCCCTTCCATTCAAGTGCATTTTCGGGCGGATTCTTGTCAAGGCCTTCCCACCACACGGTGTTGTTGTCGAGGTTCAGTGCAACGTTGGTGAAAATAGTACCCTGCTTGGTGGAGGCGAGTGCGTTGGGATTGGACTTGACATTGGTGCCGGGCGCAACACCGAAGAAACCATTTTCGGGATTGATTGCATACAGTCTGCCGTCGTCACCCTTACGGATCCAGGAAATGTCATCACCGACACACCATACTTTGTACCCCTGCGCAAGATAGCCTTCGGGCGGAATCAGCATAGCGAGGTTTGTTTTGCCGCAAGCGGACGGGAATGCGGCGCAGATATAACGGACTTCCCCCTTGGGATTCTGAACACCAAGAATGAGCATGTGTTCTGCCTGCCAGCCTTCTTTCCAGCCCTGGTAGGAAGCAATACGAAGTGCAAAGCATTTTTTGCCGAGCAAAACGTTTCCGCCGTAACCGGAGTTAACGGAAATGATGGTGTTGTCCTGCGGGAACTGGCAGATATAGCGTTTTTCTTCGTCGATCTGACAACGGCTGTGGAAGCCTCTTACCCAGTCTTCACTGTCGCCGAGGACATCGAGAACAGCCTTGCCTACTCTGGTCATGATAACCATGTTCAGAACAACATAAATGCTGTCAGTCAGTTCAATACCGACTTTGGAGAAACGGGAACCGATCGGGCCCATGGAATAAGGAATGACATACATCGTTCTGCCGATATAGCTGTCGCGAGCGATATCATAAAGCATTTTGTAGCATTCATCGGGATCCATCCAGTTATTTGTGGGGCCTGCTTCTTCTTTTGTCTTGGTGCAGATGAACGTTCTGTGCTCAACACGGGCAACGTCATTGACAGCAGTTCTGTGAAGATAGCAATCAGGAAGAAGTTCTTCGTTGAGTTTTGTAAGTTCCCCTGTGGAGCAAGCGATTGCGCGCAGTTCTTCGATCTGTTCTTTGCTGCCGTCGATCCAGACAATATTGTCAGGCTTGACAAGTTTGACTTTGTCATCGATCCATTCAAGGACCGATTTGTTGGTTGTTAATGCCATACAGAATACTCCTTTATCAAGATAATTTTTTTACAATTTAATATACCATAATTTACCTGCTTTTGTCAATCACAGAAGCGGTAAAATTGTATCAATATTGTCAATTTCACAAGTGGCTTTTGCATTCAATGATAAATCGGCCAGATGTCCCGCCTGATATTCATAAAAAGCCTGTGCTCCGACCATTGCGGCATTGTCACCGCACAGATTCAACGTCGGATAAAACAATTGTACACCTTTATTATTGCACAGTTTTTGCATTTCGCAGCGAAGAATCGAATTGGCTGAAACTCCGCCTGCAAGAACCAATGTGTCAAATCCGAATTCATCAAGTGCCATTTCTGTTCTTTGTGTCAGGCAATGCACAACAGCATGCAGGTATGAAGCCGACAAATCTTTTATATCAACATTCTCCCCCTTTTGCTGCGCATTATGAAGCAGATTGATAACACTTGTTTTTAAACCCGAAAATGAGCAATCATAAGGGGCATTATCCACCTTGGGATTCGGAAAAACAAAAGCTTTTTCATTGCCGTCAGCGGCCGCTTTGTCCATATGCAATCCGCCGGGATAGGGCAATCCTATTGCACGTGCCGCTTTGTCAAGTGCCTCCCCTGCCGCATCGTCCCGCGTTGCACCGATGATTTCAAAATCAGTATAGTCTTTCACTTTTACAAAAGACGTATGCCCTCCCGAAACCACCAATGCAAGAAACGGCGGTTTCAACTGCGGGTGACAGACATAATTTGCCGCAATATGCGAGCGAAGATGATGAACGGGAATCAGCGGTTTATCAGCAGAAAAAGCAAGCCCTTTTGCAAAGTTGACACCAACAAGCAATGCACCGATCAAACCTGGACAGGCAGTTACGGCAATTGCATCAATGTCGTTTAAATCTGTTTTTGCTTGCGTGAGGGCGGCTGTAACAACCTGCGAAATTGCTTCGCAATGCCTGCGTGAAGCAATTTCAGGAACAACACCGCCGTATAATTTATGTTCTTCAACCTGCGAAGCCACAATATCGGAAAGGACTGTTCTGCCGTCTTCCACAACGGCGGCGGCTGTTTCGTCACAGGATGATTCGATGCTTAAAATTTTCATGTCATTTCCTCGTTTAAATACAGTGTATAAAGATATGCATCTTCCGTTGGTTTTTTATAAAAATCAGGTCTTTTTCCGTTGCGTATAAAGCCGTTTTGCTCATATAAAGCGATGGCTCTTTCATTTGAAACTCGCACTTCCAGCCCGATAAACAAAGCACTCATCAACTTTGAAAGTGCAATCAGATGTTGCAACAAGGCTTTTCCGCAACCTTTGCCTTTATATTCATCTGCAACGGCAATCGTATACAGATTGATTTCATCACAAATATTGCCAGCTATATAATAGCCGACGGCATTGTTCTGAACACAAATAACATAAAATAGTGAGTTGGTATCAGTCAACGCATCAGTCAATGCATTTGCTGACCACGGTTCGGAAAAATTTTCCGCTTCAATCTGTGCACAGGGAAAAACATCCACTTGTGTTGCGGCTCTTATTTCAAAATCTTTCATAATTATCCCTTTGCATCATACCAGGTTTTGCCGATGTGTACATCCACTGACAGCGGAACAGCAAGTTGCATTGCATTTTCCATTTCTTCTTTCAGAATCAGAGCGGCCGTTTCGGCATATTTCTGTGGTGCTTCAAGTATCAATTCATCGTGCACCTGCATGATAAGTTTTACCTGCGGTAATTCTTTTTGCAAACGTTCAAAAACGCGGATCATGGCAATCTTAATGATGTCTGCGGCTGTTCCCTGAATCGGCATATTGCGTGCCACACGTTCGCCGAATGCACGCATCATACCGTTGGACGAACGCAATTCCGGCAGATAACGCCGTCTGTGCAGCAAAGTTTCGGAATATCCGCACTCTTTGGCAATCTCAATACATTGATCCATGTATGTTGCCACACCGTGATAGTGTGCAAGATAATTTTTAATATATTGATCTGCTTCCCGACGTGTAACACCGATATCTTTTGCAAGCGAAAAGGCTCCGATGCCGTAAACAATACCGAAATTAACAGCCTTTGCACGCGAACGCATAAGCGGTGTTATCATATCAATCGGCATATTGAAGACCTGCGAAGCGGTCACGGTATGAATATCAACACCGTCCGTAAAAGCTTTGCACATGTTTTTATCAGCGGCAACCGCCGCCAGCACACGCAATTCAATCTGCGAATAGTCGGCATCAATAAGAACATTGCCTTCGCTTGCTTTGAAAAATTTGCGCATTTCTCTGCCAAGTTCTGTGCGAACCGGGATGTTTTGCAGATTCGGCTCTGAAGAGGAAAGTCTGCCTGTTCGCGTTTCTGTCTGATTCAGTGTTGAACGAATACGGCCGTCAGAATCAATTAGTTTCAGCATTCCCTCGCAATAGGTGGATCTTAATTTTGAAAATGCTCGGAAATCCAGAATTTTTTGCACGACCGGATAGTCTGCGGAAAGATTTTCTAAAATTTCTGCGTTTGTGGAATATCCTGTTTTGGTTTTTTTGCCATGCGGCAGTTGCATTTTTTCAAAAAGAACTTCACCGAGTTGCTTGGGAGAATTGATGTTGAATGTACAATCTGCTTGCGCATATATTTCCTGTTCGAGTTTTAAAATATCAGCATGCAAACGATCACCGAATGCGGCAATTCCCGCCGAATCCACACAAAAACCTATTGTTTCCATGGAGGCAAGTACACGGCAAAGCGGCAATTCAATATCATACAAAAGGTCAATCTGTCCGTTTGCCGTCAGATTTTCTTTGATTTTCTCGCATAAGATAAGGAAGTGTGTTGCATCCTCAATCAAAGTTTTGCTCTCTTCATCAACATCCTGCAGTTCCGATTGTGTGGGAAAACTCGGAATGTTCATGGTAATGCACTGTGTTTTGATGGTGTAATCGGATGCATTCGGGTTGATCAGATAACCGCCCAATTGAATATCCATACGGATATTCTGCACATCAACATCATTCGCAATACACCATTTGTGCAGTTGCTTGGCATCATATACATATTTTTCGATATCTTTCGCTTCAAGAATCTCCTTGAACGCAGAAAAAAACGAAAGATGTTGTGCAACGCAAACGCAGATGCAATCTTCAAAACAAAAAACCGTTGTTGCCACGGAATTATCTTTGAATAAGTTCAGAAAAGCGGCTTGTTTCTCATTTTTGCAACGTTGTAAAACATCCGCAATATCGGCAGAAATGATTCGGATCGGTTGTTTTTCTTGATCTTCTTCATCATCCTGTTGTGCGGCTTCAAGACCGAGTTTTTTTATAAATTTCACAAGTTCATGCTTTGCAAGCAGTTTGTACAACAGGGCTTTATCTGCTTCTTTGGACTTGTATGCGGTCGGATCATTTTCAATCGGCACCTGCAAACATATTTCACCGAGTTGTCGACTTAAAAATGCACTTTCTTTTCCGGCTTCCAATTTTTTACGGACATTATCAGTCAGTTTCAGAGTGTCAAGCTGCTCGTATAATCGTGCAACACTTGCATATTGTTTGATCAGATCGCCTGCCGTTTTCGGACCGATTCCTGCAACACCCGGAATGTTATCCGAGGTATCACCCTGCAGGGCTTTAATCTCAATCATCTGCCACGGTTCAACACCGTATTCTTCCATCAGTTTTTGCGGTGTGTAATGTGTCAATACGGTCTGGCCGCCTTTTGTGGCAGTCAACAATACAGTTACATTATCCCGCACAAGTTGCAAAGAATCGCGATCCCCCGTTGCAATATAGCAATGGTCACTCTCTTTGCAACCTGCGGATAAGGTGCCGAGAATGTCATCCGCTTCATACCCTTCCAGTGAGATAACATGATATCCGAATGCACGAAGCAATTCTTTGACAGGTTCAAGCTGCTCGTGTAATTCAGGCGGCATGCCTTTTCTGCCCGCCTTGTAGGCATCAAACATTTTATGACGGAATGTCGGTGCTTTCAGGTCAAAAGCAACTGCAACACCGTCCGGTTCAACCGATTCCGTCAACGAAAAAAGCATATTGAAAAAACCGAAAATTGCATTCGTATAATGTCCGTCTTTTGCTGTCAGAAGTTTGATACCGTAAAAAGCACGGTTTATAAGACTGTTCCCGTCAATAACAAGCAGTTTCAAAAAAATCCCCCAAATCTGTTCCGAATTTACCTATTTTAAGTATAGCACAATTCTTTTCAAGAATCTACTTTATTTTTTTAATTTTATGTGGTAATATGTCTGTAATTCTTTGATGATGGTGACTAATATGAAAATCGGAAATATTGAATTGGATGCTTTTGCAGCCTTGGCACCGATGGCAGGGGTTGCGGATATTTCGTTCCGTACACTTTGCAGAGGATTCGGAGCGGCTTATACCGTCGGAGAAATGGTCAGTGCAAAAGGGATTCAGATGAAAGATAAAAAGTCAGATGAACTGTTATTGTTGGATGATGCGGAGCGACCGTCCGGCATTCAGTTGTTCGGAGATGATCCGTTTGTCATGGCACAAGCGGCGGTTCATGCATTGCAGTATCATCCCGAATTCATTGACATCAACATGGGTTGTCCCGCTCCGAAAGTTACAAAAGGCGGAGCCGGCTCTTCGTTGATGAAAAACCCTGCTCTTGCAGGGGAAATTGTAAAGGCAGTCGTGCAGTCTGTACCTGTTCCTGTTTCTGTTAAAATCAGGGCAGGTTGGGATAAAGAACATATCAATGCCGTACAAATGGCTGAAATTGCAGAAAAGAACGGCGCTTTTGCCGTCACCGTACATGGAAGAACACGCGATCAGATGTACAGCCCGCCTGTGAATCTTGACATTATAAGGGATGTAAAAAAAGCGGTTTCCGTTCCGGTGATCGGCAATGGTGATATCACAGATGCAAGATCCGCAGCACAGATGTATGAGGAAACCGGCTGTGATTTTATTATGGTCGGCCGAGGGGCACTCGGGAGACCCTGGTTGTTTTCACAGATCAACGCATATCTTACCGACAGCACCATTTTACCTGATCCTCCTGTTACCGAGCGGATGATGATTCTCTTGCGGCATGCGCAGGATATCTGCAATCGTAACGGTGAAAAACACGGTATCTGCGAAGTCAGAAAGCATGCATTATGGTACACCAAAGGTTTGCACGGTGCGGCGAGATATCGTCGAGAATTGAGCACCTTGCAATCGCTTGAAGAGTTACAACAATACGCATTTCTGATTGCAAAAGAGAATACTTGAAAAAGGACCTGCACGGACATCTTTTTGTCAGCATATAAATGTTGCAAAAGATGAAGTGCAGGTGTTTTTTATGATTGAAAATATTCTTTCCTTGCTATTTTCAAAAATTATTTTTCTTGCGTTACACATTGATAATCCCGGAATTTTTCCCCCGGCATTAAAGAAAAACGAAGAAGAAAAACTCTTGCAACAAATGCAAAATGGGGATCAAAATGCAAGAAAAAAACTGATTGAACACAACTTGCGGCTTGTGGTGCATGTTATAAAGAAATATTATGCTGCAGATTGTGAGCAGGATGACCTGATTTCAATAGGAACACTCGGTTTAATCAAAGCAGTCAATACATTTCAACCCGACAAAGGTGTGCGTCTTGCAACCTATGCCGCGCGCTGTATTGAAAATGAAATTCTTATGTATTTCAGAAGTCAGAAAAAGAGTATGCATGATATTTCTTTGGATGAGCCGATTGAAACGGACAGCGAAGGGAATCCGCTGACATTGATGGATATTCTGTATACGGATGATACCATTTTTGAGGATATAAACAGAAAAACAGACTGTCGCAAGGTTCGTCAGTTTGTGTCGGAAATTGAAGATGAGAGAGAAAGAATGATTCTCACCCTGCGATACGGCTTGGATGGTAATGAACCGATGACACAAATAGAAGTCGGAAATCTTCTTGGTATTTCCCGTTCCTATGTTTCAAGAATTGAAACAAAATGCCTGAAAAAGTTAAAAAGAAGACTCTGCAATGAGTAGTTATATCATGTGCTTTTTCAGAAAATCCGTCATCTCATTATTGGTGATAATACTTTCCGGATACCATGGCTCAACTATGTTAAAGACGTGCGGCAACGCATGGTCTTTTCCTTTGTCCCAGAAGTGTAAAATATAAGGAATGGAAAGTTCATCGAGTTTTTTGCAGAATTTTTTGGTTTCACTGCCGATAAAATCCTGCTTACTGCTTGATAAGTACATAGGCGGCATTTTACATTCCGGCAACAATTGCGTTGCATTGCAATAACGGTTGAGTTGCTTGTCATTCAGTTCATCACCGAGTACAAATCGGGCATATGTGCGTGCGAGCGGAATTCTGATTCCCGCCAACATATTTGGCATGGAGAATGCACCGCAGGTGAACGCGGCGGCACGGATTTTAAAGGACGGAAGCGTCACACCAAAGACTGCGGGTAGTTTATCACTTCCGAAAATTTCACAACACAGAGCCGCCAGATGACCGCCTGCACTGTCGCCTGTCAAAAATACATTGTTCATATCGGCAGGATATGCGCCTGCATGATCTTCTATGTAATGAAATGCATCAAAACATTCGCGGATCTGCGTTTTATAATTTGCCTGCGGTGCAAGCGTATAGTTCAGGCTGAAAACGGTAAAACCGCGGGATGCAAGATACATATTGTAGTACTTATTGATCTCCTTGTAACCGTACATCCAGCCACCGCCATGAATATCAATAATGACCGGCAGTTTTTCGGTTGTGTTTTCAGGGAAATATACATCGAACAAATGACTCTTGATGCCATCTGCAATATATGCAATATCACAAACTGTTTCAATGCCCGTTGGAGGACTCTGACGGGCTATGCGTTTTGCATCGCCTTTTTCTGTCATCCCCCAGAATGCTGTCAGAATTTTTGCGGAAATACCCATTTTAAAACATCTCCTTTATATCTCGATGAAAATATTTTTTGTTTTATCAACCCCGCCGGGAAGTGGATTCGGTAAACAAAGATTGTAAAAATCGTTGGCACTTTGATTGAAATTGTATACCTGTAATGCATAGTCATCCAATTTTGCAGCATCTGCATGGCGCATGATAATTGGTAAGGTTGCTTCGGTCTGCATTTTTTTCAGCATGCTTCTGCCGGCCTGATTCATGGCAAGAACTCTGAGATACGGCACTTTTTTCATTGGCTGCAGTTTATACATCCCCAGTGTTGCCTGCAATAAAGTTCTTCTGATTCTGGCATGGGTTATCTGTTTGTTTTTTGCAATATCACAAGCCTGCTCAAACGTAACTGCGTGTTGTACAGCATCATATAGCCGATGTTGTATGCCATTTCCGACATACGGCAAGGCTGTCAAATTATCCGGTGACAGCATCTGCAAGCGGGCAATGGCTGCGAGATTGAATTTATTCAAATCCACAGGTGCTGATTTGTTGTTGATTTCTGTGTTCAGCAGTTGCAAGGAGTGAATTGGCATCGCATTATACAAATTGTATATTTCAAAATCCGAATTATACATTCTGTAAATTTCATTCCGTAAAAAGGATGCACTTGCAAAAGAATCGGTCGACATTTCAGCATCATGTTCACAGCCGATGCGCAAAATCGGCAATGGCATCACATTCGAATCCGCAATACATTTGCAATACTCCATTGCCAGCATATTATTAGGCTTTGATAAAAATGCACAAACCTGCGTCTCCCCTGCCTTGACCAGTGCACTGCTGACAGCAGCAGGGTAAGAAAGGCCTTTTTCCAGCAGCTGTCTGATTTTTATTTGTGTTGTGTCCGCCTGCAACTTATTTATCGCATTTTGCAACAATTGTAAATCTGTTGATTCGCATCCAAATGAAAGAATATCAACAATACCGGTGGCTTTTATAAGCTGCACGGCACCGTCTGCAAAATCCTGTGCCGCGCTTGCTGACCAGGGCAACGGCAGTTCGATCACAAGATCAACACCACATTGCACAGCAGCCTGCGCGCGGACAAACCGGTCTAACACGGCAGGTGTTCCCCGCTGCACAAAATTACCGCTCATAACTGCAATCACATGACTGCATCCTTTTTCACGCGTTTTTTGTATATGATAATTATGCCCGTTGTGAAACGGATTGTACTCTGCAATAACAGCCGCTATTTTCATGCCGCCATTCACCTCTTTTTTACAACAATATCATATTTACAAAACAAACTCAAGAATATTTTACGATTGTAATATTTTTATGTAATATTTTCTGCATTGGGCTTGAAAAAAATATTTTTAATGGTATAATATGAAAGGTTAATTTTTAGTAGAAAACGGAGGAAAATATAGTGAAAGTTCTTGTTATTAACTGCGGCAGTTCTTCGCTGAAATATCAATTGATTGATATGGATGGCGAAATCACCATTGCAAAAGGTATTTGTGAAAGAATTTCCATGGGCGGTCATGTGGAAGCAAAAGTGATCGCAACAGGCGAAAAACTTGAATATGATATGGATCTTCCCAATCATACCGTTGCTTTTCAGGAAGTTAAAAAGTGCCTGACAGAAGGCACAACAAAAGTCATTGACGATCTCAGCGAAATCGGCGCAGTCGGTCATCGTATCGTGCAGGGCGGCTCACTGTTCAACAAGAGTGTTCTTGTTGACGACAGTGTTATCGACGGCATTGAAAGTCTTTGCGATCTTGCTCCCCTTCACAATCCCGCACACATCCAGGGTATTCGCGCCAGTCTTGAAGTTTTCGGTAAAGATGTTCCCGAAATTTGTGTATTTGACAATGCATTCCACTCCACCATGCCCCCTGAAGCATATCTGTTCGGAATTCCTTATGAATTCTATGAAAAATATGCAATCAGAAAATACGGTTTCCATGGTACTTCCCATCGCTATGTAAGCGCTGAATGTGCACGTATTATGGGCAAAGATATTGAAGATCTCAAGATCATCACCTGCCATCTCGGCAATGGTTCTTCCATTACTGCAGTCAAGGGCGGTAAGGTAATCGATACCACCATGGGGCTCACCCCTCTGGATGGGCTTATTATGGGCACTCGTTCCGGTGCAATTGACCCCTCCGCAGTTACATTCCTGCAGGAAAAAGAAGGTTGGACTCCTGCTCAAACCAGCAATTACCTCAACAAGCTGTCCGGCATGAAAGCAGTTTCCGGCGTTTCCCATGATGACCGTGACATCCTTGCAGCTGCCGCCGAAGGCAACGAAAGAGCACAGATTGCACTGAATATGCTCTGGTATCAAATCAGAAAGTACATTGGTGCTTATATCGCAGCAATGCAGGGTGTTGATGCCATCGTTTTCACAGGCGGCATCGGCGAAAACTCCCAGCCGCTTCGTAAGAATGTTGTTGAAAGTCTGTCTTATCTCGGCATCGGTTTCAATGAAGAAGTCAACAAAACAGCAATCAGAGGTAACGGCGGTGAACTTTCCACAGCAGATTCCAAGGTTCGCGTGTTTGTTATTCCGACCAACGAAGAACTTATGATCGCACGCGACGCTAAAGAAATTGCTTCTGCACTTTAATCATATTAAAAAACAAAGCGGAATCCCATGCGGATTCCGCTTTATCTTTTGTAATGTCTTACAATGTTGATTGTATTCCGGTGTATTTTGTCTTTGCCTGCTGCACTGCAGTCTGCTCGGCATTTGCCGGTGCATACCATCCGCGTTTTTTCATTTCATTAAAAACATCAGCCTGCATATTGTGTTCTTCTCGCAAAATGGTGAGCATATCCGTTCGCAAGGCATCATTGGTGCATTCATTGGAAAATGTGTTATAAATGCTTGCAATCATTTTCTGTCCTGAAAGCACATCGCTCATCATTTCTTTGTCACCCAAATTACCGTACATAATACTCCTCCGTTACTGTAAGTGATTCAAAAGTGTATCAAAATGTTTTTTGTGTTGCGCAACAATCTGATCGCAACATGTTTTCAATTGCGGATCACTGAGTTGAGATGAGTAGGTTTTCATTTTCTTGATAATCAACTCTTCCGCACCAAGTTGATCTTCAATCGCTTTGAGTTCTTCTGCTGTCAGCATGACGCATCTCTCCTTTTTTTTGAAATCAACATCAGTATGGCACGAAAAGATTTCAAGTATACAAAAAAACAGCCGATAGAGGCTGTTTTTTTTAATTCTCATTATCCGTATCCTGCGTTTTTTTCATTTCAGTTATATTGGTTTTCACATCAATACGGTCGTAATATTCTTTGAACTTCACATGGAAGGTCACCAATCGCTCACAATTTTTACATAAAAAGATAGCAGAAAATGACTGATTGATACACTTCCAGTCGCTCATTCGTTTCATCGGAGCAGAGCAAAGATCACAATCGCATTTCATTTTCGACTTGTCGATTTTGGGATTGTTGATGTTGGTAATATACGCTGCCTTAAAAGACAGCTTTTTATAAAACGCATCGTCACAAATAACAGCGAGATTAAGCAGATGTTCGCGGTTATAGCATTTCTTCAAGCAACGCAGACCAAGCAAACTATCTTCCAGTGCACGATGAAAATTGCAATTACTTACATCGATCCCCATTTCGGTTGCGGCATTCACCAAACCGATTTGCTGCGTACCGACATTGACAATGAATTCCTGGCAATATTTTTGCAAATCAACATATTGCGTTAAAAACGGGATTTGTTTGGTACCGCAAAACATATCAAAATTATCTACAAGTACACGAATGTCCGAATTTCCCCACGAGAGAAAAATGCAATCCCTGTTGCCGATCCATTTTTCAAATTCCGCAAAAGCGCGATGAAAAGAGATTCCCATGCGCATATCTTCATTTGTGATATGTGTAAGGTTTTTTACCCTGCCGGACAATTTTTTAATCAATTGAGATTTAATAATTACGGAATACGTGTCTATAACATCCAGATGTTCGTCCACCAAAACTGCGCCGATTTCCAGTATTTCATTTACAAAACATTTTTTGATCTTGTTGTAAGAATTATTCCACTCAAGATCCATGATCACATAAAACACTTACTCACCTCCGCCTGTTTTTTAAGAATAGCATATTCAGCACAATAAATCAACAATAAATTAAAATATTATGCCGTAAAAAAAGAACACACCGCACATGACGATGTGTTCTCTTAAATTTCACTTACGGTTCAAGACCAACCGAAATACGAAGAATGGAACGGGCATCAGCTGAAGTTACAGAGCCGTCTCTGTCATAATCGGCCATGTCTACACTGAGCGCACCTAACGTATCTACCGATTCAAGTTCAACCGCAATACGAAGCGCAAGACGAGCATCACCTGAAGTAAGTTTGCCATCGCCGTCTGCATCGCCGTAAAGAAGTTCTTCGTTTGCAATGATGGAAATAATCAATGCCGTGGTAACATTTCCATAACGCAATGTCACAAACTGAATGTCTTCATCGCTTGTAAGATCAAATCCGGATATAATAACATCCTCAGGGGCAACGGCAATTGTTTCGCCGTTGGCAAGAGTTGCGGTAAGAGCAATACCTTTCAAATCCAATTGTTCATCGGAGAAACGGGTATATTCTCTTTTTACAGGTTGTTCCGTGATGGTCAGACTGATGGGGTCTGTGGGATCAGGCTTTTCTTCAACCGTAATCTCAAACGATGTTTCAATCTCGAAATAACGCACTATAATGGTTTTTGTGCCAACCTCAGATAAATCAAAACCGATGAATTCAAGGTCATTCAGGCGAATATTTTCCACAGTACCGTCTGCATAAATGCCATTCACCTTCAGACCTGTTGTAACAAGTGTTTCTTCAGTATTCTGGAAATAATTTGTTTTGATCGGCAATGAAACAATCTGAAGTGTTTCGGGATAGACTACCAACGGCTCAACTTCGACTTCAAATGTCGCAGTTACTGTGCGATAGGTTACCGTAATTGTCTGCTTGCCGATCTTTGAAGGATTGAAACCGCTTGCGACAAGATCTTTTTCATCGACGGTTTTCACTCGTCCGTCTGCGAAGGAAGCTTTTACAACAATGCCGTTGAGCATAACTTCATCAACGGATTCCTGCTTATAAACCAACAAATCGGGAGTCTTTTCGATCACAATGCCGGACGGAATATCGGGTTCAATTGTGATTGGCAAGCCGGTTGTTTTGCCTAAATATTCCAGTGTTACAGTAATTTCACCTATGGTTGTCGTTATAAAATCTTTAACAATAATATCTTCCAAATCTTTGCCTTTAAGCTCCCATGGACCAGAATCGGAGAAATTCGCAACAATTACAGCACCTGTCAAATCAAAAGGCTCAGTACTGTCTTGCAGATAAGACAACTTTGTGGGAGGGGTCTTAACATAGATATCCTCAGGAGTTGGAACGCCGACAAAAATAACATATTTGTCTGATACATTACCAAATTCAACCGTTACTTCATACATCATGTTTTGATCAATTGTATTGAACGGCTTATCGAGCTTAATTGTACAAATTTCAGGCGGAATTGTAGTTCTTATGCCGTTAGACCAAATTGCGGTAATATTTAACGAAGTAAAATCCGGTTCACTTACAAGACCATCCGCCTCATAGAACATATCTTCCGGATCGCAACTGACTCTGATAGATGTAACCGTAGGAATTTCCCAAGTAACAGAACCGTCGGTAAGGATGGAAGAATCTGCACCGGTGTTATCCATACTGATGTAAACATTCTTCATCGTTGCATTGAAACCGTAATTTTTGCTATTCGTATCCAGAACATCAAAATCGATTTTTACCATTTTGCTCTTATATGCATGGGTGGCGGCAAAAAAATTGACAAGCAACTTGCCATCTTCCTGTTTTGTAACAGAGGCAAAATCACCTTCACGAGTCGAAATGACTGCAGAAGATGTGTATTCCAGAACCTCTGCATCATATTCGACATAAAACTGGGTAGAAGTCAGGAATGTTGCACCGCCGGTAAATTCAACTGAAATTGTGTTGTGGCTGGTTGGAATCATTTCCGCATCAATGACCGTATCAGCATTTGCGGAAAGAGCAAATGCAGCAAACAGACAAATCAAAGCCGTGAGCAAAAAGATAAGTTTAAACTTTTTCATTTTCATCATATTCCTTTCGCATAGATGTAATAATTATAGCAAATAAAAAACGAATTTTCAATAGTAAAATTTCATTTTATCATATTGTTTTCGCAATAACGAAAGTTGACAACAGTGTTTTCAGTATGTATAATAGTATGCAAAGGAGGAATTGATGATGAGAAAAACGATTGATCTGAACTTCGGATGGAAATATTCCGAAGTGTGTACTGATGAAATGCTGTTGGCGGGGTATGATGATTCTGCCTTTAAAACTGTTGATATTCCGCATGCAAACAAGGAAATTCCTTACAATTACTTTGATGAATCAATATTCCAGTTTGTAAGCTGCTATCGCAAATATTTCAAACTGCCCGAAGAGGCTTATCTGCCCGGCAAAAAGGTGTTTTTGCGTTTTGAAGGCGCGGCCAACTTTGCGGAGGTCTTCATCAACGGCAAACTTGCAGGTTCTCATAAAGACGGCTATACTCCGTTTGCAGTTGATATTACCCCTTACATAAATAAAACCCGCAATGTGATTGCAGTCCGTCTTGATTCAACAGAAAGGCCGGAAATTCCTCCGTTTGGTAATGTCGTGGACTATCTTGTTTACGGCGGTATTTATCGCGAAGTCAGCATTGAAATCCTTGATGAAATCCACATTGAAGATATTTTTGTACGCACACCTGTCGTGGAAGCACCGAAAAAAGAACTGCTGGCTGATATCACATTTTCACAGAAAGCAAGCGGTGAAATCACTCTCACATTATGCAAAGACGGCAAAATCGTTTCTGAAAAAATGTGCAAAGCGGATAATGCAAAAGTTATGCGCGTCAAGTGGTCCATTCCCGATGTTGAACTCTGGCAACCGGACAAGCCCGTGCTTTACACCCTGAAAGTAAAATTTGCAGACGACGAAAAAGAAGTCCGTTTCGGTTTCAGAACCTGTAAATTCACGAGAAAAGGTTTTTATCTGAACGGCAAAAAGATCAAACTCAGAGGTCTGAACCGCCATCAGAGTTATCCGTACGTCGGCAATGCAATGCCTGCGTCCGCACAGATAGCAGACGCTGAATTGCTGAAATACAAACTTGGCTGTAATTTTGTCAGAACATCCCACTATCCCGATTCCGTTCATTTTCTGAACAGATGTGATGAAATCGGTCTGTTAGTCTTCACAGAAATGCCTTCCTGGCAGTTCCTGGGCGAAGGCGAATGGCGTCAGATCTGCCTTGAAAACATTCAGAGTATGGTAATGCGTGACCGCAATCATCCTTGCGTTGTACTTTGGGGCGTCCGCGTAAATGAAGGCAATGACTGTGATGAATTCTACACCGAAACCAATGCACTGGCTCATTCTCTGGATGATTCCCGCCAGACAGGCGGTGTCCGCAATTTCCCGCGCAGTCATCTGCTTGAAGATGTATACACCTATAACGATTTCTCGCATTCCGGCGGTCCGATTGCATTGTTACCTCCCGATCTTGTGGCAGGCGTGCGCGCTCCGTACCTCGTAACGGAATACAACGGTCATATGTATCCGACAAAATCCTTCGACCGTGAAGAAATCAGACGCGAAATGGCACTTCGTCATGCTCGCGTACAGAATAAATCTTACTCAAGTGATCGTTACTGCGGTGCAACCGCATGGTGCATGGCAGACTACAACACGCATAAAGACTTCGGCAGTGGTGACAGAATCTGTTATCACGGCGTAACGGATATGTTCCGCGTGCCGAAGCTCAGTGCCGCCGTTTATGCTTCGCAACAGGACAAGATCCCTGTCCTTGAAGTTTCTTCTTCCATGGATGTCGGTGAACATCCGGGCGCAATTGTCGGTCAGATTTATATTTTCACAAACTGTGATTATGTAAAAATCTACAAAAACGGCGTATACAAATCGACCGCCCATCCCGATAAGAAAAAGTTTGCACATCTCCCCCATCCGCCCATTTTGCCTGCTGACTACATCGGCGACAGCCTTGTGAAAGAGGAAGGATTAAATGAAACCAGTGCGAAGTATATGAAAAAGGCAATGGTTGCAGCTGCAAAATACGGATATATCATGCCGCCGCATCACTATCTTGAACTTGCTGCTGGTGTCGTTGCCGGTGCACTGCCTATTCCGCGCGTTGTTGATCTTGTGACAAAATATTTCGCAAACTGGGGCGATGAACAGGTTGAATACAGATTCGACGGTTATAAAGACGGCAGAGTTGTCAAGTCTGTCACAAAGACCGCAGTTATGTCAAAATCCCTGATCGCTTCGGCTGACAAGCTTGAACTCATCGAAGATAAAACATACGATGTAACCAGAATTGAGCTTCGTTGCGTAGATCAGAACGGCAATCAGCTTCCCTTTGCAAATAATGCAATCAAAGTAACCGTTGACGGTCCTGCAAAAATCATCGGCCCCGATCAGCTTGCTTTGATCGGCGGCGACAGGGCATTCTGGATCCGCACCATCGGTAAATCTGGTGACATTACTGTCACAATTGAAGCAGAAGGTTTAAATTCGCAGGTTATCAAATTGACTGCAGAAAAGAAATGAAAAAAGAAAATAACATCTCAGCTTCTGCCGTTGTCAGTTTTCTGATTGACAGAAAGTACATATTTTATTCGGTGCTCAGTTGTCTGATCGGCTTGATCACGCTGATTCTCGGCATGATTATCTGTGATAAATCATTCTGGAATTATATGTTTGTATGGATTTTACCCGGCGCCGGTCTTGTACTGCTCGGCACGTATGCAATCAGCATGATGGACAAACATCCTATTATCCTTATTTTTCCGCCGATCATCTTTTTTGCATCCCTGTTTATCCGCTATCTGGTAACATACGAATATCTGATCTTCCTGTTTTTGTTTTTGCAGATGATTCCGTTTTTGGTCTTTTGGGCAAATATCGTAAAAAAAGAACTCTATAATGAAACGCACATTGCGGTTACAACGGCAGTACTGTCGGTTATCTGTTTTTTGATAGCCGTGATTGCGGTCAATATTCTTGAGCGGGCAGACATTGTCAGCCTGCCGAAGGCAGAACACGTAAAACTTGAAATTCTGACCTATGTTGAGATTGCAACGGCAGCCTTTTACTACGGAATCGGATTTTTGAACAAAGATATGCGAATATCCAACTTTTTGATGAATGACAAATAAATGAAAAAAAACAGCTGCAGTGATTTTTTCACGGCAGCTGTTTGCTTATTACATTTTTATTGAATATCCGCAATATTGTACGGTGTGGTCTGATAAACAAAATAGTTCAGCCAATTGGAAAACAGGAGATTTGCATGACTTCGCCAGGTAACAAGCGGCGTTTGGGTATCATCATTTCCGGGGAAATAATTTTCGGGAACATCAATGGGAAGTCCTGCGTTTTTGTCGCGGAAATATTCCTTTGCCAATGTGTCGGCATCATATTCGGAATGTCCTGTCACAAAAATGCGTCTGCCCTTGGGCGTTGCAACTACATACACACCTGCTTTTTCGCTGCTTGCAAGCACGCGCAGTTCATCAACCGCTTCGATGTCTTCCCTGCGTACAGTCGTGTGACGGGAATGCGGTGCAAGAAATACATCGTCAAACCCGCGGAACAAAATTGATTTTTTATAATCAACCGTGTGTTCAAACACACCGAACAGTTTTTTATCAAGCGGATACTTCTGAATTCCGTAATGATAATACAATGCCGCCTGTGCACCCCAGCAAATGTGCAGAGTGCTTGTAACATGGGTTTTGGTCCACTCCATGATTTCGGTCAGTTCTTCCCAGTACTCTACATCTTCAAACGGCAAATTCTCAACAGGAGCACCCGTGATAATCATACCGTCAAAATTACGATGCTTTACCTCGTCAAATGTCTTGTAAAAAGCAAGCATATGTTCTTGAGACGTGTGCTTTGATTTATGGGTTGCCGTCTGCAATAATTCCAATTCAACCTGCAAAGGTGAATTGCCGAGCAAACGGGAAATCTGCGTTTCCGTTACAATTTTTGTCGGCATCAGATTGAGCATAAGAATATGCAAAGGACGGATATCCTGCGTAATGGCACGCTTTTCGGTCATTACAAATATGTTTTCATCTTCAAGAATCTGCGTAGCGGGCAGTTCATTCGGAATTTTAATCGGCATTTATGTTCCTCGATTTAACTTAATTTATGCGTCAAGAGCCTGTTTCAGATCGGCAATAATATCATCGGCATTTTCAATACCGACACTGAAGCGGACGAGTCCGGGATCGACACCTGCGGCAACAAGCTGTTCATCCGTCAACTGTCTGTGGGTCATGCTGGCAGGATGCAATACACAAGTGCGTGCATCCGCAACATGCACAACGATTTTTGCAAGGTCGAGTTTGTTCATCACTTTAACGGCAGCATCTCTACCGCCTTTCATAATAAAGGAAATAACACCGCAACAACCGTTGGGGAAATATTTTTGTGCAAGTGCATAATCGGCACTTGATTCAAGGGCAGGATAATTAACAGATGCGATTTTTTCATGGCCCTCAAGGAATTTTGCCACTTTCATTGCATTTTCACTATGACGTTCCATTCGGACATGGAGAGATTCAAGACCGAGATTGAGAATAAAAGCAGAGAACGGGGACGGAATCATGCCATAATCACGCATCAGCTGCACACGGGCTTTTGTAATGTAAGCATTTTCGTTACCAAAATCATTGACATAGCGAACTCCGTGATAGGATTCATCCACTTCGGTGAGTTCCGGGAATTTTCCGTTAGCCCAGTTGAATTTACCGCTGTCGATAATGACGCCGCCGACACAGGAAGCATGTCCGTCCATATACTTTGTGGTGGAATGAATAACAACATCCGCACCGAATTCAAACGGACGGCAGAAGATGGGTGTTGCAAAGGTATTGTCAACAAACAGCGGAATATCATGTTTGTGCGCAAGATTGGCATATCTTTCAATATCCATCACCGTCAGAGCGGGATTTGCGATGGTTTCGCCAAAAATGAGTCTTGTGTTTTCATCAATCAGCGATTCAATTTCTTCATCTGTCATCCCGGGCTTTGTGAAACGGACTTCGATGCCGAGTTTCTTAAATGAAACAGCAAACAGGTTAATTGTGCCGCCGTAAATTGCAGGCAGGCTGACAATATTCTGTCCCGCCTTGCAGATATTGAGAATGGCAATGGTGTTTGCAGCTTGTCCTGAGGAACAAAGCAAAGCCCCCGAACCACCTTCAAGCGCTGCCATTTTCTTTTCAACGGCTTCCAGTGTGGGATTGGAAATACGGGAATACATGTGTCCTTCTGCTTTCAGGTCAAACAGGTCGCCAACATGCTCGGCAGTATCATATTTATAGGTTGTGCTCTGGTAAATGGGAAGCACGCGCGGTTCTCCGTTTTTTGGCTCATATCCTGCTTGCACGCAAAGGGTTTCAATCTTATAATCAGGCATTGTATACACCTCTTTATTTTATTATTTTGGCATTATAACATACAGTATTGATTTTGTCAAATAAAACAAGAAATTACAACCGCAACAAAAACAATTTTGTCAGCAGATAACCGAGAAATGCACAACCGGGAAATGTAAGACCCCAGGTCAGTATAATATCTGTTATCAGTTTTTTATTGACTTTTTTACTGTCTGTAGCAAACCCCACCCCGACAACAGACATTGTCTTGACATGCGTTGTACTGACCGGTAAGCCTGAATATGTACAGACTGTCATACCTATACAAGCAGAAAAATCAGATATAATCCCTTGTAAACCGTTCAAAGGAGTTATATTTTCTCCTACCGACAACACAATTCGTTTACCGCCGCATAATGTGCCAAGTCCCATGAAAACCGCGCAACACAAGATAAAAGCCAAGCTGTTTTTAAAAAAAATATCTTCATTAACATAAGCAAACAGTAACATAAGAACACCTAAAAACTTCTGTCCGTCCTGCGCTCCGTGTAAAAACGACAAAGCAGCCGCAATTGTAATTTGAAAATGTCTTGTTTTGATATTTTTCAAATTACGGCTCATCTTTTGCATGCCGTAAGAAACAAAAAATCCGATAAACACAGAAAAAAACAAACCGAAAAATACACGATACAATTCCGCTTTGTTAACCGCAGCAAAACCGCCTTGTACAGCAACAGCACAGCCTGTCAAACTTGCAATCAGCGCATGACTTTCGCTTGTAGGAATACCGAAAAACCATGCCGCAACAGCCCAGACAAGCACTGAAAACATGGAAACAGCAACAAATAAGAAGACCTCTTCCCTATCTGCATTCATATTTATCATATTATATAAGGAGTCTGCAACGGCAGGTCGCAGGAATGATGTAATAAAAACACCTGCAAAGTTCATAACGGCAGACAAAATACAAGCCTGTTTCATACGGATTGCTTTTGTACCGACAGCAGTAGCAATTGCATTTGCCGCATCTGTAAAACCGTTTATAAAAATGACTGCAAGAATCACAATAAAAGCGACATAAAACAAAAAGACAACCCCTTTCTCAAATCAATATGCAAAAGAGGTTGTCTGTATGCAATGAAGCCGCAGAACTTCTCCTGCGGCTATGCGTTTACTTCTTGTCAAATGAGGGATTGTACATATAGTAGTTTTTGGAGTCGAGTCTGTCGGTCGCCAGACGCAGACCTTCACCAAAGCGCTGATAGTGTACGATTTCGCGTTCGCGCAGGAATTTGATCGGATCGGCAACATCGGGATCGTCCACAAGACGAAGAATATTGTCGTAGGTAGTACGTGCTTTCTGCTCTGCAGCAAGGTCTTCATGCAGATCAGTCAGAATATCCCCTTTACTCTGCATGGAAAGTGCACTGTAAGGCACACCTGCAGCTGCCTGCGGATATATCCCCGTAGTATGATCGACAAAATATTTATCAAAACCGCTTGCCTGAATCTGTTCAATACTCAGGTTTCTTGTCAGCTGATAAACGATTGCACCTATCATTTCAAGATGCCCGAGTTCTTCGGTGCCTATGTCCGTCAAAAGACCCTTCAATTCCGCATACGGCATGGCAAATCGTTGCGACAAATAACGCAAGGATGCACCGAGTTCTCCGTCGGGGCCACCGTATTGGGTAAGAATGATCTGCGCAAGTTTCGGGTTCGGATTTTTGATATTAACGGGATATTGCAGTTTTTTATTGTATGTCCACATTAGTCACAAGCACCTCCGTTTTCCCAGGGCCAGGGGTTTTTCAACCATTCCACACCCTGTGCAAATTTCGGTGTGAGAGGTCCGTAATTTTCTTCATATTCAGCCATCAATGCACTGCACTTTTTTTCATATTGTGCAAGCATGGAAGCCGCCTGCATATCAGACGGATGGGTATCAAGATACAGATGCAGCTCCCATACGGCAAACTGCGCTGAAGAAAGATTTCTTAAAAGTTTTTCGCGATTGGTCATTTGCATCCCGCCCTGAGAAACGGTTTATCAAGCACGGGAAACAAAGTGCCTCTGCAAAGGGCTGTTTCTGCTTCATATACTTTATTATCAAGCTGAAACGGAACATACGCCATCGTTACAGCGGCATCTTCCGGCAATGCCGAAAGCATCGAAAAACTATCAATGCAATCAGGTCTGTCTTTTCGGGCGGAAGAATGTTCTTTCATTTCAATGCTCCTTTTGGATGAATTGAGGAACAAAGACTTTGTCCCTCGGTTCATGCTATGCAACAAAAGGACAGATGTGCTTAAAAATTTATTCCACAAGGTTTGGCCAGAGTTCATCATTTGCTCCTGCATAAATTTCAGGAATCATGCCGACTATAACGGTTTCGGCAATGGTGATCTGTGTTTTTATTTCACTTGTGTTTGTCTTCCCCCATGACAATACCTTTACGTTAGCCGTTACCTGCAGAACGATCTGATGTTGTGTCTGGTTGATTCCCCGGGTAACAAACAAATTGCTCAGTTCACTTTCGGCCGTTGCGGAATACGACACGGAAAATGGGATCTCTGCTCCTTTGCCCGTAAAAAAATTACTGCCCGTCAAGGTGCCGATGGGAATTCCGGGATGAATGGTCTGTATATCCGCAAAAACCTCTGCAATTTTTGCGGTGACACCTGTTTTGATCTGATTCAAGACCATGGAATCAATTCTGATTGCCACTACTTCTCCGTTTGTATCCGTTTGCAATTGGGCAATATCCGCATAATGCAATTGCAGTGTGTCAAGATATTCTTCAACCGTTTTATTGACTGCCTTTGTTGCATGGTTGACCGCCGTGGTTTGGGCAAACACGGTAACAATCGGTCTTGCCGTTTTAAAAATGCCAAACAATAGCAAAAAACAGCAAAGCAATAAAAACAAAGAAAATAATCTGTTTTTTCTTTTGGTTCTGCCATATTGCATATGGATCACACCTTTAAATTTATTCTTGTTAAAAATGTTTTCTTATGGTATAATAATTACTATCAATGTATGCAAAATATCAACGGGAGGTAACAGAATGAAAATAAAAACCATTGCAGCCCTTGCAGGCGGTACAGTAGCCACTGCGGCAATTATGAAAAAAAATAATATTTGTCCGAAGTGTGTTGCAAAAAATCTGCTTTCCAATTTCAAAGTAACAGATCCCGGTGCGGACAAATACAACAATGGTGTTGCATTGACCCCACCGATGGGATGGGCAAGCTGGAATAAATTCCGCCATCACATCAGCGAGGACATTATTTATGATATTGCCGTTGCTATGAAAAACTCCGGACTTGCCGATGCGGGCTATCAATTTGTCAACATTGATGATTGCTGGCAGTCATCAATGCGTGACGACCAAGGCAGACTGCAAAGCGATTTCACAACATTTCCCTCCGGCATTCCCGCACTTTGCAAAAAAGTCAATGATCTTGGTCTGAAACTTGGAATCTATTCTTCAAACGGTTCATTGACCTGTGAAGATCTGCCGGCCAGCCTCGGACATGAACGCATTGATGCCGAAACTTTTGCACGCTGGGGTGTTGAATATTTCAAATATGACTTCTGTCATAACACTCCGATACCGCGCATCGCTCCTGACGTTGAGAATATCAGAATTGAAATCCCCGGAGAAGTGACTGAAAAGGTTTATACCGCAGATATGGCAACACTTTCAGGGAATGCAAAACTGATGCATGAAGCCAAGTTGCCCACCGGCAAATATGTAACAGGTCTTTGTGCAGGCAACGGAAAGATGATTTTCAGCAATGTTGAAGCAGAGAAAGATGGAATATACGCTCTTACTATCGGCATTCACAAGGGAATTCAGGCAGACAAATATGCAGAAATAGTTGTCAATGAAACCGCTGTTTACCCGATCATTGCAGGTCCGAGCCGCGGATTCACCAAAGACGGCAGGTTGCAAACACGCGTTTATCTGAAAAAAGGCAAAAACACCATTATGATTCACAATCCGATCGGATCAAAAATGGACAGTGCCGCAAAACAATATGCCAATATGGGAAAAGAATTAAAGCGTGCAACAAAGCTTGTAGCAGCGGAAACAGGCATGCCTGAAAAACCGATTACTTTTTCCATATGCGAATGGGGAAAGAATATGCCATGGAAATGGGGTGCAACCGCCGGAAATCTGTGGAGAACAACCCCGGATATCAGGCCGACATGGTATTCAATTCTCGGCATCTATGAATTCAATGTGAGATTGTGGAAATATGCAACCATCGGCGGCTGGAATGACCCCGATATGCTTGAAGTCGGAAACGGCAATCTGACCGATGATGAAAACAGAGCACATTTCTCACTGTGGTGCATGATGGCAGCCCCCCTGATTCTCGGCAATGATCTGAGAGAATTTATCAAAGAAGACGGCACTGCCGACACTGAGAATAAAACATTAAAAACAGTCACAAATAAGCATGCGATCGCCATTGATCAGGATAAGCGCGGACTGCAATGTCGTCGCATTCAGTTCGGTTCCGTTGACATTCTTGCAAAACCGCTTGAAAACAAAGAACTGGCACTTTGTGTGTTCAATAAAACGAGCAAACCGATTGATCAGGAAATTGATATAGAAGATATCATTGAACTGGGCTGGATTGATCTGCCTGAATCTTTACAATATGAAGTATATGATATTTGGAATGACGAAACGACAGTAACAAAAGAAGATTTTGAAACAACAGTACCCGGACACGGTGTCAGCCTGTTCAGAATCAAAGCACTGTGAGGTAAGAAGTATGCATCTTTTACATCTTGAAAATATCGCCGAAAAATGGGATAACGGCACGCCGATCGGCAACGGTCACATGGGCCTCATGCTCTATGGTGATCCGCACTGTGAAAAACTGTATCTCTGCGAAGAAAGTATCTGGTCGCAAAAAGACGAAAACGGTTTAAATCCCGATTTTGCAGAGAAAATGGAGCATATCAAGAAATTATATCTTGAGACTTCCCCTGTTGAAGCTGAAAAGTGGGCAATTGAAAATCTGCAAAATGATTTTCATACCATTGCTTCCAATGAATATGCAGGCTTGCTCACTTTACAATTTGCGGCTAAAAGCAAAATTTCTTCCTACAACAGAGATCTGCACATTGATACTGCAGTTGCCGAAGTTTTCTATAAGAGAAACGGCAAAAAATGCAAACATGAAACCTTTTCTTCAAATCCCGATAAAATTATGGCATATCGGGTTGAATCTGAGAGCAAACATAGCTTCACATTGCAATACAGCCGTGAGTGTCTTCGCACAATCAACACCGATGACACAAGTCTTTTTGCCGTCTGTGATACGGCTGTCGGCAATCATCCGTTCTGCGTCGGTATAAAAATTCAAACAAACGGCACTTCTGAAAAAAGCGGCAATAACATCCTTGTGAAAAATGCAACCGATACCATTGTGTGGATCAGCATTGTTACAAGTTTCCGTTATGAAAACTTTGAAGCAGAATGCAAGAACAGGCTTGCTGCTGCAGATAAAGGCTATGATACAATCAAAACAAGACACATTGCTGATTATCAGACGATTTACAAAAAGAGTGAAATCAATTTCAATGATGAAGCCGACAGACAAAAACTCCCTGTCAACAAGAGATTGAATTATCTGAAATTACATCCGCTTAAAAGCGATTATTCACTTGCGTCATTGTACTTTAATTTCGGTAAATATCTGCTCATTTCTTCGAGCCGAGAAGGCAGTCTGCCTGCAAACCTGCAAGGTATTTGGGTCGAAAAAATGCAAAACCCATGGAATGCGGATTTTCATACCAATATCAATCTGCAGATGAACTATTGGCCTGTTGAAGCTGCAAATATCCAGGAATGTGCAGAACCGCTGTTCTCTTATATGAACAATGTGTTGCTTCCTTATGGTCAGAAAACAGCCGAAGTCAATTACAAAGCAAGAGGTCTTGTTGTGCATCATTTGAGCGATCCCTACGGTTTCACTGCCGCGGCCGACGGAATCTGGGGACTGTGGCCTTTGGGCGGGGCATGGCTCGCATTCCATATGTGGGAGCATTATCTGTATACAAAAGATAAAGATTTCCTCAAAGAAACCGCATATGAATACATCAAAAATGCCGCATTATTCTTCATAGACACCATGTTTGAAGATGCAGACGGCAGACTTTTGTCCGGTCCGTCAACATCCCCCGAAAACAATTTCTATGTCGGCAAGGAAACCTGCAATATGTGCATGTCGCCGACCATGGATATCGAAATCATCGGCGGTCTGCTTCGTTTTTATATCGAAACGGAAAGTATTCTGCACATTGATGAAGAAATTGCAGAACTGGCAAAAGAAAAACTTGCAAAGATGCCGCCGTTGCAGATCGGAAAACACGGTCAATTGATGGAGTGGCTTGAAGATTATAATGAGCCCGAACCCGGTCACAGACACATTTCCCATGCATTTGCATTGTACCCGGATCATGCAATCAACAGAAACACACCCGACTATTATAAAGCAATCCGCAAGACCATTGACCGCAGACTCTCACACGGCGGCGGTCACACCGGTTGGAGCAGAGCCTGGCTTCTTTGCCTGTTTGCAAGATTGCACGATGCAAAGGCTTTTGAAAAGAATCTGCGACTTCTGTTTACAAAATCAACACTCGGCAATCTGCTCGATACACATCCGCCTTTCCAGATCGACGGCAATTTCGGTGCTACGGCTGCCATTTGCGAGTCACTTGTGCAGGGACATGAAGGCAGAATCTGTCTGCTTCCCGCAGTAAGTGAAAAACGAAGCGGCTATTTTAAAGGTTTGCTTGTGCACGGCGGATATGAAGTTGATTGTGTTTTTGAAAATGCAAAAGTGGTTTCCTGCTCAATCAAGTCTTCTTTTGATGGTACAATCCGTCTGGAACTTCCCGCCTCGCAAAAGGGAGTTACCGCAAACGGAAAAACCGCCGATGCAGACGGATTTTTCACATTCCCCTGCAACAGCGGCAATACATATCATTTTGAAATTCAGTAAAAACTGATTTCTGCAATTTTCAGATACCGACAGTCCATTGTTTCGTAAAAAACAAAGGCACTGTCGGTTATTTTATTGTAGCAAACATCCGCATAACCGCCGGAACGATCCAACAACAGCGATTCCCATGTTTTTCCGTCATCCGTTGATTTGTACAGTGTCAGATTTTCGCGGGATTGTTGCGAATTGCAATTTACAAACAATATACCGTCCGCACAATTGCACATACCGCCGAAACAAATCGGATCGGGCAAGTTCCGATCAATCTCCGGAACTGTCCATTCCGTACATCCGTCTTTGCTATTTGCAACCGCGCGAAAATGTTCTGTATTTTCATTGCGGATATTCATCATAACACTGCCATCACTTAATTCGCCAAGTGCTGCTTCGCTCGCATCCTTCAGATTATCATTGAACACATGTCCGAGTGACCATGTATTTCCATGGTCTTTACTGCAAATAACGCCGCATTTTGACGGATGATGCGAAAACATATCCTGCTGATTAAAAGCCATCCATACACTCGCAAATAACGTACCGGTTGAATGCGCAAGTCCGTGACCCGGTCCGCCTGCCACGCAACTCCAGTATTGCGAATCAAAAATGTCTGTCATTTCTATCGGTGCAGACCAGGTTATCCCATTATCCTTGCTTTGAATATGAAACATTCTTTTATAATTTTCGCAATACAGCAAGTGCAGAGTGTTTTCTTCGGCAATCAATGTCGGATTATTAACGGCATTTCTTCCCTTTCCGCTGGCGGGAATCCTCCGTGTTGTCCATGATTTTCCGCCGTCAGAACTGGTTCTGAAGCCAATGTCGATAACAGACCAATCCGAATTTTGTCTGCACTCATAACAAACGGCAAGGGTTCCGTTTTGCAGTGCAACAATGCCCGGTATTCTGTATACCGGATATTCTTGTTGTGTACACACATCAAATGAGGATGTTTCAAGAATATTGCAATTCAGAATATGCATACATATACCTCAAAAAATGAGCTGTCGAAAAACCGACAGCTCACATTTTTTAATTATTCAGCAGTTACTTCTTCTGCAGCAGCAGCTTCAGCAGCTTCGTTTTCCTTTGCCTTGGCGATCATTTCGTCAATAGACATGGTGATGGGAGCATCGTCAACTTCTTCTTCAACAACTTCTTCAACTTCCTTTACGGGAGCTTCAAGAAGTGCCTTGATGGAAAGGCTGATGTGCTTCTTTTCAAAGTCAACCTTGAGAAGCTGAACTCTGACGGTTTCGCCGATGGAAAGAACATCCTGCGGCTTTGCAATGCGTTCGTGGGAGATTTCGGAAATGTGGATAAGACCTTCCATACCGGGGAAGATTTCAGCAAATGCGCCGAAAGTGGTAAGAGAAACGATCTTTACATCGAAATCACTGCCAACGGGATAATCTCTCTTGAGGATTTCCCACGGATTGTCTTCAGTTCTCTTGTAACCGAGGGAGATCTTTTTCTTTTCAGTGTCAAGACCCTTGATATAAACATCAACGACGTCACCGACATTGACGATCTCAGAAGGATGCTTGATACGCTTCCAGGAAAGTTCGCTTCTGTGGATCATACCGACGACATTGCCGCCGAGATCTACGAAAGCACCGAAATCGGTCAGAGAAACAACAGTACCGGTGAAGCGATCTTCAACAGCAGCGGTTTCCCAGAACTTAGCCTGTGCAGCCTTGTTCTGTTCTCTTGCGGCGTCACGGATAGAACCGACAGCGCCTCTTCTTCTATCAAATTCAATAACCTTGAAAGCGACGGTCTTGTCGAGCATTTCTTCAAGACGACCGTTTCTCGGAACGGTGGACAGGGATGCGGGGATGAAAACGCGGAAGCCGTTGGAGAACACGATAAGACCCTTGCTGATTACTTCAACAACAGTGCCTTCCAGGATTGCTCCGTCCTTTGCAGCCTGTTCAATTTCCGCTCTGCGCTTCTTTTCGTCAAGGCGTTTCTTGGAAAGAAGAATTGTGCCTTCCACGTCATTGGTCTTCATGATGAAAAGCTCAATTTCGTCACCGACTTTGAGTTCTTTCATGGGATCTGCAGAGGGATCTGCGCTGTATTCGTCGAGAGGGATAATACCGGTCTGCTTACGACCGATGTCAACCTGAATTTCGTTGGGAGCGATGTGCATAACCACGCCCATAACAGTCTGGCTGTAGTTCAGGTTTTTGTAGGATTCTTCGAGTCCCTGCTCAAAGGACCAGTCTTCTGTTGCCTCAGCAGCCACGTTGAGAGCATGTCCTTCGCTCTCGACTGCCGGTACGGCGTTTTCATTGATGATGTCGGACATTGTTTTTTGTACCTCCTTTATTATACAAACAGGCGTTGATGCGCCTGCAGTAAGCCCAATGGTCTGCATGCCGGAAAAATCAATCTTATGTAATTGATCGGCACTTTCGATCTGATATGTTTTGCATATCTTACTGCATAACTGTGTTAACTTCGCTGTGTTGGATGAATTCCTTCCGCCGACCACAATCATGCAGTCACTTTCAGCGGCGAGAGAAATTGCTTCTTCCTGTCTTTTGGAAGTTGCAGAGCATATTGTATCAAATATTTTTGGATTTGTACATAGTAATTTTTCATTTTTTAAACTTTTTTTTAATTCAACTGAATTAAATGTCGTTTGAGAAACGACAATAGGTGTTTTTTCATTTTTTTGCTTTACTTCATCCAACAAAGCACTGAGTGCATCATTGTTTTCAAAGACATACGAATCGGCATTACAGCAACTGCGTATGCCGACAACTTCGGGGTGATTCGCATCCCCTGCAATCAAAACAGGTCTTCCGTCTGCAGATTGTTCATGCACAATTTTACGGATTTTTTCAACAAAAGGACAAGTTGCATCGTAATATCTGATATTTGTCTGCTGTAACTTGTCAATGATCCCCCGTTCGACACCATGCGTACGCAAAACCAAAGTATACCCGTCCGGAACTTCTTCGATGCTGTTGACAACTTTCGCTCCGCGTTCTTCAAGTTGTGCAATAAACAACGGATTATGAATCAGCGGTCCGAGGGTACAAACGGATATACCCTGCTCAAGCAAATGCTCGACTGTCTGCACTGCCCGTGCAACTCCAAAGCAAAAACCCGCAGTCTGTGCAAGTTTTACGGTCATAATACCGCCTCCGCCATTTTTACAATTATATCCGTAATTTCTTCAATCGACAAACCAGTTGAGTCAATCTCTGTTGCATCGTCTGCTTTTTTCAAAGGTGCGGCGGCGCGGTGTGAATCATTATAATCACGCTGTATAATTTCAGTCAGCAAAGTATCATAATCAACCGGTGTGCCTTTTTGTTCAAGTTCCAGACAGCGGCGTCTTGTTCTTTCTTCCGCCGTTGCTGTCAGGAATATCTTGACCTGTGCATCGGGGAGCACAACCGTGCCGATATCTCTGCCGTCCATAATGCAGTTTGTTGTATTTGCAATATTCTTCTGCAAATCAAAAAGATACGCACGCACCTCGGGGATTGCAGAAACATTGGAAGCAGCCATGGATGCTTCGGGCAAGCGGATTGCTTTTGAAACATCTTCTCCGTTGAGCAGAATATGTTGTTCACCGGCCTGATATGCAAGTGCAATATGTGCATCATACAAAACGGATATTACTGCCCGGGCATCATCTGTCGGCAGATTGTGGCGCATGACATGCACGCCGATTGCACGGTACATAGCTCCCGTATCTACATAAACAAAACCGAGTTTTTCGGCAACCTTACGGGCAATGGTGCTTTTACCTGCCCCCGAAGGGCCGTCTATAGCAATATTGATCATTATTTGTTACTCCTTATTCGCTTGCAGCACTTGTGCCTGCAAGATTTCCGGTTGCAAATGCGATCTGCAGATTGAAACCGCCGGTGTAAGCATCCACATCCAACACTTCACCTGCAAAATACAAGCCATTCAGCAATTTGGATTCCATCGTTTTGGGGTTGACTTGTGCAACATTGACACCGCCTGTGGTGACAATGGCTTCTTCAATCGGTCTTTTTCCGGTGACAGTCAACGGCAACGATTTTATGAGTGCTCCGAGTGCTTGACGGTCATCACGGGTGATCTGATTCACACGCAAGTCAGAGGGAATTTCCGACAGACGAACAATAATCGGAATCAGACTCTTCGGCAATAATTTAGCCAACGCATTGGCCAACGCCTTGTTCGGCATTTCTGCAAAATCGCGCAAAATGCGTGCGTCCAATTGTTCGTGAGAAAGAGCCGGTTTCAGGTCTATCAAAAGTTGATATCTGTCCTTTTTTATATCAGACAAATGCGCCGAGGCACTGAGAACAATCGGCCCCGATACACCAAAATGTGTGAAGAGCATTTCACCGAAATCGGTATACACTTCATTGTATTTTTCAGCATCAAAAACTGTCAAGCGAACATTTTTCAAAGCAAGTCCCTGTGCTTCTTTGACCCAGTTCTCCTGTGTTTCAAGGGGTACCAAAGATGGTTTCGGATCAACGATATTATGTCCTGCCTGCTTTGCAAGTGTGTATCCGTCCCCCGTAGAACCGGTCAGAGGATAAGACATGCCGCCGGTTGCGACTACGACAGCATCTGCCTGATATGTATTTCCGCTTTCACATTTGACACCTGCAACAAATCCGTCTTCTTGCAGTAACGCAACAACACGTTCTTCGTGTCGTTTAACACCGTTCTGTTTGCAGAATTTATCCAATGCATCCACAACGTCAACGGCTTTGTCTGATTCGGGAAAAACGCGGTTTCCGCGTTCGATTTTCATCGACACACCCGCTGTTTCAAAAAAGTCGATCACATCATACGGCATCATTCTTGAAAAAGCGGAATACAAAAAACGACCGTTGGTCGGAATAAAATCCATCAGTTCATTCAACAACGTGCAGGCGTTGGTGACATTACAACGACCTTTGCCCGTTATCATCAGTTTTCTGCCGGGTCTGCTGTTTCGTTCCAGCAACAAAACCTGTGCACCGAGCGCAGCTGCCTGACCGGCCGCCATCATACCAGCGGCACCCGCTCCGATAACAATTATCCGTCTGCTCATAAAATTCCGCCTTTCGCATACATATTAAAATATTATACACACATGCGTATCCAATTGCAAGTAAAATAACCGTACAAAAAAAAGATTGCACCGGTTTTTTCCGTATGCAATCTTACAAACATTATATTATTTTTTATTCAAGTCCGAAACTGACAAACAAAGCCTGATTGACACGATTCATATCCATGGTATCAAGGCAGCCCATGTGTTCACGCAAACGTCTTTTGTCAATTGTTCGCACCTGTTCAAGCAGAACAATGGAATCTTTCTGCAAACCGCAACCGTCAGCATTGACCTGAATATGAGTGGGAAGTTTTGTTTTATCTTTCTGACTTGTTATTGCCGCCGCAATCACGGTCGGACTGAATTTATTGCCGACATCGTTCTGCACAATCAAAACCGGACGGATTCCGCCCTGCTCCGATCCGACAACGGGGCTGAGATCGGCATAATAGATATCTCCCCTTTTAACAGTCATGTACATAAACTCCTTTTATTCTGAATCACAATCCTATTGTGTGCAGAACCGCAAGGAAATAAACATACAAACACAAATAATCAGTCTTCGTCAAAGATTTCTTCAAACGTAGCAGCAACCCGTTCAAAAAGTGCATCGTCATCAATGGATGAATATACTTCTTTTCCGTTTGTACCTTCCGTAAGGCGGAGCAGTACAATGCTTTCGTCATCTGTTTGCAGCAATGCCGCATATTCCGTCTGATCGATAACTGTCATTTCCAGAAATTCAAAGACAGCACGATTTCCATACTTGTCAGCAAGAATAATATTGCCGTCTTTTTCACCGACTTTAATAAAATCCATTATACAACACCTCCGCAACTATTCTACTTCATTTTCACCGTTTGTCAAGTTTGTTATGCACCTGTAATGCGGATATTTTCAATGTTTTCACAATTCGCATAGACAATATCACTGATTGCAAGAACAGAATCATCATTCAGGATTTCTTCTTCCACAACAATTTCTACAGCAGTTTCATCAATCTTGCAAATGCAATTGCTGTTTACTTTTGCAGTAATCAGACTTTCCACTTCGTTTTCAAGCAAAATAGACGAATTCAACGCACTCAATTCAAGCACGGCAGCAACAGCGGCTTCCGATGAAGGGTCACAGGAATCAATAACAGTTTGTAAAGTTTCAACCGCCTCGTCACGTGCCGTGGTACGATCAAGTTTTGCAGCCGCAAAATATTCATCAGCACTTTGCTCTGCGGTATTATCAACATATTCTGCCGCACCGAGAATCTCTTGCTGTGATGTTTCATTTACAGGCACATTTGCATCGTCAAGCAAATTATCGTTTCCGTTATAATACCAATTGACAAAAACAGCAAGGCCAAGGGCAGCTACAAGGGTTGCCATAACAATTTGTTTTTTACCGATTATCATATTCATGATAAATTCCTCCGTATTAACTGTTTATTTTTTTTTCAGAATACTGCGAAACATAGACTCTGTTAGCGGTTATCCCCAATGAAGCCGTAAGTAATGACGTCACTTCATTTCTCACTTTTGCGCTCGCACCACCCTCACAAGTAACAGCAACTCCGCGGATCTGCGGTGCACGGATACGGATCGGCAATCCACCCTCGCTGCCGTCTGCATTTTCAACAACAACATATTCCAAGGAACTTTCATCGCTGTCGGTATCCGTATTTGCTGCATAAGAAGTTTCCTCAAGCAAATCAAACATAATACAGACTTTTGTTTTTCCGACACCGTCCACCGTTTCCAGAAAATCCTCCAATTTACATTCAAGTTCTTTTTCCAATGCATACACTTCTTTTGTTGTATCTTTTGTTTTTTCCGACGATGTTGCGAACAAATCACCGCTGCACAAAAGCAATAAAACAAAAATAGCCCCAAGCAAAATGTACATTTGTTTTTTGTTGTTTTTATACATTGCCGCCAAAATGTCTTTCACCTTATGATTCTTCATTTTTCACCTCTTGCTCAATGACAATTTCACAGGTAGGAAAAAAACTTTCCAATGCCTTTTGCAATTCTGACATATTATTGGTTTCAGAAAAAAGGATGATTCGAATCTGTTTTATATGTATGCACATGTCGGACAGAATATCCGTGTCCGTTTCTATTTTATGCGGACCGTCGTAATATGCGGCAAGAACGGATGCAGCCTGTGCGCAAACAACATGTTCCGTTTCATCTTTCAAAAGGTCAATACTGCCCGTTACCTGCTCAGCTATTCTTTTCTCATCAATCAAAAAAAACGTACTGAGCGATTCATCTGAAATAAAATCCGAATAACATAACGGCAGAAAGATGAGTAACAGCAAAACAAAACGCAGTACGGTTTTTACAGTTTCTGAAATACGATCACGCGGCAGCAATAAGTACAGTACTGTACTTATCATTGTAAAAGCACAGATACTGAGCAACCATTCTTTTAAAGTTTCCACAGTTTTACCCCATCCCGGATATAATTGTCAGCAGTGAAACGGCAATAATGTATAAAAATGACTGAAAAATCACAACCGCTCCCATAATTGTAAATAAACTTTCAAATGCAGATATCAACTTGCAATCTGCATCTCTGCCGAGTAAACCTGCCGCGGAATTGAGTATTTTCAACGTAATATTCCACATCAGCAATTCAATCAGTGTCGGTAAATTTATAAAAATCAAAATAAGGATTGCACAAACACCGACCGTGGACTTCAGCAGAGAAATACCACTGATAACGGAATTCAAAGCATCTGCCAAAGCGCCGCCAACAACAGGAACTGCATTGCCCACAATAAACTTCACCCCTTTGACCGTAACCGTATCTGCACAGCCGGCAATGACGGATTTGACAGAAAGCAATGCAGAAAACAAGGCGGCTGAAAATGAAAGAAGCATTGTATAGCCTTTTTTGATCAATTCTGCAATTTTATCTGTATTCACAAACGATGACATTGCACCGCAAACAGATAAAGAGGTATAAACTGCGCAAATTGACGGCAAACTTGTCCGAAACACTGATGTCAAAATCTGCGCCGAAGAAAAGCAAAACCCCTGAAAACAGACGGCAAGTGTCGGTTTTCCTGCGGCAGTCACAATCCCGGCAAGAACGGGAATCAGCACTTTTGTGAAATCATTCGTACTGACACAAACACTCACGACATCAGAAATACAAGCAGTAATGGGAACAAAAAGTGTAAAAGTCAACAGAACCGTACCGATTGTCGAAATAATATCACCAACGGAATCATCCGATGCAGTCAATGCTTGTATAATTGTAATTCCTGTCAGTAAAATAAAAGCGGATAAAACCGATTTCAACGGTTGTTTCATTTCATTGCGACAAAGTGACAGAAACTGCTGTACAACATTTCTGAAATTCAGGTTTAAAATTTCATCGTATGAGCCGTTTTCAAGCCCGAATGATTCAAGCAGTCGTTGCACATCGGAATCTGTATTGTCATACATATAGCCGTAATACTGTTCGGCAGATTGCGATGCATGAGCAGGTATGGAAAAACAGATAAAAATGAAAAGAATAATAAAAATTTTTTTCATAACAAATTCTCCACAATTGCAGACAGTAAACCGTATAATTCCTTGAATGCGGGGGCTGCATTGATAAGAATGAGCACTTTGGCGGCAAGTTCAAATTTTACGGCGAGTGCTTGTTCTCCCGCATCCTTGCAAAGTTCGCAAATAAGACGTGAAATAATGGCAATACCACTTATTTTGATCAACAATTTCGTGAAGTCAAACTCCGATTTCACCGAATCGGTCAGATGTGCAAATATATCAAGCAGATTCTCAAGATACGGAAATACAAACAGCAACAAGCCTGCCGTTGCGCAAATTTCCAGAACAAAGGCAAAATCTGCCCTGTCTTTTTTTAATAACACAAATCCCAAAGCGGCAATCAATGCCATTCCTGCAATTTTCAGAATCACAGATCAAACACCGACCTTATGTATGAAAACAAAGTGGATACATACGGCAGAATCATCATCAGTGCAATAATAAGTCCCGCAATTGTGGTAATCATGGTATATTCTTCCCTGCCGCTCCGGGATAAAATCTGATTAAGAACGGCGACGATGATACCGAGAGCTGCAATTTTAAAGATAACATCAATTTCCATTTATTTATAACTCCTGTAGAAAAATTCATTGTCTTTTTTAATACAGCAAAACAAATATAAATGCACCGAAAAGCAGACTGCCCGACAGATACAACTTTCCGTTTTTTGCAAGATTCATTTTTCTTTCACTGATCGCTTTTTCACTGAATTGTGCAAAG
The DNA here is from genome assembly GCA_015066385.1 of Oscillospiraceae bacterium. Classification (GTDB taxonomy): domain Bacteria; phylum Bacillota; class Clostridia; order Oscillospirales; family Acutalibacteraceae; genus RUG806. Next base: position 186,865 of record SVOJ01000003.1, read on the forward strand.
CGGTTGCATAGGCGAATTTGTTCCTCTATTGAACCAAGTCCGAATGAATCTGCAAACGATAAAAATTCTTCTTTCTCTGTTGCTGACAATAAATCAATTCCGGCAACTTCCAATCCATTGATCCAGGATTCCGAAAAAGTCGCACCTGACAGAAGATTTTCAGAAACACGCAGGCAAAAAGCGGGAAAAACATTTCTGTCACACAGCGCACGAAACAAAACAACTGCATCCGGTGCACTGCCGCTGAGTATAAAATTGATCTGCTCATTTACTTGTTTTAAGTTTTTTAAAAGTTCTATGGCTTTGTATATTTTAACAAAACGCAACATAGCCAAAACACATGGAAAACAACAGCAAGCAATCAACATCAGATTCCGCAATGAATCATCTCCGTTTTGTCAACAATCTCCGCTATTCTGCCGGGTGAAGAGTGCGGGTCAAGAAAAATAAACCGATCAAAAACCTGTTTTTCATAGAGTCGGATAAAACAATCTCTGCGAAAAAGTTCCTCCCGAACAGCGGCATGCATTGAACAAATAAATTTTACACCACTGTTCAGACTGTCAAGTATTGCAGCCGCTTCTGCAAACGTACCAATCTCATCACAGACAATCACCTGCGGGGCACATAAACGCAATGCCGCATTGATCCCTTTTTCTTTTTTGATACCTGATAAAACATCAGCACATGGTGATCGGATCAATCCATCCGGAAAAATTTCATTGCGTTCATCAACCACACTTACCCGATAATATCGTCCGTATGTTCCGCCTGCAAGATTTTCCGCAATGCATCTGAGCATAGTTGTTTTGCCGCTTGCCGGCGGGCCTGCCAATAACACCGAACAAAGCATGTCCGAATCAAACAAAAAATCAGTATCTGCTTTTATGAGTCGCCCGATACGAATGCGAACAGCGGTTATGGCAGAAAGATCAGCCGGGGCACCATGCATGGTTCCGAGTGTGCCGATTATTGCCATACGACATCCGTTGCCGAGACTGATGTATCCGTTCATCAATTCATTTCTGTGCGCATACACCGAAAATCCGCAAGCGCGCAAAACCGCCTCCCGAACCTCAGTAAAAGAGACCACATGCATATCAGACGGACAATTCTGCACACATTTACCTTGCGGGGTAACAAAATAAGTGCCGTCCGTGCAAACAAGATACAAAGCAGTCTGCGCACGCAAAACAATTTCCATTGTTTTCATTTTTATTTCTTTTTCAACATTCTGTAAAACTGTTTCGGTCTGCTTATGCAAGTATCTGCAAACCCCATTAAATGCCTGCATTTTTTTGCACCGCCTCTCTTTATGTTCCATGTATATGGTTGCCTGTCCCGGATTATGCAAAAAAAGATTGCAAACAACATAAACTTATGTTATATTTATTATAATTATCTTATAATGTTAAGGAGTCGTTTCTATGTTTTCAACACAGCAAACCGTTGAACAGAACAATGCAACCTCACCGCTGATAAAAAAACGTGGTTTCCGATTGTCCGATGCGGCATTCTTTGCATGGATCGCCGCAATACTGGCTGTTTTTGTATTGTATGTTGTTTACCTCCTGCAGATGCAAACGGTTGCAGGCGGCACAAACACAGTCATGCGTATGGATCTGTATCATCAGTATGGCCCGCTTTATGCTGAGCTCTATGATCGTCTGACATCCGGCGAAAGTCTGATATACTCATGGAACACAGGTTTGGGGAGCAGTTTTCTGGGCAACTTTTTCAACTACTGCTCCAGCCCGTTCACGCTGCTGATTCTGCTGTTCGGACACTATTATATTCCCGAATCGATTGCTTTGATCATCTTGCTCAAAGCAGCTGGCGCAGCTTTTGCATTCACTTACTTTGTGAATAAAGTTTACGGAACCCGAAAAGCAAGTATTGCATTTGGGTTACTGTATGCATTCAGCGGTTATTTTGTTGCTTATTCATGGAATGTAATGTGGCTGGACGCTTTTCTTATGTTCCCGATTGTTATGTTGGGAATCACATATATCATCCGCAAGGGAAAACCTGCACTCTACATCGCAGCCCTGACGTACACCATGATCACAAACTATTACATGGCATACATGGTTTGTATTCTGAGTGTAATTTATTTCCTGTACTATTATTTCAGTTATTTTAATTTTACATCAAAACTGAAGGAATTTTCACAAGAAGAAACGCAGCCGGGCGGATATCTGGGTGAACTGCGAAATTCCCGCTTCATGGCGGCCGGTTTTAAATTTGCATTTGCCTCCGTTTTATCATTCCTGTTGGCAGCTTTCGCTTTACTGCCTGTTTATTTTATCCTGACAGGAAGTTCCGCAACCAATTCGTCGGGCGCTCCGCAGTTCTCCGAATGGAGCGAATATTTCAACATTTTCGATTTCCTGGCAAATCACCTTGCAAACCTGGAACCCACCATCCGAAGCAGCGGTGACGATGTTTTGCCGAATATTTATTGCGGTGTGATGACCCTTTTCCTTGTGCCCGCATTCTTGTTCAGCAAAAATATAAGCAAGAAAAGAAAAGCCTTAACCTGCGGTCTTCTTATTTTCTTCTACGCAAGTTTTGTTCTTAATTTCCTGAACTATATCTGGCATGGCATGCATTATCCGAATGACCTGCCGTATCGCTATTCATTCGCCTATTCCTTTATTCTGCTTTCCCTTTCTTATGAAGCATTCCTGCATATCAGGGAGTACACTGAAAAGTTTTTCATCGGAACAGGTGTTGCGATTTTGGCTTTTATTGTGCTTGTACAGGAATTGGGTTCTAAAAATGTCGGTGAATATACACTGATGATCAACATCGCATTTGTAATCATTTTTACGGCAGTATTGACATTATTCGCAGAAGGCAGATTCAAAAAGGACACCGTATCCATGTTATTGGTATGTCTGATTCTTTGCGAATTAACCGTTGCCAATGTCGGCAGTTATGTCATGTCACAGCCCAAAGATTCGTATTCAGGCGATTATTATGATTTTCAGGATATTTCCGCGACGATTGATGCGTATGAAGCCGAAAATGACAACGAACTGTTCTTCCGAGAAGAACGCTCCAAGTTGCTGACACGCATGGATGCGAGCTGGCTGGACTATAACGGCATTTCCGTTTTTTCCTCAATGGCTTATGAAACAACATCAAAACTGCACAGACAACTCGGATTGTTCAGCAACGGTATAAACAGCTATACCTACAATCCGCAGACTGCCGTTTACAACTCCATGTTCTCCTTGAAGTACATTTATGATAAAAACAATCTTCTGCAGGAAGGAAGCATGTATTCGTATGTAACAAGCAATGATGTGTTTGATGCCTACAAGTACAACTATTATCTGCCTCTTGCTTTTTCCGTCAGCAACGATATGGCTACCTGGGCTGATTACGGCGGAACAGATCCGTTTGTGAATCAGAATCGCTTTTTTGAACTTGCAACGGGCATCACTGATGTGCTTGAAAGTGTTACAGCACAGGAGGATGTTTCAACCACAGGCGGTCTTACTGTTTCGGCAGATAACATTTCAAACGGCAGTTTCCGTTTTGATTCCGCATCATCCGAAGGTTCTGCTACTGTTACATTCCTTGCCGAAACTGCAGGTGAATACTGCGTTTATTTTAAAGCCCCGAACTGTCTCGGTTATAATATCAGCGGCGACAACGGCGTCCAGACATCTACACGCTATTCAAGCGGCTCTACTGTCTACTTTTCCTTAAATGTAGGCTATCTGGAAGCAGGTCAGAGTGCAAAAGTGATTCTTACATTTCCCGCCAATAAAAGCGGCACGACAAATATTTACTGTGTTTGCCTGAATGAAGAGAAGTTCACGGAAGGTTATAATAAAATTCTCCGGAACGGAACCCTCAATATTACAAGATTTGATGAAACTTACATCGAAGGCACCATTGATGTAACCAATGATAATGCATTGCTTTACACGTCCATTCCGCAAGATCGAAGCTGGAAAATCACGATTGACGGCATCGCAGTTGCCGATGAAGACATCACTCCTATTGCAGATTCACTGCTTGCCGTTAAAATTGCTGAAGGCGAGCATACCGTTACATTTAGATATGAACCCCTGGGGCTGAAACCGGGTATTATAATGTCGATTGCGGGCATACTCATTACATTGATTCTTCTGTTGCTTTCATATCTGTTTAAAAAGAAAAACAATAAAAATACCCCGCAATCGTTGTTCTTCATCCCTGCTGATGATACGGATATGCACACATTCGAAGATACAACCCCGGATGATGAAGCATCTGTTGATGAAGTCCGCAGGTCGAAATCAATTTTATGGAGAATCTGCGCTTGTTATCTGACCTTCGGCCTTTATTACTTCGTGTGGAAATATTCCGTTTACAATGACGTGGATCGTTTTGCAAAAACCTACGACAACGGAAAGGAAAGAAATCCGTTCCTGTTTTTGTTTGTTCCTGTCTACGCCCCGTTCTGGATAGCCAATCGTTCCGTTCGTCTTGCAAAAGCCGCAAAAAAATACGGCATCGAGATGGAAGCAAATTTTGCCTGGCGCTTTTTGCTTGGTTTGCTGGGCGGCGGATTCTTCGCGCTGGGTGAACTGGAGGATGACCTCAATTTCTTCTATACTCATATTGAAGCGGCAAAACAACAGACCGCACAGCAGAAAGCAGAACGGATATCTGAAAAAATCGTCGAAGCGGATGAAGAAACTGAGTACCTGACAGATGAAACAGTTCCTTTGACAATAAATGTGGACTCTGCAAACGATAATCAGTCTGCAATGCAAGAAATTGTCCCAAAAACAACCGTTTGGTTTACAAAAAAATCCGACTTTTTTGCAAAACTGATCAGTATCGGCATTGTATTTTTCTTCATGCTTGCATCTTATCTCTGTCTTGCATTTGCCATACAAAAATGGAAAGCAGATAATGCTCCGGCAATTGTTGAAACAACGCAAGCCCCCGTCACATCAACCACATTGATCACTGTTCCCGCTACCGGCGCATCTGATTTATCTTCCGCAGAAAGCGAAAATCCCACACAAACAGAATCTGCTTCAACACTTGGTTAAAACAACTTGAATTAAAAATACCTGCAAATCGATAAAGATTGATTTTGCAGGTATTTTTTTGCAGTATCAGATAGTAAAAATCCGCCCGAATGCAGAAACCATATCTGCATTCGGGCGGCGCGAATAAAGTCTTATTAAGCAAACGCAATCAAATTATCTTCATCCGCTGTAAACAGTATGCACTGAAAATCAATTGCTATACAAAATAAATTTCAAACAAGGGAAATTTGCTCACCAGTATCTTCAGGAGAAATCGTAGCACCGGCGGACGGCAATGTTTTTGTACGGTAACGGGCAGGTTTCACAAACTGACCGTCCTTATATGCAACCGCAGAAAGCAAGCGATGGCCTTTTTTGAGTTTCATAACAGCAACGCCCTGTGTATCTTTTGTAGTTTTGGATGCAATCACAGCGGAATTCATCAGAAGAATTCTTCCGTTGGATGAAGTCAGAACAAACTCGCCGTCCTCAGTAATGTGAGCAAAAGATGCAATTTCAGACTTGTCCGAATAAGCTTTGAGCAATTTCTTACGGTTTGTCTTGGTTTCATAAGAAGCCAATTCAACCTTTGCAACCTTACCGTTTTCAAAGAAGAAGAGCATTTGTCCGCCGTAATCTTTTGTTACAGCCATAAAGATGGCGTTTTCCCCCTCATCCATCTTCAGTCTGGACGCCACGAAATCGCCGAGCACGGAAGCCTTGCATTCTTCGAAATCATTGCATTTTGCCTTGTAAACTTGTTGGCGATTGGTAAAGAACAACAGGTCAACATTATTGGTTGTTTCAAAACTTGCAATAATTTCGTCGCCTTCCTTGAGTTTATGATTATTACCCATTCGCCAGGACTGCGGCGTAATTTTCTTAAAATATCCTTCTCTTGTGAAGAACAGTAAAACGGGATAATCGGGAATTTCTTCCTCAAAATCGGTAACCTCATCGTCCGCTTCGTAAATAATTTCAGTTCTGCGATCATGACCGAATTTTTTAACAACATCCGACAACTCATCAACAATGATCTTCTTGATTCTTGCCTTATGTGCCAGAATATCTTCCATATCTGCGATGTCTTTTTCAAGTTGTTCAACATCCTGCAGACGCTTCAGAATATATTCACGGTTCAGATGACGTAGTTTGATTTCGGCAACATATTCAGCCTGAATCTGGTCAATTCCGAAGCCGATCATCAAATTCGGAACAACCTGACTTTCCTCTTCGGTTTCACGGACAATGCGGATTGCCTTGTCAATATCAAGCAGAATTTTCTGCAGCGCTTTAAGCAAATGCAGACGGTCGCGTGCCCTGTTGAGATCAAAATAGACACGTCTTTGTACGCATTCCGTTCGATATGCAATCCATTCAAGAAGAAGGTCTTTTACGCCGAGCACCATCGGAGTGCCGGCAATCAGGACATTGAAATTGCATGTGAACGTATCTTCCAGTGGGGTCTTTTTGAACAGAGTCTGCATCAGTTTTTCCGGATCGGCGCCACGCTTCAGGTCAATGGTGATTTTAAGACCCGTCTTATCGGTTTCATCGCGGACATCGCTGATTTCACGCACTTTTCCCGTTTTTGCAAGATCAATAATTTTATCAATAATTGCTTCACAGGTGGTTGTTGCGGGTATTTCTTTAATATCAATACAGTTATTGGATTTATCATACGCATATTTTGCGCGAAGTCGGACAGGCCCTCTGCCCGTTGCATATACTTCCGCCATTTTCTGACGGTCGTAAATGACCTGACCACCGCCCCTGAAGTCCGGAGCAAGCATTGTATCAAGCACATCATGCTCGGGATTTTTAATCAGCGCAATGGTTGTTTCACACACTTCACGCAAGTTAAACGAACAGATGTTGCTTGCCATGCCGACGGCAATACCCATATTGCTGTTTACAAGGATAGACGGAAATGTAACGGGAAACAGTGTCGGCTCGGTGGTAGTATTGTCATAGTTGGGCACAAAATCAACCGTATCCTTATCAATATCTCTGAATAATTCCGCACAGAAACTTTCCAATTTGGCTTCCGTATAACGGGATGCGGCATATTGCATATTTTTGGAATATGCCTTACCGAAGTTACCTTTTGAATCGACATACGGATGCAACAGTGCTTCATTGCCGCGGGTCAGACGGACCATGGTTTCATAAATGGCCGCGTCACCGTGCGGATTGAGTTTCATGGTACTGCCAACAATATTGGCAGATTTTGTCCGCGCACCGTTCAGAAGCCCCATTTTATACATTGTATAAAGCAGTTTTCTGTGCGAAGGTTTAAAACCATCGATTTCGGGGATTGCACGGGACATGATAACGCTCATGCAATACGGCATATAGTTGATTTCAAGCGTATCGGTTATGAGCTGACTTTCAACAATACCTGCACCCTGAATATGTGCACGATTATCAACGGGAAGTTTTTCTTCTTCCTGCTTTTTCGGTTTTCTTGCCATATAATCCCCTCCTCTCAATAAATATCTGCCAGTTCAATATAAAGATGACCATAATCAGCAATATGCTGTTTTCGTGCGGCAAGATTGTCACCCAGCAGCATTTCAAATGTGTCATCAATCTGTGTCGGATCCGAATTCGGCTCCACCTTGATCAGTCTTCTTGTCTGCGGATTCATGGTGGTCAACCACATCATATCAGCATCGTTTTCGCCAAGACCTTTGGAACGCTGAATGGTGTATTTTTTGTCCCCGATTTGTTCCAGTGCATCCTGTTTTTCTTTTTCGGTATAGCAAAACCATGTTTCATCTTTGCAGGTGATTTCATAAAGCGGAGATTCGGCAATAAAAACCTTACCTTCTGAAATCAGCGAAGGCATCAATGCATAAAACATGGAAAGAATCAGCGTTCGGATCTGAAAACCGTCCACATCCGCGTCGGTACAGATAATGACCTTACTCCAGCGGAGATTATCAATATTAAATTCAGCAACACCTTTTGCGGATTTATCCTTGATTTCAACGCCGCAACCGAGCACTTTGATAAGATCCGTAATGATTTCACTCTTGAAAATTTTGCTGTATTCTGCTTTCAGACAGTTAAGAATTTTACCGCGTACGGGAATAACGGCCTGGAAGGATGAATCCCTTGCCTGTTTGCATGCACCCAATGCAGAATCGCCTTCCACGATGAAAATTTCACGTTCATTGACATCCTTGCTACGACAATCGACAAACTTTTCGACTCTGTTCGCCATGTCATTGGAAGCGGTAAGTGTCTTTTTGAGATTCAATCTCGTTGCTTCCGAACGGACACGTGAACGCATATTAATCAGAATGCGATCGCAGATTTTCTGCGCATCTATCGGATTTTCTATAAAATAGATTTCCAACTGCCTGCGGAAAAATTCGGTCATGGCTTCCTGAATAAACTTATTGGTAATAGCCTTTTTGGTCTGATTTTCATACGAGGTCTGTGTAGAAAAAGAAGAAATAACCAGAACAAGACAATCTTCAATATCCTGAAATGTGATTTTGGAGTCCGTCTTTGCATATTTCCCATTCTGCTTGAGATATGCATCGATCTGCGACACAAAAGCACTGCGGACGGCTTTTTCCGGTGCACCGCCATATTCAAGATAACTTGAATTATGATAATATTCTTTTAATTGAATTTTTTCCGAGAAAGAAAGTGCTGCATTGATTTTCAATTTATAATCAGGTTTGTCCTCACGGTCACGGCCGACACGTTCGGCAAACCAGATCTGAGCGGGCACAATTCCCTTATCACCGAGGAATTCATTGATATAATCTTCAATACCATGTTCATACAGGTATTCAAATGTTTCAAACTTGCTTTCCGTCAGTTGATTTTTTAAAACAAATTTGATGCCGGGATTAACAACAGACTGTCTTTTGAGTACATCCTGATAGTAATCAAGCGGAATGCTTATATCGGTAAATACTTCAAGGTCGGGTTTCCAGCGGATTCTTGTCCCCGTATCGCGTTTCTGGTAAGGTTCTTTGTGTAACCCGCCGACGTTTTCACCGTGTTCAAAATGTAATTTATAAATGAACCCGCCTGAATGGATTTCTGCATCCATAAATTCGGATGCATATTGTGTGGAACAAAGTCCCAGACCGTTAAGGCCTATGGAAAACTCATAGTTACCACCGGAATTGGTATCATACTTACCGCCTGCATACATTTCGCAGAACAGAAGTTCCCAGTTGTATCTTTGTTCATTATTATTGAAGTCAACGGGCATGCCGCGACCGAAATCCTGTACCTCAATACTGCGGTCAAGATAACGGGTTATCACTATTTTATCACCGTATCCTTCTCTTGCTTCATCGACAGAGTTGGAAATAATTTCAAAAACAGAATGCTTACAACCTTCCAGACCGTCATCACCAAAGATAACGGCAGGACGTTTTCTGACTCGATCGGCTCCTTTTAAGGAAACAATACTGTCATTTCCGTAATCGTTCTTCTTAGCCATGAAATCCTCCATTATAATATTTCATTATATAATATTACACCACATTTTGTTGTTTCGTCAAGTATTATTTTCCATATATTGTCGGTAAGTATCATGACGAAAAATTTTTTTTGAAAAATTTTTAAAAAATCTTAAAAAAAGACTTGATTTCTTGAAAACTTTGTGCTAATATAATCGGGCACCGAGCGAGAGCGCTCAAACGTAAAGTGAAAGGTCGGTATGAAAATGCCCATTTACGAATATATCTTTGGTTTTATTATGATTGCTTTGGCAATCGGTCTTATTGTTTTGATTCTCTTCCAGCAGAGCCGCAACTCCGGTCTTTCCGGTGCAATCGCCGGCGGTTCCGATAACTTCTTCGGAAAGAACAAAAGCAACAGCAAAGACGAAAAACTTGCAAGACTTACCAAAATCCTTGCAGTTGTATTCTTTGTTATTACATTGTTTGCAACTTTCTTCTTCGCTTTCATGAAAGGAAAGTACGGCATAGCTTGATCCAGTAGCTCAGCAGGCAGAGCACCTGCCTTTTAAGCAGGGTGTCCGGAGTTCGAATCTCCGCTGGATCACCAAAAAAAATCCGAAAAGCAGATGCTTTTCGGATTTTTTCTTTATTTTTCTGTTTGGAGTTTCACAATGGCTGAAAATCAATCTTTTTCCATACAACCGATCGCCCACATCAGAACTGACTTCCCTGCAAAATTCGGCATACCGCGTCAAAGTATGTTGATTGATTCCTTACAAGGTGAAATCATTTTTGAACCACACTACAGAAACCCTGATGCACTTCGCGGTTTAGAAGATTTTTCACACCTGTGGATTATTTGGCAATTTTCACAAACTGTGACAACGGATTGGTCTCCGACTGTCAGACCGCCGCGTCTTGGCGGCAATAAACGCATGGGGGTTTTTGCAACACGCTCACCGTTCCGTCCAAATTCGCTTGCGCTCTCTGTTGTAAAAATTGAAAAAATTGACCTGCATACACCGATTGGTCCGGTCATAACGGTCAGCGGTATTGATATGCTTGACAATACCCCCATTTTCGACATTAAACCTTATTTACCACACATCGACAGCATTTCCACTGCATCAGGCGGTTTTGCGTTACCTGCTGCTGAGCAAAAATTAGATGTTGAATTCAGTGGAAATGCGCGGTCTGCCCTGCCACAGAATCTTCTCATATCATTGCAAGCCATTCTTGAACAGGATCCGCGCCCGCATTATCAGGAAGATGAAAACAGAACATATGGTTTTTCTTATAACAATTATGAAATTCACTTCCGTGTAAAAGAAAACAGACTGACCGTTGTTTCTGCCACAAAAAAGCAACATCCTACTCAACGGTAAATTTTTTATAAACCGGTTCAAACAAAAGCGCAAAGAAAAAACCCAACCCCAAAACGGATTTTATATTTTCAATAAGAACTTCAAAATACCACATACTTATGTAATACTCTTCAGTTCTTCCTGCTGCCAATGCAAAATACATGGCGCCAACAACCAACAAAAATACGATTGCCGCCATGATTTTCATTATTTTCTTTGATACCGGATTGAAATCCGACAAAAAATCAAAAAACTCATTCAGCGTTTTCATTACCATCACCTTTTCTACATTAACAAAATTTAAGCTTATTTGCAATGTAAAATATATGGAAATTTAAACGCTACAAATTGACATTTTTTTTATTTTCTGATTGCAAGTAACAATATCTTGTGCTATAATAAGCCCAATAAATGAAGGTGGTAACATTATGAGATGTCCGTTTTGTGCTTACAGTGAAAGCAAAGTTATAGACTCCCGCCCTGCCGATGATGGCCAGAAGATCCGCCGTCGCAGAGAATGCATGCAATGCGCAAAAAGGTTTACAACTTACGAAGCCATTGAAAGCATGCCTGTTATTGTTGTAAAGCGCGACAAATCAAGACAGGTATTTGATCGTAATAAACTGCTCAGCGGTATGCTCAGGGCCTGCGTAAAACGCCCCGTAACCCTTGAAGTGCTTGAATCAGCCATTGATGAAATTGAAACAAATCTTCAGAATTCTCTGGACAGAGAAATCAATTCCACACAGTTGGGCGAATTGACTCTGCAAAAACTCAAGGATATTGATGAAATTGCCTACGTTCGTTTTGCCTCGGTTTATCGAGATTTCAAAGATATCGATTCTTTCCTTGATGAATTGAATAATTTACGCAAGAACAAATAACAAAAAGAGCCGATTTAAACATCGGCTCTATTCATATTTATCGTTTTTTGTAAGTACGGTGCAAAACTGTCTAACAATGCGCTGCCTTTAATTCGTACTTACTATACTTTACAATAATAAAAGGAGTGTTTTTTATGACAATCGGCTTTATCGGTTGCGGAAACATGGCACAGCCCATCATCAGAAGTATTATTGAAAAAGGGATGTATCAGAAAAAAGAGGTCTGCATTTATGATACGGATGCTGAAAAACTGAACACTTTCTGTTCAGCAAACGGTACCATTGCAATGCAGAATGAAGAAGAAATCATCCGTTCCTGCGAAACCGTTTTTCTTTGTATCAAACCGCAAGGCTTTGCAGATCTGCTGACAAGAACAAAAGATTCTTTTGTTACGAGCGATCCGTTTGTTGTGTCCATTGCCGCAGGTAAAGAAATTGCTTTCATTGAAAATTACCTCTCCCCTGCACTTCGCATCGGCAGAGTATTTCCGAATCTGAATGCAAGTGTATGTCAATCAGCTTCGGCATATTGCATCAATGCCACCTGCACCAAAACAGAAAAAGAATTACTTGGCAACATCGTTTCCTGCTTCGGTACGGCACTGTTTTATCCGGAAGCCTTGTTTTCACAGTTCGGCGTGCTCGGCGGATGCTCCCCCGCTTACACATTTATGTATATTGATTCTCTTGCCAAGGCGGCAGAAAGAAACGGGGTCTCAAAAGAAATTGCACGCGCCACCGCAATTCAGGCCGTTCTGGGAAGTGCTTTGTATATGCAAGAATCTGGCATGGATCCTGCAATTCTGATTGACCGTGTCTGTTCAAAGGGTGGCACAACCATTGAAGGTGTCACCGCCTTGCGCAATGCTAATCTTCCGGACATCATCTGCAATGCTTATGAAGCATCCCTGCATCGAGACAAAGAATTATGTCAAAATTAAAATAAAAATAAAAATATTTAAAAAAAGACTTGTACTTTGCAGAAATTTATAATATAATATTTTACTGTGTGGAAATTTATTATTTCCGATCAAGTTAAAATTGTTGAAAGGTGTATCACAATGGAAAACAAAAAGACCGAAAATGATTACCGTGCAGAGAGAAAGGCAAGACTTGCCAAAAACGCTGCAAAAGGCAAAAACAAGACTCTTGACACTTACAAATTGGTAAAGGGCGTTCTTTGTGTCATTTGTGCCGTTCTCGTTGTTGCCGCTGCAGTCGGCGTTTGCTTTGCTTATGGCATACCGCAGAGATTGCTCCCCGCTGTTACCGTCGGCGACAGAACTTATTCTATTGCAGAATATGAATATTATTATGCAACCGTCTATGGCACACATGCCCAGCAGTCTTATGAAGCCGCCCAACAGTACGGCAGCCCTGCACTGCTCGCTGCACTCGGTCAGTATGACTACTCTGTGCATCCCGAAAAGCAGAGTAAAACCGAAGGTGAAGAAACCATCACATGGGCAGCATTCTTTGATAAATATATCATTGATATGTTCCAGACCTATGAATACTATTTTGCACAATGCAAAGAACTCGGCATCGAACTTGATGAAGTTGACATGACTGAAATTGATGAAGCTATTGCTTCCATGCAGTCTTCTGCCGATATGTACAGTGTCTCCCTGAACCGTTTCCTTGGTTCCTATTACGGCAACGGCATGACTGAAAAGCTTTACAGAGAAACGCTGAAAGATCAAAAGCTTGCTGAAAAATACCTCACACACATTGAAGAAACCAACGAAGCAGCTGTAACAGACGAAGCCATTCAGGCTGCTTATGATGCAGATCCGACAGCATATCAGGTTGCCGATCTTCGCGTTTTCGGTTTTTCTGCTGACGGTTCTTCTGTTACCGGTGCCGAAACTGAATCCACTGAAAATACCGTTGCAGTCACTGACGGTAATGTCGCTGTCACGGATGGTAATGTTTCCGTAACGGACGGCGATGTTGCTCCTGAAAATGAGATCCTGAAAAAGGCTGAAGAATTCTGCAACCGTATCACTGACGAACAGTCCTTCATTGATCTTGCTGTTGAATATGCAACTGAAGCAGACAAGGAAACTTTCAAGAATGAATCCGCAACCGTGGTAAATGCCATCAGCAAATCGATCGTTTCTACAAACATTTCTGAAGAATTGGCAGAATGGCTGTTTGCAGAGGGCAGAGCACAAGGTGACAAGCATTTTGTAGAAGCAGATGACGGCGATTACATTTATGTTGTATATGTCACAAAGCCCGCTTACCGTGAAGATCGTCCCAAAGTTGACGTTCGCCATATCCTTGTTTCCTATGAAACCGGTGTAAACCACATGGATGCGCACACGGAAGAAGGTACCGAACACACTGCAGATGAAGCTGCCATATTTGCGGCTGATGTTGCCAAGGCAGTTGAAGAATTCGGCCTTACGGTTGATTACGATTTTGCGCTTGCACAGAATGAAAAATATACGCAGGATGTTGTAAATGCTACCTATTCCGCAACTTATGACATTTACGAAACATATCTTGAAAACGCAACCGAAACAAACTTTGCAGAGCTGGCTGACAAATACAGTGCTGACACATCTTCAACCGTAGCAACCGAAGACGGCAGCACCGGCGGCATGTATGAAGATGTAGCAAAAGGCTCCATGGTTGCAAACTTCGACAACTGGATTTATGACGAAAACAGAACAGCCGGCGATGTCGGCATTGTTCAGACGGAATACGGTTTCCACATCATTTACTTCGTTGCAGAAAACGAAAGATCAGATTGGGAAGACAGCGTTGTCGCTTCTCTTACCTCTGAAACCACCGAAACATTCAACACGATGCTTGAAGAAATTGCCGCTGATGACAGCAATGTAAAATTCTCTGCATTCAAAAATTATGCTTACAACAAATCAATCGAACTGATTGAAAAAATCTACGGCGGCAACTATTTCACAGTTGAATAAACAAAAAATATCGGCACTGTCAAAAAAAGACAGTGCCGTGTTTTATGACAAATGGGGCTGTTGTATTTACACAGCCCCATTCATATTATTCCGCAGAAAGTGTTCTGATATACATTTTAAAGAAACGAACCGCATCTGCTAACGCAGCAACCGGTACACGCTCATTCGTTCCATGTGTACAAAGAAGCAATTGTGTATCCACAAGAAACGGAGAATAACGGTAAATATTTTCACAGACATCTTCATAATGACATGCATCTGTTCCACCCATAACCAGATATGGAGCAATAATGCTTTTCGGATTCATCTGCGAACAGATATCACGCAACGCATTAAAGCATCTTGAGTCTGTCGGAGAAATAGCAGACGGATTTTTCCAGCCGGTTTTAACCATAATTTCAGCTTTTTTGTTCTTAATGACCTGGCGAAGATGCTTTTCAACATCCTCAATCGTTTGCCCCGGATACATTCTGAAATTGACATTTACACTTGCTTTTTGCGGCAATACATTCGGTGCAGGGCTACCGCTTGCCATTGTAACTCCTGTAGTGGTGCGCACAAGGCTTGCCGCCGGCGGAATCAAAGTCATTACTTTTTGGATAACCGGCTTCAGCAACGGCAAATTGCACATAACAAGGCGCATCGGATAAGTCATTCTTCTGCCGACGGAATCAAACAATTCCATCATCATAGGCGAAAGTTCTTCTTTGAATTGATGATTTTCAATGTCCTGAATCACTCCTGCAAGTTCACCGATAGCAGAATGCTTCGGCGGTTGCGAAGAATGTCCGCCTTTTGCAGAAATTGATACTTCAACATCGGCATACCCTTTTTCAGCAACACCAATACCGGCAAGTTGTGCATCAATAACACCTTTGACATGAACGGGCAAAATGGCGCCGCCTTCATCAATAATACAGTCAAGATGAATACCGCGTTCCTTGAAATATTGACACATAACAACAGCACCGGAATATTCAGATGACATTACTTCTTCATTATGACCGAGGCAAAGATAGACATCACGAATCGGTTCAAAGCCATCTGCAAGCAGAGCCTCAACACTTTCCATCAGCCCAATCAGATGATTCTTCATATCAAGTGTGCCGCGTCCCCAGATAAACTCACCGTCATCAACACCATCAAAAGGAGCAT
Source organism: Oscillospiraceae bacterium (assembly GCA_015066385.1). Taxonomy (GTDB): domain Bacteria; phylum Bacillota; class Clostridia; order Oscillospirales; family Acutalibacteraceae; genus RUG806. The sequence goes on from SVOJ01000003.1 coordinate 202,685, forward strand.
ATGTCCAATCCTGCAAAGTGCCGTCCGAAATCGGCACAACATCCTGATGTGCCAAGAGAGCGATGGGATCCAGATCATCACGTTTGCCCTTCCAACGGTAAAGCAAACTGCCGCGCACAGGTTCTTCAAGTGCGAGATGTTCATGAATCAACGGATATCGTTCTTTTAAGAATGCATGGAACTCATCAAAAGGTCCCCAATTCATATCAGCGGGATCTTTTTCCGCAATTGTGGGGATTTTGACAGCATCAGACAAATTTTTCCTAAAACGGTCAAGATCAACCGACTCCGGCACATACTGCGCAACATTCCTCTTTGCGGGCTTATATACTGCCGCACGAACGGCATTTATACCCGCCAATGCCGCAATGGCCGCGGTTACACCGATAGCTTTTTTATTCTTCATTACAAAACATCCTTTCGTTATTTTTTCTTTTTCTTGTCTATTACTTCATATCCTTTAATGATACGAATTTTTTTTCCTTTGAACTTTTTTGATGATGAAAAGAAATACACATAAACACCGAACCCACCGCCGGCAAGCAACAGGATGCTTATAATGATTATAAACACGGGATGGGTGAAAAGATCCTGCAGACTTTCACTGATGAATCGTGAATAACTGCGTTCCACATCAAAGGAAGCAACAAGATCCACTCTCGCAATTTCCTCATCGGCATAATAAATTCCTGCAGTACCGAGCACATCCCCCTTGTGTACAGGCGCATCCACTTCTGTTTTTGTCAACTCCGCAATAGAGCGTATATAAACCGACTCGGAATCAATCCCCTCCGGAACGAGCGCACTGACTTCAATCATCGGCACAAGACTGACATAATCATACTCGGCGGAATGATTCACTTTTACCTCATCCACAATGGTTGAGGTTTTAACCACAACTCGAAGTTTAACTTTATCAAAGATCCAATCGTACACGTTTGCCGTATCAACCATTGCCATATTTTCCGTATTCCCATCCTCATCATAGTCAACAGACGGACCGGCAAGAACTACAGCAAGATAAGTATAACCATCTTTCGTAGCGGTTGAAACGGCGTAACCGAGCGTATTGCTGTCCGTTGCCACCTTGCCGTTCACAACCTGTTCACAATAATAATCGGGATAATTATAATCCATGCAAAGATTGGTCGTGTGCAAATAACGCGTTTCGTAATACTTATTGGTTGCAGGCATTTTATAGTAGTCCATACCTGCTATTTGCGCAAAATAATCACCGGTCAGGCATTTTTCATAAATCAATGCAAAGTCTTTTGCTGTGGTATATTGCTCCATATCTTCCAAGCCGTTCGGATCTGCAAAGTGTGTATTTTCACAGCCGAGTTCTGCTGCAAATTCATTCATTTTTTCAACAAAAGCAGAAATAGAATCACCACCGAAGTGATAAGCAAGTACATTACCGGCATCAGCGGCATTGGCAATCATCATGCAATACAAAAGTTCCTGCACGGAAATCACTTCGCCGACAAGAATACCGACTCTTGTACAGGAAACGGAATCGAGAGCCCTGATCGGTGTTGCAGGAACGGTAATCAACTGCGAATAATCATCACACAATGTTGTTACCAGATATGCAGTAACAACCTTTGCAAGTGCAGAACAGTTGACGATCTTTTCAGCATTTTTTTCATAAATAACGGTTCTGTCTGCATCAAGACTGTAAACATAAACGACATCCGATTGTGTTTCTACGGCACTTGTAAATGCCGCATCAGCAAGAAAAGATGTCCGTGCAATCAAAATCGAAAAAATAATTAAGAAAAGTGTAAACTTTTTCATAGACAACCACCGCCAAATGATGTATTATAATGATGATAATTTGATAATGAGAGGATTTGCAATGATATATATTACGGGCGACATACATGGAGACGAAAACCGTGTTTCAAAAAACAGGCTGAGCATGATGAAAAAAGGTGACACACTCATTGTGTGCGGCGATTTCGGTTTTCTTTGGGATGATTCGCAAAAAGAAAGAGCGCTCAGAAAAAAATTGGAAAAACGCGATTATACAATCTGTTTCATAGACGGAACACATGAAAACTTTTCATTATTAAACAGTTTTCCGGTTGTCGAATGGAACGGAGGATTGGCACGAAAAATCCAATCCAATATCTATCATCTCATGCGCGGACAGATGTACACCATAGAAGGTAAGAAGATTTTCACTATGGGCGGCGGAGAGTCGCCGGATGCCGATATTCTTGAAGGTGACATCAGCGAAAACGACAAAGCAGCCATTCCGACCGACAGAGAATTGCTAGACGGCGTGAATCGTATGGAACAAGCCGGATTTGCGTGTGATTACATCATCACCCACGAACCGCCCTCAAAAATCAAAGATTTTCTGCTTCTCGGCGAGCGCGCACCGAGCCGTATAACTGCACTGAACGCCTACTTTGATGAACTGCAGACACAATGCACATACAAATGCTGGTATTTCGGCAGTATGCATATTGACAAATTCATTTCCGCCTCACAATGTGCTGTATTCAAAACAATCATCAACACAAGAACGGGCGAGCGGCTTTAATTACAGCACCAACATAAGCAAACCGTCAACCGCCTCCTGTGGCGTATAGCCACCGGGGGTACGCTCAAAATTTTTGACTGCTGTTGCCCAACGCGAACAGAAAACTTCTGCCTCTTCCCTTGTGATTTCAATATGAACATCCGTCAAAGAAGAAATAACAGCATTGATTTCATTTTTACTTGCATTAAACAAACAACATACCGTTCTGAGTTTTTCGGGACGGTATTTTTCTGCCTTTTCAAGTAATTGCGGATGGAATGCGGTACAGGCTTTTCCGTGCGGTACATTGAATTTTTCGGTCAAAATGTAACCTGCCGTATGCGGAAAAGCAGTTCCCGTCACATTGATGGCAAGACCTGCATACAGTGAAGCGGCATACAATTCATTGCGCATCTGTAAATCAATTTCAGACTTTTTGTCAAACTGCAATTTTTTCAGATTTCCCCAAAGCAGATTCAGTGCTTTCAATGCAAACAATTCGGAAATATCATTTGCCGTACTTGCGAAATATGACTCCAAAGCGTGTGCATAAGCATCAAGTGCTGTTGAAACGGTAATATTATAGTCAGCAGTTACTGTATATTTTGCATCACAAAAAGATGCAACTGCATAACAGTCTGCGCCCGAAATGCTCTTCTTGAATCCATTGGAATCCGACAACACGGAAACACCCGTTACTTCACTGCCCGTACCGGCTGTTGTGCCGACAAGATACACCGGTAAATGTTTTGCAGGAACATTTCTTGTATAAATCGACTCGCAATCAAGATTTTCATCGGCGGCAAAAATTGCAACCGCCTTGGATGCATCCTGTGCCGAGCCGCCACCGATACCGACAACAAAATCAACCCCGAAATCACGGGCAAGTTTTCCCGCTTCATAACAGGATTCAACCGTTGGATTTTCATTTATATCTGAAAAAATGTAATATTCAATATGCAATTGATCCAAAACAAAACAGACATCCGTAAGCGCACCACTTTTGATAGCGCCGCTTTTGCCGGTTACCAAAAGACACTTGTTGCCTGCTTTTTTCCAGACTTCGGAATTCAATTTCACACAATTTTCGCCGCATATCACCTTTACAGGCATAAAACTGTTGAGCATTCTCTGTTCCATAACACGACCCCTGCAATTTTTTCTTTATATTATAACTAAGAATATTATGAAAGTAAATTGTTTTTTTAAATTTTTTAATATTTTCTTGACAAATGCATTGTATGAGCGTAAAATCAGTTTAATAATCTTGAAAGGCAGGGTTTAGTATGGCAAAATACATTCTTTCCCTTGACCAGGGTACAACAAGCTCCCGCGCAATTATATTTGATCGCACAGGCAGCATTGTGGCCAAAGCACAACATGAGTATCCGCAGATCTACCCGAAAGCAGGATGGGTTGAACACAACCCCTTTGACATTCTGAAAAGCCAGTTGCGTGCATTGGCAGATGCACTTATCAACGGTCAGATAGAAGCAAAAGATATAGCCGCAATCGGCATTACAAATCAACGTGAAACCACTATTCTGTGGGATAAAACCACCGGAAAACCCGTTTACAATGCTATCGTTTGGCAGTGCCGCAGAACGGCCGAAATGTGCGAAAGCCTGAAAAGTGAAGGTTTGGGTGAATATATCCAAGAGCACACAGGACTTATCATTGATGCTTATTTTTCAGGCACAAAGATCAAATGGATTCTTGATAACGTTCCGGAGGCAAAAAAACTGGCAGATGAAGGCAAACTTCTGTTCGGCACGGTTGATACATGGCTGATCTGGAATCTGACAGGTGGTCGTGTGCACGTTACCGACTACTCCAATGCAGCAAGAAGCATGCTGTTTGATGTTGATACATTAAAATGGGATAAATTCCTTTGCGATAAGCTCGGCATCCCAATGAGTTTACTACCCCGCGTTGTTCCGTCAAGTGAAGTCTATGGTGCTGTTGCCCCCGGCATTCCCGGCATTGAAGCGTTGGCTGGGGTTCCGATCTGTTCCGCTATCGGCGACCAACAAGCGGCACTGTTTGGTCAGGCTTGTTTTAAGCCCGGTCAGGCTAAAAACACCTATGGCACAGGCTGTTTCCTTTTGATGAATACAGGTGAAAAACGTGTCCGATCCCGAAACAACCTCATAACGGGTATTGCCTGGGGATTGGATGGCAAGGTTGAATATTGTATCGAAGGCAGTGCTTTCAATGCAGGCAGTGTTATTCAGTGGCTTCGTGATGAATTAAAAATGATAAAAAATGCCCCCGAATGTGACCGCCTTGCAGAAAGTGTTCCTGATGCAAACGGCATTTATCTTGTACCCGCATTCACGGGGATGGGTGCTCCGTATTGGGATATGTATGCACGCGGTGCAATCGTCGGAATGACAAGAGGTACCAACCGTGCTCACATTGCAAGAGCAGTCCTTGAATCAATTGCCTATCAGATGACAGACCTGCTTGAAGCTATGATCGCAGACTCCGGCATCACTCTTTCAGAATTGCGCGTGGACGGCGGTGCATCTGTCAGTGATATTATGATGCAGATTCAGGCAAATATGATCAACACCACCGTAAATCGTCCCAAAACGGTGGAAACCACTGCACTCGGTGCCGCATACCTTGCAGGTCTTGCAGTCAATTTCTGGGACAACAAAGATGAAATTGAAAAAATTCGCGAAGTGGATCGTGAATTCACCCCGCAACTTGATCAAACCGAACGCGACCGTATTTATGCCGGGTGGAAAAAAGCCGTCAGCCGCGCTTGTGATTGGGAAGAACACAAATAAGTTTATTTTACCCTTTGGAGGTTATTTTATAATGGCAAGAGTTTACAATTTTTCCGCAGGTCCTTCTATGTTACCGGAAGAAGTCCTCAAAAAGGCAGCGGCAGAAATGCTTGATTATGAAGGCTGTGGTCAGTCCGTCATGGAAATGTCCCATCGTTCCAAAACCTTTGATAAGATCATCAAAGATGCAGAACAGCTTTTCCGTGAACTGATGAACATTCCCGACAACTACAAAGTTCTGTTCCTGCAGGGCGGTGCATCCACGCAGTTTGCTGCAATCCCCATGAACTTTATGAACAAGAACAAAAAAGCTGACTTTATTATCACCGGTCAGTGGGCAAAGAAAGCTTATCAGGAAGCCGCAAAATACGGCGCCGCACGCGCTGTTGCATCTTCCGCAGACAAAACCTTCTCATATATTCCGAAAACCACTGCTGCTGATTTTGACAAAGATGCAGACTATGTTTATATCTGTATGAATAACACAATCTACGGCACAAAGTTCCCCGAACTTCCCGAAGTCGGTGACATTCCGTTGATTGCGGACATTTCTTCCATGTTCCTTTCCGAACCCGTTGATGTCAGCAAATTTGCTGTTATTTACGGTGGCGCACAGAAAAACATTGCACCTGCTGGGCTTACCGTTGTGATCATTCGCGAAGACATGCTCGGCAATGCAATGGATATCACGCCTACCATGCTTAACTATCAGGTCATGGCAGACAACGATTCTCTTTATAACACCCCCCCCTGCTACACCATTTACATGTGTAAACTTGTTCTTGAATGGATCAAGGCACAGGGTGGCGTGGAAGCAGTTTATGCTACCAACATCAAAAAGGCAGACATTCTTTACAATTATCTTGATTCTTCTTCCATGTTCAGTTCCACCGTTGCAAAAGAAGACCGCTCGCTGATGAATGTTCCTTTTGTTACCGGCAACGATGAACTGGATGCAAAATTTGTCAAAGAAGCCACTGCCGCAGGTTTTGTAAACCTCAAGGGTCATCGCTCTGTCGGCGGCATGCGTGCATCCATCTACAATGCAATGCCTGTTGAAGGCGTTGAAAAACTTGTTGAATTCATGAAAGAATTCGAAAAAGCCAACAGCTAAGAAAGGTCTCTTTGAATATGTATAACATTCTCACTCTCAACAAGATTTCCGAAAAAGGACTCTCTCGTCTTGACACAGCAAAATATACCTGCATGAACGAAACAGATACGCCCGATGCAGTCATTGTCCGTTCCGCCTCCATGCATGACATGGATATGCCCGCAACTCTTCTTGCAATTGCAAGAGCAGGCGCAGGTTACAACAACATTCCCGTTCCTGCTTGCACTGAAAAAGGTATCTGTGTTTTCAACACCCCCGGTGCAAATGCAAATGCAGTTAAGGAATTGGTTATCTGCGGTTTGTTCCTTGCATCCCGCCGCATTGTCCCCGCCATCGAATGGTGCCGCACCCTTAAAGGAAACGGTACCGAAGTCGGCAAAATGGTCGAAAAAGGAAAAGGCAATTTTGCAGGTCCCGAGATTCTCGGCAAAACCCTCGGTGTTTACGGCATGGGTGCTATTGGTGTTCTTGTTGCAAATGCAGCAGTTGCTCTCGGCATGAAAGTTATCGGTTATGATCCCTACATTTCCGATAAAGCTGTAGCTTCACTTGACAAGTCCGTTTCTCTGACCGCAAACGAAGAAGATCTTTTCGTTCTTTCCGATTATCTGACTCTGCATGCTCCTTTGACGGACGCAACCAGAGGTATTGTCAATGCGAAAAACCTTGCAAAAGCAAAGGACGGCATACGCGTTCTGAACTTCGCCCGCGGTGAACTTGTTGATTCCGCAGATATCATTGAAGCCGTCAATTCCGGCAAATGCGCTGCTTATGCAACGGACTTCCCGACCGACAAACAACTCGGTGTGGACGGCATTATTGCCATTCCGCACCTCGGCGCTTCTTCCCCTGAATCAGAAGAAAACTGCGCAATCATGGCCGCTGATCAGATCAGCCTGTATCTTGAAACGGGTAATGTTGTCAATTCCGTCAACCTGCCTTGCATCAGCAAAGAAGCCGACGGCACTGCAAGATTGACAGTTATTACTGTTGACAACAAAACGGATGCCATTCTGACAGTTCTCAACGAAAACGGCATTGTTGCAAAATCACACATTGATTCCGTTCGTGCCAACACAGGCTATGTCATTATTGACACCGATTCTGTTATCAGCGAATCCGCTGTCGATGCCGTAAAAGCTATTGACGGTGTTATCGCAGTCAGAGCCATCTGAATATAATATAAAAGACTTGCACGGTTCGTGTGCAAGTCTTTTTTTTGGGAGCAGATCATGAATATTTTGAAAACCAATATACATATAGAAAATATTTCTCCTTTTACCATTTTACACTTGAGCGATACACATTTGTGCCTTGCTGACGAACGCAATGATGAGAAAAAAATTAAGCTTGCAAAAAGCAGAACCGAATCCTTTCCGCAAGCTGAACAAATGATAAAACATATTGAGGAATTCAACAAGGAATCCAGACATACAATCGTGCACACCGGCGACCTGATTGATTTTGTATCTTTTGCAAATCTGGATGCCGCAAAAGAATTCACTGACAAAAACGATGTTTTTATGGCGGCCGGCAATCATGAATTCAGCTTGTATGTCGGAGAAACATTTGAAGATACAGCATATCGCAATCAAAGTCTTGATCTTGTACAACAAGCCTTCAAAAACAATATCCGTTATTCCTCACGAATTATAAACGGTGTCAATTTTGTTGCTATTGATAATTCCTATTATCTTTTTGATGAAAAACAACTCAATTTCCTGAAAGAACAAACCGAAAGACCGTTCCCTGTTATTCTGCTTCTGCACACGCCGTTATATACCGAATCGTTATATACTCACATGATGAACAACCTGCACAACAGTTGTGCATACCTCATGAATGTCCCGACCGAAAAAATGACCATGTACAGCGACCACAGACTCCGCCAGCAGACAGCAGACACAACAACAACGCAGGCCTATGATCTGATTATCAACTGTTCCGAAATCAAAGCAATACTGACAGGCCATCTGCATTTTGATTATGAGGATAAAATCACGGACACACTCACACAATATGTAACCGATTGCACAACCATAAGAATCGTTACTTTTAAGTAAAAATACAGCGTGTACTGCAACAAAAGCGGTACACGCTGCATCTTATTTACGTTCGTTATTTGGTAACGGAGATTGTTTCTTCTTCCAACTTCTGCCGACGTTCTTTCAGCGCCGCTTCGATGGTTGCCTTTTTTTCTTTATCATCCTTAACAAAACTGATGATGATAAGATACGTCACAGCGCCGACAACAGGGCCCAACACAAACATCGGCCACTGCCATTTCATAAATGTTTCGTTCTGCGGCTGACCGTTTTCTTTTGCATAACTGTCATAACCGAGCCGCTTCAACAACTGCCCCTCAATCAGGGAGGCAACACCGCTCTGCATTTTGGTTGTAAAATTCTGCATGGAGAACGATACTCCTTCCGAGCGGATCCCTGTCTTATATTCCACTTCATCAATCGAGTCGCTTGTCAGCGCGCGATGTGCAATATCCATCATACTGCCGGGCAGATTGATAAGAGAAGACAAAATCGTCATAATTATGAACTTAGGTAAGGAATTGTAACCGATAAAGTAAATTGCAACACGCAAGGCGATGGCTGCTATTTGCGAGGAAAGCAGGATCCTCTTCATGCCGCCGATCTTATCTGCGATTTTATTGGCAAAAAACATGGCAAAGGTACCCGGAATACCACCGAAAAGCCCGTACATAAACTCAGCAGTCTGTCCGTTTACAGTACTGTTACCGACCTTCAATGTGACACAATTCTCAAAGAAATAGGCATTCTGCACCTTCGGGCTGAGTCCCTGTGAGAAACGGGCAAGCGAAATAAGAAGCAATGTGGGATTATGGCGCAGAATCGTAAGAGAAGAAAGCAGGCTTTCATCTTTCGGCACTTCGGAATGGATTCTCTCCTGCATGCGATATGAATTCATTGACAGCAATTCGCCGCCGAGACCGAATACAAAAGCACAAATAAGGAAAATATGCACATCGGAAACACCCAAACTGCCGAGAATAGAACGCACCTGCTGGAATGTGCCGACGATTGCACCACCGGCGCCTGCACCGATGGAAACCCACTGGGCAACGCGCGATCGCTCCTGCGAATGCGGTGATGACAATGCAATCATCCCCCACAAACTGACATCCTGAAACGAGTAGAACAAGTCAAACAGAAAATACAAAACAAGAATATATGCAACCTTTCCGCTTTCGCTGAAATTGACATTGACAAACATCAGCGAAACAAGAATACCCAGAATGGGCGGTGTATAAAGCAAAAAAGGACGCAGTTTTCTGAAAGGTTTATAGTTGCGTCGATCCACAAATCCGCCTACGATCGGGTCATTGATTGCATCCCATACATGACTTAAGGAGAAAATGCCGCCGACTTTTGCAGGATCCATATGCAGGAGATTGACACAGAAATACTTCAGCCAACTGGATGTATAGCTGTATGTAAGATTCTGCCCTGTCAACCCTGATGCCAATGCAAAAATTTCATTATTGGGGACATAGCCTTCCCCTTTTGTTTCTTTAGAAAACAAAAAGAATGATTTCATAAGCACCTCCGTAAATATTTGATTACAGTATAACATTCTGCGGAGAGAAAGTAAATAAATATTTTAAAATTGCAACATCTTTCCATTGAAAATGCAAAAGAAATATGCTAATATTGTAAAGTTGAAAAATTGAAATACTCGAATCTTCCCACGGAGAAATTACATGAAAAATACGATCAGCCTCATTGCCATGTTATTGATATTCACAATAAGTTTATCTGCATGTTCTTTTTTACAAATGACACCGCCGACTACAGTTCCCACAGAGCCTGCAACAATTATGGAACCCACACCTCCGCCGACCGATCCTCCTACCTTACCTCCGGTACCGCCGATTGATGCAACGGCTTCCATAGTATACGATCTGAAAAATCATAAATACCTGCATCAGCAGTCTTCGCAAACAAAAATTGCTCCTGCCTCTATCACAAAATTACTGACAGCCTGCCTTGCATTGGATCATCTCAAGACGGACGATGCCATCACAGTCGGTTCCGAATTAAATCTGTTACAACCCAATTCAAGCGTTTGTTTGCTTGCTCCCGGCCATCGACTGACTGTGCTGGATCTCTTATACGGTCTGCTGTTGCAATCCGGCAACGATGCTGCCTACACTCTTGCTGTCAATGTCGCCCGCAAAGATACGGCAAATGACAACATGGGCAACAGTGATGCGGTAGCTCATTTTATTACAATGATGAATGCATTTGCGCAGGAAATCGGCATGAAAAACAGCCACTTCGTCAGCCCGGACGGCTACGACACCCCCGAACAGTATGTAACGGCAGATGACGTATTGCTGCTTGCAATGAAAGCAAAACAATATCCCGTTATCAACATGATTACGGCAACACAGAAAAAAGACATGAAGTTTTTGTCAGGCGAAACAATTACCTGGACGAGCACAAATCTGTTTTTGGATCCCGCAAGCGCTTATCATAATCCGTATGTTGTCGGAATGAAAACAGGAACAACCGAAAATGCAGGCACTTGCCTACTCACCAGTTACAACGACGGTGATTATGACCTGATCGTTTTTGTGGCAGGTTGCAAAACGGATGACTCCCGCTATGTTGAAACATCAACCCTGATCACTTGGGCAATTCAATAAAAAGGAGGAAGGCACCGCTGGAAATGCGGTGCCTTTTAAAACAATCAATCGCTTACAACAGTTTTGAAAAACTGTACAGCTTCCGCTAAATCAGCCGCAGTATTGATATTGAATTCTTTTTCGGCGACACAAAACGCTTTTCCGCACTTGTGTTGTGCGGTTAAGTAATTGATAAAATCACACAAATCATTCGGTGTGTTTGCAGTTTCATCATATATTTCTTTCAATATTTTCAGGGTATTTTTGCGGAATATGCAAAAGCCGGTTCCTTTGATTTTATTTTTGACTATCGTCGGTTTCTCGATGCAATTTTTTATGACTGCATTTTCATCTGCATCAATCGAAAAATTACTTCTGATCTTATCGGGATTATCTTCATAGGTAACCCCGCAATAAAAATCAAAACCGATTTCATCGGAAAGCACTTTCACAGCATCGGTTTTAAAATCAACAAAAATCTCATCCGACAGCTGCAGAACAACATCTTCACCATCAAAACGAGAAAGAGCCTCCATAAAAGCATTGATCAGTCCCTTTTGTTGTGGTTGGCAAACATAGGAAACGGACAATCCTTTATATGCATGACCAATGGTTTTTCTGATCACATCTCCGCTTTTGCCGACAACAATAATGACTTTCGTGATCCCCATGGAAATCAGATTGCTGAGAGAGAACTCGATTAAATATTTATTATTGATTTTTGTCAATGCCTTACAGTTTTCAGCACCGGTACTGTTTTTCAATCGCGTACCGTCCCCTGCTGCCAGAATTACACCAATCATTGTTTCCTCTTATTTATATGTATTTGTCGACAATACGATGGATTTCATAATATATCCGCTCCGTATCCAAGGCTGTGAGCATGCGGTCTCGCATAATAAAACTTCCGTTGATCATAACTGACTTGACCTCACTACCGTTTGCAGAATAACAAAGCCCTGCAATAATATCGTTATTCGGAAAGAGTGATGCAGTTGCGAGATCAATAAATATCAGATCTGCGTACGCACCTTCCTTGATAACGCCGATCTGATTACACATACCAAAAGCTTCGGCAGGATGCAATATTGCACATTTTAAAACTTCGGTTGCCGTAAACTGCGTAGCGGTTTTATTAACAGCCTTGTGAAGCACTGAAAAAATGCCCATTTCCCTGAACAGATTCAACGTATTGTTACTTGCTGCACTGTCTGTCCCCAGACAAACACGCACTCCGCTTTGCAACATTGCAGATACAGGTGCTGTGCCGTTGCCGAGTTTTGCATTACTTGACGGATTTGTGGCAACGCTCACACCGTTTTCAGCCAACAATACAATATCGGCTTCGGTTACTTTTGTACAATGAGCCGCAATGGTTTTATTATTTAAAAATCCAATATCACGCAAAAGCCCGACCGGAGTTTTGCTGTGCTTTGCAAAACAATCGGAGACTTCCCTGTCACTTTCGGACAGATGGATATGCTTTAACATATTTCTCTTTTCTGATTCCTGCGCAATCTGAAAAAGCAATTTATCAGAACAAGCATAAACCGAATGCGGCGACAAAACAAACCGCAACAATTCACTTTCATATTCGGCTTTCTCGCGGAGTGCTTTTTCAAAATCACACAAACCGTCCGAATACAAATCTGTACCTGTAATACATTTGCCGATAAAAGCGCGCATGCCCGCATCTCTTGCGGCCCTTGAGCATTCTTCCTCACAGATGTGCATATCCAAAAAACAAGTGGTTCCTGTTTTTATCATTTCAACACAGCCTAGTAAGGTCGCCCAATAAAAATCTGCTTTTTCCATTTTCGCCTCAATGGGAAAAATCCTGGCCTGCAGCCACTGATGCAACGGAAGATCATCCGCGGAATTTTTCATAAAATTCATATAAACATGCGTATGAGAGTTGATAAGACCGGGCATAATCAGTTGATTGTTTGCATCAACAAGCGTATACTCCGCGGGATTTTTTATGTTGTCAGCCCCGATGGAGGCAATCTTTGCGCCATCGATAAAAAGGTCTTCTTTTTTCACAAGAAAACCTTTTCCGTCAAACAACAATAATAAACCGTTTCTAATCCTGTACTTCATACGCACATCTTCTCAATATTAAATCTTTATCGCGACATCAAGAGCAATTTTTATCATATCGGTAAATGTCAGTTCCCGTTCTTCCGGCGTACAGCCGGGATCATCAGGCAGTAACGGAAGATTTGAAATCGTACAGATCGCCAGGGCTCTTTTTTTGCAACGCAATGCCGTCAGATAAAGCCCAGCTGTTTCCATTTCAACAGCAAGTGAGCCCGCAACAGACCATTTTTTAATTACATCCGGATCCGGATCGTAAAACAAATCTGTCGTGTAAAAATCACCGACTTTCAAGTCAATTCCCAATTCTTTTGCAGACAGCAGTGCACGGGAAAGCAATTCGGACGCACAAGCCGGTACACCCACAGCATCGACGGCAAAACGCTGACCGAAGTTTGAATCGGTTTCGGCTCTACTTGCCGCAACCACATCCCGTAATTTTATATCATCCTGCAAGCTGCCTGCCGTGCCGACGCGGACAATATTTTCCACACCGAAAAACTGAAACAACTCATAGGCATACAGCCCCATTGAAGGCATACCCATACCGCTGGCCATAACGGAAACTTTATGTCCCTTATAATATCCGGTATACCCTTGTGCTTCTCTTATGTTATTCACCAGAACAGCATTATCAAGAAAAGTTTCTGCTATCATCTTGGCGCGATGCGGATCTCCCGGCATCAGAACGGTTTTTGCAAAACCGATTTCATGCAGTAGTTGAATCTGTGCAGTGTTTTTCATTCTTCAACACCGTCCCGTTAATAACGAATTCTTTGTTCTTCAACAATCAATGGTTTTTCAACCATATTGTTCTGCATTGTAATTATGTATTCAAACAACACGCAAACAACAATACTTAAAAGACACAATGCAACAAAGACACATCTGATAATTACAGAATCAGTCAATTCAATCAAAGGCAGTTTGCCGAACGACGGCACAACCACAAGAAAGAACTCAAAAATTTGCACGATCAGCGCAATAAGACTGACCGTAATGCATCTTCTCGGCAATACACGGGAATATTGTGTGATGCCACACATTGCAAAATCATAGTATTTACTTATGTTAAATTTGGATTTCCCCTTCCTGCGAGCATCCTGCGTATAATAAACGTAATCAATCTTTGAAGCATATTCATTGACAATGCCACGCAAAAACGGATTATTTACTTTTATTTTTTGCAAAATTGCAATGAAACTTTTATCAAACAATTCAAACTCTGTCGCATGCGGTGTTATTTTTACACCGAAAAACCGGATCATCAGGAAATAAAACACGGTCCTTAAAAAGTACATGAATCTGTTTTCTCGGCTTTTGTTTTTTACACCCAGAACCACTTGCGCACCTTTTTCCCATTTTTCAATGAATTCGGGAATACATTCCGGGGGATTCTGCAAATCCGCATGCATAAGAATGGCGCAATCCCCTTTTGCCTGTTGCATACAGTAAAACGTACTTTTCAAATAACCGAAATTTCTTGCATAAAAAACACTCTTGACTTCATCATGTTCTGCACAAAGAGTTATAAGAGCATCTCGTGTTCCATCGGTTGAGCCATCATCAAAAAAAACGATTTCATAGCGGTAGTTTTGCAAATTACTGCATACAGTACTGATTCTGTCGTATATTTCATCAATCATCAATACCTCATTATAAACAGGAACAATGACAGAAACTAATTTTTTATGATCATCCATATTAGCTCACCTGTTTTTCTTTCACCTACTTATATAAATTATAACATAGTCGGCAAACTCTGTCAAACACTTTATAAATACACAACATGTTTGACTGCAATAAAGAAAATCTTTCAAACGAATTTCTTTTGCGTGTCAACGGTTGGAAATTTGAGTAACGATATATCACCACGAATGAATCCGTGTTTTCATGCCATCAACATCAAGAATACCATATGCAAAGCCTTTACGAACAAGGGACGGGGGCAAAAATTCGTCGTATTTTTCAAACAAAGGAACTTCTTTTTCATACACAAGATCCAACGGATCAAATTCTTTCTCGCATTCTGCCTTCAGGACTTTGAAAAATGTTTGCGGTTCTTCTTTCATTTTGAATTGAATGAAATAAGGTCTGCATGCATCCAACCCTTTCAGGCCGAGCTGCTCTGCACATTTGATTTTTAAAAAACGTTCCAATGCGAGAAAGGCATAGCTTCCAAGCCACGGAAACAAACACCACATATCGCCGCCGAGATTGACAAGCGGTTGCGACACAACGCCGGAATAAACTGCCGTTTGTCGCGCTTGCTGCAGTCTTACGGAGGCATTTTTCATTATGTAAGGATATGACTTTTCTTCCGCAAGAACCAACCGCATGCGTTCTAGCACTTTCGTGTGCACCGCACCGGGACATTCTCCGAAATAAGCGGGCACGTTGCCGCGCACCTGCTCGCAATACACAAGTTTTCGTTTGTGATCTACTTCTTCAACAAGCCATACATGCCCCGCGATTGCAATTTTCTCCCCGGGCGGTGGCGGCATGACAAGCGTTCCGAGTTCCTGTGAACCGCATCGGACGGTATACTCTTCACTCTCCTGAAAAACGGCATAAAACTTGAACGAATTGATCTGCCGTTCTCCTGCAAGACCAACAATCAATCCGCCTTCTTCGGTCCGCTGAATATGGTTTATATCCAACAGATGTCGCAATAACACTTTATAATCATCCTGCGAAATTCTTTGAAATGCCTGCAACGGTAAAACACGTGCGGCAAGCTGCGCCGCAGTCAACTCGCCGCAGGATGCAAGAGTAGACATGGTTTGATGATACAAAAGACTGAACGGCAGTCGATCCAGTTTTGGCGGTTCAACCCAGCGTTCTTCGAGATACAATTGAATGAGCGCAATTCCCTGCAAGAGTTTCCATGGGACTGTTTCAGGTAGCATTGCACGCGCCTCGGCAAGGTCTTCACGGATTACAAACCACATTTCGGGCGGTAAATCGCGACGACCGGTTCTGCCCAGTCGTTGCAGAAAAGAGGAAACCGTAAACGGTGCATCAATCTGAAAAGCCCGTTCCAAGCGCCCGATATCAATACCAAGTTCGAGTGTTGCTGTTGTAACAGTTGACTGCATCTGTTCATCATCTTTCATGACCGCCTCCGCGGTTTCACGATAAGAAACTGACAAATTACCGTGGTGAATCAAAAAACGGTCCGGCTCATGATTCAACTCACAATAACTGCGCAAGGTGGTTGTAACGGCTTCACATTCTTCTCTTGAATTCACAAAAACAAGACACTTGCGATCCCTCGTATGATCAAAAACATAAGCAAATCCGGGATCGGCATGATCAGGCGCATGATCGGTCGGTTCGCTTAACAACTGTAATGCAGATTCAGGATTTACAGATTCCCCCGCCTGCTCGCCCTGCACAAAGAAATGTTCCATAGAAATGCGCCAACGCACTTTTTGTGCCTGCAATTGCGGAATCAGTGTGTTGCGCCCTGTTCCTGCCGACAAAAATTCACCCATTTTCTGTGGTTCTCCAAGGGTTGCTGACAATCCGATCCGACGTGGATTTACTCCGGCAAGCTTTGACAGACGCTCAATCAGGCAGATCGTCTGCCCGCCTCTGTCCCCGCGCAGAATGGCATGCACTTCGTCAATTACCACATAACGAAGATCGCAAAAAAGTTTGTTGATATACGAATGTTTGCGCATCAACAAGGCTTCCAGCGACTCAGGAGTAATCTGCAGAATACCGGACGGATTTTTCAGCAATTTATTTTTATGTGACTGCGACACATCCCCATGCCAATGCCATACGGGTATGTCTGCCTCGCGGCAAAGATCGGCAAGGCGGTAAAACTGATCATTGATAAGTGCTTTCAACGGTCCGATATACAATGCGCCGATCGAACACGGCGAATCCTCATAAAGATCCGTTAAAATCGGAAAGAATGCAGCTTCTGTTTTTCCCGAAGCAGTTGAGGCGCATAAAAGTAAGTTTTCGTCGGTTTCAAAAATTGCTTCTGCCGCGGCAATTTGCACGGCACGCAAAGATTGCCACTCATTACTGTAAATAAAATTCTTTATAAACGGTGCATAACGGTCAAAAACATTCATTTTCACACCTCAAACTCGGCAAAATCGCCTGCGGAATTTTCCTGAAGTTGTGTTTTTGCAAAAGAGAAATTCTGCGATGCAAGCAATTCGGAAATGTTTGTTCGCGGATTCTGGTGTATGATATTCATCAATTCAATAAAATCGCGGATAACTTCACGCGGAGTTATACTTGTATCTGCACCGATTCTGCCGTATTCAATTTTGATAAAAGAAATCAGGTCTTCTTGTGACAATATCGGATCATAGGAATACAAAACGGCATGAATATCACGCAGTTTTTCAACCAGAATCAGCATTTCTTCATTGGTCAAGGGATTCAGTCGGATAATCGGTGCTAAAAGGTCATGCGTATTCCCATCCGAAAAACGACCTGCCTGCAATCGCGAACGAAGCGCTTCATAACTGAAAATGCCCCTGTGTCGGTCTTCCATGCACTGCGGCGTTGCGCACATAATGAATCCCATATACTGCGCTTTACCTTGCAGAGTATCGTTGTACATGGTCAGAATTTTTTCATAATTATATTGCCGCGTAATACCGTTCGGAATTTTATAGATATTTACAAGTTCGTCAATCAGAATCAGCATACCGTTATAGCCCGCCAGTTTCAGAAAGGCAGAAAAAAGTTTCAAATAGTCATACCAGTCATCATCCATTATGCAGATATTGATTCCGAGTTCAGCCTTTACTTCGGTTTTATTGCTATATTCACCTCGGAACCATTTCAATACGGCGGCTCGTTTTTCCTGCTCATCATTTTTTACCGCCATATAATAAACAGAGAGAAGTTTTCCGAAATCAAATCCGTGCACAAATTCTGTCAAAGACTCAATAACGCTGTGAATTTTTTGCATAACAAGCGTATCAAACACATCTGCCTGCAATTGTGCGCCGTGTTCAGCAATAACCTCATTTTGCACACCGCTGATCCAACGATCTAAAATCAACGGTAATGCTCCGCCTTCAGGGCGCGTTTTGGTCGCCATGTTGCGAATCAACTCACGATAAGTAGCCAAGCCTTGCCCTTTTGTCCCCTGCAATCTTCGTTCCGGTGCAAGATCGGCATCCAGCACAACAAAATTCCGGTCCATGCAATAAGCACGGATGGTCTGTAAAAGAAAACTTTTACCGCTTCCGTATTTACCGACAATAAAACGGAATGCAGATCCGCCTTCGGCTATGATATCTACATCGTGCAGTAACGCATGAATTTCATTTTTTCTGCCGACCGTAATATACGGCAGACCGAGGCGGGGTACAACACCGCCTTTGAGTGCATTCATCAGCGTTTGTGCAATTCTTTTCGGTATGATCATAAATCAAGATATCCTTTCAAAAATGTTTCATAATCTTCTAAAATCAAAGGTTCATCGTCTTCAAAAACAATGACGGTATCGTTGCATTCATCAAACAGCAATTCATTGATTTCATCACTGAGCAGATACGCAGTCGTGTTGTTTTCTTTCAGAAGTGCCGTAAACGGCTCATTATTGAGCAAACACAGAAGAAATTGCACCTGCAACGGACTTAATACACTGTGTTGACTAAAAAGATTTTTTGTTTCCGAAGACATTTCAACTTCTGCATCTTCATTGTAAATCAAAAGACGTTCCTGTGTAACAGCGGCATCATCTCTGATTGTATTCAACAAGCGCAGATCAATTTCAATTTTCGGCGCATTTTCATAACGTTTGCGGATGATATAATTTTCAATACAGCGTTGTACAATTTCATCCCATTCGGTCGGAATAGAACCTTTTTTCAATGCGTGTTTAAATTCGTATTGCGCGCGCAGAAGACTGTCAATCGTGCGAAGCAATTCTCCTGTGCGTTGCAATCTGCCTGTAAACAACATAAACTGCTTAAACTGCCATTGACCTTTGCTGCAGGTATATTCCTCATCATCACTTATTTTGTATTTATAGCCGTCCCTGCGAAGCCGATCATAAAAGACAGCCCCTGCAAAAAGCATCCGTTTACCGCTGTTGAAAGACCCGAAAAAATATTCACGATGCGAAAACAGACCATTGGTCTTATAATATTCATTCAATGCTCGCACCACTTCGGCCGAGACAGAAATACATACATCCTTGTATTGTTTAAAAAAGCGTGAAGATTTTATATTGTAGGCAGAAATTTCCACCAGTGCATCAAAAACACTACAGTCTGACTGATTTTTTGCATCAATCAACACATGTGCAATTGTTTTATCTTTAAAATCAGGAATTTTTTTCAAAAATGTTGCATTCAGATTATAGTAAATGCAGTAATCCTTCAACCAACGATTCATATATGTGCCGATATGACAATCAAGCGCACTGTATTCCTGCAAAAAATGCAGCAATTGCAAAAAACCTTCTTCTGTCGAGTCAACACCTATTCCGTTTAACAGCTCATAAATGTAAATATACGCAAAAGACAAAGAAGTTTTTTGAATCTCACCTTTTCTTACCTTGGTTCTCCATGTAAAATAACAACGAAGCTGTGCATCGCTCATGGACACATAAGTGGGATAATACCGCAAAAATTCAACATGATGCTCGTAATTGTCTTCATGGTGTTCCATAAAACGTGCCTGTTTATAAAAGATAACATTTTCAGGCTCATTGTAAGCAGTTCGTGCAATCTCCCGCATTTTTCTGTAAATCGGCGGCGTGAAATTTGCCATCTGCGAAGCAGTCATCAGAATCGGCTCATCGCGGTATACTTTTTGTGCTAAATTTTCTTTTTCACGCAAGCGGCTTTTTGATAAAACAGTGTTTAATAAATTCTGATCAGATACCATAATTCACTCCGACAACAACACTTAATCGAATGTTTGTTCCATTATAGCAAACTTTTGTTCGCCTTTCAAGATGTAAAATTATTTCAATCTTATATTTTTATTCAGTCTCTACGTTTCAACAATCATCTTGTAAAAAAACACAATACATACACAAAAAACTTGCACAGCTTGTTTTTGTATGATATAATTTACAGATAAAATTCTATGTTATTTAAAATCGATGCGATAAAAATTAAAGAAACTGAGGAGATTTATAATGAGTAAAAAGGTAAAAGAAAAGGAAGCTGTTGCGGCAGGAATTCAATTGAACCTTAAAACCGTGCTGATGATCAGCATTCTTGCCGTTGTTCTTGTTATTGCGGCAGGTGTGCTTTCGCATTTCATTCCGCAGGGTGAATTCACGGCATCGCAAATTGTTGACAATGTGGAAATTTTTGATCCCGATTCTTATGTACAATTCGAAGAACAATCCCCTCTTGCATGGTGGAAAATTCTGCTTTCACCGTTTCTTGCATTGAATCCCGCAAATGATTATTTTCTGACGGGTATAATTATTGTTGTTTTTGTTGTTATTATCGGCGGCACATTTTTGATTGTGGATGAGTGCGGTGTACTGAAATACATCATGGGACTTGTTGTTGAAAAGTTTGCGAAGAAAAAGTATTTTCTGCTTGCACTGATTGTTTTCATCTGCATGCTGCTCAGTTCCACGGCAGGCATTCTTGAAGAAGCTATCACCCTTGTTCCCATAGCCGTAGCCATTTCTCTTGCATTGGGCTGGGACTCGCTTGTCGGTCTGGGAATGAGTCTGATTTCCATTGCATTCGGATTTACGGCCGCAACATTCAATCCTTTTAATGTTGTCACCATTCAGAAAATGGCAGGTCTTGAAATTTATTCAGGACTCGGTTTTCGTATTATCGTATTCTTTGTGGTCTATGCAATTCTGACCGCTTTCCTTGTCTTATACGCAAAGCGCATTGAAAAAAATCCGCAGAAATCACTTTCTTATGAAAGTGACCTGCAGATGCGTGATAAATATCCGATTGATGTTTGCAAGGAAGCGATGCTGGATAAACGCATTGCAAAAGCAAGCAAGGCATTCGGCATTTGTCTTGCCTGTGTTTTTCTGCTGATTGCACTTGATTTTGCGCTTGATATGGGCGGAACGATTTCATCTGCCGCCATGCCTGTTATGTTTGCGTTAGGTGCTGTTTTTGCCGCTGTTTTCTCCGGAATGAGCAGAAGAGATTTCTTCAGAAATTTCGGCAAGGGGATCAAAACCATTTTACCGATTCTGCCGTTCTTTGTGCTTATTCTTGCAATCATTTATGTCCTGACTGAAGGACAGATCCTGCCGACCATTCTTCACTCCGCCTACACGCATATTCAGGGCTTGAATCCATATATCTGTATTCTGGTCATTTTCTTTATTATCATGGCACTGGAATTCTTTATCGGCAGCGGCTCTATCAAAGCACTTTTAACGATGCCGGTCATCCTGCCGCTTGCCAATATGCTCGGCATCACAAGTCAGAGTGTAATCCTTTCTTTCTGCCTTGGTGACGGTTTTACAAATCTTCTGTACCCCACCAGCGGAATCATGATTATTGCAATCGGAATGGTTGGTGTCACATACAGAAAATGGTTAAAATTCACCGCACCTTTATTTATTGCGGAATTTGCCGCTTCGATCGTATTCATGATACTGGCAATTGCTTGCAATTATACATAAATTTGACAAAGTTTGACTTGATATTGCTGTTTATTTGAATTATAATACAGACAATAATTGTAAGGAGTGTTGATTTATGCCCAATATTACTACATATATTGAAGAATTCGGCAATATTCCGTTTTCGGAATTACCGTATACTGACGGTGATGACTTTTCCCTGAACAATATCTTTTATATGCCGCTTGAAAAAGTGGCTCCGTCCGAATTTGAGAAAACACCAAAAACACTGGGGCATTATGCACAGGCATTCTATGCACTGCATAACTACAAAATGGTGCCCGCAGGTCTTGTATTACCCAAGCATATCTGCCGCAGACTGGTGAAGATGTCCTCGCACCGACGTTTTGCCGCAATCAAGCTGACCGGTGTACGATCTGTATTCGACGAAGAAAACACCGTGCAATTTGCTGCAGCAACATTCATACTTCCGAATAAGGTCAATGTCATTGCCTTCCGCGGAACAGATGACAGTATTTTGGGATGGGTTGAGGATTTTGACCTGTTGCTCAAAGGAAAAACAGGTTCACACGACCTGACCATTCAGTATCTTGAAGAGGCGGCCGCCAATCTTGATGGTGACATATATGTAACAGGTCATTCAAAAGGCGGACATCTTGCTCTTTATGCCGCCTTGCATTGTTCCGAAGAAACCCGCAAAAGAATTAAAAGAGTGTACAACAATGACGGGCCCGGATTTGCGGATGACAATTACCTTGACAGTGATGAATACAATTCAATCCGCCCTGTTTATCGTCATTTTGTGCCCGACAGTTCCCTGTTCGGACTGATGCTCAAACATGACAACGATTTCAAAGTCGTTAAAAGCAGCATTCCGTTCCTTGGGCTTGTGCAGCATGATATCAGCACATGGCAGTTGGACGGTGCGCTTCCCGTTCTTGCTGATGACCTGACTGCAGTTGGTAAGGCGCAGGATGTAGCCTTTGCCAATACAATTGAACAAGCAAGCAATGAAGACATCAACGGCTTCAGAACGATTCTTAATGATACGTTTATGGCTACAGAAACAGAAAATCTGACCGGTTTTGCAAAAAACATTGTGACATCTGTTCCCAAAATGGTCAATAACTATTTTGACCATGATAAAGACACCAGAAAGCATTTCTGGAAAGCAACAACACTTATCCTTACAAATCTCGGTAAATCCGCTGTATCTGCCGCAAAAGGAGAACTCGTTTACCCCGTAGCAAGAAAAACAAATAAAGCATAATTTTATTATAAAGGTATTTTCAATATGTTAATGGTTTTAATGACTGCGTTCGGTGTTGGTCTTGCTACCGTATTCGGCGCGATCCTTGGATTTATCATTAAAAATCCAAGCCACAGACTCAATGATATAGTTCTTGCTTTTGCCGCAGGCGTTATGCTTGCCGCCGCTGTTTTCGGGCTGATTGCCGAATCAATCAATCTTGGCGGAGAGTACGGGTTGCTCATAACCGTACTCGGCATATTTGCAGGTGCCGTGTGCATGATTCTTGTTGATAAACTGCTCCCGCATCTGCACAATCTGTCAGGCAGTGAACAAGAAGATCATCCGAAAAAGAATGCAAGCATGAACAAAGTTCTGCTTTTTGTGATCGCGATTGCCATTCATAACCTGCCCGAGGGACTTGCGGCAGGTGTCGGATTCGGCACGGGCAATACCGGACAGGCTCTGAGTATTGCCGGGGGAATCGCTTTGCAAAACATTCCTGAGGGTATGGTAATTATTGCGCCGATGCTCGGCATCGGTATCAAAAAGCGGCGAGCCTTTTTTATCGCATTATTTACAGGCCTTATTGAAGTAGTCGGAACACTGATCGGCTATCTCGGCGTGCATTTTTCGGAAGCAATCCTCCCCTTTGCCCTTGCTTTTGCAGGTGGTACAATGCTTTATGCAACCAGTGACGAGATTATTCCCGAAACACACGCACACGGCAATGAACGTGCAGCAACATTTTCCCTTTTGGTAGGCTTTTGTGTTATGTTGCTGTTTGACAGTCTTGTAGGATGAAAAAAACAGCATAAAAATCAGGTGGGAAATGACAAATTCCCACCTGTATTTTTTACTGTTATTTACTGAAGAAAAGAGCCTGTGCCAGTGTTTTTACAACTTTGCTAAGCCCCTCTTTACTGCTTGCAACTCCTGCGAGCACATCGGAAGCCGTTTGCGTACCGGCAAGTGAGGTGTGCTGTAGGATTGCCTCCACTGTCGCTTCCTGAATCACATAATCAATCAGAAAATCGGTTACTTTCTGTGCATCTGCAACATAGTAAGTCGCACCGTTTGCAAGCGTCTGAGCGGATGCACAAGCGGTCAAACTTGCAACATCCATCGTCGGCAGATCCGCACTGTCGGTTTTGACAATCATCTGCAGAAGACTGTCAAGCAATGTATTGAAATCACCGTCAAGTTTAATGCCGATTTCTCCGATCATTTCAACCAAAGCCTGACCGAGATTAAACAGAAGCCCGTCTTCATATCCCATTACAAGCGCCGCAAGCGGATTAAACTTGGCATCCATGCGCAGACTGCGAATTCCATCCACAAGAGAACCGCTTTCGACTGCATTTGCAAAATTCACAAGCAGGCTTGTGATGCACTGCATGGGATCTGCACTGCTTGCAATCTTATCAACTGCGGCAAAAACAGGCTGCAGGATACCTTTCCACATATCTGCAATATCGGTATAACCAATGTATTCTTCAACAGACGGATATTCGCCGTCCACAAGACCGAGCATATTGAACAGCGGAACAAGGCAGCTTTCATAGCCGGATTTTTCGGCTGCATTGAAAACATCAGCCGCATCCATACGAATGGGAATTGCATCAAAATCAAGAAGCACTTCCAGAACATTGACATTAACAACGCGAGTCTTGCTCTGAATACAAACTTCAAGCACGCCGCGCAGACCTTTGCTCATTTCTGCCATGACAGTGAAGAAACTTTCTTCATCCGTAACACCCCACTCAATGGAGTTCCAAAGCGTTGTGCTTGCCTGCTTACCGTTTTCTTTTGCATAAGTGACTTCCGTATCCATATAGGTCCAATCGTCACCGACACTGTTCAGAACTTCATTCAGCGGTTTACGGGAACCGTCTGTATCAAGACAGGTGTATGTATTTTCTCCCAGTTGTTCGGCAAGGGACGGACCACTGTAATACAAATCAATGGTGTGTGCAAATTCAAGCATATTCAGATCCGTCAGCGTCTGCTTGAGCAACGGGTAAGCCAGCGACATAATGACATTGACAATGGCATCCGAATAAACAAAACCCTTGACCGTGCCGAGAACAGATTCAACAGAAATGCCGCCTCCCGTGATATCTGAAACAAGGTCAGAAGCCGTATCACCAAGCTCGCCCATTGCACCGCCCAAACTGACATGTAATTCAACAACTCCCTGATTTTTGCCGGAAACCTCTTTCGCGGAATCCTTGCGGGCAATTCCGACTGCACCGACGATAACAAGAGCGAACACAACAACGGTGATAATGATGTTTCTCAAAAACACTTTATTCATTTAATCATCCTCCCAAATGAAAGACAAATATATACATATACTTATATATATTTAACCATATTTGAGCGCGTTATGCAAGTACCAATTTTTGATATTATTCAAGTTTTATCAATTTTATGTATGGCGCCATTCACGTTTTTGTCTTTCGCTAAAACAAAAAAAGATCGACCGCGATGCACATTCGGCACGGTCGATCTTTATCATTTGTGTTTAGTTTTGAAATTTCAAATACACAAAGCGTTCATTGGACAACCAGACATTGTCGCCATTGGATAAAATTTGTTCCGTTTCCGGAGGGATAATTACACCGTTGACATATGTTTTATTGAGAGAGCGATTATCAATGATAAAACATGAATCATCTCTTACAATGAAAGTAGCATGGCTTCTGCTGATGGAGCGATTGTCTGCAATTACATAGTCATCCGCCGTATTGGAGCGCCCCATTTTGAACGGGAATTTAGTGATTTTAATAATTTCACCTGTTTTCTCTCGTTTCAGCATATGGGTAGAACTGGCATTATTTTGTTTTCTTGGCATGGGCTCGTATATTACACCGGCTTTGCGTTCGGCTTCTTCTGCTCTGCGGCGTTCCGCTTCTTCAGCGACTTTGCGTGCGGCTTCTTCCGCCCTGCGACGAGCTTCTTCTGCAGCAGCTTTACGTGCAACCTCTTCAACTCTGCGACGTTCCGCTTCTTCAGCGGCCCTACGTGCGGCTTCTTCCGCCCTGCGGCGTTCCGCCTCTTCAGCGGCTTTGCGTGCAGATTCTTCCGCTCTGCGACGTTCAGCTTCCTCAGCGGCTTTGCGTGCGGCTTCTTCCGCCCTGCGGCGTTCCGCCTCTTCAGCGGCTTTGCGTGCAGATTCTTCCGCTCTGCGGCGTTCGGCTTCTTCAGCGGCTCTACGTGCGGATTCTTCCGCCCTGCGGCGTTCCGCTTCTTCAGCGGCTTTCCGCGCAGCTTCTTCTGCTCTGCAGCGTTCTTTTTCTGCCACTTTTCGTGCAGCTTCTTCTGCTCTGCAACATGCTTCCTCGGTAACTCTGAGGCGCGCCTCTTCTTCAGCTGCTTTACGTACATTTTCTTCGGCTCTGCTGCATTCTTCTTCTGCAGTTTTGCGCGCAGTTTCTACTGTTCTGCGACGTTCGGCTTCTTCAGTAGCCTTTCGTACAGCTTCTGAGACTTTGAGCCGTTCAGCCTCTTCAGTAGCTTTGCGCGCAGATTCTGCCGCTTTGCGACGTTCAGTAGCTTCGGTAATCTTTCGCGAAACCTCTTCTGCTCTGCGACGTTCTTCTGTAGCCGCTTTTTGCGCAACTTCTTGCGCCCGGTTCCGCATGTCCTCTGCGGCTTTACGTGCCGCATTTTCTGCACTGCGGCATGCTTCCTCCGCGGCCTTGTACTGCGCTTCCTCCTCGGCTGCTTTGCGTGCGGCATCTTCCGCTCTGCGACGTGATTCCTCTGCATTTTTACGTGCTGCTTCTGCGGCTCTGCGACGTTCCGCCTCTTTAACAGCCTTATTTGCAGCTTCTTCTGCCTTACGCTGTTCATCAGCAACCGCTTTTCTCGCGGCTTCTGCAATTTTACGACTTTCTTCTGCGGCTTTTCGCGCAGCATCTTCTGCCCTGCGACACTCTGTCTCTTCAGAAAGTCTTCGAGCTGTTTCTTCCGCACTGTGCCGTTCTGCCGCCTCAGCAGCCTTCCGCGCAACCTCTTCGGTCTTGCGCAATGCATCCTCCGCAGATCTGAGACGTGCAACTTCTTCAGTCGCTTTTCGTGCAATTTCCTCAGCACTGAGACGTGCTGTCTCTGCGGCTTTACGGGCAACCTCAGCCGCCTGACGCCGTTTGGTTTCTGCAATGGCTTTTTGTGCAGCTTCTTCAACTCTGCGATAATCATCCTTGGCGGCCTTTTCAGCTGCCACGCGAGCAATTTCTGCCGCCTTGCGTTTTTCGTCTTCAAGGAGTTTGCGTTTTGCTTCTTCCTCCTTAAGTCGTTCTGCCTCTGCGGCTTTACGCTTTGATTCTTCCTCCTTAAGTCGTTCTGCCTCTGCAGCTTTACGTTTTGCTTCTTCTGCTTTAAGTCGCTCTGCCTCAACGGCTTTGCGTTTTTCTTCTTCCGCTCTGCGCTGTTGACTTTCTGCATTATCTGCAGCTCCCGGTACAAACCAACGGTCACTGAAAGGATCTCTCATTTTATCGGATCCTTTTTCCTCTCTCAAATAATCCCGTGGTGTAGAAACAACAATTGAAGGAATGGGAACACCTTTACATTTTTCAAGCTCTTTTGCTTCATATAATTTGGAGAAAAACTCTTTTTCATCAGCCAAATTATACTTAAAAATAGACTGCGACGAAGACAATTGCATCTCCATCCCCAGGGACATCTGCACCGGTTCCAATACAACGGAAATAAAAAATTTCTTTTTTAAGAGAGCAAAATTGATTTCTCTGCGGCAATTATGCGAATTGATTGAATTTTCCGTAATGAAAGCAATGCAAGTAGATGCCCCGTTCAGGTGCTTTGCGATAATTTCAGGCCATTCGGAACCGGGGTCGATACCTTCATCGTACCAAACACGGTATCCGTCCTTAGCCAACTGCTCAATAACCGGAAACACATACGCACGATCACGATGGCAATAACTTACAAATATATATTTTTCATGTCCTTCATAAGGCTTTGCTGCGCATCTCTTCATATCCCCACCTCCTTATTCCTCAATATTGAGTATGTCAAGAAAACCGGCAGAATCAAACATTTCTTTTACCTCCGGTGACATACTGGTGATTAAAAGGACGGCATCCTTGTTTTCATCTATAATTTGTTGAACGGAAAGTAACGCCCGCATTGCAATGCTTGCAATATAGGTCACTTTCGAAAGATCAAGTTTGACAACATTACATACGGAAAAAGAAGCCATCAATTCATCCTCAAACTCGTGCGCCACTTCATTTTTTATTTCACCGGATACAGAAATATGCATCTCTTTGTTTACAAGTTTTTCGGTCAAAGAAATAATCACATTTTTCCCATTGAGGACTTCTAATGTATCCCCGTTCATACGTCTTGTGTTCATTTGCACACCATCCTTTAAACCTTTAATATAAAACAGATCAAATCAACAGCATCTTTACTATTGTTGGTAAGCATAAAATAACGCCCGAACAGGAGGCCATTTCTCCATCGTCATGCCCTCCTGAACATCGGTTACGATCAATCAGTAACTGTTAGATATTTTATCAGTTGTATATATCTCTGCATTATCAGATCGACCGCCAATGCAGAGTAAAATGCAAAAATATGTTCTGCATCCTTACTCCTCAGATTTTTGAAAACGGAATTTCTCATTGGCAAGTCTTATGATATCCCCATCATGAAGCAGATATTTTTCATTGATTTTTAATTCTGCTCCGTTGAGAAATGTCTTATTAAGAGCTCCGCAATCAACAATATAAAACTCATTGTCTTTGCTCATAATGACAGCATGAAGTCTGCTTATCATAGAATTCGTCATGATAGAATAGTCTACAATGGGTTTAATCTTTTCAGATGCTGCTCTTCCGATAATCATTTTAGGAGTTGTGATTACAATCTCCTCATTGGTGGTAAGTTTTTTTAACACAGCCTTAGGCACAAACCCGCCCTCCTGTATTGTTTATATTTATACATTGCCGGCAATGCTGATATCTGCATATGCATACAAAAAGGATTTTTCCTCAAGCATGACGGCAATTATTTTTTTTCTGTTTTAAAATCCGGCAATATGTTCATAAACATATCGCAGTTCACCGCGCGTCTTTTTAATACCGCACCATTCTCAGGATTTCACTTAATTGCGCTTGTTTTCACGTTCCTGCACCAATCGCAGAAAATCCGAATAACTCGCGGTGCCTTTGCTTGCCGCAGACACAAAATACAAGTTTTCCTCAGAAAGTTCGTCTTTGTCGTATTGTTTCACCATTTGACCAAGTCGATCATCCTGCACAAAATCCTGCGTATTTGCAATTTTCTTTATCAACTTTTCAATCACAAATATCACCTCATCAGTTCAATATATATTTCCAATGCTTGCGCATATCGGACAGAATGCATCAATCTCTACGATTTCTTCTGACAAATCCGGATGGGAGTGCTACCTCAAATATGCTCGAGTTGACACTTTTTAGTAACATCCCGTTTGCCGATTGTATGAATTGTCAATCGACAATTCATACAATCAACACCAATCGTGTCACGTAAAGAAAGATATTAGTATATACTTTATTTTCGCAATTGCCACGGCAACAGCAGAAATCGCGTAACAGCAAGGACAATTGCATGAAAGGATAATCATTCCGGACAAGCCGGTGTTCACTTTCATTTGTATATACACTTAATTCTGAAAGGTGTTACAACTTTTTTTATATTTTTTTAAACCATCTGACGACTGGCCAACTGATAGAACAATGCACGATTTTGCATCAGTTCATCATAAGTACCTTGCTCGACAATATGTCCTTTATCCAATACGATGATTCTGTCGCACTTGATGATGGTACTCAAACGGTGTGCAATGACAATTCGCGTGGCATCCATTTTTTCAAGCGTTTCGCAAACCATGCTCTGTGTAATATTATCAAGCGCGCTGGTAGCCTCATCGAAGAATAAGATCTTCGGGTTTGATATAATTGCACGAGCAATCAGAATACGCTGCTGCTGACCACCTGAGATGGTCCCACAATCCTCAGACAGGACCGTATGAAGCCCCATTGGCATTGCCGCAATATCTTCCTTAAGGCCAACCGCCGCAATCACAGCGTTGACATCTTTCACGGTTGCAGCGGGTGCCGTAATGGTAATATTCTCAAAGATACTGCCCGAGATCAATTTACCATCCTGCAGAACTACCCCCAT
Source organism: Oscillospiraceae bacterium (assembly GCA_015066385.1). Classification (GTDB taxonomy): domain Bacteria; phylum Bacillota; class Clostridia; order Oscillospirales; family Acutalibacteraceae; genus RUG806. The sequence goes on from SVOJ01000003.1 coordinate 232,908, forward strand.
CTTTTTACGGAGTTCACGCTTATCTATACTTTCAATATCCTTATTGTCGTAGTAGATTTTACCCGCGTTCGGCTTTTCAAAGCCAAGCAACAGTTTCATCAAAGTAGACTTACCGCAACCGGATGAACCAACCAGACCGACATATTCACCGGGTTTTATATCGAGTGTAATGTTATCCAGAACCAAAGGTGAATCATTGTCATAAGAAAACGAAACATTGTTGATTTCAATACCGCCACTGATGTCGCCGGGCAGTTCATTTGCCTCATCAAATTCAGGAAGCGCATCAAATACCGGTTTCAAACGATCAATATTCGGCTTCTCATTCTTATAAGTTACAAAACTGTTAACCAATTGCAATACATAAGCCGAGAAAGAGCCAAACAGGGTATTGAATGCAACAAAAGAACCAAGGCTGATGTCTGTCTGCGCTTTAATAATGATCAAATAGAAGACAATTGAAAACAAACTGCCGGAAACAAGATTGATTACAGCTCCGAGATCCTGGATTTTTTCCCGCTTTTGTTCTTCATTTCTTTGTTCGACATAAGGCTTCAGATATTCAAACAATGCTCTGTCCTCAACACCCGCAATACGGATTTTTGCAATGCCGGTCAAAAACTGATACATCAGGGAACCGGTTTTACCATCCAGTTCAATTGCTTTTGTTTTATATTTCAACGCACGGGCAGAAATAAAATAATATACAAATCCGTATACAACAATCAGCAACAATCCGATCAGAGTAAGTTTCCACGAATATCCTGCCATTTTCACAAAATAAACAACAGCAAATATAAGCGCAACTGCCGAAGAAAGCAACACGTTGGCAAGCGATGCAACAACATTATCTGCCCCCATAACGCGCTGTGCCAGATCTGCAGATTCATAATTTCTGAAAAAGCTTTCCGGCAGATTGAAAAGTCTGTCGTAAACAGCACTCTGCATATCATATGACATCCGGCTTGAGATTCTGAACGTCGCAATGTTCTTAACGATCGAGAACATAATATTTGCCACCATAAATGAACCCAGCAAACAACCAAGCTGAAACAGAACACTCTTGGCACCCAAGGGAATATAATTGTCATATATGCTTTGGCTGAGAGACGGTGTCAGAATTCCGATCAAGGAAGTCACAATTGTCAGAAAGGAAAGCAAAGCAATATCAGCTGTTCTGATTTTCTTTGCACAATAGCCAAACAAATCTTTCCAATTTAACTTTTTATTAGGCAGAGGAGTATAAATCATGTATGCCTTCGGAGACAACGATTCAACAACTTTCTTACTGCACGGTAATGCACAATTATTTTCAACGTCCCAAAGCATATACGAATGTGTACCTTTTGTCAAGCAGACGACTGGCTTCTTCTGCTCTGTAAAAGTGATAAAACAACCGCCATCCTCCTTATGCCACCCCGGATTCAAAACGATTTCGCGATAAGCAAAATGAGAAATCCGGGCAACATCAGGAACATCAAACTTGTCGCCGCAAGCTTCTTTTATTTTCTCATACGGTGCAATCGGAATCTTCTGACTGTTGCACAAGATGGACATTGCATTGTAAAGAAGATTATGGCTATTCCCTTCCGATACGTTGAATTTCATATTTCTAAATGAATTCAGGATCAGATTAAGGATATTGGAAGCCGTATCTTCTCTTTGATGTTGTGTACGTTTGATAAATCCGTCTTCGGTTACAATGTTGATTCTGTACTGATCAACCAACCCGCCATTGAAACCTTCTCTGCTGAAATTTTTAATTTTCGCCTTTTTTGAAAATTTTTCACGCAGAACTCTGGTAGAGCCGTTTTCAATGACTGAGAGTTTTGCACTGTCAACGGCAACAAAACAGAAACGCCATTCACAATATTCGATATCTTTATAAGCAAAGCTGGGAATCACTTCATTACATTCTGCCTGATAAATGAAGGATCTTCTCCCCGGCTTTCTGTTTTTCATCGGAACAACATACACCAACACAGTTCCTTCTGTCACCTTGTATGCATTTACTTCGGAATTTGTTATGTATGTATCTCCGCCCTTCAAGGAGATCAAATTATCCATAGTGTTCATATTCTCCCTCCTTATAAGTTAGAAATAAACCGTCTGTAATGGCCGTCGACTTGCGACAATTCATCATGTGAACCACGCTGAACAATTTTACCGCGATTCATGACAATAATCTGATCACAGTCTCTGATTGCACTCAGCCTGTGTGCAACAATCACACAGGTGCAACCTCTGCGTTTTATATTATCCATAATCTTCTTCTCTACGACAGGATCAAGTGCGCTTGTTGCTTCGTCCATTATCAACACAGTCGGATTGGTTGCCAACGCGCGTGCAATTTCCAATCTCTGGCGTTGTCCGCCGGACATGTTCGATGCACCTTCTGTCAACTTATAATCATACGCACCCGGCTTCTGCGAAATAACATCATGAATACAGGCATCCTTTGCGGCCGCAATCATATCAGATTCGGAAATGCTGTCATTCCACATGGTCAGATTATCTCTGATGGAACCGGAGAACAATGTTATATTCTGACTGACGGTAGAAACACTGGCGTTCAATACTTCATTGGGAATTTCATCAACAGGTATGCCATCGAAAAAGAGTTTTCCCTGCCAGGGTTTATACAAACCGCTGACGATTTTTGAAACGGTTGATTTACCACAACCGGAAGATCCGACAAAAGCAATGGATGAACCACAGTCAATTTTAAATGAAAACTCCGATACGATAGGATCTTTGAGTTTGCTGTAACCGAAAGCAATTTGATCTAACTCAACCGAGCCTTCCAATTTTGTCATTATCTGCCTTTTAGGAGTTTCGGTATCAAATTTTTCATCCAAAGGATAATTCATAATATCCTCAACGCGATTGATGTCTGCTTTGGTTGTCTGAATGTTTTTTACAAATCCGACCAATGCATCCACCGGCTCAGAAAAAGAACCAAAAAGAGTAGTGAAGGCTACCAACATACCAACAGTCATATCGCCGTTGATAACAATCAGCCCACCCACAATCAGAATCAACACATCGCCGATCATTTTAACAGCATCCGGGATAGCATTGATGATTTGCTGCGTTTTACTTAACTTCTGCTCTGTACAAATTGTCTTTGCATTATAGCCGAGAATTCTTCCGACATACTCATTTTCAGCACCGGATGCCTTCAAAGTACTTGTAATGCTGAGTCCGGCACACACTGCACCTGCAAGTTTACCGGAATCCTGCTGCAATTTGATTGATGCATTGGACAGCATCCCGGAAGAAATCTTCACAACCACCAGATTAACAATAACCGTTGCTATTGCAATTGCGGTCAGCACCGGACTATATATAAGCAACAAAATCAAATAAAAAACGGCAACGAAAATATTAAGTGCAGTTTCTGCAAGTTCGCCTGCGAGAAATACGCTGACATTTGCATTGTTGCTTACTCTTCCGGACAAATCACCGACATATCTCTGATCAAAGAAACTGATCGGCAGTCTGAACATATTGTGCAAGAACTCTCGGGCAGACAGCAAAACCATCTTTTTTTGCAATTTAGCAAGAACAAGATTTCGATAGACAGTCAAGCCTGCCTGCAATAAAAGTGTCGCACACATGAACAGGATAAGCTTTGAAAACCACGAAGTATTACCGCCGACCAAGACATCATCCATAAATACCTGAGACAATACAGGGAACAACAAACCGGGAAAAACAAGCAACAATCCGACAAACAAAAGTCTGAACAAAGTAGAATACTGCCCTTTCAATCTGTGTTTGATGAAGTCCATCAACGTATTCTTCTTTTTCTCTTTTACGAACGCAGAAGTCTTTTCGAATGTTAACACAACGCCGGTAAAAGCCTCGTCCAGTTCCTCCATGGTGAGTTTGCGACGCCCCATAGCAGGATCGTTGATATATGCAAACTTACCTTTAAAACCTTCAAAAACAACAAAATGGTTAAAATTCCAATGAATGATACAAGGAGGTTGCAACTCTTTGAGTGCCGCAGGTTCCTTTCTGAATCCATGACAATCCAACCCGTATCTTTTGGCGCAACGCATTATGTTACCTGCGTTGCAACCGTCACGGGAAACACCGGTTTCTATGCGCATCTGTTCCAACGGAATGTTTTTCCCGAAATAGGCAAAAATCATCGAAAGGGATGCCGCACCGCATTCAGTTGCTTCCATCTGATATATGGTTGGCGTTTTAGCATACTTGCTCATTATCAGCCCTCCGCATTATCCTTGAATTTTCCGAAGAGTTTAGAGATCGGCTTTTCTTCAGCGACCTTGATTTTAGCAGAAATCATAGTGTCATTGGAAATTGTGAGGTCTTTTCCACTTTCACCGGACCAGTAAAAACCACTCTTGGAAGACACATCTGTTTTGAGCCTGCAAACAACGGCAACAATGGGACCGTTGCCGATAAACTGATCTGCAATCATATTGTCACTGCCTAATACATACATCAAAGAATTTCTGTTCGTTGCATATTCCTCAACAGAAACAATTTCAGCCACCATGTGACCGTATTTCTGAGAATCAACGGAGGTCGGATAAACCAGAACCTCCTGACCCTTTTCAAATTTTTGAGCAGAAGACAACTGAATATAACAAACAACAACCTGTGATCCGATGTTTGCAGGTGTTATTCTTGCAATTTCTGTCCCTGCAAAAACCGCCGCCGATTCATCTTCCGCAACAAAAGACTGCACACTCAACACACCGTCACAATCGGCTGTGATCGTTTTTTCCGTGCCGTCAGCCAATGTGATTTCTGCAATTTCATCGCCTTGCGCCACCGTATCACCGATATCTTTGGAATAGCCGTTAAAAGTACCTGCAGCATTGGCGTAAATTGCATGCACACTATTCACATCAACAACCATGCCGTTCACTGTCTCAGTTGTAGGCAGCGTACCGGCAATTGACCATACAAGCGTTGCAACAATGATAAGCAAAACAGCAATAAGAGCAAGCCAGGACAGCGGTGATGATATTTTAATCATTCTGTCAAGTTGTTCGGGATTTGATAATTTATCCAATGATGATTTTCTGTAAAGATCTGCCATTTTTATTCCCACCTTATGTTATTTTCATCAAAATAGTCTCTGATTTTGTCCATAGCCCTTTTTAACTGGATACGGACATTGCCCGGAGACAGACCGATATCGTATGCAATTTCACTTGCATTCATATCATTAAAATATCTACAGATAATGATCTGACGCTGTACTTCATTCAATTCATCAAGCGCAATATACAAATGTTCACGCAATTCCTGAAGTTGAATGGCTTCAAGCACATCATCCGTCTGATCTTCATCCCCCATAAAGGCATCATCAAACTCAACAATTTCTTTTCGATCACGGTAATAATTTTTCAACTTATTGTTGACAATTACATATAACCATGTCTGAAAAGTAGCCTTGCTCTCATCAAACGTATCGAACTTACGCCAAACCTGGCAGAAAACATCCATTGTCAAATCCTCTGCAGCTTGTTCGTTCGCTATTTTCTTTAAAACATATCCGTATACCTGTGGATAATATTTCTCGTAATATTTTTCAAACACTTTTTCTGTTAGACTCGCCAACACCTGCTCACCTGCCTAAGAATCTTTTTTAGATAAGTACAATCAAGGTATTACATAAAATAGTTGTTTCAATAACTATTTTGAATAGCATAACACAAAATAACAAAAAAAACAAGTAGTTTCATATACTTATTGAGCAATTTTACAAAAACATACAAAAAAATCCCATAATCTCCGTCAGTCAGATTTGTATGAAGCAAATTCATACTGTCCAGCAAGCACTGTTTTTACCCATCCCTCAGAAAGAATTCGCTTGCCCCGATATGTGCCGCAGTTAAGGTAAACTGCACCGAGTTTTATCATGTCATTCACTCTGATATAAAGCCCCGTCGCACCGATAGCATGCTCCGGCGGACAGCAACCCCATGCAGCCTCACGAAAACCGAGCGGTTGAAAAATATTTTCCCGGCAGAATGCTAAAGCGGACGCTGCCGTCATTATCCCCTATAACCTGTGCAAAATCTTCAAGAAATCTGCTCATAATAAATATCCGCCTCTGTCTGTTCAAAGCATATCATTTTTAAGCAAAAAAACAATCCCTTGACAATCATTTTATTATGTGTTATCTTGAATATAAGAATTTTTGAGGTGAATTATGCGTAGTTTCATTTCTCATAAAACGAATATGTATCAGTATTGGCTTGCACAACCTTGTGTGTGCAGGTCTACGTTGCTATATTCATTTCGGGATATATAACTGCGTTTTCACGATATGATTATAACGGTGTAGGCTTACAATATAAGCTTACACCGTTTTTATATTTTAAGGAGGAATATAAATGAAACTTGCAAAATTGCTCAAAAAGAAAAACAGCAAACCCGGCAACAGTGTAATTGATTTTTACAACAACTACGATGAAGACGGTCGATTGTTGCGCAAAAGCAGAAGACCTGAATACCTGACTACAATGAAATACATTGAAAAATATCTCTTTCCCGGTGCAAAAATAATCGAAATCGGTGCCGGTACGGGCAGGTACTCAATTGCACTTGCAGAAAAGGGTTATGATGTGACCGCGGTTGAATTGGTTGCTCATAACATAGAAATCATGCAGAAAAAAGTGAAACCGCATCACAATATAAAAATAATGCAGGGCAATGCCTGTGACTTATCAGTTTTTGAAAACAACAGTTTTGATATTGTTTTGCTGTTGGGGCCGATGTATCATCTTTTTGAAGATGCGGACAAACATCGTGCCCTCGACGAAGCAATCCGCATTGCCAAACCGGACGGCATCATTTTTTCGTCCTACTGCAACAATGATACCACGCTATACAAATTCTTTTACACGCATAGGGTGATACCGTATCTCGATAAAGGCCTTATTCAAGAGAATTACCATACGATTTCATCTCCCGAGGAAATTTTTGAATTATACAGAAAATCAGATATTGATGAACTGATGAAAGATAAAAACACGACACGATTGCATTTTGTCGGTGTGGATATGTTGTCCTATCTTTTTGATGACAAATTTGACCAGTTGAGTGATCGCGAATTTGAGGAATATATGAAGTTTTTATCCAATCTTTGTGAACGCAAAGACAGTGTCGGCTTGTCAATTCATATGCTTGATATTTTCAGAAAAAACGAATAAAAAAATGGACCCGGATAGTCGCAATTGTCACAACTTCCCGGGACTGATCAATATTCATCTTTCAGTTTTATCCATTCAATATCCGTTTTGTAAGACGCTGCAATTTGCATACATTGCTCTGCACTGTCCCAGGCAGTATCACTTACAACTTCAAAATTTTCATTGCAACAAAACAAATAATAGTTATTATCATTGGCGTATTTGCAGATTGCAAGATATCGGTATAAATCTGCTTTTTCACAATCAGGAAATCGGATGACACCGTAATCATCTTTGTGCGTATAATATAAAACTTCGGCCTTGTCCAATACCGACGGAAACATGATACATCTCCCCTGTTTCAATATTTTTATTTTATACAGAATTTCCACTCACCGTCAATTTTGTTGTGATAATAATAAAATTCGCTTAATTCATCACGCAGAAATATTTCGAGCATTTTGTCCATATCTTTTGCAAGTTCTGCTTTTTTGAAATCTTCTAAATCCATCCAGAACACTTCTCCCTCGTCTGAAGATTTCAATTCCCCCTCGAACTTGTCTGTTTTGTAAAACAAAACGATGTATCGTTCCGATTCGGAAGCAGGCCACTGTTTGATACCGCATAGTTGCGGCGAAGAAATAGCAAGCCCCGTTTCTTCTTTTACTTCTCTGATAACGGCATCTGTAAATGATTCGTGTTTTTCAACATGACCGCCGGGGAATGTAAGGCCTTTCCAGTTCTTATCCAACCGATTTTGCACAAGAACTTTTGTACCGGCATACACCATGCACATATTTGTCAATATTACTTTTTCTGCTTCAGCCATCAGTGAACTCCGTTTGAATTTATTGTTTTTATAGTAACATAATCATAACAATATTGCAATACAAATGCACACAATCAGTAGAGTGTTGCAGATAAAAACTCAATCATACGGTTATTGCAGCAGCTTGATAAATTCAATATAATGTAAATGAAATTACAAAACAGGAGTGAGTACGATGGATGCTAAAAAAGTCGGTGCGCAGATTGCAACTTTGCGCAAAACAAAAGGAATCACGCAAAATGAGTTGGGTGAAAGAATCGGCGTATCCTTTCAGGCGGTCAGCAAATGGGAGCGCGGCGAAACGCTGCCGGATACCTCCCTTTTGCCCGACCTTGCAAAAATACTTGAAACAACGGTGGATTTTATATTGCTCGGCGGCGAAAAAGTGATTGAATATAAAGGCAAATGCACCGTTGGGGACATGCGAAAAGGTTTGGAATGTCTGAAAAACGCAGGTGAATATCTTGGTAAAGAAAACCTCATTTATCGTGCCGCAATCAAAGGAATCAACACTGAACTGAATACCGCTATTGAAGAAGCTTTTACAAATGATTATGTATTTGAAGCCTTTTTGGCAGAAGCAATCATTCAGAATCTGATTGCAGGATTTTATGTTGATATCAGCGATGTGAAAAACAATTTCAAGCATGAGCATTTTAAGAATATTATGATTGATTATTGTAATAAACACGGAATAAAGTAATAATTTGAAAATCGTGTATTTTATGATTGGATCGACTAAAGTGGCATAAACAGCGAAAACGGACTGTTGCAAATCCGAAAGCGGAAGTGTAACAGCCCTTTATGGTGAAAATGAGGAGTTGTAAACCCCTTAATTCCGGAAGATCATTCAAGTGCTCTCCCAATTGTGACAAAAAACAGAGGCTTTTGATTGATTATTTATTCTGATTGCTTCTGTTGTTCTGATCGTTCTGGTTGTTTTGATTCTTCTGATTGTTCTGACTATTCTTGTTGTTCTGATTGCTCTGATTGTTCTGGTTGTTCTGGTTGCTCTGATTGTTCTTATTGTTGTTGCTGTTGTTGTTCATTTTCTCACCTCCTGAACAGTTACAAGGATAGTTTACCGCATTTGCGGCAAACTATTCACACAGAAGAAACTGCAAGGAGAAAAAAATATGCTTTTAATTAAAAATGGGCTTTTACACACAATGGAAAGTGACACACCGATACGGGCTGATATGCTGATAGACAACGGAAAAATTATAAAAATTAAAAAACAAATTATTCCGTCAGCGGAAACAGAAATATACAATGCCGAAAACCTGAATGTTTATCCTGGATTCATCGATGCGCACAGCCATATCGGAATTGCGGAAGATAAAATTTCATCACAGAATGATACAAGCAATGAAAACACAAATCCAACAACACCGGCTATAAGAGGAATAGATGCTATCAATCCGATGGACAGTGCTTTTCATAATGCGATTGCTGTCGGTATCACCGGTGTTATGGTAGGCCCCGGAAGTTCCAACGCGGTTGGCGGACAATTTGCATTTATAAAAACCTACGGCAGATGTGTTGATGATATGGTTGTTCTGTCCCCTGCCGCAATTAAAATTGCATTCGGTGAAAACCCGATGAACTGCTACGGTCTTAACGGTAATATGCCGTCAAGCCGTATGGGAATTGCTTCCCTGATAAGAGAAGAACTGTTCCGTGCGAGACAATATTTTTCACAAGACCAATCAGGAAACGAAGATTTTACGTTGGAATGTTACAAAGAACTCTTTGAAAAGAAAATCCCGCTTAAGGCGCATGTTCACCGCGCTGACGACATTTTTACCGCAATAAGAATTGCCAAAGAATTTGACCTTGACCTCACACTTGACCACTGCACGGAGGGCCATCTGATTGCACAGGAAATTGCAAAAAGCGGATATCCTGCCATTGTAGGTCCATCTCTTGCTTCACGCAATAAAGATGAAGTCAGCCTGTCGGATTTCAAAACAGCAGGCATTCTTCATGATGCCGGCGTTACGGTCGCCATAACCACCGACCACCCTGTTTCCAGAATACAGTATTTACCTTTATGTGCAGGTATTGCGGCAAAAGAAGGTCTGGGCGAAGCAAACGCGCTGCGTGCAATTACCATTGATGCGGCACGAATATGCAGAGTTGACCATAAAATAGGCAGCCTTAAAGAAGGCAAGGATGCAGACATTGTTATTTTTGAAGGCAATCCTCTTGAAATTAGCTCTAATGTTAAAGCAACAATTATAAACGGTGACATTGTGTGGCAAAATAGAAGTTGAGTTTAACATTGATTTTGAGCAGTTTATGGGTGTGATGATATGCCATTGCTTTCGCATCGGATAAAAAGGACAGTAAAGACTGTCCTTCAGACTGCTGACAAAGTCCATTCCAAATTGGAGTGGACTTTGTCAGCAGTCTGAGGCAGAGAGCTAAAAACTCTCTGCCAATTTTTTATTTTAGGATTATATATGTTGTAGGTAAAATACTATTGCCGTTATATGGAAACAAAACCTTATTTTCTGCAAGAGTACCAACAGGCACAGAAATTGCATCCTCAAAAATTCTGAAGTATGCCATCTGATATGCCTGTGATTTCAAATGAACAGGTATATAATTCTTAATTATCTTTGTTGCCTCATTCATTATTACATTAGCATTTTGCTCAACAATTTCAACTTCAGAATTGAACTGACTCATAAATTGTTTGAATTCCTCTTTTGTGAACACAGGAACATTGACCATGAGCTTACCATTTTCATTTAATACATAACCTTTTTTAACAAGTTCAGCAACGACAATCTTTTCAAATTCATTATCAAAATCTTTTTTGCCTTTTGCGATATCGAGAAATACATTTGTCAAACTTTTTGAGGAGTAAAAGCTGTGATGCACCATATCACCATTAACGCTAAAATCAAAAAACTGCACTCTGTCACCGTTTTCGTTTTCTGTATTTGATACACCAAATTCAAAACCTTTGTTTCTCATTGAATCTACTGATTTTTCAACCGCCCAAACAATACAGTTTTCACCAAATTTGTTTTCGGGAAGTTCTATATTGACTTTTGACTGTAAGTTTTCAAAAATTGCTTTGTAAAGGATACAACATACAGTAAGCCATGCTTCAGAATTTGAGAGATTTCTGTTGGTTATAATTTCAGAAAGCGTATCTGAAATATTGTTTCTGAATACCCGTGTCTTGTTAGCAACCTCAACAGCACATTCTGCAGTAAAAATTACAATGTTGGTGTAATATTTTCTACCATCAAGTCCGAGTGCCTCACACTCTACCAACTGTTTGAGATTGTCCTCAATATACGGCAATGCAATACCTAACTCAAGACTTATTTCCTCTGCTGTCAGTTTGTCATTGTAGCACGCAAAAAGAATATTCTGACTGATTTTGTTTTCATAAACAGTGTTATAGGTGTTTTTTCCGTTGCCCCAATAAAGAATTGATAATTCTTTCGGATTATAACTCTGTTGACCATAATTTCGTTCCATACTCATACCTTCTTTCAAGATTTGTCTTGATTTGAAAAGCAGGTATTTAACCATGCTTTCACTGATTGAGAGGTGCTTGGATATTTCCGAACAAGATTTGTTTTCAATGTAATACAAAATAACAGCTTTTCGGTGCTTTTCAGAGAGCAATGTCAACTCACGACGCAATAGATATAATTCTGAATTATCATCGTCAAAAGTTTCTGCTACATCAATCAGATTATCGGTTAATTCACACTCTTTATTCTTTGTTTTTTTCTTGCACCATTGTTTATACACATTACCTGCAATCGCCCACATAAATCCATAAAAAGCGTTTGCGTTGCGGATGTTATCAGCAGATTTATAAATCTCTAATATAATATCCTGTGCTAAATCTTCTGCCTCAAAATGGTTTGAAGTTCGAGCAATACAATATGATAATATAGTTTTTGCTATGTCTGTTATTTTTGTATCAAGTTCGTGTTTATCCATTTTTACACCTCCTCGTATAATAAAGTAGTAGTTATTAGAGTCCCTCTCCAAGGACTGTATGCTATACTGTAATGGATACTGTGGATCGGTTTCACCTCCTACCGCAAGACGGTTTAAGAAAGGCTCCGACCACAG
>SVOJ01000037.1 GCA_015066385.1 Oscillospiraceae bacterium
ACACCTATAAGAAAAGCGGAAACTTAGATATTAAAAACAGCTTGCCGCTACTCGTGAGCGTTCTTATCGTAACGATGATCGGAAGTTTTGCGGCAAGTTTTCTACCCGAACAAACCATGAGCGGCACTATGCAGATAGCACTTATTATTATTGGATTGCGATTTATATTAAAGCCTGTCAACAAAACGAGGGAGCAATTGGAAGCAGTTTCTCCTAAGAGCAGATTGATCAAGGCAATAGTCGGCGGTATTATCGTTGGGTTTATCTGTGGCTTTGCGGGTGCGGGCGGAGGAATGATGCTACTGCTTGTTCTGACTTCCTTCCTCGGTTATCCTATGCATTTGGCAGTTGGCACAAGTGTGTTTATAATGGCCTTTACGGCTCTTACCGGAGGCATCAGCCACTTTATGATCGGTGGAGTTCCCGATATTCTTTGCCTTGTGCTGTGCGTAATATTTACTTTGCTTTGGGCAAGAATTGCATCTAAAATTGCCAACAAGTCTAACGCAAAAACTTTAAACCGTGTGGTCGGTATTGTTATGATTGTGACGAGTATCGTGATCTTGGCTGTTAATTATCTTTAATACTATCAAATAAATAAGATTTTTTTTCAAATCAACACTTTAATATTTCGTGTTGTTCATCTGATCTCCTTGTATTTGCGGACTTAAAAGAGAACAATAAATTCCAATTTGTTGAGCTGTTTTAATTTTTGACAAAAATAAGCTGTAATCACAAAAAATTCGACAAGTCGAAACTTGTCGAATTTTTTTATCCATTGCGAAAGCAATGGAATATCATCACCGAAGGTGCATAAAACTTTCGCAATGATGATATACAACTTTTTACGAAGTTGATGTTATGCTATTCCTGCAGGATTGATGATATATAAGGCTTATGCCTTGATTTTTCGACGAAACGCATACCTTGTAAAATAACAATTATTGTGCTATAATCAGCTCGACAAACAAGAATTTAATAATCAGAGAGATGTGAAAACATGAAAATTCCGTATATTTCCGACCAATGGAGAATTTTGTTTAGACCCGAAAAGCACGGTAATTATGTTAATGATCATACCATCGTAAAAGGAGCAGACGGTGATTGGCATTTATACGGAATAACGAGCTTTGGCGGACATTCTTATGAAGAACGCTATTTTGTCCATGGCAAGGGTGAGAGCTTGGATATTCCCTTTGCTGAGGTTGGGAAATCAATTGACAGAGGTACGCTTGCATGGGCACCTTGTGTAATAAGCAAGGATGAAAATTATTATATGTTTTACGGCCCTTCTCCGACATCACTGGCGGTATCTTTTGATATGTATGAGTGGTACGGCTATAAGGTTGCTTTGCACAACGAACCTCCGATGGCTGCACACCGTGACCATTTTGTGTTAAAGGTTGATGAAAGCAAATATCTTATGTATGTTGTCGGGGTGCATAATAAAAAGGGGGCTGTTTCGTGCTTTTCATCCTGCGATTTATTGACATGGAATTTTGAAGGTTTTGCTTTGACTTCGGGTGACGAGGCTCCTCTCAAGCCCGGTTGGGGCGCAATGGAATCACCGTTTGTATTAAAAAAAGACGGACAGTATTATCTTTTTATAACTTATACCGATTCTTCTGATGAAACTTATAATGATACATTGGTGTTTTGCTCTGAAAATCCTCTCGATTTCGGAGAATACAACGGCGGATTTGGCGGTACAATGCCGATTACGAAATTATCGGCTCATGCACCTGAAATAATTGAGGAAAACGGAAAATATTATATCACAACCTGTGGCTGGACGGATAAGCCTGTTCCGCATAAAGGCTGTGTTTCAATAGCGCCGCTTGATTGGAAATAATATTACCTGTTTCAGATTTTTTCTGCTGTGTTATTTTCAGCAAATTCCGATTTTCAGAAATCATTGGATTGAAATGAGTTGTAGCGGGAAAGTATGGGCGGATAGCCGTCTCCGATTGTAATTTCAGATAATGTATGATATAATGATTTCGACAAACAAGAATTAGGAGAAAAGTATGACACAAATCATTTCATTTTTACTGTCCGTAATATTTACAGTTGATATGTTTTTTATCGGCTTTTTCCCCGAAAAACAACTCGTCATCATACAGACAGATACCGAAACCGAATACTATATAAACGGTGAAAGTGAAAAACTTCGTTTCGGCGTTATTGGGGAAGGCAATCTGTTTGAGTCTGATGATGAAATTAAGGTTGTTATTGAATGCCTTGATGAAGCCCTTGACGGCACAAGAGCAAAAATCTCCGTAACAAGTGAGCAGACAGGATTTAATAAGCGAGGATATGTCAAATTAAATTTTGATGTGCCGTATAACATCTTTGCTTTTTCATCTGATAAAAACGGAATTTTTACTGTTGCAATTGAACTGCCCGACAGAACAAAACACAGTTTCAGCATCGGTGTTCTTCCCCGAAACGAGCAGGCAAGCGATAATTTTTACTACGGAATTCAGCCATATATAACCCGTGCTTACACCTGGGGGCAGGGCTTTCAGCTTCCGAACTATACTGCCGCTGAATCAGTAGGTAAAATCCTTGATGTGGCACAGTATCTCGGCGTCAATCTTATCCGCGAGGACAGTGTCGGTTGGGGGGCAATGCAAAACGAAGCTTGCGGTGAAGTTAATTTCTCCGTGCAGGATTACCTTGTCGGCAAGGTCAATGAACGTAATATGAAGTATAACTGGATTCTCGGCTTTAATGCAGGAAAATGGTCTGCCGCAGATAAGTATAAAGAGAATTACGATGAATCAATCGGCTGGACTTACCCTCCCGATGAAAATATATGGTCGGATTTTGCAAGTAAGGTTGCTGCACATTATGCCGACAATACAGACATTTTATGGGAAATCTGGAACGAGCCTAACTGGTATTTCTTTGCAGGTACTCCTGACGAATACTTTTCACTTCTTGAAAACACGGCATCAATAATTAAATCCAAAAATCCGTCAGCCTATGTTTATTCGGGCGGACTTGCCGTTGCCGAAAAAGAAAGCAACCTTGCTTTCTATCAGAAATCCGCAGAACTGATGAACAAAAATCTGCTCGATAATTTTGGATATCACAACCACGACGGACTTGACAATTACTATGATTATATGAACAAAACGCGCACCCTTGCAAAATCTGCAGGACTCTCAAAAGGCGGTTTTAACAGCGAAAGCGGAGTGGGCGGTGCGGATGCGGCAACAATTGCCTGCAAGGCACTTTATACCCGTTCAACGGGAGCAAGCGGATTTGTTTCATTCGCATTCAGAAAAACCGTTACGCCTGAAAACGATATCAACGATTTTGCTTTTTTCAATGAATACCTGCAGCCTGACGAAGCTGTAATTTCTTACGCAACTGTTATTCGTTTTCTCGGCAATGCGGATTTTGTGAAGAATATTTCAAACGAAAAGAATCTTGTGATTGACGAATACAAGGCAAACGGAAATAAAATTGAAGTATATTACAGTCTTGGTAATAAAACAAAAATCGCCGCACCCGAAGGTGATTACACAGCTTTCGATATGTACGGCAATGAAATCCGCGTCGGCAGAAAGCTGACCATCAGCAATACACCGATATACATTGTTTATTGATGCTATATTATTTTTATGGCAAATTCCAACTTGCGATTTGGGGTGTTAAATATGATTAAAAAATTTGAATTACATACCGATGTTCTTGTTCTCGGAAGCGGTCCTTCCGGGTTTGCGGCGGCATATACGGCTGCCAAAAACGGGGCTGAGGTTATTCTTGTTGAGCAAAGCGGAGATGTAGGCGGAATTTCAACTTCAGGTCTTATGAGCCATTGGACAGGCAGTTGCGCCAGTCCTTTGTATTATGAAATTCTGAAAAGAACATCCGAAAATAATGAGGGTGCATTCAAAAACGAAATCACCAACCTGATAGACCCTGAAAAGCTGAAAACACTTTATCTTGAAATGCTTTGTGAGGTCGGTTGCAAGGTTATGCTTTATACTTTTGCTGAGGATGCAATCTGCGATGGCGATAAAATTCTCGGTGCAACCGTTGTCAACAAATCGGGCAAAACGGATATTTATGCAAAAATCACGATCGATGCTACGGGGGACGGAGATCTTGCCGCAAGAGCAGGGGCAGAATTTGTTCTCGGCAGAGAAAGCGATAACAAAATGCAGCCTGCAACACTGATGTTCAAAGTCGGCGGTGTTGACTATACCAGGGCAGTATTTTTAGGCTCGTTTGAATCTACTTATAAAACACCGAACGGTGAACTGCAGGCACTTGCAAAGCAGCATATTCCTTATCCCGCAGGGCACATGCTCACTTATAAAACAACCCTGCCGGGAATTGTTACCTGCAATATGACCAATGCCATTGATATTGACGGTACAGATGCAGAGGATTTAACAAAAGCAACGCTTATTTGTCGCAGACAGATGGATGACATTGTTCAATATCTGCGTAAATTTGTTCCCGGTTACGAGAATTGTTATGTTATCAGCTCCGCTTCGTTAATCGGCATTCGGGAAACAAGACATTTCAAGGGGAAATACACCTTGACCGAGCAGGATATTCTCGAAGCGAAAGTCTTTGATGATTATGTTGTAAAAGATGCTTACTTCAATTTTGATGTACATAATCTTACGGGGGCAGGTCTTGACAAAACAGGAGTGCAAAAGCATTTTAAACAGAATAAAGGATACACAATTCCTTATGGCTGTCTTATTCCTGAAATGAAAGAAAATCTTTTGCTTTGCGGAAGAAACATTTCGGGTACGCATATGGCACATTCCAATTTCAGGGTAATGCCGATCTGTATAGGAATCGGTGAGGCTGCAGGTGCAGCGGCGGCTATAGCATCCTTGAAAAACCGAAATCTGAACGACATTGATGCAAAAGAAATCAGGGAAATTATAGGAATATAAATGCATTTGAATAAAAACGACCTGCAAAGGAATGAAAAGCATGAAGCATGAGGAAAGAAAAACAGCCCGTCGGTATGATATGGGAATCGTATGCAACATACAGAAATTTTGTATACACGACGGCGACGGAATCCGCACCTGTGTGTTCCTGAAAGGTTGTCCCCTCAGATGCATCTGGTGTCACAATCCTGAAAGCCTTGAAAAAACACAGTGCCTTTCCTTTCATCAACCGAAATGCTCATCATGCGGAAACTGCCTTACTGTGTGTTCCGCACGCAAAATTAACAACGGTATTCTGCAGATTGAGCGTGAAAAGTGTATAAAGTGCGGCAAGTGTGCGACAGTCTGCCTTAATGATGCCAATGAACTGATCGGTAAAGAAATAACCGCCCAAGAAATTATGATTGAGGTTATGAAGGACAAGATGTTCTATGATACATCGGGCGGTGGAATCACCATTACCGGCGGTGAGCCGTCTTATCAGGCTGACTTTACACTGGAACTTCTCAGTCTTGCAAAGGATGCAGGGATTTCTCTTGCTATAGAGACCTGCGGTGCGGGGTCGCGTGACTTCTACAAAAAGGCGGCAGATCTCGGCACAACATTTTTATATGACATAAAATGCATGGATTCCGAGCGCCACCGCAAGTTTACGGGCGCAGACAATTCGCATATCTTATCAAACCTTCATTATCTGATGGAGCGGGGGGCGGATATTATCATCAGACTGCCTTTGATCCCCGATTGTAACGACAGCGACGAAGATATTGCCATGCTTGCGGCATTTCTGCATAAAAACAAGGGGCGATACAGATATGCGGAGATTATGCCCTATCATACGCTGGGTATCGGAAAAGCCGAAAAGATCGGTGTAACGGCTCCCTACGTCCACGACAATGCAGCGGATGCGGAAATATCCCGCTGGTGTTCCTTGTTCGTTTCTCACGGCACAGATGTGAGAGTATCAAAATAAAAGAGGTTTATGTATGACAAATTTAGTTCAGATTGACCCTTTCCTGTACGGATATTTTCTCGATGAAAACCTTGAACACGGTGAGCGAGTCGGTCTTGCACTGCTTCATGCCGCAAAAAATATTGAAATCAGATTTTCGCGCCGATTACTTCCCGAAACGGCATTTGAAACAAAATACGGCAGTGCAGGGTACACTCCTTCTGAGGGACTCCGCTTTTGCAATGAGAATATTATGAAACTTGCCGAGCAATTCCCCGAACATAAGGAAACACTTCTCGGGTATATCCGTGAATTGAATGTGTTCAGCGGAAAGGCAAGAGTTCTTTGTTGCGAGTCTGCAGAGAAACTCGATCGTGCAGGTGCCGGGTGGGGCGGTGGCTGGGGTGGCCATTCCAACCCTGATTACGGAAGAATCGTCAACTTCGGTACCGATTATATCCGCACCATCATCTCCGAAAACCGTGACAAACATCCCGACGAGGCTTGGTTTTATCGTTCATGCTCTTATGCCCTTGATGCCATAGATGTTTTTGGAGAGAGATACCGTGAACAGGCTCTGATAAATGCTGAAAAATGTGAGAACACCGCAGACAAGGCATTCTTTCTGCGCATGGCAAAGGCATTTGAAACCGTGCCGAAAAAGCCGGCTTACGATTTTATGTCGGCTATGTGTTCTTTTATGCTCATCTTTGCCCTTGACGGAAGTGATTCTCCCGGTCGGTTTGATCAATATATGTATCCCGCTTATTCAAAAACCGAAAACAAGGAAGAAATACTTGACCTCCTTGACAGACTGTGGGACTACTTCCACGATCACCGCTCATGGAATTTCTGTATTTCCGGAAGTGATGAAAACGGGAACGATGAAACGAACGAACTTACCTATGATATTCTTGCGATGATCAGAAAGAAAGGCTACAATACACCAAACCTCACTTGCCGCGTTCACA
Organism: Oscillospiraceae bacterium; assembly: GCA_015066385.1. Taxonomy (GTDB): domain Bacteria; phylum Bacillota; class Clostridia; order Oscillospirales; family Acutalibacteraceae; genus RUG806. Next base: position 6,852 of record SVOJ01000037.1, read on the forward strand.
GGAACACACCCGATAAACTCTGGAATGCGATTGTCGATACCCTGGCAACGGGAACGGGACTTCCTGCGCTGTACAATGACGATGTGGTTTGCGCTGCACTTGAAAAGATTGGTATTCCACCCGCAGACAGCCACGATTACTGCATGAACGGTTGCAACCAGATCGATATTCTCGGCAAGAGCCACATGGGTCTTGAAGACGGCGAGGTTGCTTTCGCGAAATGTCTTGAGTTTGCACTGCATAACGGTACAGATGCTATGAGCGGTGCGCAGATCTCTGTCGAAACGGGCGATCCGAGAACTTTTATGACCTATGAAAGATTTGAACGTGCGTTTATGGATCAACTTGCGTTCGTAACCTACAATTTCTGCAACAGCGCAAACACCCGACAGCATCTTCGCGGTGTATTTGAGCCGCATCCGTTGCGTTCCTGTCTGATTGCGGGTTGTCTTGAAAAAGGTCGCGATTACAGAAACGGCGGCCCGCTCTATAACCACGGGCAGATTTTAGCAGAAGGTATTGCCGATACAGGCGACAGTCTCTATGCAGTCAAGAAACTTGTTTACGATGAAAAGAAGTACACAATGTCAGAACTTCTTGATGCGCTGGATGCAGACTTTGAAGGTTATGAGCAACTTCACCATGACTTTAAGAATTGTGAAAAATTCGGTAATGATATAGAGGAAGTTGACAAAATAACTGCACGCGCCCTCAACCGTTTCTTCACTGTTCTCAAGCGTAACAATACCTACAGAGGCGGTGTATTCACGGGCGGATGCAGTACATTCAACCGTGCCGCCGACTACGGACTTCAAACGGCTGCACTTCCGAACGGAAAACGCAGGGGAGAACCCCTGCTTGCAGACAGCATCGCCGCAACCCCCGGGCGCGACACAAACGGGCCTACGGCGCAAATCAAATCCGTTCTTAAGTTTAATCATACGGATGCTTGCAGCGGATTTGTATTCCAGAATAAATTTGAAAAGAAGATGTTCACCGGCGAGAAAGGCAAAGAATCTTTTATCGCACTTGCGAAGGCATATTTTGCGGGCGGCGGACAACAATACACCGTTACGGTCGTTTCTCCCGAAGATCTTCTTGCTGCAAAAGAGCATCCCGAAAATTACCGCAATCTGATTGTGCGTGTCGGCGGCTACAGCGATTATTTTGTAAACCTTGAAGAAGAATTGCAGGATAACATCATCGAGCGGACGTTTATAGATGTGTAATTTATCACATATTTGAAAACACATTCCACTTGGTGTTTTGTCCGCTCAAATGTTTCTTTGCACCAGGGTTACACAAACTGTTTTTTTTCTATAATTCAGGATGTGCAGCCTGAAGCTTTAAACGTTTCCAACGGCGATCAACTTCACGCTGCACAGCCGCTGCTCTTTCGCTGTATTTTTCCGTGCATAAATGCTTGGTTCTTCCCATCATTTTAAGCCAATCCGACACGGGAATTTTTTTGTTTTTCTGTTCAGGGTCATAAGAGAGTGTTGTGTGTCCCTGTTCCACTTCATAAAGCGGAAAATAGCAACTGTTTACCGCTGCAGCGATAACCTTTCGTTCGGTATTCGGTTTATCACCCCAGTTAAGCGGACACGCGGAAAGGCATCTGATGTAGGCCGTTCCGTGTGTTTTTGCATAATACTGCGCCTTGGCGGCTTTTTTTATAAAGTCGTTCGGGTCTGATTCTGCCGCTGTTGCCACATAAGGCATACCGGTTGCCGCCATAATCTGCGGCATATCTTTATGAAAAAAAGTTTTTCCCCATTGTTTTTCTCCCAGATGCGATGTTGCACTTTTTGCACCCATGGGGGTGGAATAGGAAAGCTGATATCCTGTGTTCATATAACCGCCGTTGTCATACTCAAAAAGTATAACAGGCGCACCCCGCAACGCCGTACCGATCGCCGATCCCATGCCGATATCCATCCCGCCGTCGCCGCTTGCCATAATAAAAGTAATGTCACCTTCGGGCAGTTCACCCCGTTGCTGCATCTTATGATACATTTCTGAAAGACCCGATAACGTGGCGGCGCCGTTCTGAAACAGGTTGTGCACATAGGGCACTTTGAATGCCGTTTTCGGATATCCTGTGGTCACGACCATGCCGCAGCCTGTCTGAAACAAAAGAACAACATTTCCTTCAATTCCGCGAAGCAACAGATTGACATTTACAGGGATCCCGCAACCCGGACAAGCGCCGTGCCCGGGCGCAAGCCGTTTCGGTCTGGCGGTGGTATCACGGACCGTACCGCCTTGCACCGTAACTTTTCCGTTTTCTTCACTGCATGAAATCAGGCAGGGATTATTCTCTGCATCTGTCACGGGCTGAAAATAAGGTTCCGGCTGAAAATCCGCTTCGCCGGGGTAAACACCGATATAATCAAAACTTTGAACATCTTTCTTAAAACAGCATTCAAACAGCGCAATGGCATCATTTTCATAAAAATCCCGTCCGCCAAGGCCGTACACACGGCTGATAACACGCTGTGTCTGTCCTTTTTGCTGAAGTGCCGCACGAATCTCTATCGACATATTGCCCCCGCCTGCACCATAACTGTCCTGTCTGTCTGCAACAAGAATTGTATGCGCATTTTTACATAAATCGGCAATTTGCTCTGACGGGAACGGTCGAAGTGTGCCGAGCGAAAAAACACCCACCTTTTTGCCCTCACCCCGAAGTTTATCTGCCGCCGCTTTGGCTGTCAGATATGCCGATCCCAACACAAACAGCAGAACCTCGGCATCATCTGTCTGATAGGATTTCAGGGTTTTCAGTTTTCTGCCTGTCAACTGCTCATATTCATTGAACACAGCGGGAATCAGCGTGCGTGCTTTTTCCATGGCGGCATGAAGCTGATATTTATTGTTCATCAAATCAGGCTCGTTCATATATGAGCCGATCGTTACAGGGTTTTGCGGATGCAGAACAGAGTAATCGCAATTTATCGGCCCTATAAAATTACGCACCGCATTGTCATCCGCAAACACATAACTGTTGCGTTTCTGATGGCTGGTGAAAAAGCCGTCAAAAGCCACAATAACGGGAAGCCGCAACTGTTCCGCTATTTTTATGGCGCAGATGTTGCAGTCATACACCTCCTGCGGAGAGTCTGCAAAAAGTATGACCCAGCCCGTGTTCAGGGTGTACATCACATCGCTGTGATCCCCCTTTATGGAAAGCGGGCCGGATACACTGCGGCAAGCAATATTCAGCACCATAGGAAGCCGTGTACCCGACTGAACGGGCAACTGTTCAAGTGCATAAAGAAGTCCGTTTGCCGAGGTGGCATTAAAAACTCTGCCGCCGCCGGCCGCCGCACCGTAACAGATTCCTGCCGCACTGTGTTCACCTTCCGCAGGTATCAAAGCAATCTGATGCTTGCCGTCTGCACCCATTGTGTCCAGATATTCTGCAATCTGGGTAGACGGTGTGATCGGATAGTATCCCATCACATGATAATTTATCTGCTTTGCGGCATAGGCCGCCAATTCGTTACCGCTTTCAAACAATAATTTTTGTTCTGCTCTTTCCATATTACATCAACCCTCCGTCTATACGCTTTTCGGTTAAATAAGATTCACTTGTAACCCAAGGGTCAGCACCTGCAGGCTCAAAATCAAGATGATCCGTAATTAAATCCTTATTGCGGACAAACCATTTCTTATCGGGATGTTCCTGTTCCTTGCCGCTTACCAATGCGCCGGTAGGACAGACATCTGCACAGCGCAGACAGCCTTTGCAATGATGATAGTCAAGTCCCCGGTTCATCATAGCAGGCTTTCCTCGGTATTCACCGGGTAAAAACTGAAATACCATATCGGGGCAGGCGGTATCACACAAACCGCAATGAATGCACTTTTCAGGTAAAAACAACGGAATAAAACCTTCTCTTGAAGCAGACAAATCATTTGACACCGTACTGCCGAAATGCGGATTCGCACCGCCCAATGGGGCATTTTCATACCCCCATCTGCTTTTCAATTCACGATATGGGATTTTTTCATAGCGCCCGTCAGCAAAAAAAGTCTGACTCTGCACATTTTCAAATCCGAGTTCCAATCCTGTAAGATTGTTTGCAAGCATAGCAGGATACTTTTTTCCCAATGTGTCAGCAACCAAATCCTTTACCGCCTCAAGCGGGATAAAGCCGGATGCTTTTGTAACTGCACCAAGCATTACCATATTGACACGGCTTTTGCTTTGCAATGCCGCCTGCAGGGCATCTACACAACATACTGTTCCTGCGTACAAGCGCAGTTCATCACGCATCTGTGCGGGGGAGAAATTTGTGTTCACGATCACGGTGCAATTTTCTTCTGCACCCGCAGTCACAGGCAATGTTTTTGAAAGTATATGATGAAACAGTATAAGAAGATGTGGCCGCTCTACGGGACTGTTGTGCAAAATTTCGCGATCAGGCGCACTCCAGCGCACATAAGACTTAACGGGTGAGCCGCGCTTTTCTGAACCGTAACTTGAGAATGCCGCCGAATTCAATCCCAGATAAACAGCACCCAGTTCCCCAAGTAATTTTCCGCAAAGGTTGGCGCCCAGCCCGCCGATACTTTCAAGCCGCATTTCGTAACAACCGTTTTCATTGATGCAAGGCAATGCAACCGGATCGTTTGCCAGGTGATTGTTTTTATTTGTGAACCCGACCATAAAAACTCCTTTTTTATTTTAGAATTGGTAAAACGATAACTCATTATTCAAAAAATAATCGAAAAGAAATTTCTTTGATTTTGCCTTATTCCATACCAATGCAGTCTGATCTTTTTTCATTGCTCCGAAGCTGTATACAGATGCCGCGAGAGGGCGAAAAAATGACTAAAAAAGCAAAATAATTTTTGTATGCACTGAATTATAAAACAGGTACTTTCAAGCAATACCTACACTTGAAAATACCTGTTTTTTTTGTTTTGCTTTTTATTCTGCGCTGATTGCAACCGCCCCTTTGGCTTTATTGGTTGAACATTGCAATGATCGGCTTGAGAATACTCCAGAAAATGTTTCTTAATTTTTCAAAAAGATCATTCCACATCGGCGTGTCTTTGTAGTAGAAAAAATCAACCGCCCACTCTGTATTGATGCTGCCGTCCAGTTCTGCATTTTCGCCGAAAATATATGTTACACCTTCATTGATCTTATCCATGTTTTGTTCTCCTTATTTTGAATCTGCGCCGACATAGATCAGCCGCGTAATTTTGTACATCAGGTTGTTGAAAAATGCAATGAGTTCACGAAGAATAATGTTTATGTCCATGTCATCAATTCCTTTCTTTACCAAGAAGTGCCCCAAAGGATTTCTCTGATGGCTGTAACAAAAAATGTTCTGCCGAAAATAAAATTGAACAGATCCACAAAAATGCGGAAGAAGAAAGAAAAGTCATAGGTCGGTACCACAACGGACTCCCAGATGATGTCATCGCATGCAACAGGGAATGCCTGAGAATACAAAATACCGCCGTCGCCCGTAATTTGAAAACGGACATACATACCCAATTCTTCATCCGTGAAATCGTCAAGGCAGATGGAAGTGCAGTCCGTTCCTTCTTTTATGACCACACCGTTGGAAATCCATTTGATGTAGTTGTAGTCAGTTCCCTCAAATGACACGGTGTCGGTATCATTGTCAACCGTTACACGGCTTACATAAGGCTGATTGCCCGTGCCGATGAAATCTTCACCAAGATCTTTTCTTGCATATCTGCCGATGGAGAACCAGGCACCCGTTTCCATGCAGGTGCGAAGACTTTCAATGCTGTTTTCGGGCATACACATCATTGTAAAAGCACGGTCGTATTCATCGATAAGATGTCCGTCTGAGAATGTGATGCACGAAACGTTTCTGCCTTGCGGCAGTGTCAGTTGCAATACATTGTCCCACAGATCGACATCGTAGCGTGTGCGGTTATTCTGACCTGAATTGATGTCCATTGCAATGCAGGATTCATGTGCAAGGAATATGTTAGCAAATTTATTGATGTAATACGGTTCATCGGCTCTGTCGGGATCATTTTCATTGCCGACATATTCACCTGTATGATCCAGGAAACTCAAACCGCCGTCTTTTTCACATTCTCTGACAACGGTTTCATAATCACCGTAAATCCCCATTTTTGCCCGGCCGTAGTCGGACCAGAAGGTATTGATATGCGTATCGTTGATCGGTGTTGCTCCGTTTGCTTCACAAGCGGTCGTAACTTCAAGCATACCTCTGCCGTCTCTGCCGACGCCGTCGAGAATCTCCTGTCTGCGTTCGGTTGTCAGTACTTCGGGGTCAGCAAGCTGTGTGCGTTCAAATTTGACGGCTCTGTAAAGGGGCACCATTTCGGGAACCTCATTCCACGGAACACCGAGAACTGCATGATCGCTGATGGCGAGAATGTCAAAGCCGAGTCTGTAATGTTCTTCCACACTTTCGGCTATGCTCGGCGCACCGTCACTTGCATTTGTGTGAGAATGCAGGGAAGCCTTGTATTGCTCCCATGCGTCCCAGTCGACCGTTTCGTACGGATTTGTGATTGTGTAGTCACGTTCTTCATCATCCGTCAGATATGTGACCGTGACATTGATACTTTTTCGCTCCGCTTCTGCTGCCTGTACCGGGATTGCAACCGGCATCAACATCAGAACGCAAAGCAACAGAGCCAACAGTTTTTTGCAGCTTTTTTTCATTTGGTTTCCAACTCCTTTTACATATATATAAAAATGGTCTGTTGAAAAAAAAGCAGACCATTTTTAAGCACATTATTCCGTTTTTTTCATTTCTTCCGATTCTTCCGCATTGCGGTTGATTTCTTCGGGATCACAATAGGTTTTTACCACTTTTTTGAGCGCAAGACGCACTTCATCGCTGTCGCCGCTTTTTTCGGCAACTTCAACAGCCGTCTGCAACAATTGCAGATTCTTGTTCATTTCTTCGCGTGTCAGGGGGGTGTCATGCTCAATGAAGATCATGTCGTTGTCGGTTTTTGTGAGGTTTTCGTCTTTTATCAGCAATTCCTCATACAGTTTTTCGCCGGGGCGAAGACCAACTTCCACAATGTCAATGTCTTCATACGGACGAAGACCGCTTAAACGGATCATGTTTTCTGCAAGGTCTAAAATCTTGACGGGTTTGCCCATATTCAGCACAAACAGATCCCCGCTGTTTGCCATAGCGCCTGCCAGCATAACAAGCTGTGAGGCCTCGGGAATGGTCATGAAATAACGGATGATTCGTTTGTCGGTCAGGGTAATGGGGCCGCCCTTTTCGATCTGCTTGCGGAACAACGGAATGACCGAACCGTTGGAGCCGAGCACGTTGCCGAAACGGACAGCGGCGAACGAGGTCGCAGAGTCGGTGCGGCACTGAATTATCATCTCGCACACGCGCTTCGATGCACCCATTACATTGGTCGGGTTGACCGCTTTGTCGGTGGAAATAAGAATAAACTTCTTAACGCCGTGCTTTTCTGCCATATCGGCAGTGTTTGTCGTACCGATACAGTTGTTTTTGATTGCCTCGCAATTGCTTTGTTCCATCAGCGGCACGTGTTTGTGTGCGGCGGCATGAAAGACGATATCAGGTTTGTATTGTGCAAAAACGGTATCAAGCCTTGCTCGGTCACGAACGGAACCGATTTCTACCGCAAGGGGCAGTTTTTCGCCGTATTTGCGTATGAGTTCCTGTTGGATATCATATGCATTGTTTTCGTAAATATCGAAAACAACGAGTTTTTTCGGACCGAGTTTTGCAATCTGACGGCAGATCTCGCTCCCGATTGAACCGCATCCCGTTACGAGAATGCACTTGTCCTTGTAATACTGTTCACTGCGCTCGTTGTTGATTTTCATGCTGTCGCGGAACAGCAGGTCTTCAATGTGCAGTTCGCGCAGAACTCTTTTGTTTTCGCCGTTTTCATCCGTGTTGGATTTGACAGGGAAGTCATACATTTTAACCTTACACCCCGTCTGGGAGTAAAAACTGTGCAATTTGGCCGCCATGGCGTTGTCAATGTTCGGCAGTGCAATAAATATTTCCTGCACGGGCAGGGTTTTGATCAGTTCAATGGTTTTTTCGTTTTCGGCATATACCTTTAATCCGGACATTCTGCCGCCGATTTTTTCGTTGTTGGTATCAATAAAGCAGATCGGACGGTAATGGGAAGACGGATTGTAAAGCAGCTCTTCGGCAAGAAGCGAGCCGATTTGTCCCGCACCGACGATCGCGACGCCGATTTTGTTCAGATCCGTGATGCTGACATTCAGGTGTCTGTAATATTGTTGATAAGCAAAGCGGGAAGTAAGTGTCAGCACATCAAACAATGCAACGACCGAAGCCGACTGCCAGATGCCGAAATAGGTCTGCCATTGTGCGTTAAGCGAGTAGGTGATGAACAATGCCGCAAGACCGCCGATGGTATCAGCGATTACCATCTGCAGATAGGCTTTGGAGTTGGCATAACGCCAGACATTTGAATATACTCTGATAATCACACGGCTCGCAATCAGACACACCAGAAAAATGGTCAGGTTCAGCATATAGCCTTGACGGTTGATTGCAATACTCGACGAAGAGTGCATGGCAATGAAAGCAGATGCGACATAAACACCGAAGAAACAGCATATGTCGATCATCAGCAACAGCCACTTACGCTTGTTTTTAATATCCATAATTCAAAATTATCCTTCGTTGATTTTGGATTTGCCCGTGTCGCCTTCCACAACCCCTTTACTGAACAGAACAGCTGTTACGGTACCGATGAGGCATTTGATGTCAAACAACAAGCCGATCTTTTTTGCGTATTCACCGTCAAGTTCTGCTTTGACGGGAATGGGAAGTTCGTCTCTGCCGTTGATCTGTGCCCAACCTGTAAGACCGGGACGCAGATCGTTTGCGCCGTATTTGTCACGTTCTTCGATCAGGTCATACTGATTCCACAGTGCGGGGCGCGGGCCGATGACGGACATTTCGCCTTTGAATATGTTGAACAGCTGCGGCAGTTCATCAAGGCTTGTTTTGCGCAGAAATCTGCCTATGCGTGTGATGTAACGCATGGGATCGGAGAGCTGGTCAGTCGGCGTGTCATGCGGTGCATCCGTGCGCATGGTGCGGTATTTGTAAATCATAAAATGTTTTTTGTTTTTACCGACTCGTTTCTGTTTGAAGAAAACGGGACCGGGACTGTCGATTTTGATAAAAATTGCAAGAAGGCCAAGTACGGGGGAAAGGATCAGAATTCCCAGTCCGGAAGAAAAAATATCAAAAAACCGCTTTATAATCCGATTATACACAACAGTTCTCCTTTATAATTATTACATTGATTATACAAGACTGTACAAAAATTGTCAATACAAACCATGTTTTCAACAACATTCTATGATTCATTTCTTATTATATTCTTGACAACTAAAAAAATCAATCCCGTCCGTTGACCGGGCGGGATCATTTTTTCCTTCCATTTTTTTAATCGTTTTTTTCGGGCATTTTCCTTGCAGCTTTGCCGCAGAAATAGGCATATACACTCAATAAGATAAATGCCGCAATGAATAAGGCGAGCGATAGAATATCGTTGACGCCTGCAACGGAATACAATATTTTCAATGCTTGTTCGGAAATTGCCGTATGCTGTGCCAGCAACGGCAACAGCACTTTTTCCGCAATTCGCAGAATGTTCCATAAAACAGCCAAAAAGAAAAGCCCTGAAACAAGATACTGTATTTTACTTCGCAGCTGCTTTGAAAAATACAAGGCATACAATCCGCAGACCGACGGAAGAGAAATAATCGTTGCCGCCGCAATCACAAACGGACTGTTGTGAATGTTGATATTCATGGTGAAGTGCAGAACCTGCGCCGCAAGCAGATAAAACAGTTCAATCACCAGAATAACCTGAATGCTTGCCAGTAATTTTTTGCCTGTCCGTAATTTTTTTACGGAAGCGCTTGCTGTACCGGTCGCGCGCAACAAAAGAAGAATTGCACCGAGTGTCAGCAGGTAATTCAGCGGATCTGAAAAACGGTGAAGTTGTTCGGGGCGTGTCTGCAGGCAGAAAGACACAATCCGTGACAAAAAAATACAAATCAGTGCCGCACATCCGTAAATTGAGGACCGGAAAGAAAGTCGCATATCCCGCATAATTCTGTTGATCCTTTCTTTTTGTTCTGTTTTATTTTAATATGCTTTGCGCACAATTGCAAGTGTCATTTTATCTGCCCAATAAAGAGCCGAGCAGTTTCCCTTTTTCCTTTTCACAGGGTTGCGGTTGTGTTTCACAGCGCACAAGTACTGTCGCATCACCGATCACCTGCACGCAATCCCACGGCACGACAACCGTTCTGTTTTTCTTTTTAAAAGAAAACCCTGTATCCGGTTCCACAAGCAATGCAAGAATGCAGGCGGTGCCGGTGTCCATGTTGATGTCCCGCACATAGCCGATCCTGCAGCCGTTGCACACATTGATAACATCCTTGCGGCACAGTGATTCCATATTGCATAACATTTCTTATCACCTCTTGCAATGGGTTTTCTATCATTCTATGCGCTGCATTTTGTCCGTTTTCCGAAAGGACTATATTTGTAAAAGTCGGTGAAAGGTAATCGTTTTTATGTTTGGACGCGGATTATACCCGTTAGCTAATGTTTCTTGCAATGCCACCGGAAGTGTGATAATATATGACGTATACTTCTATATAGATAAAAAACAATTTTATTACATCGGAGTTGAAAACTTTGCCACTACAAATTATAAGACAGGACATAACCAAAATGCGCGTGGATGCCGTTGTGAATACGACCAATGAGAAAATGGTCGGTTACAGCGGTGTTGATTTTGCCATGCACCAGGCGGCAGGGCCTGAACTTGCTGTTGCGTGTGATAAACTTGCCCCGCTCGGGCTCGGCACTGCCAAAATTACCCCGGGGTTTAACCTTGATGCAAAATACATCATTCACACCTCCGGCCCCGTCTGGCAGGGCGGATTGGCAGGGGAGAGCATTATTCTCAAGTCCTGCTATGTGGAATCGTTGAACCTTGCAGTTGAATACGGGTGTAATTCGGTTGCATTTCCACTGATTTCATCAGGTGCTTATGGTTATCCCAAAGATCAGGTGCTTTCCTATGCCGTACAGATCATTTCCGAATTCCTCTTTGACCATGAACTGACGGTTTATCTCTGTGTGTACGATCGCACATCGTATGAATTCAGCAGGCAGTTGTTTGCGGAAATCAAAGAAGCCATCGGTGATGCGTTTGAGGAAAAACGCAACTTTTTGTGTGACACACGGCTTCTGGCGGAAGAATTCAATTGTGCGCCGTGCACGCCGCCCGCCGTCGAGTATGCAAAAGCACCGACACAGCGCAAAAATGCGGTATCTGCCTCGTGTGAGCGCCGCCGTGCTCGGGATAGTGGCAGTATGGAAAACAAGTCCTTGCATGAATATATGCAGTCCATGGAAAAGACCTTTGCTTACAAACTGTTTGACTTGATTGACGAGCGGGGAATGACCGATGTTGAATGCTATAAAAAAGCCAATGTGGACAAGAAGACTTTCTCTAAAATCAAGTGTAATCCCGATACCTACAAACCGTCCAAACAGACCGCCGTTGCCTTTGCAATTGCTTTGCAACTCAATTTAGACGAAACGCAGGAATTGCTCGCCTGTGCAGGTCTCACTCTGTCGCGCAGTTTTGCATTCGATAAAATCATCCGCTACTTCATTCAGAAAGAAATCTACGACATTTTTGTCATCAATGAAGCCTTGTTTGAATTCGATCAGGTGCTGCTCGGATGTTGATAAAACTTATATTGACATGACAAATTTTGTATGATATTATAAAATTGAGTAAGTTTCGGAGGTAATATTATATGTCAGTGTTTGTGCCTTACCTGATGCAGATTATTTGTATTTTCCTCACCTTTTTGTCGACATTTTTCCCCTCTATTGACCACAGTTGTCAATACTGTGACACATGTCAGCATACGGGTGGAACGGCTACCTGCATAAGCAGAGCTGTCTGTGACGAATGCGGAGAAGAATACGGTGCTCCGCTGGGGCACAGTATGAATTTAATTGCTGCCAAGGCGGCAACCTGTATCGCAGAAGGTAATAATAAATATTATTATTGTAAAAATTGTGACACATTTTTTGCGGATGCGGCAGGCAAGCAGGAAACAAGCGTGGAGAACATGACCATCGCCATCAATCCGGATGCGCATGTATGGAACGGCGGTTCTGTTACAACGGAAGCATCCTGTTGTGTGATGGGTGTCAAAACATATGTCTGCACATTGAATTCTGTACACACAAAAACAGAAGAAATCGGTTATAACGCAAATAATCACATCAACACCAAAGAAATTGCTGCTGTTGATGCTACTTGTGATACAATCGGCTATACGGCAGGTGTTTTCTGCGTTGATTGCGATGCATATATTTCCGGCCATGTGGAAGTTCCCGCCCTCGGCCACGATATGAAAGAAACCGCAGCAGCCGTTGCCCCGACCTGCACAGAAGCAGGTAAGACCGCAGTTCTCACTTGTGCAAACAATTGCGGCAAGACCGAAGGTGGCGAAGAAGTGGCAGCACTCGGTCATACAGAAGAAACCATTCCCGCAGTTGATGCAACCTGTGAAGCAACCGGTCTGACCGCCGGTGTGAAATGTGCCGTCTGTGGTGAAATTCTCACCGCACAGGAAGCAGTACCCGTACTCGGTCATACCCCCGCCGAAGCGGTTGAAGAAAACAGAGTTGAGTCCACCTGTACAGTTGCAGGCTCCTATGAATCCGTTGTATACTGCTCGGTCTGTGGTGAAGAACTCAGCAGAGAAACCGTAGCCCTTGAACTTGCAGACCATACCGAAGGTGCAGTTGTTGTTGAAAACGAAGTCGCCGCAACCTGTACGGCAGAAGGTTCTTACGACAATGTTGTCTATTGTACAGCATGTAATGCAGAACTGAGCAGAGAAACCATCACGGTTGACAAGATTGCGCACGACTATGAAGCGGTTGTAACTGCACCGACCTGTACGGAAGATGGTTACACCACCTACACCTGTTCCGCTTGCGGTGACAGTTATGTTGCAGACGAAGTCGATGCACTCGGTCATACAGAATCCGAAGCGGTTGAAGAAAACAGAACCGAATCCACCTGTACAGTTGCAGGTTCCTATGATTCCGTTGTGTACTGCTCGGTTTGCGGTGAAGAACTCAGCAGAGAAACCGTAGCCCTTGAACTTGCATCCCATACAGCAGGCGAAGTTGTAGTAGAAAACGAAGTCGCCGCAACCTGCACGGCAGACGGTTCTTACGACAATGTTGTCTATTGTACAGTATGTAATGC
>SVOJ01000009.1 GCA_015066385.1 Oscillospiraceae bacterium
AAATATCCAAAAACATCGCCGCCAATCAGGGGACGGAACCCAGATTGACTGTTTTGGATATATCATAGAGTCAATCAGGGTACTCGTCCCCGTGATTGGCTACTCCCCACCAAACCGTAATTTATCGCAAAAAAAGAGACCGTTTTCACAGTCTCCTTAACTTCATTTTCTCTTTTTACCGAAAATACCGCCTTTGGTTTCACCCGTTGTCGGATTTTCACCGCAGGCTTCGGCATACGCACGAAGCAACTCTTTCTGCTTGTCATTGAGTTTCTTCGGAACGGCAACCATCACACGCACAAGCTGATCGCCTCTGCCTCTGCCGTTGAGATTGGGAATGCCTCTGTCCTTGAGTTTGAAAACATCACCCGGCTGTGTACCCGCGGGAATGGAATACTTGACATTGCCGTCGAGCGTGGGAACAGTCAGTTCGGCACCGAGTGCCGCCTGTGCAAAACTCACGGTCACTTCATACCATACGTTATAGCCATCACGTTCAAAGAACGGATGCGGACGCACATTGACACCGACACGAAGATCCCCTGCAGGACCGCCGTTGATCCCTTTGTTGCCTTCCCCTCTTATGTTGATAGCCTGTCTGTCGGAAATACCGGCAGGAATATCCACTTCAACTTTTGCCGTCTTGCGATAACGACCTGCTCCGCGGCATTTGGAACACGGCGTAGGAATGATCGTCCCTTTTCCGTTACATTTCGGACAAGGTTTGGTAGAAGTCATATTGCCCAACATGGTGCGTTGCGTGATTGTCACCTGACCGCGACCGTTACATTCGGTACACGTCTGCGTGCTCGTGCCGGGTGCGGCTCCCGAGCCGCTGCAACCGTCACAGACTTCCACACGGGCAACTTCCACCGTTTTACGGCATCCTTTGGCTGCTTCTTCAAAGGAAATTGTGATATTCGACTGCACATCACTGCCCCTTTGCGGTGCATTGGGATTGCTTCGCTGACCGCCTCCGAATCCGCCGCCGAAGAAAGACGAGAAGATATCGCCGAGGTCGAATTCCATTCCGCCGCCAAACCCGCCGAATCCGCCGAATCCGCCGCCCTGTCCCGCACCGTAGTTCGGGTCAACACCGGCATGGCCGAAACGGTCATAACGTGCCTTTTTGTCGGCATCCGAAAGCACTTCATAGGCTTCGTTACATTCTTTAAAAGCCGCCTCCGCCGCCGCATCACCGGGATGCAGATCGGGGTGGTACTGCTTTGCCATTTTGCGGTATGCTTTTTTGATTTCGTCCTCCGTTGCATTCTTCTGTAAGCCGAGGACTTCATAAAAATCTCGTTTATCTGCCATTCGTAAAACCTCCGTAACGGGGCATCGCAGGATGCCCCGTTATCGAGTCAGTTGTATTTATAATCAGTTGACATCTTCATAAGAAGCATCATAGTAACCGTCGTTGCCGCCATTGGGCGCACCGTAGTTACCGCCGTTGGGATCAAAACCCTGTGCATTGGGGTCAAAGCCCTGACCTGCATTGGGATTTGCGGCATTGTAGATCTTTTCTGCAATCTTCTGGAATGCGGAAGTAAGTTCTTCCTGACGGGACTTGATGAGGTTGTAATCTTCACCCTTGAGCGCATCCTTGAGGGATTCGATGGAAGCGTTGACGGTTGCTTTGTCGTCTTCGCTGAGTTTATCACCGTTTTCGCTCATGAGTTTTTCGCATTCATAGACCATCTGGTCTGCGTTATTGCGAATGTCAAGTTCTTCCTTGCGGCGCTTGTCTTCTTCTGCAAACTGTTCTGCTTCGCGGACAGCTCTTTCAATATCTTCCTTGCTCATGTTGGTGGAAGCGGTGATGGAGATCTGCTGTTCCTTGCCTGTGCCGAGATCCTTTGCGGAAACATGCACGATGCCGTTTGCGTCGATGTCAAAAGTGACTTCGATCTGCGGAACACCGCGGCGGGCAGGCATGATGCCGTCCAGATTGAAACGGCCGAGGGTCTTGTTATCTCTTGCAAATTCTCTTTCACCCTGCAGGACATGGACTTCAACGGAAGACTGATTGTCGGCAGCGGTGGAGAAGATCTGGCTCTTCTTGGTGGGAATGGTGGTATTGCGGTCGATGATTCTGGTGCAGACACCGCCGAGGGTTTCAATACCGAGGGACAGCGGAGTTACGTCAAGAAGCAGAAGACCCTTGACATCGCCGCCGAGAACACCGCCCTGCAATGCGGCACCGATGGCTACGCATTCGTCGGGGTTGATGCCCTTGAAGGGTTCTTTGCCGGTGAAAGCCTTGATTGCTTCCTGCACAGCGGGAATTCTGGAGGAACCGCCGACCATGAGGACTTTGTCGATCTGGCTGATTTTAAGACCGGAGTCTGCGATTGCCTGACGGACGGGACCCATGGTAGCTTCCACAAGGTCTGCGGTCAGTTCATTGAACTTTGCTCTTGTAAGGGTGTCTTCAAGATGCTTCGGACCTGTTGCATCAGCAGTGATGAACGGAAGAGAGATGGTGGAAGTGGTGACACCGGAAAGTTCGATCTTTGCCTTTTCTGCGGCTTCCTTGAGACGCTGCATGGCGGTCTTGTCTCCGCGAAGATCAATGCCGTTTTCACGCTTGAAGTTATCTGCAAGCCAGTTGATGATTCTCTGGTCGAAGTCGTCACCGCCGAGACGGTTGTTACCTGCGGTAGCAAGAACTTCCTGCACACCGTCACCCATTTCGATGATGGAAACGTCGAAGGTGCCGCCGCCGAGGTCGTAAACCATAACGTTCTGATCGTTTTCTTTGTCAATACCGTATGCAAGGGCTGCTGCGGTGGGTTCGTTGATGATTCTCTTGACATCAAGACCTGCAATGCGGCCTGCATCCTTGGTTGCCTGGCGCTGTGCGTCGGTGAAATATGCGGGAACGGTGATAACAGCTTCCGTTACGGTGCCGCCGAGATAACTTTCCGCATCAGCCTTGAGTTTGGAAAGAATCATTGCGGAAATTTCCTGCGGGGTATAAGCCTTATCGTCTACACGGACTTTGTAATCCGTACCCATCTGTCTTTTGATGGAAGCAATGGTGCGGTCGGGACTGGTGATTGCAACACGCTTTGCAACCTGTCCTACCATTCTTTCGCCGTTTTTACCGAAAGAAACAACGGACGGGGTGGTTCTTGCGCCTTCTGCATTGGCGATAACAACGGGTTCGCCGCCTTCAATAACAGCGACACAAGAGTTGGTTGTACCAAGGTCAATACCGATAATTTTTGCCATTTTAAAATAGCCTCCTATAAAAATTTTGAATTGTTTTTTTATTGAATTTATGTCAGTTTGCAACTTTCACGGATGCGGGACGAATGACCCGTTCTCCGATTTTATAACCTTTGATAAATACTTCGGCAACCGTATTTTCACCGAAATTTTCGTCTTCCACACGCATAACACCGTTGTGGAAATTGGGATCGAATTCTTCGCCAGTCTCACCGAAACTCTCGCAACCAAGCGCTTTCATGGTTTCAAGCATCTGCGCAACGATCATTTCAACACCTTTTTTATACGTATCAAGATCGCCCTGTGCGGCACTCGCTCTTTCAAAATTGTCGATCACGGGAAGAAGCTTTGTAATCACATCTGCTTTGGAATCGGTGTACAGTGCTTCTTTTTCTTTCTGCGAGCGGCGACGGAAGTTTTCATATTCAGCGGCAGTGCGAAGAAGCTGATCCTTTGTTTTTGCAAGTTCATCTTCAAGTGCGGTCACTTTTCATTCTGTGCATCGCAAACGGTTTCTTGTTCAACCTGTTCATTCTGCACAACTTCCTTATTCACCGGCTCTTCTTTTTTCTTTTTTGCCATTACTTTCACCTTTTCTAATTGCTCATATTTTCATCCAGCATCGCCCCGATAAGTTGTGCCACATACTGCACCAGCGGAACCACTGCGGAATAATCCATACGCATGGGGCCGACAATGCCGATCATCCCCGCTTCCCTGTCTGCAATCGTATAACCTGCACAAACAACGGCGGCATTCATCAGTTCGCGGCAACGGTTTTCAGTGCCGAGAATAACTCTTGCCTGCCCGCCCGACCCGGGACGGAGTAAACGTACCGCATTGCCTCGGTTACGCAGGAATTCCTGCAGAACGGCGCCTCGTCCTTCAAAATCGCGATGCCGCAACAGATTGGACAAACCTGCAGTCAACACATCGGTTACGGCGGCTTCTTTTGCAGCATCCGCAAACGCGGTCAACAGCGGGGTCATTTCAAATGCTTTCTCACCCAGCGATGCGGTCACGGTCTGCACAAGCGGTGTTGTGATTTCATCGGGTGCACGGTCGGCAAACCCGGATGCCGCAATCTTATAAAACAAATCAAGCATTTCATAAGACACTTCCCTGTCGCAACGACAGATACGGCTTTTGAGGGTTCCGTTTGAAATGGAAACAACCATCATCACATTTCTGCCGCCGAGCGGAACAAGATCCGTCCTTTTTATGCGACTGCCTGCGGCAAACGGCGTTGTCACCACCGCGGCACAGCCCGTCAGTTCCGCCAACACGGATGCGGCGGCCGACAGCAACTTCTGCGGATCACCTTCATTGCTGTCCACACGACTGCGAATACGGAAAATATCAACAGCAGAGGGTTCATACCTGCCCATCAGATGATCTACATAATAACGGAATCCTTTTTGAGAAAGCACGCGTCCTGCGCTCGTGTGCGGCTGCTCAAGATAGCCCAGTTCAGAAAGTTCCGCCATTTCATTGCGGATGGTGGCACTTGACACACGGAACCCTGCACTTGCACACAGATACTTTGAACCGACCGGCTCGCCGCTTACAATGTATGTTTCGGCAACCGTTGCAAGGATTCGCTCTTTGCGTTCGGAAAGTTCCAAAAGTGTCACCGCCCCTCTTGTTGTTAGCACTCTCATTTGCAGAGTGCTAACTCTGTCTATACTATACAGCATTCCCAAGCGTTTGTCAATAGCCGTTTTGCTTTTTTCAGAAAAAACTGCCAAAATTTTATTTCTGTTTTTCGCATTTTATTTGAATCTATGGTTGTAAAAGAGAAATGAATGTGCTATAATACTTCTAATTATTAAAAAAAGTATTATTTTTATTTTATGGAGTGAAGCTGATGGATGAATTGATTCTCCGTTGCGCTTGCTGTATGCACGAAAAAAGGGAACCCGGGCCTTGTGTACATTGCGGCAGTGAAACCGATCCGCTACAAGATTTTGCCTGCCTGCCGTTACACACGCTGTTGAACAGTCGTTACTACATCGGTATGCCTTTGCATAGAACGGGCGAATCCAATGTGTATCTGGCATTTGACAACGAATACAGTTGCGTTTGTCTTGTGCGTGAATTTTATGCACCCACCGTTTCAAAACGCAACCTTGAGGACAACAGCGTTGTTCCCTTTGCGGACTGCGACACCATGTTCAACACATATCGCAGTGAGTTCCATTCCCTGTGGACAAAAATCAAAAAGTTAAAAGGTTTACCCGGGCTTGTCAACATTTCGGATGTTTTTGAAGCAAACAATACCGTTTATGCCGTGACACCGAATTCGGACGACATTACCCTGCGTGATTTCATGAACAGACAACCCGGCGGCAAGATCACCTGGGAGCAGGCACGTATTCTGTTTGTACCCTTGTTTTCAACCCTTGCAACACTGCACAGCGCAGGCATTGTACATCGCGGTCTTTCCCCCGAAACGATCTGTGTTGACCGTAGCGGCAGACTCCGCATTTTTGATTTTGCGGTTGCCGATGCACGTCTTGCAAAAACAAACTTAGACCCCGAACTGTTTGACGGTTACTGTGCCTTTGAACAGTACACGCCGGGCAGAGCCATCGGCCCGTGGACGGATGTATATGCTTTTTCTGCCGTGCTTTATCGTTGTCTGACAGGCAATATTCCTGTTGCAGCACCGTTCAGAGCCGTGGAAGACACGATGTCCATCCCTGCCAATATTGCACAGGTGCTTCCTGATTATGCGATCAATGCCATTATTGACGGCATGGAAATCAATTCACTCGAACGCGTGCAGAACATGGACGACCTGCGTCGGCTCATCGCCGCGCCGACCGAATATGTTCCGCAACGCAAATCCATGGTTGAAGAAGAAGCATATTACCCGACGGATGCGCAATTGAATCCGGTTGAAGAACCGTTGCAGGCAGAAGAACCCGCAGAAATTGAACCGGATGATACATTTTCCGATGAAGCGGAAGAATTTCCCGATGACGGCGAAAAACAGCTTGATGAAGATGAAAAGAAAAAGAAAACAAACATTGATAAAGCCATCACTGCACTGCTGATTGTTATTCTTGTCATGACCGTTACGGGGCTGGGCTTCGTTGTCAAATATCTGTCTTCGTTTATTCAGGGAGATCCGATCATTCAGGATCCCGCCTATTCGGACGAAACCATCACCGTCCCCAATTGCATCGGGCTTACAATGAAAGAAATCGAAAACACACCCGACATTATGAACAACTTCTCGGTTCGTTTTGTGACGGTAACCGGTTCTTCCCGGGCATACGGGCAGGTTGACAGCCAGAGCCTTTCTTACGGCGATGCAGTGCCTGTCGGCAGTGAACTGATACTTTCCGTCAGTACTTTGCCGATGCCGGATCTCACCAACAAACCCATTATTCAGGCACAGACAGCACTTGATTCTTACGGTCTGACCTACTTTGTTGAATATAAAACTTATTCTGACGGTGACAAGTCAAAGAGCGGAACGGTTTTCCACACAACACCCGACAGCGGCACAGCTGTTGTTCCCGGTGAAAACAGAATGTATGCAAAAGACGGTCAGTATTACGATGTGCTCATCACTGTCTGGTACTACGGTGTTATCTCATCGGAAGTCGTAACAGGCAACAACAACACGCCGACACAGCCATATGATAACAATATCAATATTGACCTGAATTTCGGCAATAATTCAGTAGGGTGAGGAGGATAAATATGAAAAAGCAATCCTTAAAATTAAAATTGCGCAGTGTTTTTGCCGCTGCATTGTGTTTGATCTTAGTCGTGGCGGGGCTTCCCGTTACCGCTGTTGCCGTTGACACAAAAGCCGCACCGCAGGATCTTCAGCTTGCAACCATTTCCGATGTGCATTATTATTCCGCGGAACTTGCACCGCACGTGGATGATGCAAACTACAATGATTTTCTGACAAAATTGCTGTGCAGCAATGTCAATTACGAAACCCTTGATTATATTCTTGACAAAACGTTTAACTCGCTGGAAGCCAAGGCCATTGCAAACGGGCTGAAATATGTTGTTCTTACGGGCGACCTGACCCTCAACGGTGAAAAACAGGGGCACATTGCATTGGCCGAAAAACTTCGCAGATTTGAAGAAGAAACCGGCCTGCAGGTCATTGTTGCGAACGGTAACCACGACATCAACAATTCCAAAGCCGCTTCGTATTCCAATGTGGAAGTGGAAAAAACAACCCCGCAGGACTTCATGGAAATTTATTACGAATTCGGATTCTCTGATGCATACCATACATTCATTGATTACAAGAGTGCCGAAGACAAACAGGCCATCGAATCCAAAGCAGGCATGCTTTCTTATTCGGTACAACTTGAAGAAGGCTACCGTATGATCGTGCTGGATGCAGGTCATTATTCCGCTGACGTTACCGAAGACGGCACGGACGAACACGAAACTTCGGGCGGCGTAACGAAAGAACTGCTCGCATGGTTGCTCGATGAAATTGCAGATGCAAAAGCAAACGGCGAAATTCCGCTGATGGCAACACACTGGAATATGTCGGGTGCAAACTATCTGCATGAGTTTATCACGGTTGGTTTTGTCATTGATGAGCATTACAAGTTGCAGGAAATCCTTGCAGATGCCGGCTTGCATTATGTATTCAGCGGCCACCATCATGTCAGCGATATCGACATCACATACTCCGACAAAGGCGAAGCGATGTACAGCATCATCACCCCAACACTTACCGAATTCCCTGCCGCTTACCGTGTGACCGAATTTGATTACAATGCTCAGGATGAATCCATTACCGCCACATTCAATACATACGAAATTGATGGCAGCAAAACGAAAGAGTTGAACCTTGCCTACACGGGTGAAACACCGTACAGCGTAACGGTTTTCAACAACCAGTATGCAAACGGAGATGCAACATTCTATCTGATGCGCATGGTCAGAAATGCACTGTTGCCTTTCGTGGATCAGATCCGCGAAGCCGGCAGCATCATTCCGTTCATTGAGCAGATGATGGAAATTGACCTTGAACAGACACTCGATGAATTGCTCAAGGGCGGTATCGTCTTTGCCGATTTCGAGTTGTTCACCGCAAAGAATATCATGCGTTTCCTGAAGGATCTGGACATTCAGATTTGCAAGTTGCTTCTGGTTAATCCGGAAAAAACCTTTGACGAGGTCATTGAACCCGCAGTTGTAAAATTGCTCAATCTGCAGATGAGTGAAGTGCCCTGCACAAAATTCATAGACACCATCGGCTTCGGTTCCACGGAACACGGCGGTACGCTGGCAGATCTGTTCATGAGTGTTATGTACTACATGTATGCAGGCAACGAAGACATCAGTGATGACGCATTCATGCAGGATGCACTTGCAAACATGAAATCGGGCAAAATTATTGCCCCGTTCGTGGAAACCATCATTGAAGCTGTTGTGGATGACGTTGTTTTGGACACCCTGCTTGCAAACCTTGACGTCAACCTGACCAAACTGTTTGCAGGAACGGATTTTGATGTTATCCCCGGATTTGACACCCTCAATTCTCTTTATTACATTATTGTTGCATTGGTTGATGCAGGGTGCTTTGACTATCTTGTCAAAGACAAGGAAGTGACATTCGTAAATGTTATGAAATCCTTGTTCGATGCACTCATGATGGTACTCGGCGGCGAACCCGACACTTCGTATCTGCATCTTCTTGAAATTATTCTGGATCTTGCAAACCTGAAATACGGCTCATCCATCGAAGAAGTGATTGACTATCTGCTGGATGAATATGTTCTGGCAGACAGCATGCTTGAAGGTGTGGGCGGCATGATGTGGACAGTTGTTGATTCTTTCTGCAACGACGAAGACCGCGACAACAATGTGACCTATGTTTATGACGGTCCGATCGAAATCACACCTACGCAGGATGAAATGCAGATTCCCTCTCTGATTTCCGTTACCTTCGGCGAGGACTCCTCCTCTGCATTCAATCTCAGCTGGTACACCAAATACAGTGTTCCGGGCACGGACATTGAGCTTTATAAAACAGACAGCGAGCCTGTTTTCAAGGGCAAATACAGTGTTCCCGCAGGTGTGGGCATCAAAACAGCCACCACCGAAGAAGTCCGTGAATTCAAGGGCGTTGACGTTGGTGTCATCGGTGTTATGACCGTGCAACGCGATGTTTATCGCCATGTGATTCAGCTTACAAACCTTGAACCCGATACCACCTATTATTACCGTATCGGTGATGCGAACCTTGGCTACTGGAGTGAAACAGGTACCCTGACAACCGCAGCCGGCGATAATTCTGCTTTTACCTTCTTCCACTTCACCGATACACAGTCTGTTATCGAAGAACAGTACAACGTGTGGGGAGAATTATTGAATGATGCGCTTGCAGTATATCCCGATGCTGAATTCATTGCGCACACGGGCGACTTTGTTGACCACGGCGACAACTTCCTGCAGTGGAAATGGGGCCTGAATGCCGCTTCCGACAATCTTCTGAATATGCCGCTGATGCCGACCGCAGGTAACCACGAAGCATACGGCACATACGCCATTGACAACTATTTCACCCTTTCTGACGGCAATGTAGCCATCCCGCAGTACACCGACACGGGTGTCTACTATTCTTACGATTACAACAATGCACATTTCATCGTGCTGAACACAAACAATCAGAATGAAGACGGCGCACTTTCCGACAAGCAGGTTGAATGGCTTAAGAAGGATGTTGCCGAAACCGATGCCGACTGGATCATTATGCAGATGCACGCTTCGATTTTCTCACAGGGATCACATTACGGAGATGACGATATTGCGGCACTGCGCAATCAGTTGCTGAAACTGATGCTGGATCTGGATATTGACATCGTTCTTTCGGGTCATGACCATGTTTATCTGCGCACCATCCCCGTCGGTCATTTCGGCGCAAGCCCTGAAACGGAAACGGTCAACATCATCGGCAAGGACGGTCTTGAATACACCGCCACTCTTGACACGGAAGGCACCGTATTTGTTTGTGGCGGCAGCAGCGGTCCTAAGACCTATACCCCCGCCGCATTCGGTGAAACCGCCGAGTACTTCCCGAACAATTATTACGCCTATCCGAGAGCGGATGAACAGCAGATTCAAACACCTATGTTCTCTGCTATCACCATTGACGGTACAACACTGACATTTGCCGCCTACACATACAATGTAGAAGGTGAATTGTATGTCTGCGACACAACAGCTTTGTCCAAAACAAAGATCGTTTATATGTCAGGCGATGCGGATGTAAACGGAACATTCGATGCAGGTGATGCAAGAACCGCGCTTCGCCTTGCAGTCGGCCTTGACTGGTCCACGGTTTCCGACCTGACTCTGCTTGCCGCCGACTTCAACGGAGACGGTCAGATTCTCGCAGATGATGCAAGAAGAATTCTGCGTTGCAGTGTCGGTCTTGAAGATCTGAACCTGGTTGAAGTCAGAAGCATCTTCAAGGGCGAACTCGACAGCCGTTACGAATAATGTAATATCTAATATATTATATTACATTATATAATAATACCCAATCAAACAGGGATTGCGACGCAATCCCTGTTTTCATTTGAATTCAATCTTCCGTACCGCCTCTACCCATGGCTTCCAAGGGATCGACGATCACACCATCCATGCGCATTTCATAATGCAAATGGCAACCTTCTTTTGCTTCAACGGGAATTTTTCCGAGTACACCGACTGTTTCCCCCTGCTTGACTGTATCCCCTACGCTAAGCGTAATACTGTCAAACTGCAGTCCGCAGTATTTGGCTGTCGCACCGTTGCCGAAATCCAATTCAATCACACCGCCCCAGGACGTATCCTCATAAACCGCGGTAACGGTTGCATCTGCCGCAGCAAGGACACTGTCTCCTTCGGTGCCGCCGAAATCCACGCCGTTGTGTGTTCGCCAATCATTCATGGTATCCGAAAACACAGGAATGCCCATGCTGAAATCTTTAACAATATCTGTCCCGGCCGGCAACATATATTCTTTCTGCACCGGTGCGGGACCATCCACAGGTTTACCATCAACGGGTTTACCGTCAACAGCAAGGGTTTGCGTTGCATCTTCCTGTGAATTGCCAAACATTTCATCTGCAAAATTGCTTTCATCTTCAAAAATTGCATCGGCAAGGGACGCAAATTCATCGGGTGTCCACCCGACCTGCTCAGAAGACCGTTCTACTTCCTGCGGGACGGTATCCAATGCCTGTGCAGATCCGGACATGTTGCTTGTTCCCGCTTGTGAAAGGGGATCGTCGGCAGATGTTGTCACCTGTGCAAGCACACCCAATGCCAGCGCACACGCACATGCACCGAGTAAAATAAAGGTATTGCGGCGATTTTTGCCATTCTTTTTTTCTGTATCGTTAATCATCAAAACGAACACCTCCGTTGCAAGTTTTGCCCTTTACGGGAGAAATATGCAACAGAAGATTTATATTAAAAATTTTTTTCACATTTCACAAACAAATGTTTGCTTTTTAAAAACATTTGTGCTATACTGGATTTAAGTAATAAGATTCTTATTCTTTTTCGCAGAAAGGAGTTTTCCATGAAAGATTTAAACGCAACACAGAAAAAGATTTACGAATACCTCTCTGAACGTTCACAAAACGGCGTGCCGCCCTCGGTGCGTGAAATCGGCGCGGCGGTAGGACTCAAATCCACATCTTCTGTGCAGGCCAATCTGGATGCACTGGAAGAAGCAGGCTATATTGAACGTGACCCCATGCTCAAACGTTCCATCCGCGTGCGCGGCAACAGCGCAAACTACACGCAAGTTCCTCTGATCGGAACTGTTACGGCGGGTATGCCTATTCTTGCGGTGGAAACCATTGAAGGTTATGTCCCCTACAGCGGCTCTGCATCCGGAGATAAACCTCTGTTTGCCTTGCGCGTACGCGGTGACAGTATGATCAATGCAGGCATTCTCAACAATGATATCGTCATTGCCGAAAAAACACCCTACGCAACAAACGGCGACATTGTTGTTGCCATGCTCAACGACGAAGCCACCGTCAAGCGTTTTTACAAAGAAAACGGTCACTTTCGCCTGCAACCCGAAAATGATGCCTATGAACCGATTATCTCGGACGAAATCATCATTCTCGGCAAACTGGTTTCCCTGGTTCGTTATTATTAAGAACATTTATTTTCATTCCGGCTGTCTTCTGCAAATAAAAATCCCTGCATCATTGATGCAGGGATCTTTTTATTTGCAAACACTTATGCAATGCCTAAAGTTTTCTTGAGGAACAAAATCAGTTTATCAAAGAAAGCTTTGATCTTCTCAAAGATCGACATGAAAGCACCCAGTGTGCCGCCGCCATCATTGTCATTATCCTGAGGAGGCTGTTCACCATCGCCGCCATCGGGTACGGAAGGATCGTCCTTTTCACCCAAAGAACCGATGATGTCAATGACCTTGCCGATATCTTCAACACTCTGGATAGAACCGATAATAGCAACAAGCTCTGTGATCGTCATCCCGGAATCAGCAAGCAGATCCAAAAGGGTTGTAGAAAGACTTGTCAGTTTTGTGACCAGATGATACAAAACAACAAGGATAATGTCGGCAGTATCAAAGCCTTCCATCAATACGCCGAGTTCTTCGAACAGCATGGCCATGGTTTCTCTGTCATATTCATCGAGATCGGCCGATACATTCAAAATCAATGAAAGCAATGCATCCAGATTCTCATCGATAAAGAGAACCGAAACCACAAGACGAAGCAGTGCAGTCAGCAGATCGCCGCCGCCTGCGGCATCCAGACGAACATTTCTGCGTCCTTCTTTGGATTCAAAGCGTTCCAGTTTGCCGGCGCACAATGTGTAGAAATCAATATAAGGCAGTGTGAGCGTAATATCTTCTTCTGTTACATTGCCGTTTTCATCCACAACTTCTCTTGTTCCGAGAACGATCATTTCGCCGAGCATGGAGCCGAGCAAAGAACTGACAACGGAGTTGAAGTCGATATCCAGCGGCAGACTCAGGTTGAGTTTGATACCTCCGAGATCGAGATTGGAAAGCAAGCCGTTGAGAACATCATAGAGATTGATAACAGGCTTTGCAATATCCAGAAGCACATAAGCAAAATGAACAATATTATTGACAAGGTCATTCATTGCGCCCGTGGAAATAAAGAACATCAGATTCGGCAACAGATTGAAAACTGCAGTAACGGGATCTTCCAGTACTTTATCCACCAGACCCAGAATGGGGCTGAGAATGTAATAGAACGTATTGCTTACTGCACGGTCAGGATTGCTTTCTTTCAGCAGAATGGTTTGCGCATAATACGCGTTATAAGTGAGAATTTTTTCTGCGGGGCAAGTCAGTAATTCAAGCAATGCAATGAACCAATACTGATAGCCTGCATACGACGGCAGAGAAACAAGACCGAATACATCCAGCGGCTGATCAAGCAGCAGGAATTCAAAGATGAACGAAGCAGGAGAAAGCAACGCAGAAATAACACGGATAAAGGCTTCGCCTGTTTCAAGTTTACCTTCATCAAGCCCCCAGTTGAAGTTTGCCTCTGTCAATGTGGGGACATACTGGCCGAGGTCACCGTCAAACTTAAGCGGCAGGAAAAGATCTTCCCACGAATCGTATTTCATCAGTTCCGTATAGGGCAACAATTCATCGTCTGCATCCTGAACAGGAACATAGCCGAGCATTTCGGTAACACGCAGAGCAATACGGGCAGGGGTGATTTCAATTTTGAAAGCATTATAAAGAATACCGATGATATCAATATCGCCGAGTGTTCCGTCCACACCGCTGAGAAGCTGATAAAGCAGATTGAACAGCATGTTGATCGTATCATTGGAAATATAGCCGTAAATCAGGTCTTCCAGGAATGCCCCAAGACCTTCTTCCATGCCTTCCACGCCGATCATGCTGAGAACATTGTCAGCAAGCGGGCCGAGGTCGGCAACCACTTCGCTTGCCATTTCCTGCGTCCACATTTCGGAATAAACAACTTTTGTGCCGTAAGTGCGGCTCGGATTGAGCGTGGGGCTCAGAAGCGTATCGGTATAGAAATTGATCTGATCCAAGGGATAGGTGTAGGATGCCTTATTATAATAGTTCCCCTTTTCATTCGGATAGAACAATTCAAGTAATGTGCACAATGCTTCATCTGGATGCAACATGATATTGTAAATAAGATCTGCGAAAGTCATACCCATGAACAATTCGCCGTCAAGATCAATACCGAAGCATTCGATAAGATAGGGCAAGTTCTGATTCGTGATATCGTAACGATAGCCCACTGCAGTCAACACAAAGCGCAGCAGGAACAGGAACACATAACCGGGGTTGCTGACCGTCAACGTATGATTGGCGATCATGGTACCGTTTTCCACAAGTTTCTTTTCGTGAATTTTCGGAAGCGAATAAGCAACACCGTCGCCCGTGGAAAGGTTTATAAAATTGGAAAGGATGTGATTCAAAGAATCAAGCGGCGCTGCCGTATCGCCGAGGAATCCGGCAATGCTGTTACTGTAAACATCACTGATCAGGTCGCTGAAGATATTGATTTGCAATTCAATTTTTGTCAGACCGTCCAGCAAATTGTCACCGGTATCACGGATAATGAAATTCACAAGGTTCGGCAACAGCTTGCAGATGGTGGCAATGGGTTTCTTTGCAACAATTTCTTCCACCCATTTCAGAAGCGGAATCAAGATATCCAGCAGGTAAGAGTCACCGTTCAGATGCTCATTTCTTGCACGGACCGTGTAATCATCGGAGCTGTAGCATCTGCCTGCGGGAAGATTGTCATTATAAACCGCATTGGGTTCAACCTGCAGACCAAGTGCTTCCAGCAAAGGAAGAATAAGATCTCTGTAACCGGCCTGTTCTTTGACTGTAACAGCATTAGAAAGCAGTCCGAGTTTCCAGTGATTGTCATTGCAGAATAAGCAAAGAACAGCAACACGAAGTCCGCGGAAGGTTGCGGCAAGGGCCGCGGCAAAAGAATCGCGGTCATTAAGCGGCGTTACCAAGCCGTTGCTGTCTACACGAGTCCAATCAATCTTGTCCCACTCGACCCTGTTCCATGAATACATTTCCGTGCCGGCTTTGGCAAGTTCAGCCTGTGCGGTGGGATAATCATCCAAATATGTGGCAAGTTTACCGGGTGTCAACGCAGCATCCAATTTATCCAAAGCCCAATCAACAAGCGATCCCAATGTGGTTGCAAAACCGGTGTCAGCAAAGAGATCCAGCAACAGGTTTGCAATCATCGGATAGATGGCTTCGACGATCATTGTACACATCTCGTCCGTGTACAGCATTTCTTTCAACAGAATACCGACAAGTTCCTGCGCATTGCTGTAAGGTTTGGCGGCACCGGGGGCAAGCCCAAGCAGATCATTCAATGTGTCCCCAAGGAACATATCGATCGTTGCCATCACATCTTTGTTGGTGAACAGGTCGTCAAACTGTGTTACAATGGAATTCAGATTTTCAATTTCACCCGTATAAGTTGCATTGCCGCGCACGGTACGTGTCGGTGCCTGTTGACCGCTTGTCAGAAGATATTGCAACGTTTTGATATTACCGATATTCGATTCAAAAAGATTGACAAGCACTGCATTGGAATATTCATTTGTCAACGTTTCGGCATAACGGCGAAGGGTGCTCAGACGCTGTCCCGCAACTGAAAGGGTCGATTCGTCCAGATTGTTCAATTGCTCATTTGTAAACAGCAGGAATTGAGAATCCCATGTATTGCCGACATAATATTCACCGACATATTCATTTTCGGGAACGGAATAAAACACGGCATTGAATGCATTGTTGATTGTAATCAACCCGGGAATGGTGGTTGTATCGTCCTGCACAGCGGTGTAAAGTTTGGCAGCCTGTCCGACAGTATCCGGATTCTGCCCGACGAAAGAAAGTTTTACAGGGGCTTTGTCAAGCGAATACGTATCGCCGTAAATGATATAAATGTCTTCAATGTCAGTCGGCTTGAAGAAATACTGAGCCGTCGTACCAAGGCTGTCATATCCGCGCTGATAACGGAATTGATAAATACCCGTTGTAACCGTAATAACGGTCGAGGAGTAGTTTTCAAGAGAATCCATATCCAACAGAACGGTTTCCTTGTCCGTGCAGACAATAAAATCAAATTCATGATACCAGTTACCGGCATTCATGTAAGTACCTGTTGCCATGAAATAACTGATAACGGTTTCCACGTTGTAATATTCATACGCAGAAACCTTAACGAAATGCAGGCCGAATTCGGCAAACTGCGTGAGAGAAGGATCCGAAACACCGTCAGCGGCAAGTTGTCTGCGTATCTTTTCGTATTCATCCAGCTCTGCATCCGTGGGATAATAACGTTCGCCGAGTTCATCGACATAATATCCGATATCATCGCTGTAATAATAGTTAACACCCATGGTAATCAGGTTGTCTTTGTCAAACCTGTTTCCGAGTTCTTCCATGACATCGTAATATTTTTGTGCATCTTCTTCCATGACATGGATCGGCTGATTGTCCATATCCAGCCAGCCGGCATCCTTCATGTCGGCAAAATAACTCTCCAGGTTGAAAAGTACTTCATTGTACAACAATTCAGCCGTATAAACGCCGACACCATAGGTATAGCTCATAAGCGATTCCGCAATGTAATAGAATCGGTTGGCGGCTTTCAGAATGGAATTTTCCACATTATCTTTTGCATAGACAGTATGGGAATATACAAAAGCACCCGCCTCGGTGTTGAAGCCCTCCGTAATAATATCGTCAGACTTTTTATTCACGATCTCATAATTGTTCAGATTACGGACGTGATCGTCTGCAAGAAAAGTTGCCAGCGCCTTGTACTGTTCACTGTAAACAACAGCGGCAGCCGCACCGTTGAAGGCAGGCAGACAGGCAGTCATCAACAGTACCACAGCCAACAATACGCTCATGGATTTCTGAAAGAGTTTCATGCTGTACACTCCTTGTAATATGTTTTTTTCTGCCCGGTTGAGGACAGAAATATCCTTAATTATTATACTTTTTTTTATATTAAAAAGCAAGCAGTAATACTGCTCAATTCCGTCTTATTCTGTAAAATATTCTCCTGCTTTTTTGTTATTTTTGACGAAGAAACATCCGTCACGTTTCGTCGTCGCACAACCGTCCGATTCTTGGGACAAGAGATAATATATCATTGACTTTCAATCTCAAATGAGATATAATAACCAACGGGTGAAATAAATGAAAAAATATATTATTACCATTCTTTGCTTTTTTATGTTACCGCTGTTTATTCTTTGCGCCGGCGCCGCGCAGATCGGCGATACGGACGGCAACGGTGCGCTGACCTCCGCAGATGCACGCCTGACCTTGCGGCAGTCCGTGGATCTGGAAAATTTAACCGGTGATGCATTGATTGCTGCCGATGCAGACAATGACAACAATATTACAGCCGGTGATGCACGGCTGATTCTGCGTGCCGTTGTGGGGCTTGAGCGTTTTGCCGGGGATTTTCGTATTGATTTTATTGATGTAGGGCAGGCAAAAAGTATTCTTGTACAAAACGGCGACATGACAATGCTCATTGATGCGGGCAATGTGGCTGACGGTGAAATGGTTTGTGACTATCTGTACAATTGCGGCGTTACAAGCCTTGATTTTGTGGTTTGCACCCACGCGCACGAGGACCATGCAGGCGGGCTTGCCGATGTGTTGCATGCATACACGGTAACACAGGCGGTTTTTGCTCCGTCGCTGACCGCAGATACGGCAAATTATAAAAATTTCCGCAATGCCTGCAAAGAACAGAACCTTACGCCAATACATCCCACACTCGGCTCAAGCATGTCCTTCGGGGATTGCGAAATTGAATTTCTCGGTCCCGCACTGGCAGATACCACCGACCTGAATGACAGTTCGATCGTGCTGAAAATCACCTACGAGGACACCTCTTTCCTGCTGACGGGCGATGCGGAAACGGCATCCGAATATGCCATGATCGACGAAGGCTTTGACCTTTCTGCTGACCTGCTTGATGTCGGCCACCACGGCAGTTCCTCGTCCACCTCTTATGTATTTCTGCGGCAGGTCATGCCCGAATTTGCAGTCATCAGTTGCGGCACGGACAATGACTACGGCCACCCGCACGAAGAAGTGACAAGCCGCCTTGCGGATGCAGGGGTCATCACTTTCCGCACCGACCTGCAAGGGACAATACAGGTGATTTCCAACGGCAAGGCACTCGCATTTTATACCGACAATGACTTTGAAGCGGACATTCCCGACGAACCGACCGCAACGGAATACATCGGCAATATCAACTCCAAAAAATTCCACCTGCCGACCTGCGGCAACCTGCCCGCAGAACACAACCGCATTTATTTTGCAAGCCGCGACACAGCCCTTGCACAGGGCTATGCCCCCTGCGGCACCTGCAAACCCTGATATACGACACAAAAAGACTGCATTGGCAGTTGACAAAAGGCTCGCTTCGGTGTAAAATAGACAGGCAAAAATAATAATGTCCGTCCGTGGCGCAGTTGGATAACGCAGCAGATTCCGATTCTGAAGATCGGGGGTTCGAATCCCTCCGGGCGGGCCAAAAAAAGGGCAGTGACCGTCAGGTCGCCGTCCTTTTTTCGATTTCTGCTATACAAGGAGGGATTCGAAGGACGAGCGGCACAGAGAAACAGTCCGGGGGACTGTTTCGACCGCGAGCGACCAAGCGCCCGCAGGCGCGCGAGTCGAATCCCTCCGGGCGGGCCAAAAAAATCCTGTTCTTCGGAACAGGATTTTTTATCCAAGCCGACAGGCTTGGTATATCATCACGCGTCAGCGTGTATATCATCAACAACAGCGATGCCGTTGTTGTATCTCATCACACCGAAGGTGTGCATTTCTGTCGGCTTGATGATATGCAATGCTTCGCATTGATGATATACAAAACTTCGTTTTGATGATATGCAATTCCTGCGGAATTGATGATATACAAGGCTTCGCCGTGATTTTTTAACCGTAAAACAACTTCCTTCTTGCAATTCTGCACAGTTTTTGTTAAAATGTATACAGTGACAGTTTGTCGCAACAAAATATTAAACTTACAAGGAGGACGCATTATGTTTGAAAAAATCATTGCATTTTTTATGGCAATCATCAATTTTCTCATGGGGCTGTTCGGTCTCGGAGGTGATGGCGGGCAAAAATTTGACTGTCAGACATTCCTCGACATGTCCTACGGCACGCATGAACGGCAGGTTGTTGATCTTTGTGTGCCCTATGATGCATCAGGCGACATCGGGCTTGTGCTGTTTATTCACGGCGGGGCATGGATCGGCGGAGACAAGCAAAGCTACGAAAGCGGCATGAATTACGGGGCATCCAACCTCGGCATTGCAACGGCATCGGTGAATTACCGTTATATTTCGGATGATGTTGACCTTCTTGATGTGCTCGATGACATTGATGCGGCACTTGCAAAAATCAAGGCAAAGGGTGCTGAAATCGGTGTGAACATCAATAAAGTGTTGCTGACGGGCGACAGCGCAGGCGGTCATCTTTCTCTGCTGTATGCGTATGCAAGAAAGAACACGGCCCCCATTGAACCCGTTGCGGTTATCAGCAACTCGGGGCCGACGGATCTCTATGACGATAATTTTTATCACAACAATGCACTCGGTGACGAAGCGGCAATTTGTGATCTGATGAGCAAAGCCTGCGGTCAACGGTTCTCGTATGCAAACAAGGAAAGCGCAAAGGATGCACTTTACAGTGTTTCTCCCATCGCATATGTCAACGCGGACTGTGTGCCCACCGTCATCAACCACGGCAATGCCGATACGATCGTCCCGTTCTCGAATGCCCAGACACTCGATGCACTGCTGACACAATACGGTGTTGAGCATGTGCTTAATGTTTACGAGGGTGCGGATCACGATTTGGGCAAGGATGAAGCGGCAAAGGACAAAGCAGATGAACTGCTGTTCGGTTATATTGACAGATTCCTGAAATAATTATTTTGCATTTTTAACACCACCTCGCGTGGTGTTTTTTTTGTTTATCCGTTTGTTTCGAACTATCATATTGACAAAAAACACCTTTCAATGTTATTATTTTAAATATAATGTTTCCCACCGTGGGTATACTGTTTCAAAGGAGCACTGTTATGGAAAAAGAAAAAACAGGACTGATTACCAAAACCAAAAATCTGATCTTTACCGCAAAGGAATACTGGTCTGAACCCGCAAAGGGCAATTATATCCCCTACAAAGAAATTGTAAGCCTGAGCGGTGCGGGCTTCGGTGTGTATTGGATGGGACTTCTTGCTTCCGCGATCGGTCTTGATGCGTCGAACCTGGTGCTCGGTGCCAGCCTGGGGATCAAACCGATGGATTTGTATGTTATGATGGTTGTTGCCAATATTGTCGGCATTCCCCTCGGCATTTTCCGCAGCTGGTATTATGACAATCACAAACTCAAGGGCGGTAAATTTTTACCGTTCATAAGAATTTCGGGACTTCCGATCGTTCTTATTTCCACCGTTATGGTGTGGTTGCCGTATGAACGGATGGAATACATAACCAAATGCGTGGTCGTTTGGTTCATGTATATGCTGCTGAATGTTTTCCTTTGCTTCTTCAACGAAAGCTATACCTATTTCCAGCAGATCATCACCCCCAATGCACAGGAACGTGCCAACGTGATGAGCATTTCGCAGGTCATTTATTCGTTGGCGCCCACCATTTCGGGACTGGTCGTTCCGCTTGTTGCAGGCCTTACATGGGGTCTTAACAACATCTGGACCTACAGAATAATTTATCCCATATTTACGGTGATCGGTCTTATTCTCACGACCATCTTTTTCCGCAAGGTCAAGGAAAGACTGATTCTGCCGAAAAAGCCGCAAGAACCTGTCAGAATGTTCGATGCCCTGCGTGAGGTTGCAAAGAACAAATATTTCTGGATCATTCATGCGGCAGCATGGGTGGTGTTCCTTGAATCGGGCTACGGCGTCATTCTCAGTTGGTCGTTCATTTACGGTCACAGCGGTGACTACCAGGCTTCGCTGGGCATCGCAAACACCATCATCGGCAATGCCGCCCTGTGGTCGATGCTTCTTTGTCCGCTTGCCATCAAATATATGGGCAAAAGAAACATGCTCATCACCGCCAATGCCATCAACATCGGCCTGCTGATGGTGCTTTATTTCACCTATCAGAATCTGATTCTCATCTGTGTGATCTGGTATCTCAACACATTTGTCAACACCTTCTGGAACATTGTGCAACATCAGATCAGCGCAGACATGCGTGACTACCATCAGTGGAAAACGGGTGTGCGTGTGGACGGTCTGTTCGGCCCGCTCGGCATCATCGGTACCGTGATCGGATTCTTCACAGGCATGGTCTATCCGTCCATTTATGAAAAGATGGGGCTTCTGGATGACTACAATGTGCTTTATGATGACACCATCCGCAACAATCTGTTTGAGGTGCTGATCATTTGCTCGGCAGTCGGTGCATTGCTGAACCTGATTCCCTACTGCTTCTATGACCTGACGGAAAACAAGCACAAAGCCTATGTGGGTGTGCTGAAAATCCGTGCTATGTTTGAGAATCACACATTGGGCAAACTCGATGATGACGAACTTGTGGATGCCATGGATGTGATTACGCAGGCAAAAGAATACTTCGGCAAAGAAAAAATGTCTGCAAAGGGAGCCGGCAAGGAAGAGAAAAAAGAAATCAAAGAACACAACCTTGCCATTGAACGTGCGGCAATCATCATGGAAGATCTGCACAAGTTCACCACCCCCGCAGGCAGAGCAAGAGTGCAACAGGCTAAAAACGATGTTGCCATGGGAAGATTGCATGCTTACGATAACATTGCAGAAGAACGCAAAACCGCCAAAAAACTGCCAAAGGGCACCAAGGAAGAAAAAGAAATCCGAAGCGATGCCATCAAGAATGCCCGCATGAAAAAAGAAGCCGCATCCCTGATTAAGAAATACGGCATTGACAACCTGCACGCACCCGACGAAGCCGTCAAGCAGGAAATTATGAACAGAGAAGCAGCCAGCTTTTTTGACAGCCTGCAAATCAGACGCGAGCTCAAGGCATGGATGAAGCAACAGTCCGTTTACAACAGAGCCACCAAACCCTATACCGAAGCCGAAAGCCTGATAAAACAAGCGGAAAGTTATGCACATTACGAAGAACTGCAGGAAAAATACGTGTATCTTTGCAACCAGCAATAAGCCCTGCGCGGATTTCAAAACAAACACTTGCAATCAATACTTTAGTATGCTACAATAAAAAAGTACACAAAATTTCCAAAGAACAGGAGTTGTATTGCTATGGCAAAAAGCGTTCAGGATGTTTTAGCTCTCATCAAAGAGAAGGACATTAAAATGGTAGACTTCAAAATGGTGGACATCAACGGTCAGTACCGTCATGTCACCATTCCCGCACAGAATTTTTCGGAAGACACCATGAAAAGCGGCATCGGTTTTGATGCTTCCAACTACGGCTATGCAGTCGTTGAAAAAAGCGACATGGTATTCATTCCCGACCCCGACACGGCTATGGTTGACCCCTTCTGTGAGATCCCCACACTCACCATGACGGGCAATGCCATGATCATCGACACCCCCGAAAACAGACCTCTTGCGCAGTATCCGCGCAACATCATCCGTGCGGCTGTGGACTACATGAAAGCAAGCGGCGTTGCAGACGAAATGAAGATTCTGCCCGAATTTGAGTTTTATCTGTTTGACGATGTGACATGGGGCGTTGAACCGAACTACATCGGTGCATCCGTGGATGCTTCCCAGTCTTACTGGAACAGCACCACCGACGGCAAGGGTGTTATTGTTCCCAAGCAGAAGAACTATCACATTGCAAAGCCCTTTGACACCTCTTACGAATGCCGCAGTGAAATGTGCCTGCTGATGAAAGAAGCCGGCATTGACATCAACTATCATCATCCCGAAGTTGCCGCATCGGGTCAGTACGAAATTGAACCGCAGCTCGGCGAAGTCGTGCACATGGCAGATGCAACGATGATGATCAAATATATCATCCACAACACCGCCCTCAAATACGGCAAGAGCGCAACCTTCATGCCCAAGCCCATCTACGGCGAGGCGGGCAGCGGTATGCACGTTCATATGCTTCTGTTTAAGGACGGCGAACCCGTTTTCTCGGACGACAACGGCTATTCCCACCTGAGTCAGACAGCGCATTACTTCATGGGCGGTCTGCTCAAGCACATCGGTTCTCTTTGTGCCATTACAAATCCCAGCACAAACTCTTTCAAACGCCTTGTACCCGGCTTTGAAGCTCCCGTAACGGTCGGTTATGCCACCTCCAACAGAAGTGCGGTTATCCGCATTCCCGCCTATGCAAAAAGCCCCGACAAACGTCGTTTTGAACTGCGCAACCCCGATGCCACCTGCAATCCCTATTTCTGCTATGCCGCGATTCTTATGGCAGGTCTGGACGGTATCAAAAACAAGATCGATCCGCACGAAAACGGCTGGGGTCCCTATGACTTCAACCTCTTCCATCTGCCCGAAGAAGAAAAGGCAAAACTGCAGGGGCTTCCCACTTCCCTGCCTGCCGCACTCGATGCATTGGAAGCAGACTACGCATACCTGACAGAAGGCGGCGTATTCCCCGAAGAGCTCATCAAGAACTTTATCAAGACCAAACGTGCGGAATGTGCGGAAATTTCCAAGATCCCGCATCCCGTAGAATTTGAAAAGTATTACAACCTGTAAAAATGAAAGCACAGTCCGAATGCAAACGCTTCGGACTGTTTTTTGGAGTAATTATGTCAAATACGATTCACAACATCGGAATACTTGCACATGTTGACGCAGGCAAAACAACACTGACCGAGCAACTTTTGTTTCTGACGGGGGCACTGCGTACCGTCGGCAGTGTTGATGCGGGCACAACGGCAACCGATACACTCTCTGTTGAAAAACAGAGGGGTATTTCGGTGCGTGCGGCTTCGGCAAGTTGCGAATGGAACGGTGTAAAAATCAACATCATCGACACCCCGGGCCACATTGACTTTGCAGGCGAAGTGGAACGTACACTGCATGCACTCGACTATGCGGTTGTGGTCATTTCGGCTGTGGATGGTGTGCGTGCACACACGGAAAACATTCTGCATTCCTTGCAGAAAGCAAACCTCCCCTTTGCCGTTTTTATCAACAAAACCGACCGCACGGGCAGCGATATACAATCGGTTCTGAATGAACTCAAAGATGTTTGCAAGCAGGCTTTTTTGCCACTTTCTACAGTCGCCAATGAAGGTACACCGCAGGTTGCTGTTTCCGTTTTATCGGAAGTACAATTTGCACAAACCGCAACCGAGGTGCTTGCCGATATCAACGAAGAAGCGGAAGAAGCCTTTTTGAATGACACTTATTTATCCGCAACGCAGGCAGACTGCCTCATCAAGCAGGAAATTGCCGCCTGCAGACTCGTTCCCGTTTTGTGCGGCAGTGCAAAACTCGGCATCGGCGTGAAAGAACTTGCCGACGTGCTGACGAAGTTTTTACCCTCATCTGACCGCAGAAAAACAGATGATTTATGCGGCATTATTTATAAAATCGAACACGACAAAACACAGGGAAAAATTGCCCACATCCGTTTGTTTGGCGGTGAACTTGAGAACCGAAAAGAAATCACGCTGTTTTCTCCTGACATGGCCGCAGCAACAAATGAATCCGATGCGGTAGCAACCGAAGAAAAACCACCTGCAAAAGAAAAAATATCACAAATCAAGACCTTCAACGGTGCAAAACGCAACGACAGCGGGATTATTCGCAGCGGCGACATTGCCGCCGTCAGCGGGCTTACAAGTGCAAAAACAGGCATGTTTGTCGGCTCTCTCGGCTCGCTGACCGACACCGCACTTGTGCATCCGTTTTTACGTGTCAAGGTGACCCCCGCTGACGGCGATGCACAAAAAATACCGCCTCTTGCGGCGGCACTCAAAGAACTGTCGGACGAAGAACCCTATCTCGATGCAAAGTGGGAGAACGGGCTGACGGAAATCACCATCAACACAACGGGCAAAATTCAGCTCGAAGTGCTTGATAATCTCTTAAAAGAACGCTATGACCTGCATGCATCCTTTTCTCCCCCGACCGTTATTTACAAAGAAACCCCGACCGCGGCGGGCACGGGCGGGGCACGGTACACCATGCCCAAACCCTGCTGGGCTTGCGTGGATTTTCACTTTGAACCCATGCCCCGCGGCTACGGTGTATCCTACCACGGCAAGCTTCCCTTTGACCAATGCCAGTACCGCTATCAGGCACACATCCACACCTCATTTTTGAACACCTGCATTCCGCAGGGCTTATACGGTTGGGAAGTGACCGATTTCAAATGCACGCTTGCAGGCGGTGAGCATCATCTGATTCACACCCATCCGCTTGACTTTTTCGTGGCAACCCCCATGGCATTCATGAACACATTGCAAAATGTCGGCTCGACAATACTCGAACCGCTGTTAAAAATCCGCATCACAGCCCCTGCCGACCTTTCGGGCAAAATACTGGGTGAGATCGTCAAAACAGGCGGCGAATGCGACAGTCCTGTTATGAATCTGCAAACCATGCACATGGAAGCCATTGTCCCCGTGGCAACAAGTATGGATCTGCCGACAAAACTTGCCGTTCTGTCCTCGGGCAAGGCGGTATTGAGCCAACAGTTTTACGGCTACCGCGAATGCAGGGACGGATTGGAACACATCAGTCCTCGCCGCGGTGTGGACCCGCTTGACAGATCCAAATGGATTCTGTGGGCAAGAGGGGCGTATCAATAATGATAAAAAAGACGGATTCCGTGCGAAATCCGTCTTTTTTGCTGTTTAATAGTCAAATACGTTTGTATAATCCGTTCTCGGTTCACCGGGAATATATTCGTCGAGTGTCAGCGACACCTGCGAACTTGAACCGTAATCAGCGGAATACACGGTCAGCGTGATGCTGTCCCCGGCTCTTTTACCGCTTAATGCAGATCCGAAGTCATCCACATCGCGCACGGTTTTTCCGTCAACGGCGGTGATAACATCGCCTTCGTCAAGCCCTGCGTTATCGGCGGCAGAGCCTGCTTCAACGGCAACAATATAGCACCCGTACGGCAGGCCGTTGGAACGGCTTGTGTTGGTATAAAGCGAAACACCTACGGACGGTTTGCCCGTGACATAACCGACATTGACGATATCCGAAATCATATACTTGACATCGTCGATCGGAATGCAGAAGCCGAGACCTTCAATGGTGCTCGATGCATATTTTGCACTTGCAATGCCGACCACTTCGCCTTTGGCATTGAAAACGGGACCGCCGGAATTACCGGAGTTGATGGCGGCATCGGTCTGGAACATATTGATAACAGAGCCCGTTTCGGTGGTGACGGCACGTTCAAGATAACTGACAACACCCTGCGTGAGCGTGTATTGCAATTCACCCAAAGCATTGCCGATGATCAGCAGAG
The DNA here is from genome assembly GCA_015066385.1 of Oscillospiraceae bacterium. Classification (GTDB taxonomy): domain Bacteria; phylum Bacillota; class Clostridia; order Oscillospirales; family Acutalibacteraceae; genus RUG806. The sequence goes on from SVOJ01000009.1 coordinate 26,752, forward strand.
TGTCACCGACTTCAAGCGATTCACTATCCCCCAATTCCACTGCCTGAAAAGTGCCGTTGACTTTGAGCACGGCAATATCATTGCTTTCTTCGAAGCCGACCAGTTTTGCACTATGCTCCTTGCCGTCATAGTCGGTGGCAATAAAGGTGGTAGCCCCTTCCACAACGTGATAATTGGTCAGGATATAGCCGTCTTCGGTGAGGAAAAATCCCGATCCCGAAGAAACAAATTCCTGCTGTTGTGAGCCGAAAAAGAAGCCGTAATTCACGGTTCTGACACCCTTTGCAGTGATGTTGACAACCGCATTTACATTCTGTTTGTAAATATCACTTGCAGAGGCATTATTCGCAACAGGCACGGTGGGATCGGTCTGCTGTTGTGTCTGCACACTCGGTGCTGCGGATTCGGGTTGTTGTTCGTAAATGTTGATATTATACGATCCCGTCGTAGGAGCCGTTGTCAGGGTTTCTTTGAATGCATCCAGCGCATTTTCAACAGCCGCCTTGGAAGAAATATAACCCGACACACTGCCGACAACAAGGCACAATGCAAGGCAAAGAAATACCTGCCCGAAGGACATTCTGTTTTTGGGCTTTTTTTCTTTTTTCTCTTTTTTCGGTTTCTTTTTATGTGCAGATTCGGCACTGGTGTTCACATTGTAAGCCGATGCACGATTCCCGTTTTGCGGCGGTGCAGTATAAGGCGAAGATTGCGTATTCTGTGGCGGGGTCGTATGATAAGAAGTCTGCTCAGGTGCGGTATAAACAGTTTGTTGCGGTTGCGCGGGCGGTGTATATGCCTGCGGTTGCGATTGCGGCTTCTGCGGTCTTGCATACGCATAGGTGCAACCGTTGGCATTTACATTCATTGAATTGTAAAATGATTCCACCTTCTGCTGCACAGTCTGCGGTTCTGCAGCCTGCACGGGCGGATTTTGTGCAACCTGCGGTTCTTCATTCTGCACAGGCGAAGTCGGCACGGTCTGTGGTTCCTCGCTTGCGGCAACTTCCTCGTTCGTTACACTGATTTCCTGCACGACAGGTTCCTTTATTTCATTTTCATTTTTTGTTGTATTTTCACCGAACAGATCGGTACGGTTTTCATCCATTGAATTGTCTCCTTTCTTCAGGGATGATACATTTTCCGCTCCCTGATTGTGTGACAAAATAGTAAATCTCCATACTTAAAGATGGCTGAAAATGAACAAAATATATCAAATGAGTTTATACATAGAAGAAGCGGCTTCTTTGGTGGTGTGTTCACGGATGTCAAGCACCTGTGCTTTCATCAGATTTGCACCCATCTGAATGGCAATAACATCCCCCACCTTCACTTCATAAGAAGCACGTGCGGTTTTGCCGTTGACTTCAACATGCTTTGCATCGCACAGTTCATTGGCAACCGTGCGGCGTTTGACAAGACGGGATACTTTTAAAAATTTATCGAGTCGCATATATTAAAATCCTTTCTTTTGTCGGCATCAATCACGAAAAACCAAAACGGGAGAGAAAAACTCTCTCCCGCCGGGTTTGCATTTTAACTTATTTTGCAACAGCATCCTTCAGAGCCTTGCCGGCTTTGAAAGCGGGAACCTTTGCTGCGGGAATGGTGATGGCTTCCTTGGTTGCGGGGTTGATGCCCTGCTTTTCGGCTCTTTCGCGAACCTCGAAGGTACCAAAACCGATGAGCTGAACAGCTTCGCCGGAAGCAAGAGCTTCGGTGATAGCATCCAGAACAGCATTAACAGCAGCGTCTGCACACTTCTTGGAAATGTTTTCCTTTGCAGCAACAGCAGCGATGAGTTCGGTTTTATTCATTGTGTTTTCCTCCTTTTTATTTCCAATAGCTTATGCTAATGAATTCCTTTTGACTTCGTCCCACAGACGGTCGAGTTCTTCAATGGACGATTCTTTCATATCAATGCCTCTTTCGATTGCAAGTGCTTCCACAGCCGCGAAACGATTGCGGAATTTGTCGGTTGCGGCGGTGAGGGCTTCTTCGGCATCCACTTTGACAAAGCGGGACACATTGACAACGGCAAACAGCAGATCACCGAGTTCGTCGGCAATATGTGCCTGATCACCTTTTTCCACCGCTTCTTTGAGTTCGTTGAGTTCTTCGGGGATTTTATCAAATGCACCCGAAACATCAGGCCAATCGAATCCTGCTTTTGCGGCTTTGTGCTGAATTTTGGCACTGCGCATCAAGGCGGGCAGTTCACGCGGGACGGAATCAATGGCCTGCGTGGTGGTTTCGTGATGTTTGGAATTGCGTTTGATTGCATCCCAGTTGCTGAGCACCTCGTCAGTGTCAGACACATTCACTTCACCGAACACGTGCGGATGGCGTTCAACCAACTTTTTGCAGATGCCGTCGCACACTTCGGCAAAGGCAAACTCCCCTGCTTCCTGCGACAGACGGGAATGGAACACAACCTGCATCAGCAGATCGCCCAATTCTTCCTGCAGCATTACGGAACTTTTTTTGTTGATCGCCTCAATGACTTCATAGGTTTCTTCAATGAGATCTTTTTTGATGCTCTCATGTGTCTGTTCGGCATCCCACGGACATCCGCCGGGGGAACGCAAAATTTCCATAATCTGCAACAGATCTTCGATTGTATATTGATCTTTAAACTGAAAACCCGTAATCATGTGTTTTTTCGATTCCTTTTCATTTTTAGCGACTTTATCTATTTTACCCTATAAGTTTGTATTTTTCAAGTACTTTAGCAATTTTTTCTCCCTTCGGGAGCATTTTTATATCACTTTTCGGCAAACTTCGGCTCAAAAGCAGGGTAATTGCATACACAACCACCGCCGCAATCACGGCAAAACAGCAGGCAATATTGTCGCCGTTGAGGACGGAAATACCTTCAAAGCCGCCCAGTAACTTCTCAAACAAGGCATTGACACCCCATGCCGCACCGCCCGCACATACAGCACAGAACAAAGGTTTAAGCACGGCGGACATCCAGTTCAACTTAATTCTCGTTGCTTTGAGCAGACTGAACAGACAAATGGCATCAATGGTCAGATTGCAAAGGAAGGAGCCGATGGCGGCACCTTTCATATTGACTGACGGCAGACCGACAAGAATGAAGTTTGCAATAATTTTTATCACCGCACCGCAGGCAATGGCAACGATGGGAACCTTTTCCTTGCTGACCGCCTGCAACATGGAAACAAGAGGCTGTTCGATGGCAAGCAGAAACACGGTAAGTCCGTAAATGACAAGCACGGGGGCAATGTGTTCAATGGCAAGTGCATTCTTTTCGGACAAACCGTAGAACAAGGATAATACATCTTCGCTGAGCACGGCAAGGCCGATGCCTGCGGGGAATGCAATCATCAGGGTCATACGCACAACCGATTCGATGGAAGTTTTGATTCCTTTCTCATCACGGTTCATCCACATTTCACGAAGTACCGGCAAAGCACTCAGCCCCAGGGTGATGGTAAAAGTAGGGACAAGATTTTTAAATTCAAGAACGGTATCATAGGCACCGAACAGATAGTCTTTGAGTTCAGTGGTGGCGGTGAAACCGAGTGTCTGCACCACATTGGAAAATTCATTGTTGAACAAAGACGGAAACGCATCCAACACATATTGCAGACGGTTCTGCACTGTCCAGTTATCAATCAGCGTGGTTACATTGGAAACAATGGCACTCGTTGCCATTGGAACGGACAAGGTAAGAAGCTGTTTGCGCAGTGTTTTTGCAGGAAGACTTTCGGGGGAAGACAGCAGTTCCGCTTCCGTGATGCCGTCTTTTTTGCTGCGATAGCGGATAAACAGATACAGGAAACTGAAAACAGAACCGATGGTGACACCTGCAATGGCACCTGCCGCGGCATAAGCACTGACGGTATCGGACACAACATTGTTGAGCACGGGAATTCTGTCTAAAAACGGAATCACACCCGCCGTAACAAGGTTAATGGCAACAAAACCGAAAATAAGTTTGCCTGCCGCTTCATAAATCTGCGACATGGCAGAGGGGGTCATATTGCGCATGCCCTGATAATAGCCGCGGTAACTGGACATGACACAGCAGAAGAACATGGACGGTGCCAGCGTGAGAATGGCGGGAATGGCATTGAGCATATTAACGGAAAGGGCATACGGGTAAGCCAGCAGCAGTACCAATGCCGTGCAAACAAGGCCCATTGTTACAAACAACTGATTGGAAGCCCTCATGAGGGTTCGCACATCTTTGAATCTCTCTTTTGCGGCATATTCCGCAACCATACGCGACACGGCAGTGGGAAGTCCTGCAAGGGCAATGGAATAAATGGGGGTATAAATGTTATATGCGGTCGCATAATAAGCCCTGCCTTCAAAACTGATGGCATAGGTCATGTATATTTTGAAAAAGACACTGATGATTTTCACAACGATAACCGCCATGGAAAGCACCATTGCGCCGTTGAGCAGAGATTGCTTTTTGCGTTCTGCCATATTTTCTTCTCCCTTTTCGGCTGTAATAAAATCCTTATGTAACCTTATATGCACACTTCATTGTAAAAAGAAGCAATTCGTTCTTTTCGCTTGAGCAGTTCGTCAAAACGGCTGACATATTCATAAGGATATTTAAAATTGAAAATACGCTCAATTTTTGTAGAATACGGGTCTTTTAGTTTTGTGACCGCACCGCCGCCCGAAGCGAGCACGGTGTGGACTTCTTCCATCATATAAACATTGTAGATGCACTCTTTGCCCGGCTTGCACCAGCCGACATTTTCGAGATTGCCGATGCACTTGCTCTGACGGTACATATAGTACGGCTTGTAGCCCGCTTTTGTAAGCAGTTCACTTGCCGTGTCAAGCATCTGCACGGTGTCCCTTGCGGCCTTGTGCCATTCATGCTCCGTCACAAGTTCGCTTGAGCGTTTAAGAGCCAGCGTATGCACGGTGATATTTTCGGGATCGAGTGCGATGGCCTGCCGCAGGCTGTTTTCAAACCCGTCGGGGGTATCCCCCGGCAAGCCTGCAATGAGGTCCATATTGATGTTATCAAAACCGATTTCACGCGCCATGCGGAAAGCGGCATAGAAATCCTCAACGGTATGTTTTCTGCCGATGTTGACCAAAACCTGTGCATTGAAAGTCTGCGGATTGACACTGATGCGTGTGACACCTGCATCAAAAAGCACCTGCAGTTTTTCTCTTGTGATGGTGTCGGGTCTGCCTGCTTCAACGGTGTATTCACGCACCTTTTTAAGGTCAATTGCATTTTTAACGGCTTCGGTGATTTCCTTCAATTGTTCTGCGGTAAGAGAGGTCGGTGTGCCGCCGCCGATATAAAACGACAGGGTCTGCAAACCCAATTCGTCTGCAATGCGTGCGTTTTGCGTAATTTCACGACACAAAAGTGCAGTGTAATCGGGAATGAGTTTTGCCGCCTGCTTAACCGAATGCGAAACAAACGAGCAATAACTGCATCGGCTCGGGCAGAACGGAACAGAAGCATACTGCGAAACGCTGTTTTCATCCGACAATGCAACCACTGCATCCTCGGCTTCGGCTACACTGACAGCAAGTTGCGCCTTTGCGGGGCTGACTTCCAGGAAGTTGACAAAACGATCCACTGCTTTTTCGACACCGTACTGTTCAATATAAGACCGCATGAGTTTGGACGGACGCACGCCCGTCATCAGTCCCCACGGCGGTTTATAGCCTGTCAATTTTGTCAGGCATTCACACAACGCGGAAGCCATCAGCCATTCCCCGTCTGCCGTCTGCAGTTGTGCATCATTCGCAAAGCGGGATGCACAAACCGACTGTCCGTTCAGTACGGCACTTGCAAACAGATCTGCCCCGCCATCCGTTTTTGTAAGAATCGTTGAAAACACCCCGTCCGTATCGGGCAGGTCTTCTGCGAGGGTGACGATCTTTTCCATCGGAAAAAAGATACGCACGATGTTTTCCATTTCAAACAGATAGTCGTGGTTTTTACAGATCAGATACATGCATTTTCTCCGTTTTTTACAGGTACGGATTGTATTTTTTTTCGTGGACGAGGGTGGTTTCTTCGTTATGACCGGGCAACACACGCAGATCTTCAGCAAGAGAAGACAATCTTTGCAGGGATTTCTTCATTTTCACGGCATCGCCTCCGGGGAAATCGACTCTGCCGCAGGTTTCCTTAAACAGCGTATCGCCTGAAAACAGCACATCGCCGCAAAGATAACAAACAGAGCCTTCTGTGTGTCCCGGTGTATGTAAAACTTTAAAAACACTTTCACCGAGGTGAATTTCATCCCCTTCGGCTACGGTGATGTCGGCATGATAATTCAACGCCTTGGCAGGTTCCCAACGGCAAAGTGCCTTTTCGCGGTCATGCAGGCATTCCGCATCCGCTGCATGAATAACGATTTTGCCGCCGAAATTTTCGAGCATGTCGCCAAGCCCTAAAATATGGTCAAAATGGCCGTGGGTCAACAAAATATATTCAATTCCGTCGGGCACATTTTCTTTCAGAAACTCAATCTGCCGTGTACGGATGGGCGGGCAATCCACAACACACTGTTTGCCGCTGGCCTTGTCTGTAATAAGATACATATTCGTTCCGATGGAACTGCTTGTGATTACTTTTATATCAATCATTTTTTACACCATGTGTCCGTATCAAAAAGAATGGTTACGGGGCCGTCGTTGAGAAGAGATACATTCATATCCGCACCGAACATACCGTGTTCAACTTTTCGCACCCCTTGTTCTTTGAGTTTTTGCATGAAATATTCATAAAGACGGTCGGCTTCTTCCGGCTTTGCAGAGGGGGTGAACGACGGGCGGTTGCCTTTTTTGACATCCGCGCAAAGGGTAAACTGCGAAACGACCAGAATTTCACCGTCTATATCAAGAACACTGCGGTTCATTTTGCCGTTTTCATCTTCAAACACGCGCAGAAGGGCGGTTTTGGATGCGAGCACATCGGCTTCGTGCTGTGTGTCGCCGTCCACAACACCTAAAAGCACAAGAAAACCCTGCTTGATTTCACCGATTGTTTGTCCGTCCACATTTACACATGCTTCGGACACTCTTTGGATCACTGCTTTCATACTTTTATACACCTCCGCGGTCCACGCTGAGAATGCCGTCTAATTTTTCAAGTCTTGCCATCACCGTACGCAGGTGTTCCACACCGTTGACGGTTGCGGTCAGATAAATCAGTTTTCTGCCGTCCTTTGTGTCACGCGTGTTGACACTCTGCACAATAATATGCAGGTTTTCCAGGGCATCAAAGACCTTACTCATAGGCATTTTTCCAGCAAGGCAGGTCAGAATGAGTGATGCATTGAATTCCGTCTTGACATTGGCACCCCAATAAACACCGATCCAGCGTTCAGGTTCACTTGCAAGGGAAATCACGCTCGGCACATTGGTACAATCGCGTTTATGCACGGAAATACCGTGACCGCGGGTGATAAAACCGATGATGTCATCCCCCGGAATAGGACTGCAACAGCGGGACAGTTTAACAAGGCAGTTGTCGATGCCTTCCACCACAACGCCGTCACTGCTGACCGTGCGCTTCGGACGTGCCTGTGTTGCCAGTTTGGGCATATCTGCATTGATGATCTTGTTGGCTTCATCCTTGATCATCGGCATGATCTTACTGAGCACAATGCCGCCGTAGCCGATCGCAGCAAAAAAATCATCGGGTGTGGCACACTTCTGCTTGTCGCAGATGACCTCCATGAGTTTGATTTCCTGTTCTTCGGACAGACGGATATTACTGCGGCGGATTTCGCGTTCGACATCCTGTCTGCCTTCAATGATATTTTCTTCTCTGCGTTCTTTTTTGAACCAAGTGCGGATCTTACTGCGAGCTTCGCTTGTACGGACGATTTTCAACCAGTCACGGCTGGGCCCCTTGCCCGGTTGCGAGGTAGTCAGCACTTCAACAATTTCACCGTTTTTAAGAGTATAATCCAAGGGTACGATGCGTTTATCGACCTTGGCACCCGTCATCTTATTACCGACAGCGGAGTGAATGGCATACGCAAAGTCAATAACGGTTGAACCTGCAGGCAGGCTCATGACATCCCCTTTTGGGGTGAAAACATATACTTCTTCACGCACAATATCGGACTTGATAGCCGTGACGATATCCGAAGCATCGCCCGATTCGCTCTGCGCTTCGAGAATGTGTGTAACCCAGCCCAGGCCCTTTTCGATGGACTGTGCCTGGTGGGAAGAATTCGTATAGCCGAGTTTGTATTTCCAGTGTGCGGCAATACCGTATTCGGCGGTTTTGTGCATTTCCCAGGTGCGGATCTGCACTTCAAAGGGAATGCCTTCCTTGCCGATGAGTGTGGTGTGCAGGGACTGATACATATTCGGTTTCGGGGTGGAAATATAATCCTTGAATCTGCCCGGGATGGGCTTGAACATATCGTGAATGACACCTAAACAGTTGTAGCAATCACCGACGGTATCGACGATGATACGAATGGCATAGATGTCGTAAATTTCTTCAAATTCCTTGCCGTGCATGTACATTTTGCGATAAATGCCGTGAACGGTCTTGATTCTGCCGCTGACTTCGGGATTTTCAACGATTTCGGAAACACGGTCTTTGACACGTGTTTTGATATCTTCTAAAAATTCCATACGAAGCGGTTCTTGCTCTGCAAGTGCTTTTTCGATATCGGCATACGCCACGGGGTCGAGGTTTGCAATGGCAAGATCTTCCAGTTCATCCTTGACGGGACGGATACCGAGTCGATGCGCAATGGGTGCATAAATTTCGATGGTTTCAAGAGAAATGTCGCGCCGTTTCTGTTCGGGCTGGAACTGAATGGTGCGCATATTGTGCAATCTGTCTGCCAGTTTGATGATGATAACACGGATGTCCTCACTCATGGCAAGAAGCAGTTTGCGTAAATTTTCAGCCTGTTCATTTTCACGGCTCATAAAAGTGGGCTGACGGTCAGACTGATTGTGCTTGTCAAGCGGCACTTTGCCGAGTTTGGTAACGCCGTCCACAAGGGTGGAAATTTCGGCACCGAACATTTTGCGCAGTTGGGCAATGGTAACCGCGGTGTCTTCCGCCACATCGTGCAACAATGCCGCGGCAATGGACTGATAATCCATGCCGAAGCCAATGAGGATTTCCGAAACTGCAATGGGATGGATAATATACGGTTCCCCCGATTTCCGTTTCTGCCCTCTGTGAGCGGATTCCGAAAGTTCATACGCTTTGCGCAGAATCGCCGCTTCTTCGGGTGCATAGGTTTGGTCAATGAGTTTTTCAAGCCTCGCAAATACATTTTCTTCCATCTTCCGCTCTCCTTTTCTGAAAGATTCAGTCGTTGTTTATTCCGTGTATCCCAGACGTTTGAGAATTTCGGTCTGTGTCAGATCCGTTTTTCCTGCTTTTTGTGTGCAGGTATATACACCGTCGCGACATTGCAGAATGTCTGCCTGCACAAGCGCCTGCAGGGCAACGGCAATGGCACAGACACGTTGCGGTGTTTCACCAAGGCGCATGGACAGCACTTCCGTATCGAATTTCCATTCGCCGTTTGTGCGGATGTATTTATATATTTTTGTAATCAACGCGCGGTCGGGACAAGCCTGCGCACGCCCGGTGTCAGTCAACACCTCATTGCGGCAGACATTGCGGAACAATGCCAGCGATGCAAACAGCGCATTGTCATCAATTCCGGCAGGACGGATATCACGGATCTGAACGCTTACCCGTGTTTCACCCATATATATGTTCTTGTCTATGCGGACCGCAAGATCCACAAGATCACCTTTTTTGTAAGCAAAATCGTCGGGCGAAACCCCGAACTGTACGGCGGTGATGTGTGCACCGTTGCGGGAAAGCATCAGCCGCAGATGACGGTTGTTGCCCATTCCTTTTATACTTTCAATTTCCATGCCGAACAAGCCGAATAACGGCGCGGGATTGCCTGCTCCGAAGGGCTCAAGATCCTGCAGGGCATCCAGAATGGCAACACTGATGTGTGCGGGATTCAGGCGGCAATCAATGGTAACAGACGGAAACACATCCCCTGTTTTTGCGGCATATTCGTTGATTTTTTGACGGAATACCCCGATGTTTTCGGGCGCCACGGAAAAACCTGCCGCCAGGGTGTGACCACCGAACTGCAACAGCGTATCTCCTGCATAGGTGAGTGCTTCATACAGTGAAAATCCGTCAATGCTTCTGCCCGATCCTTTTGCAGTCCCGTCCGATTCATGTGTGATAACAATGGCGGGTCTGCCGTAGCGTTCCACAAGGCGGGAAGCAACAATTCCGATGACTCCTGCATGCCAATCCTTGCCGTCCACGACCAGAACGCGGTCGTTGCGTTGTTCGGGATGTGCATCGAGGTATTCTTCCACCTGCACAAAAATGGTACTTTCCGTTTCCTGACGCTCTGCATTGGCGCGGTCTATTTCTTTTGCAAGCCGTTCCGCTTCGAACGGGTCTTCCGTCAAAAGCAGTTGCAATGCCTGCCACGCACTGCCCATTCTGCCCGCCGCATTGATGCGGGGAGCCAGTGTGAAAGCAATACCGAGTGAGTTCAATTCTTTTTCCGCACTGCCTGCCACACGGCGCAATGCCTCAATACCGCAACGCGAATAGCTGTTCATGTTTGCAAGACCCGCAAGCACAATGAGGCGGTTTTCACGCATCAGCGGAACAATATCCGCAACCGTTCCGATGGCTACTATATCTGCATAGTCATCAAGCAATGCATCATAATCGCCGTCTTCAAGTGCCGCCGCCAATTTCAAAGCGACTCCGACACCCGCCAATTCCTTGAACGGACTTTCATCATCTGCGCGCCAGGGGTCCACAACGGCACAGCAATCCGGCAATTTCTCCCCTGCACGGTGATGGTCCGTTACAACAAGATCAACTCCGAGTGTTTTTAAAAGCTCGGCTTCGGCAATGGCACCGATGCCGTTATCCACCGTTACAATCAGTTTGGTGCCGTCTTCGGCAATGCGTCTGCAAACAGCATCGGAAAGCCCGTATCCTTCATTCATACGCGACGGAATGTAGGCATATACATCCGCGCCGATCATTTCGAGATACGAAAACAGCAAAGCCGTTGCGGTGACACCGTCTGCATCATAGTCGCCGAATACGGTGATTTTCTCTCCGCGTTCAATGGCAAGACGAATGCGGTCAACCGCCTTGTCCATATCCTTGAGCAGCCACGGGTCACTCAACTGCGGACGCATATCCAGAAATGCCGACACATCGGCCACAGTCTGCAAGCCTCTCGCATTGAGCACGAGTGCCGCGAATTCGTTGACACCGCACTCTGCCGCCACTGCAGCAGCCGCTGTTTTATCATATTGTGCCACATTCCATTTCTTGCGTCCCAAAACACATACTCCTAAATAGCATAAAATTCGATTTTATTATTGTATCATTTTTTTGCAAGCATTGCAAGCCTTTTTACACCCTGTTTTTATGTTTTCATAACAAAAATATACCACCTTTCCGTAATGCCGAAAAAGCGGTAGCAACAAATTTTCATTATCAGTCCGGCATCAAAGCGCGGATCAATTCCTTGCAAATGCTGTAAATACCCGTCTGCGGGTCGGTTTCATACCGTGCACCCGAGGTCAGAACAACAACACCGTCAGCGGCGGCGGGATCAAACACAAAGCAGGCATACATGCCGTAGGCACTGCCGGTATGTGCATAAACGGTTCTGTCTTCCACTGCACCTTCATAGATAAAACTACCCAATCCGATCAACTCACCGCCGTTATTAAACTGCACTCGCAAAAGCTCGGCAACACTTTTTTTGCTCAGAAGGCGTGTACCGTCTGCCGCACAACCGTCATTGAGAAGTACGCAAAGCAGTTGGGCATAATCCGTTGCAGAGATAATCAGATTACCCTGTGTCAGATGTACGGTTTGTCCCAATACCGGATGAAACCGAGTTGACAAAAGAGGCTTTACCGCAGAATCTCCATCATATAAAACACCGATTTCCTCAGCATTCTCAACGGAAACCGGAAGATATCCGCCGTCCAATTGCAAAGGATCCAGAAACAAGGACTGTGCAAGGTCCTCAAAACACATACCGCTTGCAAGTTCACAGACGGAACCAACCAACGCATTACTGAGATTGCTGTAAGAATGTGCACTGCCGGGTTTATACGCAAAAAACGTACTTCTGTCCGTCAGTAATTGATTGATGGGGATGGAGGATGCGTTGTCAAGAGAAATATCAAACAGTCTGCCGTCGGCAACGGATGCGGTGTGGGTCATCAACATCCGTGCGGTGATCGGTGTATCAGGATAAGCCGGATTGCGAACGGAAAAACCGTAATATTCGCTGATATCATCATCCAAAGCAACCAAACCTTTGTCGACAAGACGCATACAAATCATATCGGTAAACAATTTGGAAAGAGAGGCAACCCGATATTTTGTGTTTCGGGTGACCGCTTTTTCGTTTTCACGGTCTGCCGTTCCGTATACATAACTTCCCGTTACAAATCCGTTTTCAATCACTGCACACTGCACACCGACTGCTTCATGCTTTTCACTGATGGCATCCAATTCATCATTACGGATTTCATGTATATTTTCTGCAAAAGATGTTTTTTGCAATTCTGCTTCAGAGGGCACCTCTGTCGCTTCTATGCTTCGAGATACCGTGTCGGAATCCGAAACCAATGCCGGCACAACTGACAGATCTACGCTTACACTTTTGCCTTTTCGCGATTCACTGCAATATACATAAACAATGACAAAACTCAGCAAAACAGAAATAATAAAAACCGGTAAGGCGTATTTTTTCATTGTGCTCTCCATATTTTTCCTTTTGTTTTCAAAAAGCAGTCTTCTCGATCCGAAGCACATTATTCACAAAAAACCTAAAAATTTCTTAATTTTTTGAAAAAAAAGAAGCATCCGACATCGGATACTTCTTTCTGTAATCAATTGTCCAATTGGAACTGATAGATCGGCCATTTGGATACATCTTCCAGACCGAGACTTGCACGCAGAATCAAACGGGCATCACCTGCATCCAACATTCCGTCCTTGTTCACATCACCGATCATAACAATGGTTGCATTGGCAACTTCAAGACCGACACTGGCGCGAAGTACATATCTTGCATCGCCGCTGTTGACCGCTCCGTCAAAATTCACGTCACCGGCCTCTACGAGCAATGTATCTTTGCTTACAAAAACATAAATCACATAAGTCAGTATTTGTCCTTCGCAGTTGACGGTTACATTGTATGCACCGCTGTTCTCAAGCGACGGGGCGGAAATAATAAGCCCTTGTGAAATAATGGCGGTTGATCCGTCGGAGTAGATAGCTTTCACCTGTAACCCTCTTGTATCGAGTACATCACCGACAAGATAAAGAATCTGTTCGGGCAAGCCGACCAAATAAACCGATTCGATTACAGGCTCCTTGTAGTTGCGTTCCCAGACTGCACTGACATAAATATCGGTAATTTCACCCGTCAGGGTAATGGTTGCGCCCGGTTGCAATACTTCTGCACCGTTTGCCGATTGATACTGCCAACCTTTAAAGGTATAGCCGCTTCGGACAGGGACCTCGGTGCTGAGCTTCACAGTTGCTGTCCATACAGCATACAGTTTTGTATCTGTACTGAACGGATAACTTGCTCCCGTTGTGTACATGACACTGCCACCGTAAGGAACAGTTGTCCATCCCGTATTGACCGGTTTGAAACTCTGCAAAGCGGGCATGCAACGGCCGCCGTTGGGAATATAGTTGACATAACACGGATCATATTCCGCCGTCGGCATTTTGACACTTTCATTTTTCAGCACAAACTGCGAATAGGACGACAGTTTTCCACCCGTTGCATCAAAAGAAACGGTGTAGCCGGCAATTTGCTGATCGCGCTGGAAATAATAGTAAACGGGAAGCGACGACTGCTCGCCCGCTGTATTGCTGTGCGCAACAATTTTCAGACGGATCCACTTGCCCGGATACTGTGAAAGCAATTCACTCGTCAAAGAAAGTGAATTAACTGTTCGTGTCTGATCGGTTGCATACAGATCTTTGCCGTTTTCATTCGCCCGTGAAGGATTCGGGGAGTCCGACAGAATACGCACATTGTATGTATAATAGTTACCGGTTGAAGTCCACACAACATTCAGACTGCCTTGCGAAGAAACCGTACCTCCGTATGTTCCCGCATAATGCGTGGAATACTTGGTGGGAATGACCGCAGGGGACGAAAGCCTGGGAACATCAAGACGTTTGACAGATGTGGTAAAATACAACGTTGTGCCCGAGCCGATTGCTTTTGTGCCGGAGGCATCCGAATATGCCACCACTTTTACACTGTAGCGGCTACCGGACTGCAAAGCTTCCTGCAGATTGGCATTGTTGCTTTTCAAAAGCGAAACGCTTGTTACGGAAGCAGAAACCAACACATTGTTTGCAATTGTTTTCTGCACGGCATTGGAGTTATTGACAAGGGCAATGGTATAGCGATAGGACAGCGCATTCGGTACTGCACCCCATGTGAGAGAACCGGGAGAATTGGCATTGATCTCCGATCCGTTCGCGGGAGAAGTCACGGTAGGATCTACAATTTTACTGTATTTCGGCCAATATGTATCCCTTGCAAGCACGGCACGAACGGACCAGTCAGAAGACATACAGCCTTCATACACTTCTGCAAAGTAGTAAGCCGCATCATAAGCACCCTGCGCCGTATCCGGATAACTTCTGAGTTTCGTGTGCACTTTATTGTAGTAACCGTCGCTGGAATATGTATCTTTTCCCGTCAGTTCATGGCGGAAAAAGGCAAGTTGCGCATTGATATCCGTATAATCAAGTCCCTGCTTTGAGCACCAGTTTATCAGATTATTGCGGCGGTAATTCCATTGGAAAATGCCGTAGGCATTGCCGTTGTCGCCCCAACAACCGGGGTCAAAATCACATTCACGCTCTACATTTGCAAGAATAGCAACACTGACAGCAACATTATAACCCATGACCTGTGTACAGTAATCATAAATGATCTTTTCATTGGCTGCCGCCTGTGCATTTGAGATCGCCGTTGCCTGCATCGGGACAATAGCGGGGAGCATACCGCCCCAAAGCAAAAACAAGGATAAAATAATACAGACACACTTTCGTATCGTCTTTTTCATTCTTTCCCTCCGTAACCGGCATCGTCTTCAAATCCGCTTGCAGACGGTTTTCCGTCCGGTCCGATGCCCAGAATTATGGTTTTCTTGAATCTATTCAAAAGACAGCAATTCATTGCCGTTCCTTGCTGTCGTGTTTTTTCAACGGAAAGCAGGGGTATTATAACACATATTTTCGAATTTGTCAAATTTTATACATCATATCGTCACAAAATCAAATATCAGTTGTTATTTCACTTGAAACATTGACACTTTTTCTTTTCTTTGTATAAAAATTATTCCTACATAATTTTGCTCCGTACTCTTATGAGCAGGAAAAAAAGCGGCAACCGAAGTTGCCGCCCTTTGTGATATTCTTATTTGAAAAGATTGTTGAAGAAGTCTGCGATCTGCTGGAAGAGGTCCTTGAAGAAGTTTGCAATGACAGCCCACAGACCGTCGGCGTTGATAAGACCGTCATCCTTGGGTTCTTCTTTATCAACATGGCCCGTATCTACATCATTTTCATAAACAAGACCTTCGTTTTCGGAATCATAGTCAGTCAGCATGACTCTTGCAAAATCACCGTTTTCACTGTCGACAATGGTATATGTCGGCGCATCTGCCCAACCGGCAAGGTCGAGTCTGATGAAACGAACTGCGTTAAGATACTTATCCTGGAAGAAGAAAGCATCGTGATAAGTTTTGTTTGTTGTTGCATTGCGCACGAGTGATTCATAAGCCAGATTCATGTAGCAATTTTCAGCGGTGCGGAAAACAGCCGTCTGGCAACCGGCATCAAATACAAATGCAACTTTGATATAGCCGCCGTATATTTCGTTATAGACGGAAGCAAAACAACCATAAGAACTATAGTCGGTTTTTTCTTCTGTGTTGCTGATGTTGCCGAGGGTATCACCGACTTGGTTATAAATTTTAACCGTTGTGGGAGCAGCTGTTGCAAAAATGGCAACCGTTTCATATTCGGCATCCTGATCGAAGACATTCTTCAAAACTTCAAGTTTTGCAACCTGAACAGCACTTCTTTCAATGATTTCGGGCTTATAATAGCCGTTGAAAATGGAGCCTGCAATCGCATCTCTCTTGACACCTTCAAGGTTCAACAGCATGCGTTCACCTTCGGTACGAAGGGTGATGAGTGCGTTGAGTGCAAATTCACCGGATTCTGCCTTGGTGTTTTCAACCTTATCGCGGACATAAGCAGGCAGAACATCCTCAATGGTAACGATGGTGGACAGAGCAGTCATGTATTCATACTGATCCTGGGTGTTGAAGAGGAACTGAGCGATATCGCCGATTGCGCTGTAGATTTTGCTGAGGATGGCGGTAACAGAGTTCAGAGATGAAAGGGCATTGATACCTTCATTCAGACCGTACTTTGCAAGGTCTTCCGTAACTCTCAGGGCAACTGCACCGAATGCTTTTTCGATTTCGGCATCCATATTGTTGGCAAGGTCTCTTGCTGCATTACGGACGATCTGATCGCGGCAGGTGTCAGCAACCTGATTGAGCAACTCTACAAAATACAAACCTGCAGACTTAACGGTCAGGATTTCAGCAACAGCATCAATGTATTCTTCATACAGTTCATTGCCGTAGGAGAGATATCTTTGGAATTCGGTAATTGCCTGCATGGTGGTATTCCATTCGGCAGAATCCGTAACCACTTCAAAAGCCTTGATGTAGTCGCTGACGGTTTCAATAACATCGGCAACGGACTGCGTGGTGTCAAGGATGTCAAGAATCTTGTAGATCAGTTCGTTTTCATAAGGAATGTCCACGCGTTCAACAAGACCGAGAAGAGTTGCCTTTGCAACTTTGTAGTCATTGGAGCCGGTGATGCCGTTGTAAATACCGTCCTCATACAGATTCAGAGCGGAATACAGGGCAATGGTGGAATCAAAGTAACCGTTGGAACGGGTGTAGTCAATGTGATAATAACTTTCTTCATCAAGAACAGATTCAAGAATCAGTTCATCGACAACAAGGGGGGCTTCTTCATTTTCTTCTGCCGCAAAAACGATCACGGACAGACCGGAGAGCATCATAACAACGGACAGAAGGATGCAAAGCAACTTTTTCATAAAAAACAACCTTTCAATTTGTTTTTGACTTGCCCATATATAATATGTATGGCACAGTTACGTAGATAGTATAAACCCTGCATTATACAATGTCAACAAAAAATAAACACAAGAATGAATCTTTGTATACATTGCGCAAAGACGTCTTCTTGTGTTTGTATATTTTGCCAAAGGCTATTTTAAGGTTTTATTCTGCATCAAGAGCCACAAGATCCTCAAAAGTTTCTCTGCGGACACCGATTCTGTTTTCCGTGGCGTTGAGAATCACCAAAGCGGGCCTGGGAAGGCGATTATAGTTGGATGCCATGGAGTAATTATAGGCCCCCGTGGTCAGCACGGCAATGATATCGCCGCGTTCGGCAGAAGCCATGCGCAGGTTTTCCTGCAGAATATCGCCGCTTTCGCAACATCTTCCGACAACGGAACAAAGACAGTCCGTTTCTTTGTCGGCACGGCTTGCATTGACCACCGTATACGGTGCTTCATACAGTGCATAGCGGGGATTGTCGGGCATACCGCCGTCCACGGAAACATAAGTTTTGCCGTTGGGGGTATGTTTGACAGAACCTGCTGTGTAAAGCGTTGTACCTGCAGCGGCGACAATGCTTCTGCCCGGTTCAAGCAGAATCTTCGGACAAGGCATCATCAATGCATCGCAGATTTTTTTAATTTCCGCCGCCATGGCACGGATATAAGCGGCATAATCGGGTTGCGGATGACAAGGCAGATACCGTGCGCCGAAACCGCCGCCGAGGTTGCAGAATTCGGCAACATAGCCGTATTTGGTCTGCATTTCTTTAATAAAACGCAACATGATTTCGCCTGCCTGCACAAAGGGATCAATTTCAAATACCTGCGAACCGACATGGCAATGGAATCCGCGCAGATCAATACCGTTCATGGCAAGAGCCTGTTTTGTAATGACTTCCGCCTGTCCGTTTTCAATAACCGAACCAAACTTGGAGTCAACCGTACCCGTGGTGATGGCTTTGTGGGTGTGCGGATCAATACCGGGAGTCAGTCGAAGCAGGATCTTCTGTCTGATTCCCCTGCGTTCGGCTTCTTGGTTCACGGCAATCAGTTCATGCAGATTATCGACAATGAAATAACCGACACCGCAATCCATTGCAAAAGCAATGTCATAATCTGTTTTGTTGTTGCCGTGGAAGAAGGCTTTTTCAAGCGGGAAGCCCGCTTTTTTGGCGGTATATAACTCGCCCGAGGAAACAAGGTCGGTTCCCATTCCTTCACTTGCGGCGATTTTATAGATGCCCGTAAAACTCAACGCCTTACTTGCAAGAAGCGGCATGGAGCCTTCGGGGAAACATTCTTTGACCGTCTGCACATAGGCACGGCAATTTGCACGCACAAGTTGCTCATCCAGCAAATACAGCGGTGTGCCATACTGTGCGGCAAGGTCGGCACAATCCTGACCGCTGACGGTCAGGTGTCCTTTTTCGTTGATATCCAGATTGGGATGAATCAGAAAATCATGCATTATTTATCATCCTGTTCTATCAGTTTTTCATCAGATCTTTCATGGAATACAGACCCGGATTTTTTCCACACAGATATGCCGCTGCGGCAAGTGCGCCTTCTGCAAAAATATCGCGGCTTTCCGCTTTATGGCGCAATGTGATGGTTTCATTGCCCGTGGCAACCCACACTTCGTGCATACCCGTTTCGTTCCCTAAGCGCAGGGCATGCATGCCGATTTCGTCAGCCGTACGCGGACACATACCGCTTCTGCCGTCTTGACGAACCGCATCGGGACGCACCTCCTTGATGGCATCAAACAGCATTACGGCCGTGCCGGAGGGTGCATCCAATTTGCGGTTATGGTGACATTCCACAATTTCAATATTTGCATCGGGAAAACAGCTTGCGGCTTTTTTTGCAAGTTCCACAAGCAAGGCTACCCCCAATGACATATTTGCACTCATAAACACGGGAACCTGTTCACTTGCTTTCAGTACAGCGGCTTTTTCATCTTCGGTCAGCCCCGTTGTGCAAAGAACAAGCGGCAGATTGCGGCTGACCGCATAAGCGGCAACCGACGGGGCGGCAACATGATTGGAAAAATCAATAATGACGTCTGCTTCCCCGAAATAATCATTCACGGAAGGGAGAAATTCTCCGCCCGTAAAATCGACCGCTGCGGCAAGAGATGCGCCCCTGACACCTTCACTTATCATGCGGCGCAGAACCGTACCCATACGGCCTGCGGCTCCGTTGAGAATTACTTTCATATTCAGATTCCTCAGACATTCAGCCCCTGCTCACGCATGAGAGCAAGCATATTCTGCTTGTGTGCATCTTCCATGGGAGTCAGCGGCAGACGGAGTCTGTCTTCGCAGAAGCCCATAGCAGCCATGGCAGCCTTGACGGGAATGGGGTTGACTTCGCAGAACAGAGCATCAATAAGCGAATGGAAGCGGTACTGCATGTTGGCGGCCCCCCAGACATCGCCCGAGAAGAAACGGTTGCAGATTTCCATTGTTTCCTTGGGAAGAATATTGGAAAGCACGGAAATACATCCCACGCCGCCCAAAGACATCAGCGGAACGATCTGATCATCATTACCGGAATACAGATCGAGTTTGCCGTGTACCTTGCTCATGGTTTCAACGATCTTGGAGATATTGCCGTTGGCTTCCTTGATGCCGACAATATTGGGATGATCGGCAAGAGCAGCATAGGTATCAGGTTCAATATTGACACCCGTTCTGGTAGGAACATTATAAAGAATAACGGGGACGGAAGAAGCATCGGCAATTTCGGTGTACATGCTGATAAGCCCCTTCTGCGTTGCCTTGTTGTAGTAAGGCGTTACAGACAGAACGCCGTCTGCACCTGCTTTGCAGGCATGTTCAACAAGGTCGAGCGCATAAGCCGTATCGTTACTGCCGACACCTGCGATCATGGGTACTCTGCCCGCAATACGTTTTGCGGAATAAGAAAAAATTTCACGATGTTCATCATCGGACATGGTGGATGCTTCACCGGATGTACCTGCGATAACAAGACCGTCAATACCGCAGTCGATCTGCCAGTCGATGATCTTACCGAGCGCATCGTAATCAATTCCTGTTTCATTGAAAGGGGTGATGAGAGCGGTTGCAACGCCCTTAAAAAGTGTTTTCTTTTCCATAATTTTATTCCTCCGGATTCTGTTAAAGGTCTGACGCTGAAAAAATGCCGCCGACAGGCAAGTCGACAGCATAATACAAGCTGAAACAAAATACTTCCGCCAAAAGAAAGTATGTTCAGTAGCACTCCGCAGCCGCGACAGTCATATGCATCTTATTGCATACACCCAGGTAAGTTCCGACATAAACTTCCTTCGGCGTCGTGCCCCTTTTGCCCGCACAACGGAATCGTCACTCCCTTGGCATACGGGTTACTGATGACATAACGCACCTCTACCTTTTAAATCATTATATCAGCAGTCTTTTGTTTTGTCAACACCTTTTCACAGATTCTGCACACTAAAAGCATAAAATAAAACGGCAAGGAGTATTCCCTCACCGTTTACATTTCTCATTCAGCATCTTTGCCGTAGTCGATTTCGACTTTGCCCTTTGTGGAACGGGCATATTCCATCAGAAGAACCGTATGCACGGCATGTTTTCCTGCATCGTCAAGATAAGCGATCTTTTCGATGATATCTTTTGTTTCATCGTTGAATGAAACGGGATACAAACCGTCGACAAGCTTGATGTCCAGAAGGCTGCACATTTTGCAGACCGTTTCAAAAGCCGTACCGCTTACACCCTTTTTGAGAGCACTGACAACCGTAGACTGCGGAATGCCGAGTTCTTCAGAGAAACGGCGAACACTCTTGTACTTGGTTTTGATGTTCTTCTTGATGATCGGAGTTAAACCATCCATTTTCTTTACCACCTTATTTTATTTTTCCAACACAAAACGTGCATGTCACAAACAACAAAATCAAACAAAACCGTGCAACGAATACGACTTTTTCAGTATTTGATTTTGTTAACAAATTAACATCCACAATTTTTTATTTTAGCACATCATTTTATAAAAGTCAACATATTTCAGTTTAAATACAACCTGTTTCGGCAATTTTTAATATTTTCAGCGAATATATTCCACACAGGAACCGACAACTTCACGCACAAAAGCGGGATTATCGGTAATAATTCCGTCCACACCCAACAGCAACATCCGTTTGATATCTTCTTCCTCATTCACCGTCCACACATTGACAAGCATTTCCTTTTTGTGCGCCCATTTCACAAGCGGTGCACTGACCAGTTTATGCAAGGGATGAATGGCATTGCACTTTGTAAAACGCACCATAGCGGCGGGCCATACAACGGGGTAACAAGCGGAAGGATTGTTCGACGGATACAAAAAACCGGTCGGCACGGCAGGTGCACACTGCTTGACATAACGCAGGATCTGCACACTGAAGCTGGAGATGATCAGACGATCGGTCAGACCGTATTCTTCAACGGCAGTCAGTGTTTTTTCAACCAGTTCTTTCAATCTTGAAGGGGGGCGTTTGATTTCGATGTTAAGCACTCTGATATCCGCTTTTTTTGCAACGGCAAGAAATTCATCGAGTGTCGGAATGGTCGTTCCCCTGAATTCCTCCCCGTACCATGAACCGAAGTCAAAACGGCGCAGTTCTTCGAGGGTCATTTTTTCAATAAAGCCGGTCCCGTCCGAAGTTTCATCAATATCATAATTGTGGCAAATTACGGGGATACCGTCCTTGGTCAGATGCACATCCGTTTCAAAGCCGTCTGCAAGATCGGCAACGGCTCTCTCAAAAGAGGGGATTGTGTTCTGCGGTGCACAGGCCTTGGCACCGCGGTGTGCAATAATATTCGGAACCATATTCTTTTCCTCACTTTGCGGCAGAAAGAACCGCATCCAGATCGAGTGTGATGTTGTTGTATACAGGGGTATTCATCATCTTGTTGTTGCATTCTGCGGAATAGAATTTTTCGGGAGATTTCTCATAAACGGATACTTCCACAACATCGCTGGTGGTGGTTGCATCCATATATACGGTAACAGGCGTTTCCCCCTCGGTGTAAGTCAGTGCAAACACATAGGAATTGCCGTTTTCTGCATCGGGATTTACACTCATGTAGCAATAAACGGCGGTGACATCCTTTTTACCGTTTACTTTATAAAATCCTTTGACATACTTTGCGGCGGCTTTTTCGGCAGTTTCCCAAAGGCCGGAAAGCAGTTTGTAAGATTCTTCAAACTCTTCAAGACCGTCAACATCTTTGACATTGTCTTTTTCGATGGTCTGCATCATGGCACGACCTTCAAGAAGCAATTCATCCAGATAGCCGATGCAGGAAGAATAGTTATTGAGGGCGGTTTTGTTTTTCAGATTTGCAACCGCTTCACTGAAATTGACAAGACCGCTGTAATCGACCTTCACATTCAGTTCACTCAACTGTTCATCAGTCAGTTCGGGTTCTTTATCTCCGCAGGCGGCAAAAGCGAACAGGGCAACCGTAAGCAACAGGCAAAGAACAACAGAAACAAACTTTTTCATGGAAAAACCTCCGTTAAACATAAGTTTTTTTATTGTGAATAATTATATCACTTTTTCATAATATTTGTCAACTCTGTAAATAGACTTGATTTTTCAGCCAAAATAAAATATGATAAGGTAAGTTATGAAAAAAATTCCGGAGGATATCATGAAAAAAGCATCCATTCTGCCCTTGGTTCTCTGTCTTATTGTTCTTTGTTGCACAGCCTGCAAAAAAGATACCGACGCGACACAACCCGTTTACAATGATATGCAGGTCAGCCTGCAGCCGAATCTGACCACTGTCCCGCCACAGAACGATAGTTCCGTACCGACCGCCGACAACAGTGAACTGATTGATGCCACACTGCCGGCACAGGAACCGACAACCGAAGAACCCACAACCCAGGCAGGACCTGCCGCAGATGTAAAATACCGAAATGAATATACTGCCGACGGTTTGCCGTCCGTTCTTTATGAGGTAATCGGCAACGGTGAAAATGCCGTGTATTCGGGTGTTTACTGCCGTTATGTCTACAACGGCAATTCCCTGACCACCATGGAAAAATGGAACAAAAATGACAACGGCGATTCGCTGATATCCACCACGGATTACGGCTATGACGGCAGAGGCCATCTGACACGCGCCGAAGAACGCATGCCTGATGTTGCGGGCAATCTGTACACATGGTGTCTGACCGAAATCGTAAACAATGCAGATGGTCAGCCTGCAACAAAATCCGTTTCATATCTGAACACAGACGGCACCGTAAAAGAGCAGACCGTGTACGGATATACCTATGACGATTACGGCAGAGAAATTCTTTGCACCGTCACGCAAGACGGTGACTTTGTCAGCCGCACCGAAACGGAATATGTTTTCAGCGGCAACACGCTGGCAGAAAAAACCGAAACCACCGTCCGTTATCCCGATACGGCATACGAACAAAGAAATGTGGTGAAACAAACCTTTGATTTAAACGGCAATGTGCTGACAAAATCCGAAGACAGCACAGGGATTCATTACACCATTTCGTATGAATATGATGCACATGGCCGCGAGGTTTCATCCCGCACAACACAGTCTGACGGCACGGTCACGGAATACACCGCCACGGAATACGATGACATCGGCGGCGGTTGCACCTGCATCACCAAACGCATTTTTGCACAGGACGGTTCGCTGTACAGCACGCTGATCACCTGCACAGATGCCTACGGCAATACCTACATACCGCAGGAATAAAATACAACAGATCCCCGGATTGTGCTTTGCAAAGCACAATCCGGGGATGTTTATTCATATACTTATTTAAATTGACAGATGATTTCTTCCCTTGTTGCCGTTCCCGTGATGCCGATTTTCTGTACGGTCACGGCACTCGCATGTGCGGCCACAAAGGCGGCATCTGCAGGCTTTGCACCGCCGGCAAGACAGGATGAAAAAGCAGAAAGGAAGGTGTCACCCGCACCGCAGATATCCACGGGGCAGTCGAGTCGTACGGCAGGGATGCTTTCAATGCTTTCACCATCCGTAAACAGACTTCCCTGTGCACCGAGGGTACACAGCACCTTTGCATGATTTTTATTTGCCAGTTGCACGGCGGCTTTTTCAAAATCCGCTTTTTGGGCATTCAGATAGCCTTCGTTGGCGTAAACGGCACGCCAGCATTCCACCTCATTGGGTTTGAGAATGCAGTGGGTATATTTTGCTATGTTGTAACGGCTGTCCACCACAACGGGCAGGCCGTTTTTTGCAAGGGAAATGATTTTTTCACGCACACGGTCGGTCACAATGCCATATAAAAACTGATCGGACACGCAAAGCACGTCGATCTCCTTTGCCATGGCTTCTAAATTGCAAAGCACAGTGTCTTCCGTTTGTGCATCAATGGGTCTGTCTGCCGCAAAATCAAGACGGGGATCTTCGTATTCCACAGCCGAAATGCCTTTGCGTATCGGTTTGCAATAAGCATTGGTAAAGCGGTCGGGTGTGTTCACCAACCAACGGTCGTCAATACCGCATTTTTGCAACACATCACGCAGCAGCATCCCCCGCCAATCGTCACCGTAAAGCCCCACGGCATAGAGTTTTTGCGGCTTGAGGGCGGCAATATTGTTGGCAGCATTGCCGCCCGCACCGGGGTATACACGCTCACGCACAACGGGCAAGGGATAATGCGGTGTTTCACGGGACAGTTCACTTTTGGTCATATCCGCGTGCCAGTAAATGTCCACACAGAAGTCACCAAGCAAACCGATTTTTGCATTGCCTATGTTTTCAAGAATTGAAACGAATTGTTCTTTGTTCATTTCTGCATTTCCTCTTTCACACGGTCATACAAGGTCGGGATGGTCACAAGATGGTCGCCGACAAAGTGCCATCCCATGCCGCCTTTGCAGGTCGGACGGTTGACGATGTTCTTGCGGGGACGGTAGTAATAATTCGGGTCTTCATAGCCGATCTTGCAACGGTAGTTACCGAGATTGACAAGGTCGAAGTTTGCGGTAGTGATATGGAAGGTCGGATAGCCGAGGTTCCTTGCAATGGAAAGGGTCTTCAAAAACACTTCGGGGCCGATGACGGACGAACCGAAATTCAGGAACACACCGCCGTCGAGCCGGGCGACGGAATATGCCATGCGTTTAAAATCCACACCGCTGCACGCACCGATTGCCGCCATGTCACAGGTGGGATGCTGATGGATGATATCCGTTCCGAGGGCAATGGCATAGGTGGCGGGAATGTCGAGTTTATAGGCATTCCACAGAATGCAGTCCTCACGGTTGGGGAATTTTTCGGGGTGAATGTCGATATAGTAACCGAGTGCTTCGCCGTAGCCCATGCCGTGTGCGGCACCGTACTGAATTGCTTCGTTCATCCATGCACCCGTTTCTTCCCACATACCGAACGAGCCATCCTCAATGGCGGTGGGCACATCTTCGCTCGTACCGCCGAGATAAGCCAGTTCAAAATCATGGATGCTCGTTGCACCGTTGGCGGCAATGTGGGTAATGATGCCCGTTTTCATCAGTTCAATGATGTAACGACTCAGGTGGTTTTTGACCACGTGCGCACCCATGCTCCAGATAACGGGACGGTCATTTTTGCGGGCTTTCACAATGCGTTCAATCAGCTCGTCAAAACCGTCTGCCGTATAGACTTCATGCGGTGTCACACCGGGCACCATCAGTTTGTCGATGGTAACAAGGTTGATTCTGTTTTGTGCGGAATAGGTTGTAATGCCCGAAAAATCAAGGCTTTGTTCTTTTCTCATTTTATGTATTCTCCTTAAAATTCAACATTCACGAGCAGTGCTGATGCTGCAATACAGTACTGTGCAAGGTAATAAGTTGTATGATTTGTAATAACATCCACAGGGCGGTTTTTGCCCGTACCGAAATATGTACCCGACAGAATCAGGTCGGAAACGATGAACAAGCCACCGCCGACGGTCATCAGCAGAATACCTGCATTACCGTGACCGTCAAACAGAGCCGTATTCAGGCACAGTGCAAACATGGAAACGAGGATCGCACCGTAAACCAGGGTGATGGCCTTGAATTTGCCGTAATGCATCTTGGTCGGTTTTTCGAGCACAAGCAGAACAATAACCGTTGCAACTGCCGAAACAGCAGCAAAAACCGCGGCCAACGGATGCACAATGCCGTGTTTGTATAGGACGGCTGCGAAATAGAAAAAGTGACCGAACATAAAAACAAAGAAGCCCGCAAAAGTCCAGAAATCGCTGTCCTGCGTATAAATGTATTTCAGATCCAGCCAGATGTCACCCAACAGACCCAAAATAAGACCGCCTGCAAGCAAGGCAGTATATTTCCAATCGGCATTTTCGCCTGCGGCAAGCGTTGCCGTCATCAGTGTCAGCAAAAAGAAAACACTGACAATGGATTTCACAAAAACTGCCTTTTTGCGGTCACCGTTAACACGAAGATGCAAAAACACACCAAGCAGAATCATACCGATTGCAATGCAAGCAAAAAACAAATACAACATCAAAAATCCCCTCTTTCTCTCAATCACCCTTATTTTAATTACTTTGCATAAAAATGTCAATGATTATTGCAAAATCATGTTGCATATGCTAAACTATTTTTAAAACTACAGGAATTGAGGTGCTTTTTTATGAAAGTGATGAGTTTCAATATTCTTTGCGGCGGCAGTGATGACCTGCGTGCATGGTCCAAAAGAACAGGCATGGTAACCGATACCATCCGCAAAGAGCTTCCCGACACCTTCGGTGTGCAGGAAGCGCACTACGACTGGATGCAGGCACTTTCGTCTGCATTGCCCGAATACAACTTTGTCGGTGTCGGCAGAGATGACGGCGACAAAGCAGGTGAATTCAGTGCGGTTTTTTATAAAAAAGATGCCTATAACCTGCTCGACAGCGGAACATTCTGGCTGAGCGAAACACCCGACAAGCCCGGCAAAGGCTGGGATGCCGCCTGCGTGCGTGTCTGCTCGTGGGCAAAACTTGAGAACAAAGAAAACGGAAAAGTGTTTGTCCATTTCAATACACATCTTGACCATGTCGGCCTCGTTGCCATGCAGAAAGGAGCCGAGCTTGTGACCAAAAAAGCGGCTGAAATCTGCCCCGATGCCCCTGCATTTTTCACGGGCGACTTCAATGTCACACCCGAAAGTGCTCCTTATGCCACAGTCATTGCAAACGGATTCAAAGATTCCAGACTGCTTGCCCCCGTGACCGATAACGGCCCGACATTCCATGCCGATGTCTTCGAAGAAGGCACCCGCAAACAGCACCACTGCATCATTGACTACTGCTTTGTAAAAGGCGATATTGAAGTAAAAAACTATAAAGTCATCCGTGATCTCTATGACGGTAATCTGTATCCCTCCGACCACTATCCCGTGGTGGCGGAGATTGAGTTCTGAGTAACATAATAGTTGACAATTCGACAAAACAGAATATAATATAACTTGTGGAAACCCACTGCTTACTGCTGATTTTTATCCATTTTTGTAAGTAGCGGGCGGTTAAAAAAGACGGTTGCCTCCTGTTCCTGCGGAACGCAGTGGGAGGTGTATTCGCTTCCGTAGGTGGATTTGATTTCCGAAAAATCTTACCAAAGGGGGTGATACATAATGACTTTTTCTATGTTCGTTGGTATTTGCTCAATTGTAAGTACGGTCATTGCTGTAGTTACTTTTATTCTGAATGTTTACGACAGAAAAAGAAAATGAGCCGTCTGTAGCAGAGACGACTCATTAACCTGAAGTAACTACTTCAACTTATTGATCTGTTAATCTGTGGCAACCGTCTTGGGTTTCCACACTTTTATTATACGCGTTATTTTACTTTTTGTCAACTATAATATGAATATCGGGGTGTGAAAAATATGAAAATCGTTCATCCGCTTCTGATCGAACAACAAAAAGCCGCCGCAATGCAACCGAAGCTGCGTTACGACGGAACAACGGATTTTGCAATCTGGCAAAAGCAGGGCAAGGAAAAGTTAGCTGAACTTCTCGGCATGCACAATATGCAAAAATGCGACCTGCTGTTTGACAAGGAATACGAAACCGAAGAAAACGGGGTCAAGGAAATCCGTTTTACATTCCAAAGTGAAGAAGGCTATTTTGTCCCTTGCCACCTTGTGTATCCTGCCGATGCAAAAGAACCTCTGCCTTTAATGGTCTGCCTGCAGGGACATTCCACGGGCATGCACAATTCATTGGGCAGACCGAAATATGAGGGTGATGAAGAAAGCATCGGCCCGAATGTGCGTGATTTCTGCGTGCAAGCGGTCAATCGCGGTTTTGCGGCTGTTGCCCTTGAACAGCGCTGTTTCGGCGAATGCGGCGGCAAACCGAATCCCGATTGTTATGCCACTGCCATGGTTGCCATCTGCAACGGCAGAACGCTTATCGGGGAACGGGTGTGGGATGTCAGCCGTCTGCTGGACACGGTGGAAGAACAATTTCCCTTTATTGATAAAAACCGCTTCTACTGCATGGGAAATTCCGGCGGCGGCACGGCAACGATCTATTCGACCGTGCTGGAAGATCGCATCAAGGCCGCGATTCCCTCATGTGCGATCTGCACCTATTCCGCATCCATTCTTGCGATGTATCACTGCTCTTGCAACTACATTCCGCAGATTACACAGTGGTTTGACATGGGCGATCTGTGCGGACTTTGTGCACCGCGTCCGCTTCTTGTTGTGAACGGTAGTGAGGACAATATCTTCCCCATTGACGGTGCAAAAGAATGTGTTGTGCTTGCAAAAAAATTATACAACCAAGCAGGTGCACAACAGAATATTCAACACTGCATCGGAAACGGCGGACACCGCTATTATGCACAAGAAGCATGGCCGATGTTTATGACCATGCTTCAATAACAGATTTTTATTTGTATTACATCGGTTTCTGCTCGTTGATAAATACCCTGAACAACGGCAGGCACGCATTGAAAAAGCGTTTATAAGCCTTGCAATAATCCTCACTTTGCTGTGTACGCTTGCAACCGCCGGCTCTGCACATGGGATAGACATTACATTTTTTACAGCGATCGGGCACTTTCAGACTTTCTCTTATAAAAAGTCTGGCAGTGTCCGATTTTTCCATTGTCAAAAAGTCGGTTTCTTTTATATTGCCTAAAAAATATTCATCCGTGCAATAGAAGTCACAAGGGTAGATATTGCCGTTGGCTTCGGCTACAAACTGATGTGAACAATGCCCTTTGATGCCGCATTGCTCGGTCGGATGGCCTAAATACAGCCGCACCCAGTTGTCAAACTGACGCACACTCATATAATCGTGCCGCACATAGTCCTTGACGTAGAGATTGAACACTTTGATAAGAAAATCAGCATACTGATCGGCGGTCATATACAATTCACTTTTTTCTGTTGAGTCAAACGGACGCAGGCACGGAATGAACTGCAGATAACGGAAGCCCTTGGAACGGAAATATTTATAAATCCGCTCGCCGTTGTCGGCACAAAAGCCCGTCAGCACCGTGAGAATATTGAAATCGACTTTGCGTTTTTTCAGCAGTTCCGCTGTGGTGAGAATTTTGTAAAACGCATTCTGCCCGTCGGGTCGTTTGCGGAATTTATTGCCGTCGAAGTCACCGTCCAGCGAAAGTCCGACAAGGAATTGATTTTCCCTCAAAAAATCGGCCCACTCACCGTCTATGACCGTTCCGTTGGTCTGCATGGAATAAAAAACCTTGCTTTTTCTTGTATTCAGTCGATTGACACAATCCGTAAAAAAGCGGAAATAATCCAATCCCGCCAACGTCGGCTCGCCGCCCTGAAAGGCAAAAGCAATGCTCTCCCCTGCGGCATAATCGAGTGCTTTTTGTATGAGAATTTCAGCGGTTTCTTTTTCCATAATGCCGAAGCCGAGATGTTCACGGTGTTCGGAAACATCACGGTAAAAGCAGTATTCGCACGAAAGATTGCAAAGTGAAGAAGCGGGTTTTATCATCAATGACAACGGGGGCATAAGACTACTCCAATCTGAATGTGGTAAATTACGGTTTATCGGGGAGTTGCGGTTACGCACAGACCGCCCTCCTCCACCCTTGTCGCCCCTGAAAGGGCAATGTCGTCAACTTAAGGAAATGGAAAACGATAGGATGCAAAGTGCCGCAAAGTTACGGTTATCAGCAAATTGCACTTCTATAGCCCTTGTCGCCCCTGAAAGGGGAGATGTCGCGCAGCGACAGAGGGGTTTGTGAAAATTCACTCATTTTTTTCAGGAACCCCTCTGCCCCTGTTCGGGGCATCTCCCCTTTCAGGGGCGACAAGTGTTTGAGAGGTCAGCTTGCGAGTTCAGGAAAGTTTCATCAAACTGCGAGTTTGCACAAAAAAACTGAAATAAAGAAATTCCTTAAGTTGACGACATTGCCCTTTCAGGGGCGACAAGTGTTTGAGAGGAAAATTTTCATTGATAAGAGCCCGATAAACCGTAATTTGCATTTAACAAAGGGGCTGCTTTTCACAGCCCCTTTTTATGTTACTCGGCAATGATGCCGCGTCTGTTGTTCTTGAAATTGTCCGTGATTTCATGCAGTTTTTCTTTGAACTGCTCGGCAATTTCGGGATAAACCGAGGTACGGTTGTAGTTTTCTGCATAGTCATCGGTCAGAATATGCAGCCAGTTCTTGCGGTTTTTATCCCAGAATGCGGAATTGTCATTCTGAATCTTTTCAAAATACTTGAAGGTAAGATTTTCGTTTTCTGCAAGCACCGCATGGTCATAATCGGGAAACATGGCCTTGATTTCACTCGTCGGCACGGTGTACTGAATGGCCTTCACCACTTCACGCTTCATGTGCAGAATGGGATGTTCCTCGGTGTGAAGCACCGTATCGTCCTTGAGAAGTTGTGCCATGGAAACGCCGTCGATTTCACGGTCGGTCGGCAGATAATTGGCTGTACCGCCGTTGCCCGTGATGCCGCAAAGTTCAACCAGTGTCGGGAACAGGTCCACAAGCACCGCAGAGCTGTTGCGTTCGGTTCCGATTTCACCCAGAGCACCGTTTGCATTGTCCCAACGGATCATAAAGGGGACCTTCTGGCCGCCTTCGTAAGCGAGATACTTACCGCCGCGAAGATCAGCAACCGAGCCTTCCAATGCAGGGCCGTTGTCGCTTGTGAATACAATGATGGTATTTTCAAGCACACCTGCTTTTTCCATGGTATCAAACAGCAGACCGAGATAATGGTCAAATTCCGTTACACAGTCAACGTATGTACCCATGCCCGTTGTGCCGTCAAAATCGTCACCCGCAAAAATGGGTGCATGCGGCCACGGAGTTGCGTAGTAAGCAAAGAACGGAGTATCACTTTCTGCCTGTTCGGAAACCCATGCATTGATTTCTTCATGGATCCATGCGGTAGCCTGACTCTGGTCCTTGAGTTCATTCGTACCGTGTACGATTTCCCATTCTCCGTTTTCTTCTTTCACATGATAGAACGGACGCATATCATTGACATGATGGCTGCCGTAGAAATAGTCAAAGCCCTGATTGGTGGGCAGGTATTCGCCGTAGTCACCTAAATGCCATTTACCGAACGCACCCGTGGCATAGCCTGCGGCCTTGAAAGTTTCTGCCATGGTGATTTCGTCACCGAGCATACCGTCGGCATTGTTACCCATTTCAATGGAATTGAAAATACGGGTCTGTGCAAAAGGAGTGAGTGTATCGACGGTGGGATAAATAACATTATCGGCATAACCTCTGTAAGGATATCTGCCTGTCAGTGCCGCAAAACGGGCGGGCGAGCAAACGGAATAAGCGGAATAGAAATTGGTCAGATTCAAGCCGTTTTCACCGATGGAATCAATGTTGGGGGTTTCATAAATTGCACCGTTGAGTGAAACGTCACCGTAGCCGAGATCGTCCATCATAACAAACAAGACATTGGGAGAATCTGCATTTGCTTTCTTGTCAACACCGCTGAGGTAATCGTCATGTCCGCCCCACAAGCGTTTTGTGTTGGGCTTGGAACGAAGATTCATAAACAGAACATAATAAACGCTTGTTCCGAGCAACAGCACACACAGCACCCCTGCCAAAGCCTGTTTGAGGCTGTTTTTGTTGAAATTTTTCTTTGCAATCAAGAAAAGTCCCCACAAGGAAAGTCCCGTCGGCAACACAAGCAGAATGTTGCCGAGCAAACGGGTGAAGAAGTTTCCTTCCCCTGTAAGCAACGGATGATCAGCCGAAGCAAAGCCTGCAAGACCCGATGTAAAAGCACCGAAGCCTGCATCTGCACCCCAGATGACATAATACACAACCACACCGATGCTTGCCGCCGCATAAGCGAACACCATCGGAGCATATACCTTTTTCTTGAAAATAAGACTCAAAGTAATCAGCGCAGCCATGATGCAGTTAAAAGCAACACAGACCACTGCAATGATGTTGAGTCTGCCGATCCACAATGCAAGTGCCAGTGCAATACCGATACACATAAGAATCAGCGGAAATACTTTTTTACCGGTGTCAAGTTCAATTTTCTTTTTCATTTACACATCCTCCTGTTCTGTAAACATTATATTATATTTGCAAATTTTGTCAAGCACCGTCTTTAAAACAGATCTTTTGCGCCGAGAAGTGCTTCCTGCGAAAAAGACGGGATTCTGCCTAATCCGTCCGGACCGACATTCAGCAGATAATTGATACCCAGATCATTGAGTTTGCGGCGGCGGGAAGCAATTTCCTGTGCAGTGATCCAGTTCTGATCGTAATACTTATAGCCCCATGAGGAATTGAGTGTGCCCGCTGTTTCATACAATCCGTAAGGGGAATATTTCATGCCGTCCAGACCGTTCGGGTCGGCAGTTTCATCCACTGCGAACTTTGTCGGATATTCATTGTCCCCCAACGAAACATAATCGTAAGCACCGTTGCCGATGCGGGAATTGATCAGACAATCGGGCTGATATTGTTTGACAAGTGCATTCAGTTCAAGGCTCTGCTCTTTGGTGATGGTATGCGGCACATCGAACCACATCAGACAAAGATCCCCGTAGTTTTTCAGCAATTCCGTAACCTGCGGTTTGATTTTTTCGTTGAAGCAGATTGTAAAATCTTTTTTTGTGCGATCGGGAAAATCCCAACTGTTATCCCACGAAACACCCGAGCACCCTGCAAAGTTATCATATCCGCCGCCGTGCGGGTGATGCCAGTCAAGTTCCTGCGAATAATACAATCCGAATTTCAATCCGTGTTTGTGACACGCCTCGGCAAACTCGGCAGTCACATCCCTGCCGAAGGGTGTGGCATCGACAATATTGTAAGAATCCGCCTGCGATTTGAACATGGCAAAGCCGTCATGGTGCTTGGAAGTGAACACAAAATACTGCATGCCGCATTCTTTGGCAAGGCGGATGACGGCATCGGCATCAAAATAAACGGGATTAAAAATATGTGCCAGTTTTTCATATTCTGCATTGGGAATGGCAAGCCAGCTCTGAATCCATTCCGCATAGTCGCGAACACGGCGGCCTTTGTACTCACCGCCGAGAACGGAATAAAGCCCCCAGTGCATCATCATACCGTATTGTGCAGTTCTGAACCATTCTCTGTTTTTCATATTTACTCTCCTCGCACCATATTTATATTGGTTATTATGACATAAATATCCTTTGCAGTCAAGAAAGGACGGCAAAATCAAAAAACCGCCTTTGCAGGCGGTTAATACATTATATAAATGTTATCACACAAATGCGTAATTCTGAATCGCTTTGCGGAATACCTCGGTGTTGATAAGGAACAGCTGCCTGCCGAATTCGGCAAGAGCAGAATTGTTCTTCTTTCCGCACAAAACGGCAAAGCGTTTGCCGATGTTTTCGGCAAGCAAACCGCCTTCATTCAGGCACAGATGGTAATAAGAAAACGCCATGGATGCGCTCATTGCCTTGTAAAGATCGGGAGAAACATTTTCAAGCACATCATACATAGCCCCGATGGCAACGGAAGAAAGCGAAGCGGGAATGTATGTTTCAATGCAGTATTCAGCGGCAAAGACGGTAAGCTGTTTCATCTGCAGAACGCAAGTGTTATCCAGTTCCACACCGCATTGTTCGGCCAGTTGCACCTGTTCATCGGGTGCGGCTTTGTATGAAAATGCACTGACGATATTACTGCCGAGCGTACGGGCTTTCTGAATATTGCCGTTGAAATGCTGTTTGCGCGATTCCTCAAGAAAAGAAAGCGTGTCAAACTGATCGCCGCTGTGATCGGGCGATTGGGCAATTTTCATATCGCTGTCGTCAAACAGATAATCGTTCATTTACATCTCTCCGGAAAACTTTAAATTATTTCTGTGCCTCCATCGCGGCTTCCTGTGCAGCGGCTTCGGCGGCTTTTTTTGCAAGACGTTTCTGACGGGATTTATACCCTGTCAGTTCACTCAATTGTGTTTTGGGGGTCAGATAACTGCCCAGCGAAGTGTTTTTATGTCCGTACATGCCGTGGAAATCACTGCCACCGGTCATGAGCAGCTTATTCTTCTTTGCAATTGCAACAAGGCGGTCAACAGTTGCTTTGTCTGCAGTGGGGTGCCACACTTCAACACCGTTCAGACCGAGCGGAATCAGACGTTCAAGAAGATCAAAACTGTCATACAGTGCAGGATGTGCCAGCACGGCAATACCGCCTGCGGCATGAATACTCGAAAGCACTTCTTCGACAGGCGCAAAATTGGGTTTCATAAAAATATAATCCGGACTGTCAGGATTGAACAGACGGTTGTATTCTTCCCCGTACATTTCGCTTGCAAGACCGCATTCCATCAAGGCATGCATAATATGCTGTTTATAAATGTTGGTGGAACCCGATGCACACTTGAGCACAAGTTCGTTGGTGATGGGCAGTTTGGCACCGGCTTTGAGCATCGTATACTGTGCCGCACGCTTGCGTGCAACCTGATTCTGACG
The DNA here is from genome assembly GCA_015066385.1 of Oscillospiraceae bacterium. GTDB lineage: Bacteria > Bacillota > Clostridia > Oscillospirales > Acutalibacteraceae > RUG806. Next base: position 61,946 of record SVOJ01000009.1, read on the forward strand.
GCAAAGTCCTTCGAGTCTGTCGGGAAAATCGGGGAAATAGCACAAAAGATGCGCTACACGGCCCGTTTGTGTATCCGTTGCAGACAATTCCACCCCGGGAATGACTTTTATGCCGGCTCTTTCGCCTATAATTTTACCGCGAACCGTACCTGCAAGGCAATCATGGTCGGTAATTGCTATTGTTTCAATGCCTTTTTTTTGCGCCAGAACGATTAAATCTTCAATCCCCATGGAACCGTCAGACAACCTTGTATGGCAATGCAAATCTCCGCTCACAGCGTTTCTCCTCCTGTTTTGCGTAAATAACCGCAATATACTACTCCATTATAAACGCTTTTGCAAAAAAATGCAAGAGAATTTTAATAAAAAGGAAGAAAAATGAAGGTTTTTTTTGATTTGCCTATTGTAATTCTATGTGCAGATATACTATTATAGAACCGTTGAACACAAAAAAAGAGGTGTGGCATGAAAATAGTATTGGGCATGAGCGGCGGGGTCGATTCCTGCGTTGCCGCAAAAATTTTAAAGGAACAGGGGTTTGAGGTTGTCGGTTGTTGTTTGTTGCTGACACCCGATGCACAGCCCGACAGCGAATCGACCTTGCGTGCAAAGCAAGCCGCCGACAGAATGGGAATTGAATTGGTTCTTGCCGACTGTCGGGAAGAATTCCGCAAGACAGTCATGCAACCCTTTGCAGAGTCTTATTTTGCAGGACGTACCCCCAATCCGTGTGTGGACTGCAACCCCGGTGTCAAAATCCGTTCTTTGTGCCGTGTGGCAGACGACCTCGGCATTGAAGCCGTTGCAACGGGGCATTATGCACGCATTGACCGCAAAACAAACAGCCTTTTGTGTGCACCGACCAAAAAAGACCAGACCTATTTTTTATACAGATTAACACCCGAACAGCTTTCGCGCCTGCATTTTCCGCTTGGCGAATTCAGTGAAAAGTCCGATGTCAGGGCGTTGGCACAGGAGGCGGGCTTTGATGCAGCAAATGCAAAAGACAGCCAGGAAATCTGTTTTTTGCCTGACGGTGATTACACTTCTTTTGTATCTGCATTGCCGGGAATGAAAAGCGAAGAAGGCGATTTTCTTGACATTTACGGCAATTGTATCGGCAGGCACAAGGGCATTATTCATTACACAGCAGGGCAACGCAAGGGGCTGGGTGCATTCGGCAAGCCGATGTATGTCAAACGCATCTGTCCGCAGAATAACACGGTCATTCTCTGCACTGCCGAAGAACGTTTTGCAGACAATCTGACAGCAACGGACCTGACCTGGTGCAACGGCACAGCCCCCGCCGATGCGTTTGAAGCCCTCGTCAAAATCCGTTCCACGGCAAAACCTGCCCCCGCAAAAATCACCCTGCACGACGGCAAAGCAAGTGTGATTTTTGAAACAGCACAATTGTCCCCCTCGCCCGGTCAGTCCGCCGTTTTTTATGACGGTGAAAAAATTTTGGGCGGCGGCTTTATCGAATGAATATTTTTGCACGAAATTAAATATTTATTCCTTGATTCCAAACAATTCTTCCAACAAATCAAGTTTTATTTTTTCCGTTTTTCCGAAATCCATGGCAGCAATGTAATGTGCTTCCAGACGGTCATGCAAAGTTTTTGCTTGTTCGAGTTTTTCAATGGCACCGTCCAGAAGTTCCGCTTGCGCCTTGCGATAAAAGGAAAAGCGGTTTTTGTGCGCTTTTGCTGCCTGTGCATCGACAAAACGGGATGCGGCAACAGTTTTTTCAACCGAATCGGGAGCAATATGATAAGCATTGCTTGTGATAAAACCGAGTTTCAATTCCGGAATGAGAATATGTTCGGGGGTTCCGTCGGGGCGCAGAATACACGGACAGACAATGACGGAAAGTCCCCTGTCTACCGCTTCGTGCAAAACCGTCTGCATGAATGCGGCAGACACCGCACCGATGTCATCTTCAACGGCTATAATCTGTTCGCACAACCCGCACAGTGTTTCATAAAAAAAGACTTCCCCTTTGGGGGTGCAGGCACTCAGAAACCGCCGCGTGACGATTGATTTTTGTTCCCGTTCGGGCAAAAGACGTGCACACATGCGCTTTGCACTGCGGATAACCCGCAGAAGATCGGCATCAGGCAGTGACAACTGCATTCGTTCACTCTGCAAGCGCCCCGCCGCAGACAAAAACCGCAGACAAGCCGCATGTGCTTCGGAATTCGCCCTCGTCAGCCGAAGAATTTCGCCCGCATTTTTTTCAAGCAGACTTATATTCCAACATTGCCCCATGTCGATGATTTTGCCGCACACCCCGGGAAATTTCAACTCAAACGGATGCGGCGGTGTGGCATCGAGTACAGCTGCGTGCAAAGACGGCAAATACACCCCGTCCAGACTGTCGGGATCGGACGAACAGTAAATTCGTTCAAAGGGCACATTTTCATTTTCCGCACGACGGCAGACAGCTTTCATGAGCGTGGACTTCCCCGTCCCCGGGCCGCCTTTGATAAGATACAGACGGATATCGTCCCCCTGTCGAAGCAATTCCTTCGTCAGCGGATAAAATCCGTTAGCGGTGTTTGCTCCCAAAAAGAAACAAGGTGAAAAAACTTTGTTTTCCATTCAAAAACCTCCTCACCCTACACCCTATGCAGGCAGGACAAAAGCGGGCACAGAAAAAATGCAAAATGCAAAATGCAAAAAAACCTTGACAACCTCAATCGCTTGTGCTAAAGTGAAGTTACAAATGAATATGCGGGGTGCTGATCGCAAGATCGGCTGAGATTATACCCATGAACCTGATTCGGATAATGCCGACGTAGGAATTTTTCAGTGTATAGCACACCGCCTCTTTTTCGGGCGGTGTTTTTTTGTGCAAAGCCGGCAAAGCACAAAGCAAAGCATATGACACCCCCATTGTTCTTTTGAAAAACAACAAAGGGGTGTCTTTTTTTATGACAGTCAGCGCAGCCATTCAGATTTTACCGAAAACCGAAACCACGGACGAGCTCATCCGCATTGTGGACGAGGTGATTGCATTCATTGCAAAATCGGGGCTTTCTTACTATGTTGGTCCATTCGAAACAACCATCGAGGGCGACAGCTACGACCAAATTATGCAGATTGTTTCCGATTGCAGTAAAATTGCAATTGAGGCGGGATGCAAAGAGGTTTCCGCTTACATCAAAACCGTTTATAAGCCCGAAGGCGGGGTGCTGACCATTGATGAAAAAACCGCAAAACATCATCACTAAAGCCGCACCCGCCATTTCGGTTGCGGTCATTGTCTGCGGCTGGGCACTCATCGGCGAAACGGGGCTTGTACCTGCTTATATGTTACCAAGTCCGTCGCAAGTGGTGAAAGCATTCATTGAGGACTTACCGCTTCTTATGCAACACAGCGCCGTTACATTGCAGGAAGCCATTTACGGTCTTTTCGGCGGCACGGCACTTGCATTTGTGTTTGCGGTGCTGATGGATCGCTTTGATTTTCTGTACAAGGCACTGTATCCGATTCTGATTTTAACGCAGACCGTTCCGACCATTGCCATCGCCCCTCTGCTTGTGCTTTGGATGGGATTTTCGATGGCTCCGAAAATCACACTCGTTGTCATCACAACCTTTTTCCCCATCACCGTTTCGCTGTTGGACGGATTTCGTGCCGTTGACCGGGATGCCGTGAATCTTTTACGAAGCATGGGTGCTGACCGTGTGCAGATTTTTACAAAGCTGAAACTGCCCGCATCAGCGGAATCGTTCTTTTCGGGACTGAAAGTTTCTGCATCCTACGCAGTCGTGGGTGCGGTCATTTCGGAATGGCTCGGCGGCTTTGAAGGCCTCGGGGTATATATGACCCGTGTAAAAAAAGCCTATGCCTTCGACAAAATGTTTGCAGTCATTCTGCTTGTATCGGCGGTATCACTGCTGCTCATGGCAGCAATTGCCCTGCTCAAACGGCTTTCCATGCCGTACAAAAACAAAAAATGAAAGGATTATTCTTATGAAAAAAATAATTGCATTGCTTTTATCCGTTCTGTTTGTGCTTTCGCTTTGCGCCTGTTCGGACAGCAAGGAAGAAAACGAACTAACCGAAATCACGGTCTGCCTTGACTGGACACCGAACACCAACCACACAGGTCTTTTTGTTGCCGACAAGCTCGGCTATTACGAAGAAGCAGGGCTGAAAGTGACCCTTGTGCAACCGCCCGAAGACGGTGCTGAACTGATGACCGCTTCGGGACAAGCACAGTTCGGCGTGTCTTTTCAGGACACCATTGCCGCAGCCTTTGCCATGGAAGACCCCCTTGCCGTGACCGCCGTTGCCGCACTTTTACAGCACAACACATCGGGCATCATCACTCGCAAGGGTGAAGGTGCCGAGCGTCCTGCAGGGCTTGCGGGCATGCGCTATTCCACATGGAACAGTCCCATTGAGATAAAGATGATGGAATACATTATGCAAAAAGACGGTGCGGATTATTCAACCCTGACCCTGCTTCCGAACACTGTCACCAACGAAGCACAGGCACTTGCAAATAAAGACACGGATGCAATATGGATTTTCTATGCATGGGCAGGGGTTGCCTGCGAATTGAGTGGTCTTGAATTTGATTATTTCCATTTCAAGGACATTGACCCCGTGTTTGACTATTATACTCCCATTCTCGTTGCCAACAACGACTTCCTCAAGGAACAGCCCGACACAGTAAAAGCATTTCTTGCCGCCACCGCAAAAGGGTATGAATATGCCGCGCAAAACCCCGAAGAAGCCGCACGCATTCTGATCGACGGCGATACGACCGGCTCTTTGCAGAGTGCACAAGAACTTGTTGTTGCAAGTCAGAAGTGGATCGCTGCGGAATATATTTCCGATGCGCCCTATTGGGGACATATCGACAGTGAGCGCTGGGATGCTTTTTACGGCTGGCTGTATGAAAACGACCTGATTGAAAAGGATCTGCGGGGGTTCGGCTTTGATGCAGGCTTCCTTGCAGGGAAATAAAACAGGCTTATGGGACAATTATCTGCACAAAACATCGGTGTTTCTTTTGACGGCAGACAGATCATAAAAGATGTTTCTCTTCATCTCGAAGAGGGTGAGATCGTGTCGCTTTTAGGGGTCAGCGGCGGCGGTAAAACCACCATCTTCAACTGCCTTGCAGGCCTTCTTGTGCCCGACACGGGGAAAGTCTTTTTGGACGATACCGACATTACGGGCAAGCCCGGCAAAATCAGTTACATGATGCAGAAAGATCTGCTGTTGCCGCATTACACGGTGCTGGACAATGCCTGCCTCGGACTTCTGATAAAGGGAAAAAGCAAAAAGGAAAGCCGTGCTGCGGCACAGCCTTTGTTTGCGGAATTCGGACTCGCAGGCACACAAAAGAAATATCCGCATCAGCTTTCGGGCGGCATGCGGCAACGGGTAGCCCTGCTTCGCACCTACCTTGCAAGCGACGGTGTGGCACTGCTTGACGAGCCGTTCAGCGCGCTCGATGCCATCACAAAGACCGCCGTGCAGACATGGTATCTCGATGTGATGGAAAAAATCAACCTCTCCACCCTGTTCATCACCCACGACATACACGAAGCAGTGCTGCTGAGTGACCGCATTTACATCCTTGCAGGCAATCCCGGGCTAATTACGGATGAAATACAAATCTGCCTGCCAGGCAGCAAAAAAGACCGCGACCCTGCAAGCCCTGCCTTTCTGCAATACAAAAAAGAGCTGCAGCAAAAAACCGCCGTCACTGCGGTGTAATGCAATAAAAGCCTCCCGGAAATGCCGTAAAAAGCATTCCCCGGGAGGTTTTCCGGATGCGGCCAAACTGAATTTATCTGTTTCAAATCACTGCCTGTTGTGATGAGAATAAATTTACCGCCTGTAAATAATTACAGGCGGCTGTCGGCTGTGGATATGCTTTTACAGTATTTCTTGTGTTACACCGTTGCGTTCCACAAAAATATCAAACAAATCATAATATTCACCATTGTAAACATGCTTCAGATCATGCAATTCATCAACAATTTTAACGGCATCCTCCGGATATTTTTGTTCGACCGCCTGAAAATTCACAAAACGAATCGTTACATGATCACAGCAAATAAGATCCGTCAGACAATCCCAAAGAGCATCAAGATTGCACCCGTAATAATTCGGGAATTCCATATTCTCTTTTATGCGCAGATGCAAGTCCATATAATCTTTCAAATCTTTGAAATCAACGGTATAATTTACAATATCTTCCTGCATAACGTTGTTCTCCTTATATCAGTTCATAAAATGTTTTATAGTGGTCATATGTAACAAAAATCAATCCGTCTGATGAATGCAATAACCTAATATTTTTATTTTATTGTTTTTTTCCTTTTTGTAAAGCAGTTTTTGCAGCCGACGGGTGTATTGTAACAAATCAGCCGCACCGATTTCTCCCCAAATACACTCAAAAACAAAAAAAATCTCTTGCAGCAAAAAAAACATCGCCACAGCGGTGTAATGCAATAAAAGCCTCCCGGAAATGCCGTAAAAAGCATTCCCCGGGAGGTTTTATAAAACTGTATTATTTAAATTATTTGAATCCTTTCTGCCTGCAAATTTTCCACAAAAAACGGTGTTCTGCGTTTGGTATTTTCCTGTTCAAGTGTGTGGGTTGTGACAACATCAATGTCCTTGCCGATGCATTGGCGCAAGTCATTATACAAGCCACCCATGTCGAACATTCCCCTGATTCCGGAGCCTGTTCTGTCAATCAGAAGATCGACATCACTGTTTTCATCCGCCTCATTTCGGGCATAGGAGCCAAACAGATACACGGCTCTGAGCTCATACTTCTGTGCGATGGGGGTGATTCTGTTTCTGATTTCGTCAACCGTTAATATCATATCAAAACTCCTTTCTGTTATCAGTATACCACACAATGCAAAATGATGGAATACCGGATTCAAAAATTTTTCATTCTTTTTCAAAGCAATCAATAAACCCGTTTGGTGACTTTTTTGACTTTATTATTCTCATTGTATTCCACAGTCACCCGATAATTGTCTGCGGTATAATGCGTTGAGATTCTCGGTTCATTGCTGTCCGATTCAAGGAACAGATATTCGCCGTTGGGGGCAAAGGACTGCACATCCTCCAGGGTCGATATTCCCCTGATCAGTTTTTCAAAATCCTTTACAGAACCTTCTCTGAAACCTTTGAAACCTCTCACAACACAAGACATATCCGTCACATTTTGTGTCATGGATTTCGGCACAACAAGACTCAGCAACCAACCACTCATGGCATGCGACACAAATTGTGAACTCGTGCTGATAAAATACAAAGACAAAGAAGTGCCGTTTTGCGCATATCCGACAAATGAATATTCCGTTTCAAGATTACCCGTTTCGAGATAAACCAGCACAAGGTCATTCTTTTCAAAAAATGACTTATTGAAGCGTTTGTTTCCGTCGGCATCCACATTCAGATTTTCAACCGTCAACGCAATCTCGTTCCCCATGTACTGAACAAAGCTGTTCAGTTCATCCTCACTTGTGATCTGCACAAGAGGGTGATTGCCCTGCGTGCGGTCAATGGAAATTTCCTGCATTTTCTTTTCATCTTCTTCGCCGATGTATCCCGAATGGCTGAACACCCATTCCATGTCTTCGGTCAGCAAGATTTCTGTCGGCAGTTGCGTTTTGTTCTGATTTTCATAAACAGCAGATATTGTTGCGCTGTATGAAGAAACTTTTTCCGCTTGTGTTCTTGCAAGCATAACACAGAACAAAAATCCGTTTCTTGCAGGGTTGCACCATGCGGGAACGCGTTCTTCAAATGCAATTGATAAAACTCCTTGACTTACCGTGCATTCACGCATGGTGAAATGCGACTCTACGCAATCACAATCCGCATAAAACAACAGCAAAATATTTTCCTCAAAAAATCTATCATCAAACATTGATTCCATCATTTTGAAAATGCTGTAATTACTTAGCGTTGCAGTTTCAAAACGCATATACGGCTGCATAACAGCCTTGAAATCCTGCAACTGCCCGACCGATTCAATTTTTGCAAAGGGAAGATATTTTTTACTGCTCATCTGCATTTTTTCGGGCGCGCCGAATTGCCTGCAGAAGGCATCAAAGGTTTTTTCATCGGCAACAACATCCGCGACCCGCCATGTGAAATCCGTAACATTTTTGACAACCGGATTGGTTTTATGTTCATCAATAAAAGCCTGCACATCCGCCTCGCGAATATCAATACGGCTCGGCTCACTGTTGTCGGCTGCAGTCAGGTATATATACATCGGCTTGATCGTATCGTCCGTACTTCCGCCGCCGATGAGCAAAGAAAACATTTCGTCAATTTCATATACCCGGATATATAAGCCCGATCCGGTTTCAACACAATCGTATTTTTCAAAATCCGACCAGGTCAATGCAGCCCCCTTTTGGCTCAGACTCACAACATCCTGCAAGGTCAGTTGTTCGCCTTGCACACTCGGTCTGATGTTTGTTTCCGTTCCCTCAAAAATAAGATTATTCTCACTCGCCTCTTTCAGAAAAACAACGGTTCCTTTTTCAATTTCCGTTGCACTCTCTTTCGGATATTTGCTTCGGTTGGCAACAAGCTGTCCGTTCTCGTATGACAGCCAATATTCAAAATGTCCGCGATCCCACAAAACATATGTACACCGTTCAGCAAAATCATAGACAGCTATATACATATCAACCATCCCCGAGCCGAAAACAACACTTGCACACAGTTCGGGAGCACCGTCCCCTGTCAGATCACTGAAAAAACAGTTCTTCACGGGCATCCCCGAAATGAGAAGTGCTTCTTCGCCGTTTCGGACGGCATAAATCTGACCTTCTTTCCATTCGAAAACCGTATCGGAAAAAACAGGATGCTCATAACGCAGAACACTGCCCCATTCCACAATGTCGTTGTCTGTAAAATCGAACCATTCTTCGATTTCTTCGGTGCTTCTCATTTTTCCTTCAGAAAGTTTTTCCGTTCGTTGGAGTTTGTAAATCTGCCCGGGCACTTCATCGTAAGCACCGATGTAGCCGCCGATGAGACTGCCGTTGGAATACTGAATGATAAAATAATTCAGTTCGCTTTGTTCACGCAACGCACTGTCCCAACCTTCACGGAAATACACCTGCCGGGCATTCAATAATTTATAGTAAGCAGGCAAGGTCGATTCCACGGCGGCAATCAGTTTTTCTGTGCCGCTGTCAACGGGAACGAGTGTATAAAGACAATGAAAATTGCCGTCAATGTAACGCATTGTGTTCAGATTTTCGTCGATTTCATAGGTATATTCGCCTAATTCGCGGTTGGCACGGTCTTCGCCGATGACATTATCATAATAATACCGTTGTACACGGTATTCATAACCGCCGATTTGCTTATTGACGGGGTTGGTCAGCAGGCAGACTGCCGCAATGCAACTTACCAACACGGCGGCAATGAGGATCCACAAGGTCGGTTTTTTGTAATGCAGAACGGTCTTGATGCGGTTTTTGACCCCGACCTCCCCGAACGCAAGCGGACAGGCGGCAATGTTTTTTCGCGACACCGAGCAGTTGATCAGCGCCGAGGAATAGTCTTTTTTGTTCTGCACATCCATATTGCGGATGACTTTTTCGTCGCAGGCAAGTTCAATATCCCTGCACAAAAGCACATACCCTGCCCACAGCACGGGATTGAACCAATGCACCGTCAAAAGCAAAAAACCAAGCGGCTTCCACCAGTGGTCACGGCGGTCAAGATGTGCTTTTTCGTGTGCGAGCACATGGTTTATATCACTTTCAACCATGTCCGACGGCAAGAAAATACGGGGTCGGAATAACCCTAAAATAAACGGCGTGTCAATGCGATCGCAGACAAAGACATTGCCTTCAAGGACAATGCTTTCGCTCGTCTTTTTGCGCAGACGGATATAACTGATTGCCGCATACAAAAGCATACCGACCATGCCGACAATCCATAAGGCGGCGGCTACGAATGTAACCACCTGCAAAGGGTTGGCACTGTCGCCCGGGTTGGGGGCAAAGGAGTCCGACAAAATCGGATTGATCGCGCTGTTCACCGCGGGAATGCCCGAATGAATGACAGGCTCGGCAGTCATTGTGATGTCCGTCGGCACGGTCTGTGCACTCGGCAAGAGGCTTAATACACTTTCAAACGAAAACGGACAGACAAGACGGAATGCAACCAATCCCCACAAGGCAACATTTACCCACTTGGGGGCTTTTTTGAGCACCAACCGCAGCACGCAGACCGCCAACACGATCCAGCTTGCGGTGATGCTCATATTCAGAATCTGCAAAAACAGGTTTTCCACGTTTACCCCTCCCCGAATTCGTCCACCATTTTGCGAAGCTGCTGCACCTCATCGGCAGACAGCTTTTTTCGTTTTGTGAATGCCGCCAAAAATGCAGGCAGTGAACCGCCGAAGGTGTCTTCGACAAATTTTTCGCTTTGTGCGCAGTAAAAATCGTCACGGGTAATCAGCGCAGTGACCGTTCCCTTTTCATTTTTGAATATGCCCTTTTCGCAAAGGCGCTTGAGCACGGTGTAGGTGGTGGATTTTTTCCATTGCAGCTGCTGTTCACTCAACGTGACCAACTGCGCCGAAGACAGCGGTGCATTTTCCCAGATGATGTCGGCAAAGCGGCTTTCCACCGCACCGAGTTGATATGCATTCATAAAAAAGACCTCCCGAAAAAAACAGGTTTACATCTTGTAGACTATTTTTTAGTTTACACCATGTAGACCGATTTGTCAAGAGAAAATGCAAAAAAAAATCCTATTGAAAACTTCTATGATTTATCAGATAAGTTTTCAATGACATGCTTCATTCTTCAACAAATCATATTCATATTGCACATATTTACAGTAACAACCCCATACCGGAAATGCTCCGATATGGGGTTGTTGTTATGGTGGTAATCGTGCTGTTGAACTCAATAGTGTGCTCTGCCGCATTCGCAGACGGGGTTCATTCCGAACAGTTTCCAGAAGAAGCGAATAATTTTCCAGAATATACCGAGAATGCCGGTCTGATGGCAGATATGATCGCAGACCTTGATTCCGCAATGATCACACTTGCTGTTGTCGTCTTCGTCAGCGTGACCGGTTTCGGGGATTGTTTCGGTATAGCTGTGGCCGCATTCACAGACATAAAGCATTTTACCGTCTTTCTTGCATTGTGCTTCTTCAAGCACTTCTGCAGAATAGGTATGCTTGGTGGTCTTCGGGATCACAGTCGTGTAAGTGTCGCCACAGGCACAGGTATAAGTTCGGACACCCGTGGTCAGGTGGGTCGCAGGGGTGGTGACCTCCGCTTTGTGTTCATGTGCGGTGAGTTTGTCAATGGTTTCGGTGTAAGTGTCACCGCAAGCACAGGTGTAAGTCATAACACCTGTTGCAAGATGGGTTGCAGGTATGGTAACGGTTGCCTTATGGCTGTGTCCGGTTGCGTTTTTGTAATCTGCAACATAGCTGTCGCCGCATTCGCAAGTGTAGGTTGTATAGCCCTGTGCTGTGCAGGTGGGAGCGATTACCACGGTATTATAATCATGACCTGTTGCAGAAACGGTTTCCGTATAACTATGGTTTGCATTGTTTGAACAGACATAGGTTTTCACACCGTCCTCGGTACAGGTCGGGTTGGTTGTGTCCGTACAGACATAAGCATGACCAAACTTTGCAGTCAAAGTTTCACCGCAAACGGTACAGATCTGATCTTCGGTACAAGTGGCAGCTGCGCCGGGAGTGTGACCGGGAGCCGGAATCACTTCGCTGCCTGTTGTTACCTTGCAGATATTGCAAACAGTTCCATCGGTTTTTCCGTCTTTTGTGCAGGTTGCAGCCGTACCGGGCACAAAGATTGCATCTGCATGGTCGCATTCCAAGGCAACAAATGTGCAGTTGAACTGTTGGGCATAGGATTGCGCAGTGGAGTTTTCATATCCGTAAATAGTAGCGGTAGAGAAAATTCTATTATTATCGTAACTATAAATACGGCAAGACGGATTCAGGATGGTGATTTCGGTCAGTGAGGTGCAATAGCCGAACGCATACTCATTGATGCTCGTCACGCTGTTCGGAATAGTAACCGAGATTAGTGATGTGCAAAAGCGGAACGCAGTATCCCCGATCTGCGTTACACCGTCCGGGATCGTGACCGCGGTCAGTGATTCGCAACCGTAGAACGCATCATCGGCAATTATTTTTGTACCGTCTTTGACAGTATAGGCACCGGCAATATCCGTTTTGGCATCAATCAGATATTTTCCGATATAAAGCACATCGTCTTCCCAATTGTTAGCATCATTGTAATATGCGCTATCGTAGAACGGTGAAGACCCGATGCTCGTCAAGCTGTCCGAAATGGCGACCGAGGTCAAAGAGGTACAACCGTAGAACGCCCAACCCCCGATGCTCGTAACACTGTCCGGGATGGTGACCGAGGTCAGTGAGATGCAATCCCTGAACGCTTGGCTTCCTATCCACGTCACGCTGTCCGGGATAATAACCGAGGGCAGATTGACGCAACCTTCGAATGCATAATCCCGGATGTACATTACGCTGTCCGGGATAGTAACCGAGGTCAGATTGGCGCAACCTTCGAATGCATAATTCCCGATGGATGTAATTCCGTCTGCAACGGAAACGGATTTGATAAAACTTGCATATTGGAACCACGGGCGGCTGGTACTCCAGTAATCATACATTGCGCCTGTGCCGGTGATTGCCATGTGACCGTCACGGGTGATGGTGAAATCAACATTTTCACCTGCAGAACCGGAAAAAATAACATCATCATCATTGCCGTTCAGGGAGACAAAAGTACGATTGTATTTTTCGGCATAAGCCTGTGCTGTGGAATTGTCATAACCACGGATGACGGTCATATACTCATTAAAAGTATCACTGTTGTCATAAATTGTGCAATCCGGATTCAGAAAGACAATTTCACCAGGGTGGTACCAAACGTAGAACGCATTATACCCGATGCTCGTGACACTGTCCGGGATAGTGACCGATGTCAGTGAGGTACAACGGCGGAACGCAGAGCTTCCGATGCTCGTTACGCTGTCCGGGATCAAAAAAGACAGATCTGTTTTTCCGGCAGGATAACAAATGAGTATTGTTTTGTCTTTGTTATACAATACACCATTGTCAGATGTATAATATTCATTATCTGCATCCACAACAATTGCTGTCAGTGAGGTGCAATCGCAGAACACATTACCCCCGATGTGCGTTACACTGTCCGGAATGGTGACAGAGGTCAGTGAGTAACAACCGGAGAACGCAGAGCTTCCGATGCTCGTTACGCTGTCCGGGATGGTGACCGAGGTCAGCGAGGTGCAAGAGCAGAACACATGATCCTCAATACTTGTTACGCTGTTTGGAATGATAACCGAGGACAGCGAGGTGCAACCAAAAAACGCAGATTGTCCGATGCTCGTCACGCTGTCAGGGATGGTGACCGAGGACAGAGCAACACAATCGGAGAATACAGCATCACCGATGCTCGTTACACTGGCAGGGACAACAAAAGATGTTGCTGTTTTTCCGGCAGGATAACAAATGATGGTTGTTTTGTCTTTGTTATACAATACTCCATTGTCAGATACATAATATTCATTACCTGCATTCACGGTAATTTCGGTCAGCGAGGAGCAAAATGCAAACGCACCCTCCCCGATGCTCGTCACACTGTCCGGGATGGTGACCGAGGTCAGCGAGCTGCAACCGGAGAATGCACCAGCCACGATGTTCGTTACGCTGTTACCGATGGTGACCGAGGTCAGCGATCTGCAATCCCTGAACGCAGAAGACCAGATGATTGTCACGCTATCCGGAATGGTGACCGAGGTCAGCGAGTAGCAATTGAAGAACGCATACTCCCCGATGCTCGTCACTCCGTTTTCAATGCTCACTGTTTTGATTGCACTACGGTTGGAATACCACGGAACAGAAGAAGATGAATAATTCGTCATTTCCCCTGTACCCGAAATGGTCAGTACACCGTCGCTGTCCAGTGTCCATGTCAAGTTTTCACCACAGGTGCCTGATGCGACAACATCAGCAGCACTTGCCGCCATCGGTACCACCGACAAAAGCATGAGCACTGACAAAATGACAGCCAGAATACGCTTTGTTTTCATTTTGATTCCTCCAAATATAATCAATATAATCACACTGTACGGTGATTTATTCGTATTATAAATCGTATTTTTCGTAATGTCAAGTGAATTTCACCTTTTATTCTGTTTTATAATAAGTGTAAGTGAATTATTATGAAACAAAGGGGGTATTTGCTTGTACGTTGATTACAAAAAAGTCGGCGAACGCATTGCCGCAAGACGAAAAGAACTGGGACTCAAGCAGTGGCAAGTCAATGAAATGGCCGGTTTGAGTGACAAATATCTGTCCAACATCGAGCGTGCGACTTCCGTGTTGAGCATTGACGTGCTGATGAAGCTGTGCAATGTTCTCAAAACAACGCCCGATCAGTTGCTGCTCGGCACGGAAAACACGCAGGAAACAGACAATTACCACCCTTATTTTGAAAAAAAGATTCAGAACCTGACCCCCGGACAGCGAAAACTGGCTGCAAGCTTGCTCGATTGGCTGGCAAGCACGGAAATCTGATTTAAAAAATTGCATGCAAATATAGCAATCCCCCGAAGTCTTTTTGAACTTCGGGGGATTGCTGATTTTAAATCTTTGTTTTCAAATATTCCGAAATATTTTCGTAAAATTCAGCGGCTTCTGCGACCTGTCTTTTTACTTCATCGTGTGAAATCATGAAAAAGTCTTCATAGTCACTGTCGGTCCGCAATGAAAAAGCACTCTTAATAATATCGGACATTCTTTTTTCAAAAACACCGGTTTTGATATAATCCATCTGAAAGAATGCTATCACACCGGAATGCTTTTTGAAGTCTTTTCCGTCCAACGCAAACAAGGCTCTGACTGCGTGAAAAATTGCATAATAGGAACGGTTTGCGGCAGTGTCGTACATCTCAAATGTCAATGTTTTTTCGGCATCTGCCAAAAATTCGGCAGATTTTTCAAGACGGTATCTGCACAATGCAATCTGTTCGTCACTGTACATACGACACACCATCCTTCAACACATTCTGAAAGAACGGCAACGCGGCAGAATAAGTATGAAAGGTTTCAGTATCCTGTAACTTAACAGAAAGCAGCACCCCGTAGCGAAGATCAATTTCCGCAGAAAAATCACTGACGGCACGGCGATATTTCACCAGTTTGTCACGACTCATATCTACCAATGCCAACACATCTATGTCCGACTCGTCGTCGTGGTCTCCACGGGCATAAGAACCATACAAAATCACATTCGATAATTTGTCGCCAAAAATCTCTGATAAGCCCAACAAAGTAGCATTCATAACATTCTGCAACTCATTTTGCGTACACATTACCTTCACCATCCTTTCATAGTTATTATACCTTGAAAACATTGAAAAATCAACAACACAAATCAGATCTGATAAAATCCGACTTTTTTCATTGCCTTGCGGACGGTGCGTTCGGCAATGCGGGCGGCACGTTCGGCGCCGTCCTTTGCACACTCTTCAAGATATGCCTTGTCGCCGAGCAGACGAAGGTATTCTTCGCGGACAGGACGCAGTTCTTCGGCTGTGGCTTCGGCAACGGCAAGTTTGAAATCGCCGTAGCCCTTGCCTGCAAATTCGTTTTCGATCTCGTCAAAAGACTTACCCGTACAGCAGGAATAGATGCTCATGAGGTTAGAAACACCGGGCTTTTCGGGGCTGTACTTCACGCAGGCCTCAGAATCGGTGACGGCAGACTTGATTTTGCGGACGATGGTGTCGGTGTCGTCGGTCATGGAAACGAAGGACTTGACATTGGGGTCGGACTTACTCATCTTCTTGTCGGGCTCCTGCAGGGACATGATTCTTGCTCCCGTTTTGCCGATGAAAGGCTCGGGCACGGTAAAGGTCTGCCCGTAAATGCCGTTGAAACGATCGGCAATGTCACGGCACAGCTCCATGTGCTGTTTCTGGTCGTCGCCGATGGGCACAAAATCTGCCTGATACAGCAGAATATCCGCCGCCATGAGAACGGGATAAGTAAACAGACCGACATTGATATTGTCTGCGTGTTTCTGTGATTTATCCTTGAACTGTGTCATGCGCGAAGCTTCACCGAACATGGTATAGCAATTGAGCAACCACGCCAGCTTTGCGTGGGCATCCACATGGCTCTGAATGAACACAATATTTTTCTGCGGGTCAAGGTCAAGTGCCAACAGCATGGCATACATCTCTCTTGTGCGCTGTCTGAGCACGGCAGGTTCGGTACGTACGGTGATGGCATGCAGGTCTGCAACACCGAAAATGCAGTCATAATCCTGTGCCATATTCTTCCAGTTGCGGAATGCACCGAGGTAGTTGCCGAGGGTGGGCGTGCCCGAGGACTGCACAAGACTCAATACTCTTTTGGGGGCTTCTGTTTTATTTTCCATTTTCGTTATTTCCTTTCTTCATATCAACCATGCCGGCACATACCAATTCTTTTTATCCACAGGCAAAACATCACTTGCAAGGCAAACCACAAGTCCCGTTCCCACCGTTGTTTTTAATTGTGCCGCATCCGTAAATAAATCTTCTTCATTTGTTTGTTCAAGAATATTCAGCACCGAAAAATTCTTAACCGCATTGGCAGGTGCCGTATTTTTTTTGATTTCAATCGGATATACAGTAGCATTCTGATATATGATTAAGTCAATTTCTTTTTTATTATTGTCCCTGTAATAAAACAAAGGCGGTTTCTTCCCTGCATTCAGATAACTTTTATAGATTTCCGAAACGACCCATGTTTCAAAAAAAGCACCGCTCATGGCACTATTCTCAAGCACTTGCGGAGATCCCCAACCGAGCAGATGGGCACAAAGTCCCGTATCAAGAAAATACATTCGCGGAGATTTAACAACCCGTTTGAGTGCGTTGTTTGAATAGGGTTGAATCAGCGCAACCACACCGCAGGAAATGAGCAACGACAGCCATGTTTTTGCCGTCGGTGCACTGATTCCGACTTCGCCTGCGAGTGCTTCGTAGTTTACAACCGTTGCCGTGCGCGCCGCAACCGCAGTCACAAAATTCAAAAAAGCCGTTTCGTTGGCAACCTGCTCAAGATCCCGTATATCACGGCTGATATAGGTATCAAGATAGGACTCATAAAAGATGGAAAGATTCATCTTGTCATCTTTGTATACGGCAGGCATGGAACCTTTATAAATACGTTCAAAAACTTCCGTCACGGTCATGGGCTTTGCCTGTGCGATACGGGCAATGAGTTGTTGCGGATCAGCCTCAAATGGCGGGAAGTGATTGCCGAAGATCTCGCTGTTTGTCAATCCGAGCATCTGCACAATGCCGACCCTGCCCGACAATGTTTCGGTCACATTCTGCATCATTCTGAACATCTGTGATCCGGTCAGCCAGAAGTCGCCGTTTTTTTTGCGTTTGTCGACAATTGTTTTGATATAAGGAAACAATTCCGGCGCATATTGCACCTCATCAATCATCACAGGAGGGGCATAACGCTGCAAAAAAAGCTCCGGGTCTGTTTTTGCAAGTGCACGGATTGTCGGATTGTCCAACGAAACAATTTTCCGTCCTTCTTCTGCAAGGTTTTCGAGCAAGGTTGATTTGCCGACCTGTCGGGGACCCGTCACAAGTAAAACGGGAAAAGTTTCATTTACATTCAGAATGGTCTGCTTGACTGTTCTTTCATAAAACATAAAAATCCTCCCTGCTTATTATAGGTAGGCAGTCAGATTTTATACAAATCTAAAATACCATTTTAGATTTTACTAAAGTTTTTGCAAATTGTCAATAATATTTTTAGTTAAATCCAAAATGCCGTTTTAGATTTAACTAAAAAACAGCGTCATTCAGACAGTTCAAGTTCTTTAAAAATTTCCACTCTGCCTTCGGCACGGGGCTTGGGGGCAGGGTCTTCATCGGGATAACCGACGGCAATAGCAATAAGGAATTTCCATTCTTCGGGAATATTCATGCGTTTTTTCCAGACATTGCCTTCGGGTTCATTCATCAGTCCGCCGACACTTGCAATGATGCAGGTGCCAAGGCCCATGCTTTTTGCGGCGATACAGATGTTTTCGGTCATAATACCGCCGTCCATAGCAGAGTTGCCCTCGGCAAACAGAAAGATAAGGGTCGGTGCATTCTGATAAACAGGGCTTATGTTCCAGTTGGTGTAAGCGGGGGTATCCCAACCGACTTTATTTTTGAAATCAACATTGAGTGCTTCGAGTGCTTTTTTGTCCTGCAGCACGCGGATGTGGCAGGGTTGTCCGTTTCTGCCGCTGGGTGCCCAGACGGCGGCTTCAAGAATAGCGGACAGTTGCTCGTCACTGATTTGTTCATCCTTATAAAAACGGATGGTGCGGCGTTCAAGAATGGTTTTGAGAACAATATTTTCCATTTTACATTTCTCCGGATCAAAATATATAATACAATACCACAAATATTTTGTTTTTGCAAGATGAGAAGTTGACAATTGCAGAAAATATGGTTAAAATATAGAATAGAATATTATGCGGAGGTAATCCTATGAAAAAAATGTATATGCTCTCTCTTTTTGCAATGCTTCTTTTGCCCCTGTTCGGTATTTCCGCTTCGGCGACAGGCATGCACATTGCCGCAGGTCTTCCCAATTATCCGCTGATTATTGCCTGCGTGGTCGGCGGCTCGCTTGCCGTGTTCCTGATTGCCATGTTTGCAATGAAATACAAGCGCAAAGGTGCTCCCATTTCCGAAGAACAGGCACAGCTGCCCGAAGAAACCGATGCAAACACGGAGGAATAAAGCAATGACTGATGTGAAACTGCTTGTCAGCGATATGCTTGTCAATGAAGATAATTACGCTGCCGAAATGACCGAAGTGGTCGAACCGTATCTTGCATCCATCTGCAAAAACGGCTATTTCAAGGGTGTCGGCGGTGCCGAGCTCTGGTATGAATCCTATATCCGTGCCGATGCAACAGCCACGGTTGTGATTTCCCACGGCTTTACGGAAACGGCTGAAAAATTCCGTGAAATGTCTTACTATTACAGCAAGGCAGGCTACAATGTGTTTGCCGTTGACCACCGCGGTCACGGCAATTCGCACCGTGAAAATGATGATCCCGAAACGGTACATATCGACAATTTCGATACTTATATTGAGGATCTGAAAATCTTTGTCGATACCGTTGTAAAGCCCGTTTCCGTGGGATTGCCGCTGTATCTCTACGGTCATTCCATGGGCGGCGCAGTGAGCGTTTTGTTCATTATGAAGTATGCGGATGTGTTTGAAAAATGTGTGCTGACCGCACCGATGATTTCCGCCAACACCGCCAATATGCCGCATTTTCTGACGGGCAACCTCGCAAAGCTGTTCATAGCACTCGGCAAGTCCAAGGAATGTGTGCTCGGCATGGGGGCATACAACCCCGAACGCAAATTTGAGGACAGCAATGATACTTCGCGTGCACGTTTTGAATACTACCACGCAAAACGCAATGCAAACCGCAAATATCAGACTTCCCGTCCGTCCTATGCATGGGTAAAAGAAGCAGTTCGCATTGTAAAAGTACAGCTTGACGAAGAAAATTGCAAAAAAATAAAAACAAAGCTGATTCTGTGTCAGCCGGAATGGGACGGCTCGGTCAACATGTCACCGCAGAATGTTTTTATCTCCCGTGTTCCCGGCGGCATTTTTAAAAAATTCTACGGTGCAAAGCATGAAATCTACATGAGCCCGAATGATGTCATGGACAAATACCTGAACACCATTTTCTCGTTTCTTGAGGGATAAACATGGCAGATCAATGTGAATATTGCGCCTATTTTGTGTATGACGAATATGCGGGACAGTACCTTTGTGAACAGGATCTGGATGAAGATGAACTGTACCGCTTTATGACACAGCAGACAAAGGGATGTCCCTATTTCAAAGACGGTGACGAATATAAATTAGTCCGTCATCAGAATTAAATCGGAGGAAACTTAAATGGAAGTTATTTTTAACGAACAAGCACCTGCCGCCATCGGCCCTTATTCACAAGGCTACAAGGTCGGCAATCTTGTTTTCACCTCGGGTCAGATTCCCGTAGACCCTGCCTCGGGCAATGTCGTCGACGGCGGCATCGAAGAACAGACCCACCGCGTTTGCCGGAATCTGCAACTCGTTCTGCAGGCTGCAGGATGCGAGCTGACCGATGTTGTCAAAACCACCTGCTTCTTAAAGGAAATGAGCGACTTTGCCGCTTTCAACGGCGTGTATGCACAGTATTTCACAGCCAAGCCTGCTCGCTCCTGCGTGGCAGTCAAGCAGTTACCCAAGGATGTGCTCGTTGAAATCGAGTGCATTGCAGAAAGCAAATAAATATAGAAAAGGAGCTGTGAAATAGCTCCTTTTTTGTACGATAAATTACGGTTTGGTGGGGAGTAGCCAATCACGGGGACGAGTACCCTGATTGACTCTATGATATATCCAAAACAGTCAATCTGGGTTCCGTCCCCTGATTGGCGGCGATGTTTTTGGATATTTATTTGTATTATTTTGTTTAAATTTGTGCGTGGTCGTAAATCAGGGGACAGTACTGCGATTGACATTTTGGAAAAATGATTATGTCAATCACAGTAGCCGTCCCCATGATTGACTCCCCAACTCCCCGCTAAACCGTACTTTATAATATTAAAAAATGCAAAAGGAACTGTTTTTACGCAGCTCCTTTTTTGCAATGTCTATTTAAGCATAATCAGCGCAACCACGCTTGCGGTCACATTGCCTTCATTACGGATGGAGTGCTTTTCGCCGTCATTGCAGATGAGCACATCACCGACTTTGCAGATTTTTTCTTCGCCGTTGTCGTTGTAAACAACTTCACCCTGGGTGACAACAAAGATTTCTTCTTCGCCCTCGTGCACATGTTCACCGATGCCGCAACCGGGATTGAGGGTGATATCGGCAAAGAGTCTGCCTTTGTTGTAAAGTTCTTCCTTATTCACAAAATCCGTGATCTGCACCGTGCCGTTGCCGCCGCGCATGTGTTCACGCAGGGAAACGGGACATTCTTCTTTTCTTCTGACCATTGCATTGCCTCCGTTTGTCGTTTTTCTATATTATAAAAAACACTTTTTGGCTTGTCAATATATTGTATTTAAAAAAAGGTAGACAAAAGCATAATAATGTGATATGCTATACTTAATTTATTATGCCTTATTCTGACTTGATTTCAGGAGTGTTCTATATGAAAAAAGGGAAATTTTTACATACATTCTGCATCCTGCTTGCTGTTGCGGTGGTGTTACTCATAAGCAGTATTTCCGCTTTTGCCGCTGTTGGCTGGAGTGCAGAAAACGGTGCACTGTACTACTACGGCACGGACGGCAAAAAGGTAACAGGAATGCAGATGATTGAAACGCAAACCTATGAATTTTTGCCCGACGGCCGACTGACAGGCAAAAATGTAACGGTCGCAACCGAAAACGGTGTGTACTGCATCAACAATGCCGCCATTGTCAAAGGATTCAAAGCCCTCGGTGACACTCTGCATTATTTCGGTGACGACGGAATCCGCTTTGAGAATGGTACCATTGACGGTCTGACCGTACAGGACGGTGTTGTACAAGGTAATAACATTTATGTAAGAAGCGGCACGGTACGCCACTTTTTGCAGAATAACCGGATTCTGTTTACGGTATCCGATTACGATACGCAACTCGTGTTGACAGCAGATCACACCACTGCCGGCGGTCAAACCTCCGTCAGAATCAGTCTTAAAAACAACCCCGGTATTGCAGAATTACAGTTAAGACTGCACTTTGATTGTGCCATGCTGACACACACATTCACCTATGATGAAGGTCTGCTTGCGGGCTTCTCCGAAGTGAAAGACAGCAACAGTATTATACTGACATGGAGCGGCGTTGCCGATTGCAAAAACGACGGCACACTTGTGACGCTGTACTTTGATGCCGGCAACACACAGGGGGATACCCTTGTGCATGCACAGACCCTTTCCGCAAAGGCTGCCAACGAAACCGACCGCACCTGCAGCGAAGGTGCCGCGACAATTACAATCGGTTGTCCGCATGATTTTGAAGAATATATTTTCAACAACGATTCCACCTGCACTGCGGACGGCACCAAAACGGCAACCTGTTCCCATTGCGGTGCAACGGACACCGTAACGGCTTACAACACAAAAATTCCGCACACCGGCGGCAATGCAACCTGCATGGCAAAAGCGATCTGCGAGGTCTGCGGCACAGCCTACGGTACCTATGCTCCCGATGTGCATCTGAACCTCGTTGCCCATGAAGGCAAAGAACCGACATGTTACGCAAACGGCTACACTGCGTATGAACAATGCACGGATTGCACCAAAGAACTGGACAAAACGGTGCTTTATGCAACCAATCACAAAAATGCGTATTCCGTTGCCGCGAAACTGCCCACATGCACACAGAAAGGTTACAATGACCATATTTACTGTCCCGATTGCAACCGTGTCAGCGGATATGAAGAACTCCCCGCAACGGGACACCGCAACACGGTGACCGTCTCCGCACTCACACCGACGTGTACCGAAGGCGGTTACAATGAATACACCTTCTGCAATGATTGTCAAACGGCTCTCGACAGAACCGATCTGCCCGCCACCAATCACCCGAAAAAACAGACCATCAAGAAAAAGGATGCCACCTGCTATGAAGACGGACATAGCAGTTACACACACTGTCCCGATTGCAACACGGATTTCGGTTACGAAATACTCCCCATGCTTTCGCATAAAAACAAATATCCCGTTGCCGAAAAACAGGCAAGCTGCACCGAAGACGGTCATACCGCATACGAACACTGCCCCGATTGCGGTGAGGATTTCGGCAAAGAAATTTACTTAGCGCAAGGCCACCCGTCCACCATTGAAATCGTCGCAAAAGCGCCGACCTGTACCGCCCCGGGCTATGAAACTTATGAATGCTGTACCGTCTGTATGACGGATATCGGCAAGGTCGACCTGCCCGCACTCGGTCACAGAGAACTGACAAATTACACTGCACTTACGGCAACTTGTACCGCAGACGGTCATACCGCTTACAGCGTTTGCGGAATCTGCGCTGAAGAAATCGGTAAAACCGTATATCCCGCATTGCAGCATAAAAACAAATACACTGTCGGTGAAAAGGAACCGACCTGCACGGAAGACGGCAACAACCGTTACATCTATTGCCCTGACTGCAATACTGCATTCGATAAAGAAACATATCCTGCCACCAACCACGCTAACAAAACATTTCAGGAAGGTTTGCCGCCCACCTGCACCGAAAACGGCTACACCGCACACTATGCGTGCTCCGATTGCGGTGAAAAAACAAACTATGAAGAAATCCCCGCACTGCAACACAAAAATGCAACTGCGCATCCCGCAAAAGATCCCACCTGTACCGAGCCGGGTATGTCTGCCCATATTTCATGCCCCGATTGCGGCATGACAAGCGGCAAAACCGAAATACCTCCCCTCGGACATAAAAACAAATACACTGTTTCCGCCGTCAAGCCAACCTGCACCGAAACGGGATGGACCGCATACGAATACTGTCCCGATTGCGGTTTTGAAGAAGGAAAAGAAGTGGTACCTGCAAAAGGTCATGATTTCTCATTCTGGATTACGGAAGTACATGCGGGACTCGGCAAAGAAGGAACGGAAATCCGTTGGTGCGGTGCCTGCATGGAAACCGAAAAACGCACAACTGCCGCCCTGACACTTGCAGACGGCAATGTTTATCAGTGCGGCGATGCGGATCGCAACAACCTCATCACTGCTGACGATGCACGTTCCGCCCTGCGCTATTCGGTAGGACTGGACAACCCGTCACAACTGAAACTGATTCTTGCCGACTATGACGGCAACGGAGAAGTCACAGCCGCCGATGCAAGACTTTTGCTTCGCGCCGCAGTCGGTCTGGAAGACATCGGACCTTTCTTCTGTTTTGTTACCGAGGACGGCTATTATGAGCGCATAGAACCGGAAGACAATTAAAGTTTTTCAGTTGCTTTAAAGATGCCCCTGCTACAGTAACTGCGGTGAGAAAATATGTTAAAAAATAAAAAATTACGCATTGCTGTTATTATCCTCCTCAGTCTGTCTGCCTGCATTGCCGTCTGCACGGCGGCAATCAACATCCGTATCTGCACCTTTGCAGACAAACGGATACTGACCGAAGAAGAAGCAAAAAACCTTTCGGATGTGGATTGCATTCTGGTGTTGGGATGCGGTGTCCGTGAAGACGGAACGCCGAGCCACATGCTTGAAGACCGTCTGAAACGAGGCGTATCGCTCTATCAGAACAGTGTTGCACCGAAACTGCTCATGAGCGGCGACCACGGCCGCGAAGAATATGATGAAGTCAACACCATGAAAAACTATGCACTGGATGCAGGCATCCCGACAGCGGATATTTTCATGGATCATGCAGGTTTTTCAACTTATGAAAGCATGTACAGAGCCAAGGAAATTTTTCAGGCTGAAAAAATTGTCATCGTCACACAGCAATACCATCTGTACAGAGCCGTTTACATTGCCGAACAACTCGGTCTGGAAGCCTACGGAGTCAACTGTGATTACCGCACCTACAGCGGTCAGTTCATGCGTGATGTTCGTGAAGTGCTCGCCCGTGTCAAGGATTTCGGCATGTGCATATTCACCCCCGAACCGACATACCTCGGAGAAGTCATTCCCGTACAGGGCGACGGCTCCTTGACCGATGATAAATAAAATTACGGGACAGGATTTCAACTTATCCTGTCCCGATTTTTTATGCTCCTAATCCCATCCTGACGGCCAGATACCCGAGCAGAATGGTGAGGATGATGTTTGCGATATTCGAGAGCAGGCCGGTATTGAAGCGGTCTTTTTTCTCGAGGGCGGACTTGATGTGTTCAAGATCCTGTTTGATGAGGGCGAAGGACGTGGAGCCGAGGGCGAGTTCGTGTTCGTGGCGTTCAACGATCTTTTTCAGTTCACGCACCGCTTCGCAGGGGCAGGAGCCGCCGGGGTGGTAATTATCAGGCGGGCGGTCATCCTGCGGCATGCAGTCCTGCTGTCTTGTGTGCGGATAGTGATTGTCGCGGTCGTTCATCAGAATGCTGTCTTGTCGGTGGGGTTGTTGAGAATGCCGAATGCGATCAACACCGAACCGACGGAGTTAATGATCGTATCGAAGGTGGTGCTGTCGATGCCGATCTTCTCAAACACACCGAACGCATTGAGGATGACCGCCAATGCACCGAACACGGAAGTCCACACTGCCCAGCTTTTGAGTCTGTCCTTGACCGAAACCGTTGTCGCGGTTGCGGTTTCTTTTTTATTTCCGTCCATGGTTAGTCCTCCAGTCCTGCGGACTTGCGCAAGATCTCTCTTGCATCTTCCGCTGTGATATTGCCGTCGCCGTCCATGTCGGCGGCTTTGGTCTGCGCTTCGGTGAAGTCTTCAAGGCCGACACTTCTGCGCAGTGTGAGCAGTGCATCGTCTTCAGTCACAACACCGTCCCCGTTCACATCACCCATCAGGATGACAGGTTCAGCAGGTTCTTCCGTTCCGGTCTGCTTCGGAAAGCCGTTCAGACCGAGCCGTTTGATGATCGGCGCAAAGTCCTGATACAGATAGTTCATATCGACATCGCCCGAAATGCCGTCCACTCTGCCCGAATCGGTGTACTGCCAAAGTCCGTAAGGACCCGTGTAGTCGGTCTGCGTGGTCCAGTGTGCAAGCCAGACGGTGTAGCGGTTGAGAACGGACATATCGAGTTCATCCCTGAACCAATACTTGCCGCTGTAGATACCGACAAAATACCCTGCTTTTTCGACCGTTTCGCAGAAGCGGTTGACGATCGCGGTGAGCTGTGCTTTGCTCAAGCCCTGCATATTCTGCGGCAGAACCCCTGCGGCTCTTGTGTCGTGCACGTCCTCCACATCGTAATAGATGGGCAGTTCAAACTGCTTATCTTTCAGAAGTGAAAGAACGAAAGCAGCCTCGCGGTCTGCATCCGCTTCGGTAAGAGCGACCGCATAATAATATGCTCCAACATTCAGTCCCGCCTCCTTTGCCTTGCGGTAGTTTTCTTCAAAACGTGCATCCTTGTTGAGTGTGTGGCTTCTGCCGTAGCCGGTGAAGCCGCAACGGATGATCACGTTGTCAATGCCCGCGGCTTTGACTCTGCGAAAGTCAATATCGCCGTTGTGGGTGCTGACATCAATAACTTGTGTTGCCATAAAAAATCTCCTTTTTATCATTCGGGAAGTCCCGTTGCATTGTAGTGAACGGTGCATTTGTCCTGATTCGGGAATTTTTCGTAAGTAAAATCGAACTTTTCCCAATCTTGCTCACTGCCGCCGTAATAGATATCAAACGGTGCTCCGTTTGCACAATAAAAAGCATGTTTTCCTATATACGAAACACCGGCAGGAACATAAATCCGCTTCAGATTATTACAACCTGCGAATGTATAATCATCAATGCGTTCCATGGATTCGGGCAGGGATATTTCTTCCATTGCACAATTCTGAAAAGCACCGCCCCCATCTGCAGAACCCGATGCAGTATGCACACCGGCATTGATGATTGCCTTTATGCCTTCTTCGATTTTAACAGCCTTTACGGTGCTGCCGGAAAAAAGCGCAATCGGATAAAACAGACTGATACAATAATACGCATCGGTACTGCCGTTTTCCGGCACATGAAAATTCAAACACATATTATTGCTTTCGGTCATACGGAACTCACATGCCGCCGCTTGCACATTCTTACCGAGTGCATTGCCGATTGCGACCCCGTTGGCCAAAAAGATTCCATCGGGCACATCGTTCGGCACAATCATATACAGATTATCCGCATTGAGAAAAACATTGTTACTCTCATCGTTTTCAATTGCCGCCCACTGTTCGGCGGTGCCGTCATACATGACAAATTCCAGAGCCGTACAATCGTTAAAACAGTTTGCGCCGATTGATGTCAGGGAAGCGGGCAGGGTGATCTGTTTCAATGCCGTATCATGTGCGAAAGCATTTTCCCGTATTTCGGTGACTTTTTTCGGCAGGTCGATTTTTTTGAGCATCGGACAATCACTGATTGCACTTTTATGAATTGTCAGCAGTTCGGAATTCTTTTCAAATTCAAACTTTTTCAAATTTGCGCACTCTGTAAAAGATGTTCTGCCGAGGATTGTAACCGCAGCAGGAATTGTGATTTCCTCAATCCCTGTGTTCGCAAAAATCAAACCTCTTGTCAGATTTCCCAATTCCGTTATATTTTTCGGCAATTGCACCCTGCGCAGGTTGGTACAAGTCGTAAAGGCACCGTGACCGATGCTCGTTACCGAATTGCAAAAAGACACCGTTTCAAGGTTCGGATAATCGTTGCGGAACGCATAATCATGAACCGAAGAAATATTTTCAAAGAAAACAACGTGCTTTACCTGTTCTTTGATGTTCTCGTGATTGGTCTCTCCGTTGCCGTAAAATTCACCGTCACCATAAAGATACAGTGTTCCCGTGTTCGCATCGAAGCCGTAACGGATACCGGATGTGCCGCCCGACCCATTCTGTGCAACATAGTCAACAACCGCTTTGGCTGTCGGCAACTGATCATCCGTTGCACCCGCAGACAGATACGGCACCGCTTTATCGGTTGTCAGATAAGCCAATGGCGGAACACAGAAAATTGCAACACGTCCGGGTTCCTCCGGGGCATCCGGATTCTTTCGTGCAAACTTGCGGAATTCATACTTCACACCGTTCACATCCGCACTGAACACGGGCACAAACGAGGCTGTGCCGCCGGTTTTTACTTCGGTTGCCGTCACAATAACAGTTGAGCCGTCGGGTGCGGTGGTTTCAACCTGCAGCACAATCTTCTTGCCCTCGGCTTCAACCGCTTTCCATGCATCGGTCGTCATTCTGTCCGGATCGCAGATATAATAATACGGGTCCTCCACAGGCACCCTGTATGCAGGATCGCATTTTACATGCGCAATAAAAACATTGGTATCCGCAGCGGTATTGCCCGCCTGCCCGATCCGTTTATTCAATGCCGCATATGTTACCACATCCATACACTCACCTCCACATGCCGCCGGACAGGAATTTCACATCCCCCGTGCTCGTAATAAAGCAGTAGCTGCCGTCGGCAATGCCTGCGGTCGGCAAGCCGGCAACCGCTGTTTCATCGGCAACGAAGTACCCGACAAGGCAGTCGCACTGCTGCACTGCCGCCTGAGCCACGGCATCCGATACCGTCAG
>SVOJ01000010.1 GCA_015066385.1 Oscillospiraceae bacterium
GGAAGACGGATAGTCAAGTCCGCTTGCAACCGAATAAACGGGTGCAGGCTCGCCGTTTTCGTCCTTGAGCATGATGCTGTTGAAGCCGTGCATAATGCCTTCGGTGCCGTATTTCAGGCTTGCGGCATGGTCACCGAGTTTGGGACCTCTGCCAAGCGGTTCAATACCGTAAATATCCACGGGGTCATTCAAAAAGCCTGCAAACAGACCTGCCGCATTCGAGCCGCCGCCGACACAGGCGACAATGGAAGTGGGAAGATGCCCCGTCATGTCAATGAACTGTTCTCTTGCTTCAATGCCGACCACGCTCTGGAAATCGCGCACCATCATCGGGAAGGGATGCGGGCCGAGTACGGAGCCGATGCAGTAAATGGAGTCCTGATATTCCTTGCTGTAAGCATCAAAAGCGGCATCGACCGCTTCTTTGAGGGTCTGCAGACCGTGGGTGACTTCCACAACATTGGCACCTAAAATCTTCATTCTTGCCACGTTGGGAGCCTGCTTTTTGATGTCCACCGTGCCCATGTAAATGTCGCATTCCAGTCCGAAATAAGCGGCAGCCGTGGCAAGGGCGACACCATGCTGACCGGCACCCGTTTCGGCAATGACTTTCTTTTTGCCCATGTATTTTGCAAGCAGGGCTTCGCCCATGCAGTGATTGAGCTTGTGTGCACCCGAATGGTTGAGGTCTTCACGCTTTGCATACAATTGTACCTTGCCGCCCAGAGAATCGGACAGTCTTTCAAGGTGTGTCACGGGTGTGGGTCTGCCCTGGAATTCCTTGCGGATTCGGCGCAGTTCCGCAATGAATTTACGGGACTGACAAATGGAAAAATAGGCTTCGGTGATTTCAGCCATAGCGTTTTTGAGTTTTTCGTCAATGTAAACGCCGCCGTATTTGCCGAAATAGCCGTCCTTATCGGGATAATTGTTAAAATAAGTATCAAAATCAATGCCGTTGTAAATCATAATAAAATCCTCCGTTTTTATATCAATATGTGGTTTGTTTTTTCAGTGACAGCGGCGCCATCGTTTGGTTAAAAGAAACATAAATATCAACTCCGGAAAAAAAATAAAATCCCTGACAGAAAAGTGCTTTCTGTCAAGGACGAATAACTTCATTATCCGCGGTGCCACCTTGTTTCACGGTTTTTCCGTGCCCTTTGCGGGATACTGACATATCCCCGGCAACTGACGTATGCCTTACGTTGCAGAATACTCGGCTTGCGCCTTTGACTGCACCCTCAGCGGCCCATTTGATGATCTGTTTTTCGCCCGACTCGCAGCTTCACGGACTCTCTGTAGAAGCATAATCACCTTTACTTCCGCCTCAACGGTTTGATTCAATTGAGAATTATTATAACACCCGATTTTTCGGCTGTCAATAGATTTTTTTCATTTTTCCGTCTTTACGCTATTGTAAATCCTGTCAACGCATATCCATATCGGGAATTTTGGCAATTGTCCGGAACGCAGAGCCGAAGAACGGCACAAAACGCGAATCTGTGGAAAGGGCGGTAAAACGACCGTCTGCAAACACAAAATGTTCAATCAGCGGAATATCAACCGCATTCAGGACATTTGCAATGTGTGCGGTGGCCGCATAGTCAGCATTCGATGCTTTTGCCTGCCCGCTGGGATGATTGTGTGCAAGCACCACGCCGACACATTCGGATAGAATCGCCGCGCTGACAATACGGCGCGTCTGCAATGCAACTTCCGTGCCTGAACCCTCGGCAATTTCAATACATTTACCGATGGTATTGCCTGCCTGCAGACAGACCATATACAGCACTTCCCTTTTTTGCCCGACAAACAGCGGCATGAGCACTTGTGTAATTTCTTCCACATGTTTCATTTTCTTGGGTGAATCTTCTTTATCCTTCAGGTAAATACGAAAAACTTCGGGAAGCATCGTTAAAAATTGCGCCGTTTCAGCCCCGACACCATGCACCCGCTTCAGATCCTCGCAGGATGCATCGAGCACTGCCGAAAAAGAGCCGAACGTATCAAGCAGACGGTGTGCGGTATCGTTGGTATCGGCACGGGGAATGGGATAAAACAGCAACAATTCCAGAAGATTATGCGGTTCAAAATGCGCAATTCCTTCCATCGCGGCTCGTTTGCGCAATCTTTTTCTGTGTCCGCTGTGATCCACAGCGGAAACGGATTGTTTTTCATTGCGTGAAGTTTTCATAGTTCTCCTTGTGCAAGACTTGCTTTTTTCTTAAAAAAAGTGTATTTTATAGCTGGGTGATCTGAATGAAAACTTTTACCGTCGGCAACAATGACGCGGGACAGCGTTTTGACAAATTCATTACCAAAACCGTACCGCGGCTTCCGCAATCGTTGCTTTACAAATATCTGCGAACCAAACGCATCAAACTCAACGGCAAAAAAGCGGACATATCGACCCGTATTCAGGCGGGAGATGTGGTTGAAATGTATATAAACGATGAGTTTTTTGCCCCCGTGGAGGAACGGTATTCCTTTTTGTCGGCAGGCAAGCAGCTCGATATTTTATATGAAGATGAAAACATATTGATGCTCGATAAGAAAGTCGGGCTTTTATCGCATCCCGACGAGGGAGAGTACAACGACACGCTCATTACCCGCGTGCAACGCTATCTGTACGAAAAAGGCGAATACGACCCCAAAGCCGAAAACTCCTTTGCTCCTGCCCTTGCAAACCGCATCGACCGCAACACGGGCGGCATAGTGATGGCGGCAAAGAATGCGGAAGCACTGCGCATTCTCAATCAGAAAATCAAGGACCGAGAAATCAAAAAACTGTATCTGTGTGTTCTCATCGGTTGTCCGAAAAAGAAAGAGGACACCATGACGGGTTACATCACCAAAGATGAGAAAAAGAATATGGTCACTGTACACGGCAATCCGCAACCGGGCGGAAAATCCATCCGAACAAAATACAAGGTATTCGACAGCAAAGGCGGTCTTTCTCTTGTTGAAGTAGATTTGTTGACAGGCAGAACCCACCAGATCCGTGCACATTTTGCATCCGTCGGCTGTCCTTTATTGGGCGACGGAAAATACGGCACAAACGAGCAGAACAAGCGTTTCGGCGGCTACAAAAAGCAATGTCTTTATTCCTACAAAACGGTGTTTGAATTCACAACGGATGCGGGGATTCTCAATTACCTGAACGGCAAAGCCGTCACCGCTCCCGATGTATGGTTCAGAACCGCCTTTTATGACGGCACACTGATTCATAATAAAAAGTGATTTTCAGTCGGAGGAAACATTATTCCTCCGGCTTTATCATTTCCTTGAATTCCGCTTCGCTGATGACACGCACGCCGAGGTCATTGGCTTTTTTCAGTTTACTTCCCGCCGCTTCGCCTGCAAGCACAATACTCGTCTTTTTGGAAACGGAAGACGAAACCTTACCGCCTGCGTTTTCAATGATTGCCGATGCCTCATCACGGGTAAATTCGGTCAAGGTGCCGGTCAGCACAAAGGTAAGACCTGCAAAACGGGTGTCGGTCACTTCCTTGGTCGAAGTCATATTGACTCCGAGTGCCTGCAAATCTGCAATCAGATTGCGTGCGGATTCATGTGAAAAATAATCAACAACAGCTTGTGCCATAATTTCACCGAAGCCGTCAATGGTGCAAAGGGTCTGCACATCGGCTTGCATGATTTTTTCCATACTGCCGAAACGTGAACTGAGCAGTTTTGCCGCTTTGGCACCGATATGGCGGATGCCGAGCGCAAACAGCAAACGGGAAAGGTCATTCTGCTTTGATTTTTCCGCCGCGGCAAGGAAATTAGCGGCAGACTTTTTGCCGAGGCCCTCCATTTCTGCAATTTCGTCGGCATTCAGACGGTATAAATCCGCTGCCGTGCGGATCATTCCGCGTTCAACAAAAGCGGCAAGATTGGCTTCGCCTAAGCCTTCAATATCCATTGCATCACGCGAGCAGAAATGAATGATATTACGAAGCAGTTGTGCGGGGCAATCGGGATTGACACAGCGTACCGCCGCTTCCCCGTCTTCTCTTGTTACAGCGGCACCGCAGGACGGACAGTTTGCGGGTATACAGAACGGCTGTGCATTTTCGCCGCGTTTCGTGACACGGATAACTTCGGGAATGATATCCCCTGCCTTGCTGACAAGAATGGTGTCACCGATGCGCACATCCTTTTCGCGGATATAATCCTCATTGTGCAGGCTTGCTCTTGCAACGGTGGACCCCGCCAGCAAAACGGGATCAAACACCGCCGTCGGGGTCAGAACACCCGTTCTGCCGACGGTGATTTCAATATCACGTACAATGCTCTCTTTCTCTTCGGGCGGATATTTGAACGCAACCGCCCATTTCGGAAATTTTGCGGTACTGCCAAGTTGTGTACGCTGTGCAAAATCATCCACTTTAATGACAGCACCGTCAATATCAAACGCAAGGCTGCTTCTTTTTGCACCGATGTTACGAATTTTTTCAATGGCATTGTCGATACTGTCAACCCGTTCATACATGGGGACTGTCACAAAACCGAGTTCGCCTAAAAAATCCAGAGACTGTTTATGAGAGGTAAGGGTCACACCCTCGACCTGCTGAATATTGAAAACAAAAATATCAAGTTTACGCTGTGCGGTAATGGCGGGATTTTTTTGTCTTAAACTGCCTGCCGCCGCATTACGCGGATTTTTAAAGGGTTTACCGCCGTTTTGCTCGAGTTCTTCACACAGGTCGGCAAACACGGTGCGAGACATATACACTTCGCCCCTGACTTCTATAAACGGAATTTCTTTTTTCAGTTTCAGCGGAATGCTTCTGACCGTACGAAGATTTGCGGTCACATCTTCCCCGACATCGCCGTCGCCGCGGGTAGAGCCGCGCACAAAGACGCCGTTTTCATATTCAAGCGAAACCGAAAGACCGTCAATTTTGGGTTCCACAACAAAAGCCGCAGAACTGACCGCTTCCCTGACACGGCGGTCAAAATCAAACAGTTCTTCTTCGGAAAACGCATCCTGCAGGCTTTCCATGCGCACACGGTGCTCTACGGGTGTAAACAGTGTATCTGCACTGCCGCCGACGCGGTGCGTGGGAGAATCCGCCGTCAGCAGTTCCGGATACTGCGTTTCAATATTCTGCAATTCACGCATGAGCATGTCATATTCATAGTCAGAGATGTCATTTGCATTCTCGACATAGTAACGATGTATATGAAAATTCAACGTATCGCGAAGTTCTTGTGCGCGCTGTTTTGCCTTTTCAAAATCGGTCATATTCTTTTCTCCGTTTCCGATTTGTATAAAATAATTATACCATATTATTTTATTTTTGTATAGAGGATTCTTGAAAATGCATAGCAAAAATTCTTGAAAATACGCAACAAAAATGTTAAAATGATAATATTATCTTTATCGGAGTTGAGAGTATGCTGATTCTGACACCGCAACAAATAAGACAAGCCGAAAATGATGCAAATAAAAAAGGGCTTTCCTTTGCCGATATGATGGAGAACGCAGGCAGGGGTTGCGCTGAATATATTATAAAAAACGTCCCGCCCTGTAAAACTGCCGTGCTTTGCGGCAGCGGAAAAAACGGCGGTGACGGATATGTGATCGCGAGGTATCTTGCAGAAAACGGTTTTCGTGTCAGCGTGTACAACCTCGGCAACGGCAATGACGAACTTTCTGCAACCATGCGTGCAAAAATGCCCGATACGGTCAAAGAAGATCCGACAGAGGGATTTGCAGATACAAAACTCATCATTGATGCCGTATTCGGTATCGGTTTTCACGGTCAGTTGCCTGAAAATATAAAAAATGCGATCGACATTGCAAACGAATGTGAAGCCGTACGCATTGCCGTGGATATTCCGAGCGGTCTGCGTGCAGATTGCAAAGACGGCGACCCATATTTTCATGCAGACGAAACACTGACCATGCTTTGTTACAAGCCTGTGCACGCATATAAACCGTTCAGTGAAAAGTGCGGCAAGATCACGGTCATCCCCATCGGCTTCGATGTAGCAGAAATTGATTCTTCCTTTAAAACACAATATCTGTCAACAGCACAGAAAATTGCCGCTATTCTGCCCAAGAAACCCTACAATTCACACAAAGGATCAAACGGTAACACTCTGCTTGTGATGGGATGCGAAAAAATGCCCGGCGCAGCGGTGATGGCATCCAAAGGTGCTCTTTCTTCGGGTGCGGGGCTTGTGTCGCTTGCCTTCCCGGATGCTGCCTATTCTGCCATTGCACCGCAACTTCCGGAATGTCTTTTAGTGCCCTTGCAAAGTGACATGCACGGCTGTTTTGATGCGGTAAATAAAAAATATTTCGCTGACTGTTGTAATTCTTACAACAGCATCGCTTTCGGTTGCGGTGTGGCACAGCAGGAGGGCGCAGAAGAAATCTTACTTGCCCTTCTTGAAAACTACAAAGGCACACTGGTTATTGATGCCGACGGCATAAATATTTTGTCCCGTCATATAGATGTATTGGACCGCACAAATGCGATTATTCTGCTGACACCGCATCCCGGTGAAATGAGCAGACTGACAGGAAAAAGCATTGCCGCAATCAACGCAACCCGCGAAGAAACGGCAAGGAACTTTGCCGTAACGCACAACTGCACGGTGCTGTTAAAAGGTGCAAACACGGTGATCGTAACCCCTGACGGAATTACTTATATTAACCCCACCGGCAATGCAGGCATGGCGCGCGGCGGCAGCGGGGATCTGCTGACCGGCATCATTGCCGCACTGCTTGCCCAAGGCTTATCCGCGACCGATGCCGCACGCGCAGGTGCTTATCTGCACGGTGCAAGCGGGGACATTGCCGCACAGCGTTTCTCCCTGTTTTCCTGTACGGTGGAAAGAATGACTGCGTGTCTTCCCGAAGCATTTTTACGGTTACTCCAACACAAGGATTGATTTTTTTGCGTATTATCGCCGTTCTTCTGCTTCTTGCAAGTTTATGTGCCTGTTCGGCAATCCGCCCCGCACAGATAAAATGTGAACCCGTCACTTCCTTTTCCTGCACGGTAGAATGCGTGCAGGAGGAAACTGCATTCACATTCGACCTGACCGTTTCACCCGACGGCAGTTTTGCGCTGTATGTGCAACAGCCTACCCTGTTGCAAGGAGTTGGATTTTTATACACCGACGGCAATTACACGGTGGATGCAAACGGCTTGACGGACACATTCCTTGAAAGCACATTCACGGAAAAATCACCCGTCAGATTGCTTTTCTGCGCCTTGCGGGAATTTTTATTTACGGGAACAGAAATGCTGGTTGCCCAATCAGACGGCACTTTTATGTCACAAAAAACAATAGACAACATGTCCGTGTGTGCTGTTCTGACCAAAGACGGAACATTACAAAGCATACACTGCCCCGCAACGGACACAACATTTTCATTCATTTACAAGGAAGAAAAGTCATGACTGATGCACAAAAAACAAAAAATGCCTTGCTTGCACATTGTGGCAAATATCCGCTTCTGCAAGTGCAGGATGTTTTCAAATTCATTCACCAGAGTGCGTTCGGCTGTGAACATCTGCTGACGGATTTTCAGACGGTACTGCAACGCATTCGCACCGAAGCCGCAGAATGCAGAACAGACATACAAGCCCCCATCGAACTGCTCGACGGGGATTTTTGCCGTGTGCATCTGTCTGTTTTACAAGACAGCCTCGGCGCAGAAACACTTGCAAAACTTTTTATGCTGTCGGCGACCCTCGTCGAAAATGCCGCCGAAAACCTGCAAGAAAAACTGCAAGTGTTTTTATCCCTTTGCAAAAACAACGAATTGCCGTTCGCGGCACAAGAAGTGCAAAAGCAGATGGAGATCTGGCAGAAAAACGGCTTTTGTGCATGCCGTCATTCCGACATTTTCCGCAATACCTATAAGCCTTCTTACCGTGTTATCAAGAAAGAATATGCACGGCTTTTGCCTTTATTGAGCCGTATCGAAAACCTTTTACAAGAGGATAAAGATCTGCACATAGCCGTGGACGGCGGTGCCGCAAGCGGTAAGACAACACTCTCTGCTGTGTTGAAACAATTATATGATTGCACCGTTTTTCACATGGATGATTTCTTTTTACGTCCCGAACAACGCACCCCCGAACGTTTTGCCGAAGTCGGCGGCAACGTGGACAGAGAACGTTTTCTGCAGGAAGTGATTGTGCCGTTGTCAAACAGACAACCCCTGCAATATCGCCGTTTTGACTGTCAGACTTTTACTTTGTGCGAACCGATCACGGTCAGTCCGAAAAGATTGTGCATCACCGAAGGGTCTTACAGTTGCCACCCGCAACTTGCTCCTTTTTATGACCTGACTGTTTTTCTGGACATAGATCCCGCTTTGCAGCAACAACGTATTCTCGCACGCAACGGAGAAACATTGGGACAACGCTTTTTTGATGCGTGGATCCCCATGGAAAACACCTATTTTGACAAAACGCACATCCGCAATCGGTGCGACATCATCATAAAAATATGAGCAAAAAAACGGGGACGCTTCACAATGAAGCGTCCCTTGGCATAGATAAATCAGAATGTGCCGGTCTTGATATAGGAAACCAGCAGTTGGGGAAGCATACGGATAAAGCATACAATCCATTCGGTCAGCGTATACAATGCAAGACTTGCAAAACTCACGCCAACGCCCATGCCGTAAATATAATCGGGCGTGGAATTGTTGCCGTCATAAGTGGGCACATTCAGTCCCTGCTCTTTGGTCAGTGTCAAGGTGTCAATGCACTTGACTTCATCGGTTTCATCACTGACAACATAACTGTTGAGGGTCAGTGTGCCGCCGTCCACGGAAATGTGATTGAAGATACCGCCGATATTGGCTTCGTCAACAGAATTGAAATCCGTGCCGTTGAAATAGTTGCCGTAGCCGTCTTTCTGCACAACACAGGCATCAATGTAATCAAGAGGCATGAAATTATCAATCAGGAATTCGCGGATTTCATAACGCTTTGCACCTGCAGTACCTGCAAGAACAAAGACAGTGCCGTCTTCGTCAAGTTCATCATTGGTAAGCGGTTTGGTGCGCAGATACTGATGGTCATGACCGGACAAAACAAGGTCTACATTGCATTCTGCAAGCACGGGGCCGAGTGCTTCTTTGAGATACAGTGCATCGGGCCATTTTGCATCTTTACCGAGAGAATAAGGAGATTTGTGCATAAGAACCACTTTCCAATCGCAAGCGGTGGAATTCATGTCGTTCTTCAGCCAACTCTGCTGCGCTGCGCTGATGCTCAGCAGGTCGTTGGTGTTGAGCACTGCAAAATGAATGTTGCCGTAATCGAAAGAATAGTTGACACCGTTGAGGTTCTGCACGCTCATGGAAGTATCCAGATTGAACATCGTTTCAAACCAATCCCAGACACCCAGACCGTCATGGTTGCCTGCTACGGGAGCAAGGGTGGTGGCAAGATTGATTTCAGCCATGGCTTCATCATAATAATCCCATTCTTCGTTGGTGGAATCGTCAGTAAAGTCACCTAAGTTTGCAAGCAGATCCACGTCCGGGTACATTTCAAGTGCTTTGTTGACAACATTTGCACCTTTTTCAAAGTTTTCAAGGTTACTTGCCTGAATATCGGCAAAGAAAACAAATTCCGCTTTGTCATCACCGTCATCGGTGGTGAAAGTACCTTCTTCACTCCAGACGGTACCGTTGCCTACTTTGTAGGTATAGGTGGTACCGGGGGTCAGGTCGGTAAGAAGAACCTTGTGCACAAAGTTACCTTCCCACGCGGCAGAGGTGCCTTTGGCGGTAAATTCATTGACACCATCGGAATACACAACAACCGTATCTGTATCAACATTGGTAAACCATGTAAGACCTCTTTGTGTTTCGGTGCTGCCGTTGACAACACAGCTTACACGGAACGGATCGTTTTCTGCAGCCATTGCAAAGGGAGCACAGGTTGCAAGAAGCAACACAGACAGCAGAATGCAAAGTACTTTTTTTGTCATTTTCATAGAAATTCCTCCGTTTCAATAATGGCAGAGAGCTATAAACAAATTTATTTTAACACATAAATTTACATTTTACAAGTACAAAATTCAAATCAAACTCCATTGACAAACCATGCCGAAACGTGTATACTATTTTAGATTATAAATAAATAAAATTTTTCTTTTTATAAGAGAAAGGAAATCATTATTATGCAATGGACAGGACTCAATGAAATAAGAGAAAAATACCTGCACTTTTTTGAAACCAAAGAACATCTGCGTCTGCCCAGTTTTCCCCTGATTCCGCAGGGCGACAAGAGCATTCTGCTCATCAACGCAGGTATGACCCCGATGAAGAAGTATTTTACGGGTGAGATCACACCGCCGGCAAAGAGAGTCACCACCTGCCAGAAGTGCATCCGCACCCCCGATATCGAAAGCGTCGGCATTACCGCCCGCCACGGCACCTATTTTGAAATGCTCGGCAATTTCTCGTTCGGCGATTACTTCAAGCGTGAAGCCACCGCATGGGCAAAAGAATTCTTTACCGAAGTCATGGAAATGCCCCTCGACAGACTCTATTTCACCGTTTATGAAGAAGACGATGAAGCATGGGATATCTGGACCAAAGAACACGGCATTGCCGAAGATCACATGCTCAGACTCGGCAAAAAAGACAACTTCTGGGAACACGGTGCCGGCCCCTGCGGCCCTTGCTCCGAAATCCATTTTGACCGCGGCGAAAAATACGGTTGCGGCAAGCCCGACTGCGGCGTTGAATGCGAATGCGACCGGTGGGTTGAGATCTGGAACCTTGTTTTCACACAGTTTGAAAACGACGGCAACGGCAACTATACCCGCCTTGCTCATCCCAACATCGACACAGGTATGGGTCTTGAAAGACTCGCTTGCGTGATGCAGGATGTTGACAATATTTTTGAAGTGGATACCATCCGCAAGATCATGGAACACGTGATGCAGATTTCGGGTGTTACCTACCACACAGACTCCAAAAAGGATATGTCCTTGCGTGTTGTGACCGATCACATCCGTTCCACCACCATGATGATCAGCGACGGCGTTCTGCCCTCCAACGAAGGCAGAGGCTATGTGCTTCGCCGTCTGCTTCGCAGAGCTGCAAGACACGGCAGACTGCTCGGCATCGAAAGACCCTTCCTGACGGAAGTTTGCGAAACGGTCATTGCCGAAAACGAGGGTGCTTATCCCGTGCTTCGTGAAAAACATGACTATATCATTAAAATCATTGCCACCGAAGAAGAAAGCTTCTCCAGAACCATCGACGCAGGTATGAAAATGCTTGACGAAATGATTGCAAACGGCGACGGCAAAACCCTTTCGGGTGAAGATGCGTTCCGTCTTTCCGATACCTACGGCTTCCCCATCGACCTGACCAAGGAAATTCTTGCCGAAAAGAACATCAGCGTTGATGAAGAAGCATTCCGTGCGCTTGTCAAAAAACAGCGTGAAACCGCACGTGCCGCCCGTAAGGATGCAGGCGCAGACGCTTGGAAAAATGCAGGCGTTGCCCTCAATGACATTCCCGCTACCGTCTTCACAGGCTACACCGCAACCGAAGACGACAGCAAGGTGCTCGGCATTGTCATGAACGGCGAAAGAGCCGAAGTTGCAGAAGCCGACAGCGAAGCCGTGCTTGTGCTTGACAAGACCGCATTCTATGCCGAAAGCGGCGGACAGGTCGGCGACACGGGTGTCATCACCGGTGACGGTTTTGTGTTCAATGTTACCAACACCACCAAGACTCCGACGGGTATTTTCCTGCATGCAGGCTTTGTACAGGAAGGTACCGTTACCGCTAATACGGAAGTAAAAACTTCCGTTGATGCCGCCAAGCGTGCCTCCACCGAACGCAATCACACCTCTGCACATCTTCTGCAGTATGCACTGCGTACCGTGCTGGGCACACACGTCGAACAGGCAGGTTCTTACGTTTCCCCCGACGAAGTCCGTTTTGACTTCACCCATTTCTCTGCCCTGACCGCGGAAGAAATCACAAAAGTTGAGCAGCTCGTAAACGAGCAGATTCTTTCTGCAAAAGCTGTGCTGACGGACGAAATGAGCATTGAAGATGCAAAAAAGATCGGTGCAATGGCACTGTTCGGAGAAAAATACGGCGATACCGTGCGCGTTGTCAGAGCAGGTGATTCCACGGAACTTTGCGGCGGTACACATGTGAAGAACACAGGCAACATCGGTCTGTTCAAAATTGTCAGCGAATCTTCCGTCGCATCGGGTGTACGCAGAATCACGGGTGTGACAGGTTTCAACACCTATGCATACCTCAACCGCACGCTTGAAACCGTGCACGCAGCAGCCGCCGCTCTCAAACTCGGCAATGCAAATGACCTTGTCAACAAAGTGACCGCCGTTGCGGCTGACCTTAAGAATAAAGAACGCGAAATCGACAAACTCAAAGCAGACCTTGCACAGGCCAAAGCGGCTGACATTTTCACTGTTGCAGGCGAAATCAACGGCATTCAGATTGTTACCGCAAACCTCGGCGAAACGGATGTAAACACCCTTCGCACCATGCTTGACTCTGCAAAGAATGACGATTGCGTTGCCGTTCTTGCAGGCATCAACAGCGAAAAAGGTTCTGTTTCCTTCGCTTGTGCTGCGGGCAAAAATGCTGTTGCAAAGGGGGCACACGCAGGCAATATCGTCCGTGCAGTCGCACAGATCGCAGGCGGTGCCGGCGGCGGCAAGCCCGACAGTGCCATGGCAGGCGGTAAGGACATTACCAAAACAGACGAAGCTCTTGCGGCCGTCCTCGGCATTGCACAGGGCATGATCAAGTAAAAAACAAAAAAGGAGAAACACAATGGACGGTTGTATTTTCTGCAAAATCGCAGCCGGTGAGATTCCGTCAAGAAAGGCTTACGAGGATGACCGTGTTCTTGCTTTCTATGACCTTGAACCGCAGGCACCGACCCACATTTTAGTCATTTCCAAACAGCACATCGCGTGGGCAAATGACATCAATTCCGAAAACAGTGCTGATATTGCGCACATTTTTGAAGTAATACCGCAGATTGCAAAGGAACTCGGCTTCACCGATTACCGCATTGTCAACAACTGCGGTGATCAGGCGGGACAGAGTGTCAAACACCTGCATTTCCATGTGCTTTCGGGCAGAGATTTCACCTGGCCGCCCGGCTAAAAGATGAAACGCC
Source organism: Oscillospiraceae bacterium (assembly GCA_015066385.1). GTDB lineage: Bacteria > Bacillota > Clostridia > Oscillospirales > Acutalibacteraceae > RUG806. Next base: position 13,176 of record SVOJ01000010.1, read on the forward strand.
CGTTTCTGACCGTTGGTCTTACCATGCTGTGTACAATGTTCCTTTTATTCAAAATCGGAACATTGTACACACTCATTCTTGTCGCTCTCGTCCTTGCGGTCAGCACTGTTTTTGTATTTCTGCGACACCGTGAAGCCACTGTTGCTATGCTTGCAGGGATAGCGGCTTTGATTGCGGTGTTTTCTTTTTCATATATGCAGGATTGCGTTGTAAATACGGCACTGCTGTACTGCGGGGAACATATTTCCGTCAGCGGTACATTGGCTGACTACCCTGCCAAAATCAATGACCGCTATGTTTACCGCCTGCAGGACTGCACGCTCGGCGGTGAACCGACTTCTTTTTCGCTTCATTTAAGCGACATGGCTTATTATGATTGTGCACCCGGAGATATTCTGCAGTTCACCGCGCAGAAAATATATCCGAGTGCGGAAAAGGACAGTGAATTTTTCTATTCGACCATGTCCGAACGAGTTTATCTGCGCGCTTATACCGATCAGGTTACCGTTTTGCAAACCGAAACCCGCTCTCTGCGGTATCTGCACTGTGAAGTACGGCATGCCATGCTGTCTGCTATCAAAGATCGTCTGCAAAGCGTACCCGCCGCCATTCTCAGCGGCCTGATGCTCGGCAATACCGATTCTCTTGACACGCAGACGGCTTTGTTTTTCAGCACAAGCGGCATTTCGCATCTGTTTGCCGTTTCGGGATTTCATGTTTCTTTCTGGACGGGCACGCTGTTGCACTTATTCGGAAAAAGAAAAAAGCACATTCTGCCAAGCATTTTTGCGTGTGCCTTTTTGTTTTTCTTTATGGCATTGACGGGATTTTCCGTTTCCGTCTGCCGCTCGGGACTGATGGCAGGTGTTGTATTTTTCGGCAATATGTTCCGCAAAGAAGCGGACAGTCTGAATTCATTGGGCCTTGCCGTATCGGTGCTGTTGTTTTTCAACCCGTTTTCGGCGGCAGATGCGTCCCTGTTGCTGTCGGCTGCTGCAACGGCAGCGATTATTCTTTCAAGCCGCCCCATTGACGAATACATCACCACCCCGCTGACACAGAAAATCCCTTGCAAACCTTTACAAAAACTGTTGCGATATATCTCCAACCTCTTATGTCTGAGTGCCGCAGTAACACTGTCTTTGATGCCGCTGACAAGTTATCTCTTCGGTTCATTTTCGATGATGACACCCATTGCAAATATTCTTTGCATTCCGCCTGCCCAAGGGGCGATGGTGCTCGGCATGGCGGCACAACTGAGCAACCGCATTCCGTATTTTTCGGATTTCCTGTTCCGATTAACGGAAATTCTGCTGAACATATTGCTGTTCTTTGCAAAAGAACTTTCCGAAATCCCCGTTGCAATGGTCATTCTGAACACCACATTCACGGTTGTATGGGCGGCGGTTTCGTTACTGTTGATCGGGCTTGTTTACAAAAAATACAACCGCCTGCCGCGCAGGGCATTTTTCACGGCAATCTGCTGTGCCCTGTCGTTGATGGTCATGTTCAATGCATTTTGTTATACAAACAAAAATGAAACCGTGCTGACCGTTTACAACACGGGCAATGCAACCTGCATCACCCTTTGTGACCGCAACGGCAATGCCGCCGTCATCGGTTGCGGCGGAGATGAATACCTTGTTGAATCCCTTGCACGGAATTTGCGCACAAGCGGTGTTGCACAGCCGCGGCTTCTGCTGATTCCCGATATAAGAGAAACCGAAAGTGCAAATGCGTGGGCACTCAACCGCCTGCTTGAACCCGCCTGTATTATCACAAAACAATGGGATACCGCAAACGAAGAAAATATTATCATCACCCGGCAGGCACAGGTACAACTGTGGGAAAACACAAAACTGCATTTTGAATCCGTGCAGGATTTCCGCGCGGTACACATAGAAACCAACGGACGAAATATTGTCATCTGTGTTTACCCGTCCTCTGATTTTTCGACCGCAGATTCCGTCTACCAAAGCGGTGACATACTGATCTGCCGACAATCGATCCCTGCATCAATTGAAACAGACAATTTCAAGCAGATCATTCTTTCTTCCGATAAGAAAAAGGAATTGTATCATTTTGACGAAAACCTTGTAAAGAAAATCACAACCACTGCAGACGAAGGCAGTATCAGCATATTGATAAAATAAGGAGCACAACATGGCATTGCTCAATGAAGACGGCTTACGCAAAAAGATAAAAACAGATGCACCGCACGGTGTGTTCTGCATATTCGGTGAAGACACGTATCTGAAGGATTTTTATCTGAAAAAACTTATTGATGCGGCGGTGAATCCTGCACTTGCGGCGTTCAATCTGCGCACATTCACGCGGGATGAGCACGAACTGATCGACATTTACGAAGCCATGGAAGCTTTGCCGATGATGAGTGAATACCAATGCGTTCTTGTGCGTGATTATCCGCTTTCTGACATCAAAAAGGACGACTATGAGGTATTCGAACAGGCGGTGCGGAATCTGCCCGAAACCACGCTTTTGATTTTCTTTTTCGGCGATCCCGAAATCGAATACAATCCCCGCAAACCCGACAAATGGACAAAATACTTTGATCTTTTTAATAAATACGGCACGTTGGTCAACCTTTCACACCGAACGCAGAGTGCCGTTGTTAAAACGCTGGTCAACGGTGCAAAAGACCGCGGAACAAGTATTGATGCCGACACTGCACAATATCTCATTGACCGCGCCGGTACGGACTTGCAGACATTGCTCAATGAATTCAACAAACTGTGTGCATACGCAGACGGCGAACCCGTCAGTCGCGCCATGGTGGATGAATGCGTGCAGCAATCCGTGGAAGCGAGTGTGTTTGATATCTGTCATGCCCTGTTGTCGCAAAATGCAGACCGTGCTTTTGCCATTCTGCATGAACTGATACGCCGCCGTATTGATGCGCAAACGTTGGTCGGCGGTATGGCATTCAACTGGATTGATCTCTACCGTGCAAAAGCGGCACTGGCAGAAGACAAACGATTGACAGACTATGCGGAAAACTTCAATTACCGCAAAAAACCATCCTCCGCATTGCAACAAACCATGCAGGATGCCCGAAAATGCACCCGCAGACAGATCACTGCCGCACTGGATATTTTAGCGGATGCCGATGCACAACTCAAAAGCCGCTCGGTCAATTCTGCGTTACTGTTGGAAGAAACCTTGGTACGTCTTGCGGGGGCTTGTAAAAAAGATGCTTAAAACCGATCTTGCCGTCATTGTTGAGGGCAAATATGACAAAATAAAATTAGCTTCGCTTTTGGATGCGCTCATTGTTTCCACCGAAGGTTTCGGGGTGTTTTCCGACAAAGAATTACAGCATTTTCTGCGAAAACTTGCCGAAACCAAAGGAATTCTTGTGATTACCGACTCCGATGCCGCGGGATTCCGCATCCGTTCTTTCATTCACAGCATTGCCGCAAAGGGCACGGTGATCGATGCTTATATTCCCGACATACAAGGCAAGGAATCGCGCAAAGATGCTCCGTCCAAAGAAGGGAAACTCGGGGTGGAAGGCATTCCCGCCGAACTGATTCTGCAAGCGGTGGAGCGTGCAGGCGTGGGGAAAGAAACCGATACAACACAAAGAAGATTGATTACCAATGCCGATCTTTACGAATACGGCTTCACGGGTACACCGAACGCATCTGACCGCAGACGTGCTCTGCTGAAAAAAGCAGGATTACCCGCAAGACTGTGCGGCAGTAATTTGCTCAAAACCATCAACGCATTCATGAGCTACGAGGATTTTCTGGTTTTGGCGGAAACAATCAACGGTTGACACACGCACTGCTTTATATTACAATAAAAGAAAAAAGGATACATCTATGCAAATCGGAAAGAAAACACGTTTCATCATATCGTTCTGTCTGGTTCTGCTGATCGCAGGGCTTTCGGCAGGTGTGTTTGCCGTTGCCAATGCAAATAAAGCCGTTTTGCCGAGTCTGACGGCGGTACCCTTTGACAGAACATATATTGATCGGATGGATTTACATATCGATGCAACGCAGTTTGTTTTTATGATGGATGACAGCGGGAAATACAAACTGCAGTTTACTTTCACCGCCGAAAAAACAGAAGCCGATTTTTATGCGATTCTGGATGATTTTTATATTCTCGGCTTGCCATATACGGAAATGACCGTTACCGCCGCGTCTGCAAACGGAAACACGGTCGCCATTCCCGGTGCGCAACTGCCCGCCGATTACAACGGGAACACAACCCCCTTGCAATGGACGATTGAATTGCAGTTTGAAACCGCTGAACCCGTTCATTACACACCGACCCTGCAACTGACCTATACCAGCGGTACAAAATATGATTTAAGTGAAACCTACCGCCTGGAAATCCCGCTGGTTGTCAAAGTCAGTGACTTAAGTCCCCTGCCGCAGATCATGCAAGAAGCGGAAGTTTATTTCACTTTAGGTATTTACACCGAAGACTCACTTGCCTTGCTCAGAGATAAACTCGACGAAATTGAACTCGCGCTTCGCAGTCCCGAAAATTTCAACGATACACAAAAGAACATCTGGTTGCAGGAAATAGCGGATTGCATCAATCGACTCTCTCCGCTGTGATAAAATAAAAAAGAATATCTCCCCCTTTGCCGACATATTTATGTAGTGTCTGCCGTGTCATGCGACACGGTATATCCGACAAGGGGGTTTATTTTTTTGAAAACTGTTGTCGAAGAAAGAGCCATTGAACTCGGTGAATATATCGTCGAACACAAAGCGACCGTGCGTGCCGCTGCAAAGGAATTCGGAATCAGCAAATCAACCGTACACATGGATGTATCTGACAGATTGAAAAAAGCAGATCCTGCCCTGTATACGCAGGTGCGACGGGTGCTGGATGTCAACAAGCAGGAGCGACACATCCGCGGCGGTCTTGCCACACGCGAAAAATATAAAACAAGCAAAAACAAAAGATAATTGCACCTGCATTGACAGATTTACAAAAATAGAGTATACTGAATAAAAAGCAAAACAACGGGAGAAAAAACTGTGTTTGATAAATTAAAGAAAAAAAGAGAAAAGAAAAAACAGCAGAAAAACAAAAAGACCGAACGCTTCTTGTCCCTGACAGCAAACGGAGTGGAAGCGCCGATCATCAATTTTGAAATTATGAAGGATGAAAATGAAGATGTAATTCTTCGTATTCATACAAAAGGTGAAGTTGAGCAGCTGCATTATCAGTCCATTGATTTTGAACTGAAAACGGACAAAAAGATGATCCGTGTCAAATCTTCGTTCAAGAGTGCCGCAAACTTAAAAAATGATTACAAGGAATACCGCTTTACGGTGGAAGATTATCAGCAGTTTTTTATCTGAATCAAGCACACAAGCAAAGGGGCTGTAAAAACACAGCCCCTTTTTTGTTATTCTGAAATTACGTTTTATCGGGGAGTTGGGGAGTCAATCATGGGGACGGCTACTGTGATTGACATAATCATTTTTCCAAAATGTCAATCGCAGTACTGTCCCCTGATTTACGACCACGCACAAATTTAAACAAAATAATACAAATAAATACCCAAAAACATCGCCGCCAATCAGGGGACGGAACCCAGATTGACTGTTTTGGATATATCATAGAGTCAATCAGGGTACTCGTCCCCGTGATTGTGCATTCTCTACACGCCCCGCTAAACCGTAATTTATTTTGCATTCTGTTTTTTGAAGTACCGCATTATAAACAGCAACAGTCCGACGCCTAAAATCGGGAACACTGCAGTGCATAGCATGGCAACTTTCATACCGACCTCGTCGGGTGTCATGGCAAAACGAGTGCTCATATCTGCAGCAAAACTGCTGACTGCCACTTTATCCACAACAATACCCATTGCCTGCGGTGCTACAGAGGCACCGAAATCACCACCCGCCGCCATCAATGCATAAGCGGCAACCCCGGGGTTGGGGAATTTTTCTTCCATCAGAATCAATGTTCCGGGCCAGAGCAGAGAGGTACAGAAGCCTGTCAGCACACACGCAATCAACGACACAACCGCATTCGGGGAAAGCCCCGCCGTGAGATAGCAACAAACCGCACCTGCCATGCTGACAAGAAGTACCTTTGTGATGTTCTTTCCGTACTTTGCATACAGGGTTCTGCCAAGTCCCAGCAAAATCGCAAACAGGGCAAGACCTAAAATATCACCAACCGTTTTCGGTAGATGCAATGCTTTTTCGAGATAGCCGGAGATCCAGTTTGTCATGGTGTTTTCCGCCGCACTGCCAAGGAAAATGCACAGTACGCACAACAGCATACCGAAGCCCCATTTGCGTTTTGTTCCACCCTCACTTTGCGAAAGATCCATTTCGGGCAACGGTGAGGTGCAGTACAACACAAACGAAACGAGCGGCAGCAATGCCCAGAAAATGGTGAGATACATCCAGTTTTGTGTGCCGAAAATTTTCAGAAAAACGGTACTGACGGTTACCACAATGAGTACGCCGTAGGCATACAACGAATGCAGCATACTCATATCCCGTTCGGGATTGTCCGACGGCAAAGCCGCAACAAGGGGACTGAGCAGCACCTCGCAGAGCCCCGCCGCAACCGAGAAAATAACCGTACCGATCACAAGACCGACATAGGCTTTATCGGGGAAAAAGGTAGGCACAAGCGCATAAATGAGCATACCTGCACTTGTCAGCAAGGGCATGGCTTTGATGGTTTTGTGGATGTTGAAATATTTTGTGAAGAAGGTAAAAATCAGGTCAATAATCAACTGCGTGCAGAAATTAGTAAGCACCAGTGTACCGAGCAAGGTGTAAGAAACACCGTACATCTCGCGGAAGGTCACAAACAAAATCGGCGGCAGGCAAAAGATAGATGCCATTGCCACATATGTAAAATAGCAGGTGTACTTGGTTTTTTTAAAGTTTTGTGTTTTCATTTATTCATCCTCTTTCATCCTTAAATCCAAAAAAAACTGATTCAACCATACGGGAGCAATCGTATGATTCGCCGATTGTGGCAATGTTCTTTTACCGACACGGCGATCCAGAATCGCCAACATTTCATACTCCAAGTATTTGCGCATCGCACTCCATGAAGCTAAGATCTTCGACATTTTTCTCCCCTTCTGCTTGCATTCTTACAGTTCTTCATCGGAAAACCTGAAATTCTCAATTCGGTTTGCAAAATGCCTGCGGAGTCTTGTTTTGATGTTTGCCGTTTCCGCCGCAGAAATACGCCGTCTTTTCGGATAATACCAAACAACATCGATCAATATCTCCATACTTTTCGTTTCCGGTTCCTCAAAGTATGGGAAAACCGTTACTTTCCCGTTTGAACTGATATAAAGACTGCCGTCTTTTTCGACAACATCATTTTTACGCATCGAGCGTGCAGTCTGTTCATCCAACTCTTTTTTCTGCGTTGCTGAGGTTGTTAAACTTTTTACAAAATCAAACAAAGGGGTTTCCGGATCCACTGCAGGTTTTCTTGACAGATCGAAATGCGGATTATCTTTAACAGGCAAACGATTGTTGAAAACGATCTTTCGAATCACATCAATAGCAAAATCTTTTGCCGTCTTTTTTATTACCCCGTCATTAAAACCGTCAAAATAACATTTTTTTGTATTCAGTTCAACAACACACGGAACAATTGCAGTGTTTTCATATTTTGGTAATTTTCGCACAGATTGTAAAACCATAAAATCAGCACAAGCAGCAAGAATAATAACTGCTATCCCTTTGCAAATCGGTGCCTCTCTTTCCTTTTTCGTCAAGAAAACCGATGGCTTGCTGTATATTTTCAACTGCCCGACGATCTGCTCTGCATCATTTTTGATAGTGTTATATACTTCATCAGACAAGTGATCTGTTTTATATATCAAAGCTGTCCGTTCATAAGACGAATAAAAAACAGTAAGCGGATTGTATCTTTTGTATTGTACTGCCAACAGTTGTACATCTGTTTCCGTACAACTGTTAACATCACAAAATCTGCCGTGTTTTTTTGCCCGGGAGAGGATATCATTTTCAATGTCCTGCACAGATAAATTACCGTCCAAAACATACCACAATCGGTCTTTCTTCCAATTCTTGTATTTCGTAGTTACAAGGTCAACCATGAATATTATAAAATTCATTTTCATAAAATATACGATTGCAAAAACTCCAACAAGCATGCAAATGAAAAAAGCAATCGGTTTTAATGAAAACAATGTAAAGAACAAAAACACAGGAAGATAGACCGGAAACCAAACGATTAAATTACACAGAAATGTATTCTTCAGTTTAATTCTTTTCATATAATACTGATCCTAAAAAGAGAGAAGCACAAAATGAACTTCTCCCTGTTTTCAAATTAAAATATTTTCATCTTGACAACATCAACAAGTTCTTCGTCGCTGTTTTCAAGATAATGGATCATGGCATCGTCATCGTCAAACACCTTGTAAAGGTCGAGTGTTACTTCACGCATAAAGTTTTCTTTTACACTCTTATTGAGCATCGCAAGCATGGCATCGTAATAGCCGTTGACATTGTAAATCGCAATGGGCTTTGCGTGTCTGCCCAATTGTTTGAGAGTCAGAATTTCAAAAAATTCTTCAAACGTGCCGATGCCGCCGGGGGCAATAATAAATCCGTCTGCACTGTCTTCCATAATTTGTTTGCGTTCACGCATGGTTTCGGTGGGCACAAACTCGGTGCAATGTTCAAACAATATACCGTCTACATTGAAAAAAGTCGGGGCAACGCCTTTAATATTGCCGCCTGCCTTATGAAACCCTCTTGCGGCGGCACCCATGACACCTTTTGCACCTGCTCCGAACACAAGCCCGTGCCCGCGTTTTGCAAGGGTTTCGCCAAGGTCTTCCACCCGTCTGAGATAAACGGGGTCGATTGCATCGCTGGATGCACCGTAAATACAAATATTCATACAATCACTCCGATGATTTAGGTTTTAAAATAGGATGCACATAGCGTCCGCGTTTTTTGGTTTTGTCACCGTACTGAATATTGTGCACGGGACAGCGGTTGATACACGCTGTGCAATGCACGCATTCTGCCTTTACCCAGACAGGTTTGTAATCAACCATTTCGATTGCATTGACGGGGCAGACCTTTTCACACAATCCGCAACCGATGCAATCGTTATCCACCTTGAAAGAGGCGGTTTTGCGCATCATTCTGTAGGCAACCTGCATTCCTGCCGTCATGACCGTATCAGCCATAGTGTGTCCGACACCCGGATTTTTACGGTCATTGATTTGCATAACTGCATAAACAAGGTCTGCCTCAGCCGCACCGAGCACATCGCGTGCTTTTTCCTCGGTCGAGGGGTCATACATCATCACATAGTTGTCAGGCATTTTGACACCGAATGCAGCCGTCAGGGTGACATATCTTCTGTCCAAGGCACTCTGAAAAGCCTGCACACTGCCGCCCGCTTTCCCACCGTAAGTTACAAGTGCATAAACATACGGCACTTCATCACTTTGCAGACGGAATTTTCCAACAAACTCGGCAACAACACTCGGCATACCGCCGAAATAAACGGGAAATACAAAACCAACGGTTTCTTCCGGTTGCAGAACATATTCAAATTTCTTTTCACGCACGGCATCCGCCATGTTAATCAGAACATTTTCTCCCGTGTGTTCAGCCAGATATTTTGCGGCATACAGAGAGTTTCCGGTTCCTGAAAAATAAAAAATCATACCATGCGCCTCCGTTTTTTGTCTTGGATTTATATTTTATCACAGAAATACAAAAAATGCAACAACACCTTTTGTTTTCGGGCGGTTGACTTTTTGCCGCAAATACGATAAAATTGTAGAAAAGAATAATATAAGAGGAACAAAAGAATGATTAAAGCCGTTGTTTTTGATATGGATCACACCTTGTTTGACCGTTATGCAACTATCCGTGCCGTTATGCCCGCATTCTGCGAAACGTTTGACGTTGCGCTGTCGGTTGACGAAGCCGCTGACCTGCTTATCAAGTACGACAAAAAACTCAACATTTTCGGCTGGCCGATGGTGTTCAACAAACTCAAATCCAAAGGCATGTTCAACACCGCGCCCCATTTTGCACAATATGCCGCCTTCCTGTATGAACATTTTTCGCAGACAAGCGTAGATTATCCGTTCACAATTCCGACTTTGCAAAAGTTGCGCGAAGACGGCTACAAAGTTGCCATGATCACCAACGGTGACAATGAAATTCAGGCGGCGAAAATCGACAATCTCGGCTACACTCCTTACTTCGATGAGATTCTCATCAGCGGTGACTGCGATTATGAAAAGCCCGAACCCGAAATCTTCATTGAAATGGCAAAACGCCTCGACATTCAGCCGCAGGAAATGGTATATGTCGGCGATCATCCCGTCAACGATGTGGACGGTGCAAGAAATGCAGGCTGCATTCCCGTTTGGGTCAAAACCTACGGCGTGTGGATCGAAGACATTGAACCTGCTGCATACGAAGTGGATGATATTTCCTTTATTCCGGCCCTGCTTAAAAACTTAAAGAAAGAGGATAAATAAAATGAAGTTTACCGTTCTTTCCGATATTCATTACATATCGCGCCGCAGAATGTTTCCCGGGACACCCGAAGATGTACTTATGCATCCTGCCGCCACCGAAACAGCCTTACGGATGGCTTCGGAAGTGGAAGAATCCGATGTGATCCTCATTACAGGTGATCTGACCGACGAGGGTGACCTTTGGAGCCATGAAGACCTGATCGAGATTTTTAAAGATCTGCAGAAAAAAGGAAAACGTGTTTTTGTGACCACCGCAACCCACGATTTCCATCACCATCGTGCCTACACCCGTTGCTATAATGATACGAAAGTAAAATACAAATCCGAACCCTGGCATACCCCTTATTTTGATCCCGACACAGCTGACTACCGAAAACTTGTCAGAGATGAATACGCATGGCTGGATGACAAATCCATTACACCGCAGTTGGTTCGCTGTGCTACTCCCGCTGAATTGTGGGATCTGTATGCGGATTTCGGAAGAAATCAGGCATTTTCCGTCTGCGATGAAGCATATTCTTATTGTGTGGAGCTGGACGAGCAAACCTGGTGCATCATGCTCAACGACAATTTCCGCAACATTGAAGCGCGGCACAATGAAAGTGTCACCTACCCCGCCGCCTGTCTGCGCTGGATTCGTGAACTTGTTGTGAAAGCGCAAGCGGAAGATAAATTCATTTTTGCCTGCACACATCATCCTCTTGTTCCGCCCGTTCCCGCCTATCGCATTGGCGCAGACAACCGCAATATGCGCGAATCGCAGGTCGGACATCTGCTCGCTGATCTCGGCATTCAACTTGTTTTTTCGGGACACACCCATTTTGCGGATGTGGGATTCATGGAATCAGACAGCGGCAATCTGCTGTGCGACATCAGCACACCGTCCGTGTGGCATTATCCGCCGCAATTTAATGTGGTTACTTTGGACGGACAAAATCATACTGTGGCTTTTGACAGTATGGAAATCGAAAAAGTGGATGGCTTTGACCTCAGAGAAAAATCATTCAAGGCATATATCCGTGAGAATTTTGAAGCAGACTATCGCAACAAATTCAAAAACCTGCCCTCTTCGCTGAACAAAATCTTGTTGTCCGCGCAGGTCAAACACGTGTATCCCTTGTTCAAAATGAACTGCAAACTGACGAAGGAAGAATATGAGCAGATTCAGCATCGGTACATCTTTGATATTATCATGGATCTTGTTCATAATATGCTCGGCGGCGACGGAAGTTTCACCCCTGATACCCCGATGTATAAATTTATGATGAGTGCAAGTGCATTCCTGGACAGTATTATCGACACACAACCTTTCAAAAATATCAAAAAAGATCTTTTGAAAGGATACACTGTCAGCGAAGTGATTGAACCGATGCTGTTCAACAATTTTGTTCCCGACAACAATGCATCCGTCTTTGATTTTACAAAAAAACCGACAGCACGGGTAATACCTCCTGTTTATAAATCCCATGCAGGTGAAATTCTGATGATTCTTTTAAGTATTCTGGTCTTGCCACTGGCAAAACTCATACCTTTTGCCGCGGTTGCAGCCCTGCCGGCGATGACGATCCGTAAATGGAAGCAACAGAAAAAACATAACGTGCTTCCGGAACGCTACTGACAATCGTGAACATTTTGTAAACAACTGCTTCATTTAATATAATATCTTCATATTAAATGATATATCATGTTTAATTCTGTAATTTCAAAAAAATAAACTCTTGTATTTTTTTACAGAACATGCTATAATCGTTTAAGATAATACTGCGGTGTTGTCTGCTTACTTCACATTTGACGATCAAACGCTATAAAAACGACAGCGGCAGAGGACTTGTCCCTGCCGCTGTCGTTTTTTATTTTGTAAAACTAAAAAACCGAAGTGCTTTTCAGCACTTCGGTAAAATGATAGAATTCAGATGAGCTCGATGATGCACATCTCTGCTGCATCGCCGCGACGGGGACCCGTCTTGGTGATGCGGCAATAGCCACCGTTTCTGCCATCGTATTTGGGTGCGATTTCGTCAAACAGCTTCTTGACGACGTCTTCCTTGGTGATGTAAGCCAAAGCCTGACGTTTATTGTGAAGCGTATTCTCCTTGCCGAGGGTAATCATTTTCTCGGTCATGGAGCGGACTTCTTTCGCTCTTGTTACGGTGGTTTCAATTCTGCCGTTTTCCAAAAGGTAAGTTACCATAGCTCTCATCATCGCTCTGCGGTGATCGGTAGTTCTGCCGAGCTTTCTGGTTCCGGGCATTTAAAATCACTCCTTACATTAACTGATAAATGATAGTCGGCTTATTCGTCTTCTTTGCGAAGAGACAGACCGTAGGACGCGAGTTTTGCAATGACTTCGTCCAGGGACTTACGTCCGAGGTTACGAACTTTCATCATTTCGTCTTCGGTCTTTTCGATCAGGTCGCCGACCTTGTGGATGTTCGCTCTCTTCAGACAGTTGAAGGAACGAACCGAAAGGTCAAGCTCCTCAACAGTCATCTCAAGGGTCTGTTTGTTGCCGGTTTCGTCCTTAACAACCATAATCTCTGCATTGCTTGCCTCGTCGGACAAATTAACGAAGAGATTGAGATGTTCGTTGAGAATCTTGGCTGCGAACGATACTGCATCTTTTGCAGAAATAGTTCCGTTGGTCCACACTTCGAGAGAAAGTTTGTCGTAGTCGGTGATGTTGCCGACACGAGTATTCTCGACAATGTAGTTAACACGCTGCACGGGCGTGTAGATGGAGTCAATTGCAATCACACCGATGGGCGGTTCAAGCATAGCCTTATTGCGGTCAGCAGAAACATAGCCTCTGCCCGCATCAGCAGTAAGCTCCATGCGCACATGTGCATCGCTGTTGAGAGTAGCAATATGCTGTTCGGGATTGAGGATTTCAACCTCGGAATCAGCTTGAATATCGCCTGCTGTAATTTCGCCTGCGCCGTTGCAATCAATATACATGGTCTTGGGACCGTTTCCGTAGATCTTCAGGATAACACCTTTCAGATTCAGAACGATTTCCGTCATGTCTTCCTTTACGCCTTCGATGGTGCTGAATTCATGCAGCACACCGTCAACCTTAACGGAAGTGATTGCATAGCCCTGCAGGGACGAAAGCAATACGCGACGAAGACTGTTGCCCAGAGTTGTGCCGTAGCCTCTTTCCAGGGGTTCAAGTACAAACTTGCCGTAAATGCCGTCTGCACTCAGATCAACAGTTTCAATTTTGGGCTTCTCAATACCTATCATTCAAAACCCTCCTAAAAGTAATCAGGCCAAAGCCTGTGGGAAATACTGAAAATGTATTTCCCGGCAAAGGTATATCGAATCTTACTTCGAATAGAACTCAACGATCAGGTGCTCTTCAACGGGGCACAGGATCTGTTCACGTTCGGGAAGATTGACGACTTTTGCAGAACGGTTTTCGCCGTCAGATTCCAGCCATGCGGGAACAGGACGGGAAGCATTTGCTTCAAAAATAGCAACAAACTTGTCGCTTTCAAGGCTCTTGTTACGGACGGAGATCACTTCGCCTGCTCTGCAAAGGTAGGACGGGATGTCCACACGCTTGCCGTTAACGCAGAAATGACCATGGGTAACAAGCTGTCTGGCTTCTGCACGGGAGTTTGCCCAACCGAGCAGATAAACGACGTTATCAAGACGGCTTTCGCAAACCTTGAGAAGGTTTTCACCGGTCATGCCGGGCATCTTAACTGCCATTTCATAATATTTGCTGAACTGCACTTCATTGACACCGTAGTATCTTCTTGCAGTCTGCTTTGCACGAAGCTGAGTGCCGTATTCGGACTGCTTTTTGCGGCTCTGGCCATGCTGGCCGGGAGCGTATGCACGGCGTTCAATGGCGCACTTATTGGTGTAGCATCTGTCGCCCTTCAAAAAGAGCTTCTTGCCTTCGCGGCGGCACAATTTACATACCGCGCCGGTATATCTTGCCATATCTGTGACACCTCCTGATTATACACGTCTTCTTTTGGGCGGACGGCAGCCGTTGTGGGGGATGGGTGTAACATCCTTGATCATGCTGACGTCGAGGCCTGCAGTCTGAAGTGCTCTGATAGCAGCTTCACGTCCCTGGCCGGGGCCCTTGACATAAACTTCAACAGTCTTCATACCGTGCTCAATGGCAGCCTTAGCAGCGGTTTCAGCAGCGGTCTGTGCAGCGAAGGGAGTGCTCTTTCTGGAGCCTCTGAAGCCCATTTCGCCTGCGCTTGCCCAAGAAACAGCATTGCCCTGGGTATCGGTAATGGTGACGATGGTGTTGTTGAAGGTGGATTGAATATGAGCTGCACCACGGTCAATATTCTTGCGCTCGCGGCGTTTGCGGGTTGCGCCTTTCTTGGCGACGGCTTTGGTAGCCATACTGTATCCTCCTTATTTCTTCTTGTTAGCGATTGTCTTCTTCGGGCCCTTACGAGTACGGGCATTCGTCTTGGAACGCTGACCTCTTACGGGCAGGCCTTTACGATGACGGACACCGCGATAGCAGCCGATTTCGATCAATCTCTTGATTTCAAGTGCGGTTTCTCTGCGAAGATCACCTTCGACCTTAACATTGTGGTCGATGTATTCACGCAGTTTGGAAACGTCGTCTTCGGTAAGATCACGAACTCTGATGTCGGGATCTACTCCGGTTTCTTTAAGAATGTCGCTTGCGGTTTTACGACCGATGCCATAGATGTAAGTGAGACCGATTTCGATTCTCTTATCTCTGGGAAGGTCTACGCCTGAAATACGCGCCATTTGTCAGTTGCACCTCCATTTAGGTTTTTACACAGGGTCTATTTTTAGCCCTGGCGCTGCTTATGCTTGGGGTTTTCACAGATAACCATGATTTTGCCCTTGCGCTTGATAACTTTGCACTTCTCGCACATTTTCTTGACAGAAGGTCTGACTTTCATTGTGTTACCTCCTAATTTTTCCTTATTTGGAACGCCATGTAATGCGGCCTCTGGTAAGGTCGTAGGGCGATAACTCGACCGTTACCTTATCACCGGGAAGAATACGGATGTAGTTCATACGCAGTTTACCGGAGATATGGGCCAGAATCTGCTTACCGTTTTCCAGTTCAACCTGGAAGGTAGCATTCGGGAGAGCTTCTACAACGATCCCCTCAATTTCAATGTTATCCTGTTTAGACATTCACTTTACCTCCAATTTGTTATGGCTTGCGAGCGATACCTTTGTCGGTGTCACGGCTGTGTCAGAATCAGACAGTCGCCTTTTGTGACAGCGACGGTATGTTCAAAGTGAGCAGACAGTTTACCGTCTGCGGTAACGACCGTCCAGTCGTTATCCAGAACTTTTACGTCATGCGTTCCCTCGTTGATCATCGGTTCGATCGCTAAAGTCATGCCGGGGAACAGGCGGGCACCGCGGTTGGGTGCACCGTAATTGGGGACCGACGGGTCTTCATGGAGTTTGGTGCCGATGCCGTGTCCCGTGTAGGAACGAACAACACCGTAACCTCTTGCCGTACAATACTCATAAATCGCAGCGCCGATATCACCGAGTCTGCCGCCAGCAACACACTTTGTAAGCCCTATATAAAGTGCTTCTCTTGTTGTGTCGCACAGCCGCTGCGCTTGGGGAGAAATCTTCCCGCAAGCGAAAGTGGCGGCATTGTCGCCGTGATAGCCCTGGTAAACAGCACCAAGATCTATGCTGACGATATCGCCTTCGCGAATAATGTGTTTTTTGTCCGGAATACCGTGAATGACCTCGTTATTGACGGATATGCAGCAGGTAGCAGGGAAACCGTTATAATTCAGGAAATTCGGCTTTGCGTTCTGACTGACGATGTAGTCATACGCGATCTTATCGATCTCAGCCGTTGTAATTCCGGGTTGGACGGCCTCCCCCGCAATTTTCAGTGCCGTGGCGGAAATTCTTCCTGCCTCACGCATAAGTTCAATTTCTTTTTGCGATTTCAGCACAATACCCATTGCTTATTCCTCCACCGCTTTCAGGGTCAGAGCAGTCGTATCAGCGACTTCTTCCTGTCCCTCTACCATGCGAAGGATACCCTTCTTTGCATAGTAATCCTTGAGCGGTTCTGTTTCGGCGTGGTAGATCTTCAATCGTTCAAGAACTGTTTCGGGTTCGTCGTCCTTACGGATGATGAGAGATTCCGAGCAGTTGTTGCATACGCCGTCCACAGCGGGTTTCTTGTACTCGATGTGGTAAGTAGCACCGCACTTCGGACAGACACGTCTGCCGGACATACGGGCAACGATGCGTTCATCTGCAACTTCGATGTCGATTACCTTGTCGATCGCGATGCCCATTTCGTCAAGCGCTTCGGCCTGCGGAATGGTTCTCGGAAAACCGTCAAGAATGAAACCGTTTGCACAGTCGTCAGAAACGAGTCTGTCACGGATGATACCGATAACGACTTCATCGGGAACGAGCTGGCCGGCTTCTATAAAAGATTTCGCCTTGAGCCCCATAGGGGTCCCGGTGCGAAGAGCCTCGCGGATGATATTACCCGTCGAGATGGTCGGAATCGCAAGCTTTTCAGCTACGATCTCAGCCTGTGTGCCTTTGCCTGCACCGGGGGCGCCGAGGAAAATTATTTTCATACGCGTCTCCTTAATCAAGGAAGCCCTTGTAGTGACGCATCATCATCTGGCTTTCGAGCTGTCTTACGGTTTCAAGAGCAACACCGACAAGAATGATGATCGAAGTACCGCCGATGGATACGTTGACCGGGAATTCTGCCAAAGTGGTGATGTCTGTGAAGAGAACCGGGTAAAGAGCTACGACACTGAGAAGCAGTGCGCCCAGAAGGATGAGTTTGGAAAGAACTTTTGCGATATAGTCCGCAGTGGGACGACCGGTACGGATACCGGGGATGACACCGCTGTTCTTTGCGAGGTTGTTTGCCATTTCAATCGGATTGTACTGAATCGATGCATAGAAGTATGCAAAGAAGATGATCAACAGGAAGTAGATCACTGCGTACACCGGAGAAGTGTTATGGAACCAACCGAAGAACATCTGACCGAAGCCGTCTTCCTTGAGTTTGCTTTCAACAAACATTTCAATGGTGGGAGGCAGGGACAGAATAGAGCTTGCGAAGATGACCGGAAGAACACCGGAAAGGTTGACCTTCAGCGGGATATTCGAGCTCTGGCCGCCGTACATCTTACGGCCGACAACTCTCTTGGCATACTGAATGGGGATTCTGCGTTCTGCGCCGTCCATCCAGCAGATGAAAACGATCATGCCGAGAAGAGAGATGAAAGCGATCGGAACGATCAGATAGTACCACGAACCCTGCTGATAAGCAGTCATGATCAACTGATAGAGGATCGTGGGGATACGGGATACGATGCCTGCGAACAGGATCAGGGAGATACCGTTGCCGATACCCTTGTTGTTGATCTGTTCACCCAGCCACATGACAACGGTGCTGCCGGCGGTCAGTGTCAGAATAACGACAAGACCCTGGAAGACAGCGGCAAAACCGGTGTAGGGGTTGCCTGCATGGTCAGTGGTAAGCATTGTACCGGAACTCCAGATGTATACGAAGAAAGCGATACTCTGGAGAAGAGCAAGACCGACAGTGACATAACGAGTGATAACACCCATCTTCTTGCGGCCTTCTTCACCCTCTTTGGCAAGATTGCCGAGGGCAGGAATAGCTACGGTGAGAAGCTCAATAATAATGGAAGCATTGATGTAGGGAGTAATACCCAGAGCGAACAAGCGTCCATAGTTAAAAGCATCACCGGTCAGCATGGTAAGGTAGCTGATGAACGTACCTTCAGCACCCGCTGCAAGTCCTTCGGTAATATCGACGAACGGAACGGGAACCGCACAACCGAGTCTGAACAGGAAGAGAATGAAAATCGTATAGATGATCTTCTTACGCAGATCCGGGATTTTCCATGCGTTGATAACTGTTTTTAACATTCGTTGACACGCTCCTTCTTTTTCCGTTTAGAATTTAAGATTGAGATGCACTCAGATAACTTCGGCAGTGCCGCCTGCTGCTTCAATCTTTTCCTTTGCGGATTTGGAGAACGCATTGGCCTTAACAGTGAACTTCTTGGTCAGTTCGCCGTGGCCGAGAACTTTGATGCCGTCAAGTTCTTTCTTGACAAGGCCGCTGTTCAGCAGAGCCTCGGTATCGATGACGGCGCCGTTTTCGAAAACTTCTTCCAGGGAAGCAAGGTTCACAATAGCGATTTCCTTAGCGAAAATGTTGTTGAAACCTCTCTTGGGAAGTCTTCTCTGGAGGGGCATCTGGCCGCCTTCGAAGCCGGGATTCATACCGCGGCCGGCTCTTGCCTTCTGACCCTTGTGACCCTTACCGGCGGTTTTTCCCTGACCGGATGCGGGACCTCTGCCTATACGCTTTACCGGAACGTTGGAACCGGGAGCAGGCGATAACTCGTGCAATTTCATAATAAGTCGTCCTTTCTGCTCTTACGCTTCAGTAACCTCGAGAAGGAAACCGATCTTATGAATTTTACCTCTGGTCTGTGCGTTATCGGGCTGAACGGTTACGTCGCCGATCTTGCGAAGACCGAGAGAGTTAGCGGTGGCAATCTGGTCCTTTTTAGTGCCGATCAGGCTCTTTGCGAGCTTAATTTTGATTTCTGCCATGACTGCACACTCCTTAACCTAAAATTTCGCTTACGGACTTGCCTCTGGTAGCTGCAACATCTTCTGCGTTGCGAAGCTGCATAAGTCCGTTGAGAGTTGCTCTGACGACGTTGCAGGGATTGTTCGAACGAAGAGCCTTCGTACGGATATCCTTGATACCGACCGTCTCAACAACGGCACGAACCGGGCCGCCGGCGATAACACCGGTACCGGGGGCAGCGGGCTTCATAAGAACGACGCCTGCGCCGAACTTGCCGATGACTTCGTGCGGAATGGTTGTACCCTTGAGTGCAACCTTAGTCAAATTCTTCTTTGCATCTTCGATGCCCTTGCGGATAGCATCCGGAACTTCGTTGGATTTACCGAGACCGAAGCCGATGGTGCCTTTGCCGTCGCCTACGACTACGAGAGCCGAGAACTTCATGACACGGCCGCCCTTAACGGTTTTGGAAACACGGTTGATAGCGACAACTCTTTCGATGTATTCGCTGTTGTTTTCTCTGTTCTGAGAATCAAATCTGGCCAAAATTGTTTCCTCCTTCTCGTTAGAACTTCAGGCCGCCCTCGCGGGCGCCTTCGGCCAAGCCTTGTACACGGCCGTGATAGATGTAACCGCCGCGGTCAAATACGCATTCTTCAATGCCATTTGCAACGGCTCTTTCTGCAAGCAGTTTGCCAACCTTCTTGGCGGCATCGATGTTTCCGCCGTATTCAGCGAAATCCTTCTCGACGGTGGAAGCAGCGGCGAGAGTGACACCCTTATCGTCATCGATAAGCTGCGCATAGATATGCTTCAGGGAGCGGAAAACATTCAGACGGGGACAAGCAGCTGTGCCGTGGATCTTACCGCGGACTCTCTTATGGCGCTGCTGTCTTGCCTTAGCAGTATTAGGTCTGTTTACCATATTCGTTCACTCCTTATCTTATTTACCGCCCTTACCGGACTTGCCTTCCTTGCGGCGTACGACTTCATCGACATACTTGATGCCTTTGCCCTTGTAGGGTTCGGGCGGACGAACCGCACGAATCTCACAAGCGAACTGGCCGACGACCTGCTTGTCAGAACCGGAAACGACGATCTTATTCGGAGCGGGTACTTCGATGGTTACGCCTTCGGGCGGATCCATCTTCACCGTGTGGGAATAGCCGACGGTCAGAACGATGCTCTTGCCATCCATTGCGGCACGGTAACCGACACCGACAATTTCAAGTTCCTTTTTGAAGCCTGTGCTGACGCCTTCGACCATATTGCTGATGAGGGTACGAGTGAGGCCGTGCAGAGCTCTGTTTTCCTTTTCGTCGTTGGGACGGGAAACAGTGATAACACCGGCATCAAGCTCGATGCTCATGTTGCTGTTGAAAGTTCCGGAAAGAGTACCCTTGGGACCTTTAACGGTGACTGCGCTGCCGTCGATGGTGACGTCAACACCTGCCGGAACTGTAATAGGCTTTCTGCCAATACGAGACATCCCTTTGTACCTCCTTACCAGACATATGCAAGGACTTCGCCGCCGATGTTGGCTTTGCGAGCATCCTTATCGGTCATAATACCCTTGGATGTGGAGAGGATTGCAATGCCGAGACCTTTCATGACTTTCGGCATATTCTCTACATCGGAATAAATACGCAGGCCGGGCTTGGAAACTCTGCGTATACCCATGAGAACCTGGGATTTGTTGGGACCGTACTTGAGAGCGATTTCGATAACGCCCTGTTTACCGTCGTCAACAACTTTAAAACTCTTAATGTATCCCTCGTCAACAAGAATCTGGGCGATAGCCTTCTTCATATTGGATGCGGGGACGGACACCGTGTCGTGCTTAGCAGAATTTGCGTTTCTGATTCTGGTAAGCATATCAGCGATGGGATCGGTAATCTGCATGCCGTAAACCTCCTTTACTTAAAGCTATAATTACCAGCTTGCTTTCTTAACACCGGGAATCTGGCCTGCATGAGCCAGTTCTCTGAAGCAGATACGGCATACACCATACTTACGAAGGTAAGCGTGGGGTCTTCCGCAGATCTTGCATCTGTTATAAGCTCTTGTCGAATACTTCGCGGGTCTTGCCTGACTGACTTTTTTAGATGTCTTTGCCATTATCTTTCCCCTCCTTATTTAGCAAACGGAGCGCCCATGAGAGCAAGAAGTTCTCTGGCTTCTTCGTCTGTCTGTGCGGTAGTGACGATGCAGATGTCCATACCGCGGACTTTGTCGATCTTATCGTAGTCGATTTCGGGGAAAATCAGCTGTTCCTTGATACCGACAGCATAGTTGCCTCTGCCGTCGAAGGAGTTGGGGTTGATCCCTCTGAAGTCACGCACTCTCGGAAGAGCGAGGTTGAAGAATCTGTCGAGGAACTCGTACATCTTTTCGCCTCTGAGCGTAACCTTAACACCGTTGGGCATACCTTCACGAAGCTTGAAGTTAGCGACGGACTTCTTTGCCAGACAGACAACGGGTTTCTGACCGGTGATCTGTGCGATATCGCCGCAGATGGCATCGAGAGCCTTCGGATTTTCACGGGCTTCGCCGCAGCCGACGTTGACAACGATCTTGTCAATCTTCGGAATCTGCATAACGCTCTTGTAGTTGAATTTCTTCATGAGAGCCGGAGCGACGTCGGCTTTGTACATTTCTTTAAGTCTTGCCATTGTTATCGTCCTCCCTCATTAAAACTGTGCGCTGCACTTTTTGCAGACGCGAACTTTGTTGCCCTTGGAATCGATCTGATGACCGACTCTGACAGCCTTGCCGCACTTGGGGCAAACAAGCTGAACCTTGTCTGCGTAGAGAGCACTTTCAGCCTCGATACGGCCGCCTGCTTCACCCATTCTGCGGGGCTTCACATGCTTGGTGACAATGTTGATACCTTCAACAATGACCTTGCCTTCGGAGGGGCTGACCTGCAGAACCTTGCCGGTCTTGCCTCTGTCTTTGCCGTTGATAACCATAACGGTATCGCCGGTCTTAACATGAACTTTATTACTCATTGCGCACCTCCGAATTAAAGTACTTCGGGAGCGAGGGAGAGAATCTTGGTGTATTCGTGATCACGAAGTTCTCTTGCCACAGGCCCAAAAATACGGGTACCCTTGGGGTTCTTGTCAGCCTGGATAATAACGGCTGCATTTTCATCAAAGCGGATATAGGTTCCGTCGTCTCTGCGGACACCCTTTGCGGAGCGAACGATGACTGCCTTCACGACATCACCCTTTTTCACAACGCCGCCGGGAGTAGCCTTTTTAACAGAAGCGACTACAACGTCACCGATATTGGCATATTTTCTGCCGGTACCGCCGAGTACGCGGATGCACATAAGCTCCTTAGCACCGGTGTTATCGGCGACTTTGAGTAAAGTCTGTTGCTGAATCATAATGTGCCTCCTTCTTATTTAGCTTTTTCGATGATTTCAACCACACGCCATCTCTTATCTTTGGAGAGGGGTCTGGTTTCCATCAGAAGAACACGGTCACCGATACCGCATTCGTTGTTTTCGTCGTGTGCCTTAAGATTGATGGTACGGTTAACGATCTTCTTGTAAAGAGGATGGCGAACCTTATCTTGAACAGCGACAACAACTGTCTTGTCCATTTTGTCGCTCTTAACAATACCGACGCGGGTTTTTCTCAAATTACGTTCCATTTATGCTTCCTCCCTTGACTCAGGCATCCTTGCCGTGCAGTTCGATGTCGCGCTTAACCGTAAGGATACGGGCGATATCTTTCTTGACGGCGCTGATGCGCATCGGGTTGTCAAGCTGGTTGATGGCTTGCTGGAAGCGCAGATTGAAAAGCTCTTCCTTCAGTTTAAGGAGTTCAGCGTCCATCGCTTCGATGGTCATTGCTCTGATTTCACTGGCTTTCATTCTTGCTCACCACCCTGTTCTTCCTTGGTCAATACTTTACACTTGATAGGCAGTTTAGCTGCTGCAAGACGCAGAGCTTCACGAGCCTGAGCTTCCTCAACACCGGCGATTTCAAACATGACTCTGCCGGGCTTTACAACTGCTACCCAGTATTCCGGAGAACCTTTACCGGAACCCATTCGGGTTTCTGCAGGCTTTTCGGTAATGGGCTTATCGGGGAAGATCTTAATCCAAACCTGACCGCCACGCTTAATGGATCTGGTCATGGCAATACGGGCTGCTTCGATCTGGTTGGAGGTGATCCATGCGGGCTCGCAAGCCACAAGACCAAAATCGCCGTAGTTAACCTTATTGCCGCGATGTGCTTCGCCCTTAAGGCGACCTCTTTGCTGTCTGCGGTACTTTACACGCTTAGGCAATAACATCTTTACGCCCTCCTGTCTCTTCTCTGATTGTTGTTTCTTCTCTGGTTGTTGTTGCGAGCACGGCCTTCGTGAAGGACTTCGCCGCTGTACAGCCAGACTTTAACGCCGATACGACCGTAAGTGGTCTTGGCTTCTGTTACACCGTAGTCAATGTCAGCTCTGATGGTCTGAAGCGGGATCGTACCTTCTTTGTAGGTTTCGGTACGAGCGATTTCAGCACCGCCGAGTCTGCCTGCGACCTGGATCTTGATACCTCTTGCACCAAGTCTCATGGTGCTACCGATAGCCTGCTTAACTGCACGACGGAAGGATACACGCTTTTCGAGCTGCAGAGCGATCTTTTCTGCTACGAGCTGAGCATTGAGGTCGGGCTGCTTGATTTCGATGATGTTGATGTAAACTTCCTTGTCGCCGCCGAGCATCTTCTTGCAGGTTGCCTTGATCTTTTCGATTTCAGCACCGCCTCTGCCGATAACCATGCCGGGCTTTGCGCAGTGGATGTTGATACGGACTCTCTTGGGGTCGCGTTCAATTTCGATTTTCGGAACACCTGCGGACTCGAGGGACTTGAGGAGGTATTCACGAACGTTGTAATCTGCTACGAGGGTGTCGCCGAAGGTAGCCTTGTTTGCGTACCAGCGGGATTCCCAATCCTTGATAACACCGATTCTCAAACCGGTAGGATTAATTTTCTGACCCATTGTTTATTCCTCCTCCCCGCTTATTCCTCAATTTCCTTGAGTACAAGGGTGATGTGCGACGTCTTCTTGTTGATTCTGAACGCACGGCCGTGTGCTCTCGGTCTGATTCTCTTGAGGGTGGGACCCTGACATACGCTGCATTCTGCAACATAAAGTCTGTCGGTATCCATATTGTAGTTATGTTCCGCATTTGCGATTGCGGACTTGAGAAGCTTTGCAAGCGGTTCACACGCGGCCTTGGGCGTGTACTTCAGGATTGCCATAGCTTCATCTGCGGGCTTATTGCGGATCAAATCCAGAACGATCTGTACCTTTCTGGGAGCGATACGCACAAAAGTCGCTTTTGCTCTTGATTCCATAATTTACACTCCTTTCGACCGATTATTTACCGTTGTTGGAAGTTTTGCTGCCGGCATGACCTCTGAAGGTTCTGGTCGGAGCAAATTCGCCGAGTTTGTGACCTACCATGTCTTCGGTAACATATACCGGAACATGTTTACGTCCGTCGTGAACGGCAAAGGTATGACCAACAAATTCGGGGAAGATCGTAGAGCTGCGGCTCCACGTCTTGAGGACGATCTTTTCGCCATTCTGATTCATTTTTTCGACTCTTTCAAGCAGTTTGGGCTGCACAAAAGGTCCTTTTTTAACGCTTCTGCCCATTATTTATTGTCTCCTTTCCGCTTATTTCGCATTGCGGCGCTTGACAATCAGCTTGTCGGAACGCTTATGCTTTGCACGAGTCTTATAACCAAGTGCGGGCTTGCCCCAGGGAGTAACAGGGCCGGGACGGCCGATGGGGGACTTGCCTTCACCACCACCGTGGGGGTGGTCACAGGGGTTCATAACAGAACCGCGGACTGTGGGACGGATGCCCATGTGACGGGTACGACCTGCTTTACCGATCTTAACGTTGATGTGATCAGCGTTGCTGACGGTACCGATGGTAGCCATGCACAGAGCGGGAACGTTTCTCTGTTCACCGGAGGGCAGACGAAGAAGAGCATAAACGCCTTCTTTAGCCATGAGCTGTGCTGCGTTGCCGGCTGCTCTTGCGAGCTGGCCGCCGCGGCCGGGATACAGTTCAACATTGTGTACGAAAGTACCTACGGGGATGTTTGCAAGCGGAAGAGCGTTACCGACTTTGATATCGACATCTTTGCCTGCTTCAACAACATCGTTGACCTTCAGACCTTCGGGAGCAAGAATGTAGCTCTTGGTGCCGTCTTCGTACTGAATGAGTGCGATGTGTGCGGAACGGTTGGGATCGTATTCGAGAGTAAGAACGGTAGCAGCGCCTGCCTTGGTTCTCTTGAAGTCGATGATACGATATTTTTTGCGGTTGCCGCCGCCGTGATGGCGAACGGTGATTCTGCCGTAGCTGTTGCGGCCGGAAGTCTTCTTGAGGGGTTCAAGAAGGCTCTTCTCGGGAGCGACCTTTGACAGATGAGAATAATCTGTAACCGACATGTTACGACGAGCGTTGGTAGTCGGTTTGTAGACTTTAATAGCCATTTTCAGTCACACGCCTTTCA
This sequence comes from Oscillospiraceae bacterium, assembly GCA_015066385.1. Taxonomy (GTDB): domain Bacteria; phylum Bacillota; class Clostridia; order Oscillospirales; family Acutalibacteraceae; genus RUG806. The sequence goes on from SVOJ01000010.1 coordinate 38,853, forward strand.
TAATTTTGAAATAAGTGTTCATATCCGGGAGGTTTAGCGGACGGCTATTTCCATACATCGCCAACCCGGACGGTCTTGATTAGAACATTCCGTCAAAGAACTCGATGGTCTTGGAATCGTCTGTCAACGTCACAATAGCCTTTTTCCAGGAGGGCTTGTAGCCTTCGAAACGGCCGTAGCGGCGAAGATGACCGCGAACATTGATGGTATTAACCTTTTCGACCTTAACGCCGAAGATAGCTTCAACAGCGTCAGCGATCTGATACTTGTTAGCATCTTTAGCAACTGCGAAAGTGTATTTCTTGTCAGCAGTGTTGAGCATGCTTTCCTCTGTTACGATGGGACGGAGGATGATATCCTGTGCGTATTTCATTTTGCATAGACCTCCTCGATCTTGGCAACAGCGTCCTTGAGAACGATGAGTGTGTCGCAATTGAGAATGTCGTAGGTGTTGATGGTGTTCACGGGAGAAACCTTAACGCCTGCGATGTTTCTTGCACTGCGGTAAACAACGTCATCCTTTTCGGGAAGAACGATGAGTGCCTTTTTGCCTGCCTTCAGAGCAGAGAGAACCTTGACGATCTCTTTGGTCTTGATGGCTTCAAGGGTCAGGCTGTCAAGAACAACGAGTTCGTCAGCAAGAACCTTGGAAGAAAGAGCAGACTTGATAGCAAGCTGTCTGACTTTCTTGTTGATGGTGAAGTTGTAGGAACGGGGCTTCGGGCCAAGAGCGATACCGCCGTGATACCACTGGGGAGCACGCGTGGAACCCTGTCTTGCGCGGCCTGTTCCCTTCTGACGCCAGGGCTTCTTTCCGCCGCCGCTGACTTCAGCTCTCGTAAGGGTGGACTGTGTACCCTGACGCTGATTTGCAAGATAGTTGATGACAGCCATGTGCATGACCGAGGTGTTGGGCTCAACTGCGAATACGCTTTCGTTGAGAGCAAGCTCGGATACCTTTTCGCCTGCCATGTTGAATACTGCTACGTTAGGCATCGTTCATTCCTCCTTACGCTTTCTTAACGGCGCTTGTGATAACAACAGTGCCGCCCTTGGGGCCGGGGATGGCGCCCTTGATAGCGATGATGTTGTTTTCAGCATCGACCGTTACGACATCCAGATTCTGGATGGTGACCTTTTCGCTGCCGAGATGACCGGACATTTTCTTTCCCTTGAAAACTCTGGAGGGGTCGGAGCAGGCGCCGATGGAGCCGCCGTGTCTGCCGACAGGGCCCGTACCGTGGGTTTCCTTGAGTCTTGCCATGTTCCATCTCTTGATGACGCCTGCGGTACCTTTACCTTTGCTGGTGCCGGAAACGTCTACTTTGTCGCCCGCTGCGAATACGTCAGCCTTCAGGATATCACCTGTGTTGAATGCTGCGCAATCGTCGAATCTGAATTCCTTCAGAACCTTCTTGGGAGCCACGTCAAGTTTTGCGAAGTGACCCTTCATGGGCTTGTTGACACGGGATGCCTTGACATCGCCGTAGCCGAGCTGAACAGCTTCGTAGCCGTCCTTCTCGTTTGTCTTCTTCTGAACAACCGCGCAAGGACCTGCGATGATGACGGTTACGGGAACTACGTTTCCGTTTGCGTCGAAAATCTGGGTCATGCCGACTTTCGTTCCGATAAGACCTTTGTTCATCTGTTTTTTCCTCCTGTCAGATTATTGGTTGACTGCATGTCAACTTGACCTGCGGTGACCTATTTATATAGGGCATCGACACCTTGTTAGATTTTGATGTCAATGTCAACACCGGCGGGAAGCTCAAGACCTGTCAGAGCCTCAACAGTCTTGCTGGTGGGTCTGATGATGTCAATGAGTCTTTTGTGGGTGCGCTGTTCAAACTGTTCACGGGAATCTTTGTACTTATGAACAGCACGAAGGATAGTAACAACTTCCTTCTCGGTGGGAAGCGGTACGGGGCCGGATACCTGTGCGCCCGTGCGCTTTGCGGTTTCGACGATACGCTCTGCTGCTTTGTCAACGAGGTTGTGGTCGTAACCTTTGAGTCTGATTCTGATCTTTTCCTTAACTGCCATGTGATTTGCCTCCTTGTTGTTTGGCGACAGCCGATTTGGATTTCCTGCAACCCAGCCGGGTGTTTCATCTCTCCCCGTTTTAAAACTCCGGAAAAATATTTCCGGAGCTGACAGCAGAAAAGTGCCTTGGTGGGAAAAAATCCGGTTAAGGCGCGGATATCCCCCTTGGCATCGGCTTGTTTCGCCCGGTTTAAAATCGGACATACTCCGCGGGAGTTCCCTGCATCGGTGTGCAGCCACATCCCACATCATCGCACATCTGCCTGAAAATCTCAAGGCATAATATACCTATCCTTTTCAAGCACGGGTATTATAACATACCATTATGCAAATTGCAAGAACTTTTTGAAAAAAGTTTAGTGATTTTGCAGATTTTTTTTGATTTTTTTTGTACTTCTCGCCAAAGTATCCAGAATTATTTCTCCATTCTCCCGGATAATGCTTGTATTGACTGCAAAAAGTTCATTTCCGACCTCAGCAAGCATAACAGCATCGGTAAAATACCCGCCCATTTCGGTCAGACAGTTGTTATGCATGATCCTTCCGTCGCTTGAAAGATTGATATAAACCTTTGTTTCACCGCATTGAACGCAAAAACCGTACTCTTCTTCTGTCATAATCGGCATCAGTCCATCCCGCAAGGCAAGCACGGACACAAACTTGGCCCTGCCGCCCTCGTCGGTCTGTTGATCATAAGACAGATAAGTACAATCATTCACATCATGTCCGATATAGCCGTGCGGTTCGGAAACGGCACACGGAGTCAGCATTCTGAAACAGTTATTTTCTTCGGCATGCAACAGGAACGAAACCGTACCGGATTCATAACTCTGTATGTCATCATATATAAGGATAAAATCTTTCAGCCACACAAAATGACGAAGGTGTTTCCTGAACCATCTGCCCATCGGTCCCGTTGCATCCGCAACCACATAACGCATCTGCTGTGCATCCGTGAAGTCATACAATCTTCCCCGCATACGGATATGATCATGATGGTCACGCCAATCCTGTCCCTTACCGTTGAACAACACAACATTGTGCGCATAGGACTGCACATAGTAATCACGATAAATATCATTGGCATAACTGCAACAGGCAGAATCAAAAATCTCACTTCTGCCGTTCCGGTAAAGAACAAAGTGTCCCGCATCGTTATGTGAATGATTCCAGCTGTCACCGCACTTGACAGCAAGCATGGTGCTGTCCTTTTCAAAGCTGTCGCGAAAGATCGCCCAACCGTTGTTTTCATAGCAAACGGACAACTGTGACGGAATCTGCACGGGAAGCGAATATATATTATTATAATGTAATAGACGAAAAACGGCTGAATCGGTCGTATGCTTGTCTCTGTCCTGCACATACCAACGCAAGGTTGCCGATGCGGGGAAGCGCGCCAGCAGATGCAACACACAATCCGAAAAACCGTTGCCGTCGCAGTCGCCGAAACCGACAAAGTAATCCTTCTGCGAAGACGGGTATGCAGTCTGCACAAAGAAGTCGGCGGCAGCAGTCATAACGGCATGATCATCAAAGGGGGCTTTTCCCTTGATTTTTTCGTATGCATAAGCAAACTGCAGATATTCGGACAAGGTATAATTATAATAACCGACGCCTTCATAGAAAGCACCGTTATCAATGCTGGCAAGTTTATTATTGACAGGATTTCCTTTATAAGCAAACCATTGTGCAAGACCGCTGGCGGCAAGGTCTGCAAGATGCTCTGCATCAGGCAGCGCATCCCGCATGACAATGGCGGCAAAAGCACCGTCGCTGACACACACGGGCCACCAGTTATGCCCCATCGTATCAAACGCATGAATCTTAGTGCCGGGCAACAGCCAGTCTTCCAACAACGGCAGGATACCGAGTTTGTATGTACCCTGTACAATGATTTCACGTTCCGTATCCGTCAGCAGACTGCCGAAACAGGCATAGCCGTATGCCATGCCGACGCAAAAATGCCCCGTATTCAGTTCACTGCGTCCTTTAAACCCCTTTCCGTGCCATTTTTCATATTGTGCGTAAGCCAGCATGAGTTCTTTTGCTTTTTCAAAATAAGCAACATTCTGTGTGTAATAATAGCCGAATGCCAGATTGAGCATATTGGCGCAGAACGGGCCGCAGGCATCGCCGTAATTTTCATGTTGCACTACATATCCCTCGCCGTTGACCTGCACAGCCGATTCGGGCACCACCTTTAACTGCAATGCATTTTCAGCTACCGTAAGTGCTGTCGCACACAACTTTTGAATCATCGGATCGTTGCTGTTTTTCCATGCTTCAACAACAGCGGAAGAAAAATACAGACATTCCATGTAAAACAACTCCTATATAATACAATGGTATGGCAACAAATAAGAGCCACCGCACAAAGCGATAGCTCAAAAAACAACTTACGCCCCTGTCAAAGAAAAAACAACAGCAGTTGTATCACTGTTTGCAAGAACATCAACAATGCTTGCAAACAGTGCTATCAACAAATTGACAATATCAACCTCATTCAGCACAGATGCTTTTGCGATCAATAAAGATATCATTCCGAACATGTTTTCCTCCGGATAAAACAATATTAAACTTGCGCAGCACCGTCATCGGTGTCTTCTTTTTGCACTTCCGCCGCAACAGATGTAGCGAAAACAGCCGCGTTCTTTTTGGTTGAATTAAACAGGTGAATAATGCCGGCTTTGTTCAGTTCATTGATAATGGTAACAAAGAACGGCATAATGAAGAAACCGAAAACACCCAACACCTTTGTGCCGACATACATGGAAGTAATGGTGACAATGGGAGGCAATCCGATCTGTCCGGAAACCAACTTGGGCTCCAGAACCTGACGGATAACAAGAACAACGGCATAAGTGACCAGCAAACCGATACCCAGTCCGATTTTCCCCGTCAGCAGAGAAATAACACCCCACGGAATGAGAACGGTACCGGTACCGAGCACGGGGATGATATCCACAAGGGCAACCAGAATGGCAATAATAAACAGATAATCCGACTTATATACGCCGATGAGTTTCAGAATGGAAAGCGCAATGGTCATTTCGAATGCCGTGATCAGAAAAATCAGACCGTAGGCCTTGATCATTTTAAACATAGTAGACACGGCAAGTTGCTTTGCATGGGACAGTTTTTTGCCGTTTTCATCACTCATCTGCGAAAGAATAAAATCGCGGATATGTTCATAGTCCGAACAGACGAACACGGAAGAAATAATTGTAATAACAAAACTGATTACCAACGAGGGGAATTGTCCGACGGTATTGATGAGAATATCGCCGCCGGTAGAAAGGACAGATGACCAATTGAAAGAATCGGTTTTGACATTCAGCCCTGCAAGACCGTTTTCTGCAAGATTGTCAAGAAACGCGGAAACAGTCACACGCAGATCCGCCGTAAAACTTTCAGGCAGATTGGCAAGCACACCCAGTAACCAATTTTTAAAAGAAAGAATCAGTTGCGGCAGGTCGTTGATGCGGTTGTAAACATAGGTAAAGAATCCTTTGATTTCAGGTGCCACTTTAAAGCCCAGCAAAACAAGAAGTCCCACACCGATTCCGAGGACAGACAAAACTAAAATCACACTGATCAACCCGCGTTTCAGCGGTGTCTTCCTGTCGATATATGCAATTGGCCTTTTGAGGATCATTGCAACAAAAAAAGCAACCAGCAACGGCAGAAACAAGCTCAGACAGCGGTCAAACAAAAAATAAGCAAGTCCGAGAATAATCACAAAATAGGCAGTGTTAACAATAAAATTCCATCTTTTATCGGTTTTTGTCCTGTCGAACAGTTCCATGATAAACTCCTTTGCACAGATATATCTATATATTACCTTTTTTTTATGTATAATGCAAGTATTGTCTTGTTTTTTTAATTTAAGTTTAAAAATTTTTATTTTTTTTGGTATTTATGACAACAAACAGAAGAAATTTATTTTTGGTCTTGACAGACTGCAATTATTTAGGTATAATTAGTCCTTGCGAAGTGAGGGAAAGTCTATTCCCGTTCTTCTTTAGCAGCCAAAACCTATAAATACCGGTCAGAATGGAGGTTTTACCGTGAAAAGAACATACCAGCCCAAGAAGCGTCATCGCAAGATGGAACATGGCTTCCGCAAAAGAATGTCGGACAGAAACGGCCGCAAGGTACTTGCTCGCCGCAGAGCAAAGGGCAGAAAGCAACTCAGCTACTAATCTGCATCACGGCGTAGAGATCCGGTGAATCACATCCGAAAGGATTCGGTAAACAACTTTGTCCGGATTTGAAACACTAAAATCCAACACTGATTTCCGCAGAACTTACGGTCGTGGAAAAGCATACACAAATCCTGCGTTGGTTACTTATGTAAACAAGAACCGCGCGGGCATTTGTCGTGTTGGCATCACAACAAGTAAAAAGATCGGCAACGCCGTACAAAGAAACCGCGCAAGACGTGTCATTCGCGCGGCATTTGCACCGTTGGCAAACCAAACGAGTCCCGGTTACGATATAGTATTCGTGGCCAGGACTAAAACTGTATACAAAAAAAGCACGGAAATTACGGAGATTATGCGTAAGCAACTTGCTCAGGCAGGGCTTCTGCGATGAAGGATTTTCTCCTGAAAGCAATCCGCTTTTATCAGCGGCATATCTCTCCCCTTTTTCCGCCCATGTGCCGGTATTATCCGACCTGCTCGCAATATGCCGTGCAGGCGATTGAAAAATACGGCGCACTGCGCGGCGGTTTTCTTGCAGCAAAACGGCTGCTTCGCTGCAACCAACTCTTTCCCGGAGGCGTAGATCCGGTGCCCGAACTTTCCGGGAACAGAAAATCAAGGAAGAGGAAATAAACGGAGGAATTTATTATGCAAGGTCTCTACAGCGCAATCGCTGTACCGTTCGGTATCGCACTTTATTTTTTATATGGTTTGACGGGTGAATATCTGATTTCACTTTTCATTCTGACTTTTGTTGTGCGTCTTTGTATGCTCCCCAGTTCCATGAAGCAACAAAAGAATGCCGCAAAACAACTTCGTCTGCAGGCGAAAGTCAATAAGATCCGTGCAAAATACGCATCCCTTCCCCAAAGGGAAGCCCAGGCAAAAATTCAACAGGAAACCCAGGAACTGTATCAACGCGAAGGCTTCAGTGCGGCCGCAGGCGGCTGTATGCCTCTTATCGTGCAGATGATAGTTATGATGGGTCTGTACGGTGCTATTTATTCTCCCCTTTCGCAGGTTTTGCGCATCGGTGAAGAACACATTGCGCATTTTACCGAAATCTGCAACAATCTCGGCCTTGCTATGACCAACGGCCGTGTCGAACTTGCAATCATGGGCAACTTCGACAAGATCATTCCCGAACTTGACCCCACAGTTTATGGGGATATGATTGAAAGAATCACTACTTTTATTGAAAAATTCACCATTTTCGGCATTGACCTGACCGCCTATCCGAACACATTCAATGATGAAGGCGGCGACTGGCGACTGATTCTGATTCCCGTGCTTTCGGGTGTCACCGCCATGCTTTCCAGTATTCTCATGTATCTGCGTCAGCGCAAAACAAATCCCGAAATGGCAAAGAACCCCTCCATGGGTTGCATGACATTTATGTCCCCCCTGATGTCGGCTTACTTCTCCTACACTTTCTCCGCCGGCGTTGGTGTGTATTGGATCATTTCCAACATTCTCACTTTTTTCCAGACATTGATTCTCAACCAGGTCTACAAACCCGAAAAAGTTATCGCCATGAATATGATTGACGAAACGGTTGAGCGCCGTTCCAAAGAGAACACCATTAAACTGCGTGCAAAACAAATCGCAGAAGAACAGTAAACAAGCCGAAATCGTGTTCGGCTGCAATATGACGAAAGGACACCTATACAATGCTTTTTGAAAAAACAGGCACAGGTGCTACCATTGAAGAAGCACTCGAAAAAGCCAAGGCTGCATTGAATGCGCCCGAGGACATTGATGTTCAGTACGAAGTCCTCAGACAGCCCCAGAAAAAGACACTCGGTCTGTTCGGCGGCCATCCCGCTGAAGTTCGCGTATACTATGAACTCCCCGACGAAGAAAAAGCCCGTACATACCTGAAAGCCATCATCGAAGGCATGGGCATTACCAATTACACCGTTGACAGAGAAGAAAATGATAAGGACATCATTTATAATATCAACTGTGAAGAAGACTACGGCATTCTTATCGGTCGCAGAGGCGAAACCCTTGATGCCATTCAGTATCTTGTCCGCCTGACAGCCAAGAAGAGCGGTGACGAAGCTGACGGCGCAAGAATTTCCGTCAATGTCGGCAACTACCGTGAAAAGAGAGCCGAAAACCTGCGCGCACTTGCCGCAAAACACGCAAAGACCGTCCTTAAGTACGGTCGCAATGTTGCACTCGAACCCATGAACCCCTATGAGCGCCGCATCATCCACACCGCCATTCAGGAAATTGAAGGCGTTACCTCTCATTCCGTCGGCTACGATTCGGACAGAAAAGTCATCATCTCCCTTGAAGAAGGCGTCAAGCCCACCCACGCAGGCAGCGGTAACTACAACAACCGCCGCGGCGGCAACCGTGGCGGCAATCGCGGCGGCAGAGGCGGCTACAACAGAGGCAATGACCGCCGCAATTCCGCACCTGCAGCACCGACCAGAGCTCCCCGCAAGGACAGTGAAGGCTCCCTGTACGGCAGAATCGAAATCAGAAAGAATTCTGAAGAAGAATAAGCACAGAAAAAGCAATCCGGAATCCAAAAGGATCCCGGATTTTTTTGTTCTCTGACAGCCGGGTGGTAAATTATGGTTTGTCGGTCTGTTTTCAACAGACCGAAATGCAAAATTTAGGAATGCAAAATGCAAAATGAAAGGGTCGCTTACGCTCCGATTTAAAGAAAAAGTCGGTCAAAGCTTGTAGGGAACGCATACCATGCGTTCCGTTGTAAATTTGACGATGAAAATGTAGTGTAAATAACAGAAAAGCCACATCAGACCGCTGATTTTCCCGGAACGGATGCTATCCGTTCCCTACGGTTTATGTCCAATTATCTGCAAATAAACTCATATCATCAAAACCAAAAATTATATCTTCTATAATGGCAACGCCATTCCTGTAATTTTGCATTTTGCATTTTCCATTTTGCATTCAGGGCGCAGCCCGACAAACCGTAATTTATCAGCACATTTCATTCACGCACGCAGAAAAGCTCCCCGTATAAAACGGAGAGCTTGTTTTCATTTATTGCAGATAATCCGTTGTGGAAACCACTTCGTCACCGTCGAAATACACGCGCGGTACACGGCGCGAAAGCCCGCAGACGATTTCGTAATTGATAATCCCTGCTTTGTCGGCGAGAAAATCGGCACTGACCGTGCGTCCGCCTGCCGATCCCATAACGATGATCTGTGAGCCTTCTTTAATATCGGGGATTCCCGTCACATCCAGCAGGCACTGATCCATGCACACATTGCCGATAACGGGTGCCATATCGCCGTTTTCGGTCAGCATATAGACCTTATTGGAAAGTCTGCGCGGATAACCGTCCGCATAACCGATGGGCACGGTCGCCACGGTCATATCCTTTTCGGCAACGAACGTACCGCCGTAACTGAATGCCGTTCCTGCGGGAATATCCTTGACCATGGAAACCACGGTGCGAAGCTCCATAACAGGCTTCAGGCGGCAATTGCGCGGCACTTCGGAAGACGGATACAAGCCATACAGAATAATTCCCGCACGAAGCAAATCCATGTGCATTTCGGGATAAGCAAGAATGCCTGCGGAATTACAGCAATGTCTGTAGGCGAAAGTGATATTTCTTTGCTCCAGTCTGCCGATCATATCTAAAAACAGATCATATTGCAGGCGGGTATACACTTCCCCGCCGCTTGCCATATCGGCTTGTGCAAAGTGGGTAAAAATACCGTCACAGAAAAGTCCCGGCAAAGCAACAGCGGCGGCAATTGCATCCACGGTCGCACAGTCCGTTTCGGTATCATGATAGAAAAAGCCGATGCGGCTCATGCCTGTGTCGAGTTTGATATGCGCATTCACCGTCACATCCGCCTGCACGGCAAATTCCGACAGCCGCTGTGCGTAATCGGTGCAGTAAACAGCCTGGGTAATATCATTGTAAGCCAGTTGCGCCGCACATTCGGGCGGTGTATAGCCGAGAATCAGAACCGGACGGTCAATGCCGCATTTGCGAAGCTCCAATGCTTCGGCAAGGTTAGAAACTGCAAACCAATCCACGCCGCATTTTTGCAGATACAAGGCAATCTGTTCGTCCCCGTGTCCGTATGCATCCGCTTTCACAACTGCCATAACACAGGTGTTGTCATCTGCAAGCCGTCTGATTTCCTGTAAATTGAAGGCAAGGGCATCCAGATGGATCTGCGCTCTTGTTCTTTTGGAATAATGCTGCATAAAAGCATCCTTTCGGTGCAAAACAAATATAAGATATAATACTCTTTTTTTATTCATATGTCAACCTTTGACAAATCAAATGTATAATTTTACTGCAAATTTAATAAAAATACGGTTAGAATACAAAAACCCGCAATTACCTATTGCAATCGGTCAAAAATTAGTGTAAAATACACAAAGAGCTTTAAAAAAAGCCCCTTTTTTACTCATACTTTTGGAGGTTTTGCATGAAATATTCCCTTACAGTGAAACAAGCAAAAGAAATGCTGGACAACAAATTGCTGCATTTCTTCGGTGTGCATCCCGAAAACGCAACGGTAGAACAATTTTACCGTGCGATTGCCATGCTTGTTCGTGACATGATGGCACAGGGCCGTGCCGAATTCAACAGCCGCGGTGACAAGGCAGGTGCAAAACGAATTTATTATATGTCCATGGAATTCCTGATGGGCCGTTCCATGAAAAATAATCTTTATAACCTGAATCTGACCAAAACATTTGAATCCGTACTCAAAGGCTACGGCATTTCCATGGATTCCATTTATGAATGCGAACCCGATGCGGGCTTAGGCAACGGCGGTCTGGGGAGACTTGCCGCCTGCTATCTCGACGGTCTTGCAACACAGGGCTATCCCGCAAGAGGTTATTCCATTCTGTATGAATACGGTATATTCAAACAAAAAATCGTGGACGGTTGGCAGACTGAACTGCCCGATTTCTGGCTTCCCGGCGGTGATGCATGGCTCGTTCCCCGTCCCGAAAGCGCCATCGAAGTCCGTTTTGAAGGACACATTCACGATTGGTGGGATAATAACCATCATCAGGTAGAACTCGTTGACTACATCCCCATTCAGGCTGTTCCCTACGATATGTTCGTATCGGGCAAGGACGGCAAAGGTATCAGCGTGCTTCGTCTTTGGAGTGCACAGGCACCGGGTCTTGATATGTCCGCATTCAATCAGGGCAACTACATCAAGGCTATGGAGCAGAATGCCATGGCGGAAGTCATCAGCAAGGTGCTCTACCCTGCCGACAATCATCCGGAGGGAAAGAGTCTGCGCCTGCGTCAGCAGTATTTCCTTGTTTCCGCAGCGGTGCAGGACATTATACGCCGTTATCTGCGTGAAAATACCACACTTGACAATCTTGCCGAAAAGATTGCCATTCACATCAACGACACCCATCCGACTCTCTGCATCCCGGAACTGATGCGTATTCTGCTTGATGAATGCGGTTACGGCTGGGACGAAGCATGGAACATTGTGACCAATACCGTCGCCTACACCAACCACACCGTTATGAGCGAAGCACTTGAATGTTGGAGTGAAGACCTCATTCGCAGATTGCTTCCGAGAATTTATCAAATCATCAAGGAAATCGACAACAGACTGCGCAGTTACACCTGGAACAGCACGCACGATGCCGACTTCGTGGAACGTACAGCCGTCATTTCGGGCGGTGCGGTGCGTATGGCAAACCTTTGTGTTGCCGCCTGCCACAGCGTCAACGGTGTTTCGGCTCTGCACAGCGACATCATCAAAGACAGCCTGTTCAACGATTTTTATCGTCTGACTCCCGACAAGTTCACCAATGTCACCAACGGCATTGCACACCGCCGTTGGCTGTGCCAGGCTAACCCGGAACTGACACAGTTGCTGACCGACAAGATCGGCAAGGGATTCATCCTGCATGCCGACGAACTGACAAAACTGCGTGAATTCGGTGACGACAAAGCCTTCCTCGATGAACTTGCCGCCGTCAAGCAGATCAAAAAAGAACAGTTTGCAAATCATATTTATAAAACAACAGGCGTCACCCTTGACCCGACTTCCATTTTTGATGTACAGGTCAAGCGTCTGCACGAATACAAAAGACAACACCTGAATGCATTTGACATTCTTGCACGTTATCTTGCCATCAAAGACAATCCCAACGGCAACTGGGTACCGCACACTTATATTTTCGGTGCCAAAGCCGCTCCCGGTTATCTTGTCGCCAAGAAGATCATCAGTTTCATCTGTGCACTGTCCAACATGATCAACAATGACCCGACCGTCAACAAGTTCATGAAGGTCGTTTATGTGGAGGATTACTGTGTCACAGCGGCAGAAAGACTCATGCCCGCAGCCGATATCAGCGAACAGATTTCGCTTGCCGGTAAGGAAGCAAGCGGTACGGGCAACATGAAGCTCATGATCAACGGTGCCATCACCCTCGGCACCATGGACGGCGCAAATGTTGAAATTTTCGAGTCCGTCGGTAACGACAACATCGTCATTTTCGGTATGAACACGCAGGAAGTCAACACCCTTCGCAATGCGGGTTACAATCCGAATTACTATTACAATAACAATGCAACCATCCGCCGTGTTCTTGACTTCATGAACACCAATTCCATCGCAGGCAAGAACTTCTCCGAACTTGCAAGCACCATCATCTATCACGATCCTTACATGGTTCTTGCCGATTTTGCGGACTACAACGCAAAACGCAGTCTTGCCGAACAGATTTACACCGATAAAGACAGATGGAATCGCATGTCATTGATGAACATTGCAGGTGCAGGCATTTTTGCCGCTGACCGTGCAATCAACGAATATGCCGCCAACATCTGGGGTACAACAAGCGCAAAGTAATAAGGAGCAACACATGATCCCCTTTGATTCCGGAAGAACAGAATACAAATCCGTTTTCGGAAGCATAGCCGCAGGCGAAAGTCTGCGGCTTCGGGTTTTGCTCCCGCGGGAACTTCATGTGAGTGCCGTGCGTCTTGTGGTGAATGACGAACACACCGTGCAAAAATACGGCATGTTCTGGGAAAGCACGGACGGACAAACCGAATGGTGGGGTACGGATTTTTGCCCCGACACTCCTACTCTGCTGTTTTATCACTTTGAATTCGACACCCCGTGGGGTATGAGCCGCATCAAGCGCATTTTCACCCGCACGGGCAGTTTCTCCAAAGAAGGAGAAGACTGGCAGTTGACGGTGCATGCCGCCGACTATAAGACACCCGGGTGGATGCACGGCGGTATTCTGTATCAGATTTTTCCCGACCGTTTCTGCCGTTCGGGACAGACTGCACAACCTGCAACAGAAGGCAGAACCCTTCGTTCGGATTGGGGCGGCATGCCCGAATGGAAACCGAACCATGAAAATAAGATTACCAATTCCGACTTTTTCGGAGGGGACTTAAAAGGCATCACGCAGAAACTGGATTATCTGTCCTCCTTGGGTGTTTCATGCCTGTATCTGAATCCCGTCTGCATGGCGGCAAGCAACCACCGTTATGACACCGCCGATTACAGTAAAATTGACCCTTATCTCGGCACAAATGATGATTTCAAAGAACTATGCACCGAAGCACACAAACGCGGCATACGCATCCTTTTTGACGGCGTTTACAGTCACACGGGGGACGACAGCATTTATTTCAACAAATACGGTCATTTTCCCTCGGTCGGTGCCTATCAATCCCCCGATTCACCTTATGCCGACTGGTATACCTTCCGTGAAGGAAAAAATAAATATGACTCATGGTGGGGCATTGACACCCTCCCCGAGGTCAAGGAAGAAAACGAAAACTACCTGCAATTCATCACGGGTGAAAACGGCATCCTGCAACAATGGTTGAATGCAGGTGCAGACGGTGTGCGTCTTGACGTTGCCGACGAATTGCCCGATGTGTTCCTGGATGCCGTCAGACAGCGTATCAAAGCGGTCAAGGCAGACGGCTTTGTGTTGGGCGAAGTGTGGGAAGATGCCAGCAATAAGATCAGTTACGGACACAGACGTCGCTATCTGCTCGGCAGACAACTTGATTCCGTTATGAATTATCCGTTCCGTGATGCAATTCTTGACTTTGCCTGTGACGGACTTGCCGAAAAGTTCACAGACCGCATTCTTTCTGTCTGCGAAAATTACCCGAAGCCTGCCCTGCACACTGCCATGAACATGCTCGGAACGCATGATACACAGCGTGTTCTTACACTGCTTGCCGGCATTTGCTGTGACGGCAGAAGCCGCACATGGCAATCGGAAGTCCGTTTAAGTCCCGCACAATATGACAAAGCAAAAACGCTTTATAAGCTTGCTGCCGTGTTGCAATACACCTTGCCCGGGGTACCGTGCATTTATTACGGCGATGAAGCAGGCATGACAGGTTGTAATGACCCGTTTAACCGCGGTTGTTTCCCATGGGGCAAGGAGGACCGCGAGCTTTTGGATTATATGCAAGCTCTCGGTGCGATACGCAGAAACGAATCTGTGTTACGAGACGGAGATTTTATTCCCGTTTCGTCCATGTTGCAATGCGTATGCTTCTTGCGTAAAGGCAAGGATGCTGACGGTATTCTGGTCATTGCAAACCGCAATAACCATCCCATTGACTATCATCTGCACAGCGGGATTATAGCGGATCATGCGTTATTCAACTGTACCGTCCACGGCGACACGGTACACATCGAAGCCAACACTGCCGCCATTCTAAAGGTCAGACAATACTGAAAAAAGAGTTGAAAACAATGAGAAACAAACCCAATAATTTCCGCGACATGGGCGGACTTGTGTGTAAGGACAACAAAACGATCCGACACGGTAAGCTCATCCGATCTGCATCCCTGTTTGATTTATCCGACGAAGGAAAGCAGATGCTGGACAATCTTCACATTAACACCGTGCTCGACCTGAGAAGCAATGAAGAAGTTGCCAACAAACCCGACTATGTACCGCTCGGCAGTACATACACACATCTGCCTGTTTTTGACAACAGAAAATTCGATCTTGTGGTCGTATCAAAAGAACAAACTGACCGTGTGCTTGCACTCACAGGGGACGGAATCGAAGAAATGCGTCGACAGAAATACACGGTCTATGCACAGATGCCTTTTGCAAAACAGACCTGGAATCACCTTTTTTCTTGCCTTGACAAGGGCGAAACGATTCTCTTTCACTGTTCGGAAGGAAAAGACCGCACGGGTATGGCGGCGGCAGTAATTGAATATTGCTTAGGCAGAACTTTACCGCAGATTGCAGAACAGTATCTGCTGAGCAACGAATATGTCAAATGGCACAACCGCAAAACGCAGTTTTTGCTGTTGATGCTGCGCAAGGAAAAACGGCTTCGCGATTGTATACAATTCTGCGAAACCGTGGATATGCATCAGTTCAACACGGCATACACCGCTGCGGTGAAAAATTATGCCGATTTTGACGATTTTCTTCTGAAAGAATACAACATAACAGAAGAAAGAAAACTGCATTGGCAGACATTATATTTAGCATAATGTCTCATGGTTGAATTTTTTCAGCATATAATAATAATGCAACAAAAGAACAACCGTTTTTCATTAAATGAAAAACAACTTGACAATTTTGCGTTCTTTTGTTACAATAAAGACAGAAGATAATAGATCTTCGGCAATCTTTTGGCAGGTGAGCGACATCTCACCGGTGTGGTTGACACCTAAAACCCAATATTTAAGTCGGACTTCGGGCCGAACGGTTGGCAGACAACCAAAAAATCTGAGATCTGTACCGAACTTAGGATCGGTTTGTCGGTGGGCGACAAAAAAATCAACCGCTAAGGAAGAGGCACAACACTGCGGTGTTGCACTCTTCCTTTAAAATTATGGAGATTCAATATGGCGAAATATTCAAAAGCAGACGCAGCTTCCATCGCTATCAAATGTGCGGCACAATACAAAAGCGAACTTGCGAACAAAACACTTTTGTTTCTTTGTCAAGACAAGCACAAACGAATTCTTTCTTTTGAATTTTCATTCAGAGAAAGGAATTACATGCATTTAACAGGACTTATACCGGTTGAATACATTGATAATAAAAACAACAAACATATTCTCTCTGCCGTTGAATTTTACAACAAATGTATCTCCAAAACCCTGCAAACAAACCAGTTTGAATTCTATAAAGACGGCAACACACAATTAAAACTTGAAGTTCTGCCAAAAATGATTTGCAAAAATTTATCAGCCAAAATGATCGGTGATTACAATACATTTACACCTAAGTTACAAACCGATAAGTTGGTAGGTAAAATCGATGGAATCATGGGGTTTGATTTAGATAAAAATGAAAACAGATATCTGCCCAATACTTTATTAAAAGCCGATATCAGGAATCTGTCAACCTCGACAGTACGAATTATTGCAACATTCCGCAAACCGATCAATGCTTCTTCTTACCAAGAAATTACATACAAAGTCAACAATATCGATTGGCAAAACATTACATTACCTGAAAATCTTAATTATCTCTCCGATTTACTTTTACAATGATAAATTTTAACAGGGAGCAGTTTTGATCTGCTCCCTGTTTTGTTTTTATTCACTTACCTGTTCATTGCCATCGTTTGCAAGTTTTTCCACTTCGGCGGCTTTTTTCATTCTGATTTCCTGCAATTCATGATACATTCTTTCGCGGGTCTTGGTGTCGATATTATAGAAGAACATCGGCAAGGTGCAAAGAATGTCTGGAATCAGACGCGGGCCGTAAGCCATGATAAACAGACGGTATTTTGTTTTTTCACTCTGTACGGCAAGTGCACCGGATTCAAATCCCGTCCACTTTTCGAGGATCCACGCATTGATGAGGTTGAGCAGATAGCCCTGCACCTTACCCCAATAGTTGGTAAGCAACCCTGTGGTCGCTTCCACACGGAAGCCGTTTTTCCATTCGCAGTAGTCCTGCACTTCGTAACTGATTTCCGTACCGACGATCTTTTTGGTGGCATAGAAGACCATTTCAAGGCAGTTGCCGAGCATGAACATAACACCCATGACACCGACTTTGGCATACAGTTTATACTTCATGCCGCCTGCAAGACCGACTAAGAAGAACGCACCTTCCGAAATGATGATGGAAAATCTTTGCAGCAGCCACAGCGTTTTGGTTGAAAAACGTTCACGGAATTTGGGTGCCAACACATAACTGTAGTACGAAATCGGGCCGCCGGGGATGCCCCAGACCGTGCCGAAGGAATTAAGACCGAGCACATTGCGGAAGTAAAGCGATTCTGCCGTACCGATCTGAATATTGTCGATCGCACCCGACAGAGTGTAAATAAGAAGCGGTTTGTTTTTGAAGACCGACAAAATACTTGCCGAGGCTTTGGGCGGTTTGATGGACTGCGGAACACGTTCCTTGCTGACGAACGCCCAGATGAAACTCGGAATGGTGGTAATTGCCCACACAGCCGTGTTCATGATGACATACACCTTGATCAGATCCATCTTGATGACCCCGTGATCCACCAGATCAAAGATGACCGTGGCGATCTGACTTGGTATTTTGGCATAAATATCGGCTAAAAATTTCGCCGCTGTCAGCAAACTCGTTCGTTCCTGTGGGTTCGGGGTAAAAACAAGGTCAATGTAACCCGAACCGCTGAACAGAGCGCCGATGGTTTCACCTATGTAGGCACTGGCCATGTACATAATCAGTTTCTCGTGTGCATTCATGCCGAAAAACAAAGCAATCAACGGCATGAAGCAGTTGAACATTCCGAGCAGCGTGCTGGGGATGATCGTTCCGAACTGGAACGGTTTGAATTTGCCCCAACGCGTGCGCATACGGTCAACAATGACCGCCGACAGCGGATCGTTGAGCATATCAAAAAGTGTCAACCCTGCTCTTGCTTTTGCGAGTGCAAGCGGCTTTAAGCCGAAGATCTGATACAGATAAATATCCGACCCCATGGAAAAATTTCCGAGACTCATTTCCGCAACACTGTTTTTGACGGTATACACAATGCGTTCTTTGTTTGTGCAGTAAATTCGATCCAGTTTCGCACCGTGTACAAGCTGTTCGCCGTTTTCTGCAACAGCGGTGTTTGTTGTTTCGTTGCTCACATCATTTCCTCCCCATTCAAAATACTATATATAAATATATACTATTTTTTGATTTCTGTCAAGAAAATTCTATAAACATTGCACAATAGCAAGATATATCAAAACCGCCGCAGTTTCAGTTCTGCGGCGGCGCGGTACTTTTTATAAGATTTTTATATGTGCGGCAAAAAGATCAATCAGATACTGTTGTATTCCGTTTGAGGCATGAATGGTAGCAATCATCAGTTCATCCGGATTGATTTCGGAAAAATTGATTTCATATCCGCAATGGCGTACAAGCTGTGCAATAAAAATGCGAACTGTCCGTCCATTTCCCTCGCGGAACGGATGAATCAGATTGAGTGTACAGTAAAAGTCAACAATATTTTCCACAAAATCAG
The DNA here is from genome assembly GCA_015066385.1 of Oscillospiraceae bacterium. Classification (GTDB taxonomy): domain Bacteria; phylum Bacillota; class Clostridia; order Oscillospirales; family Acutalibacteraceae; genus RUG806. Next base: position 57,561 of record SVOJ01000010.1, read on the forward strand.
AATACTTCAGCCCGCAAAAACAATTATTCTCCTGCAATCGCTCAAAACAAGCATAGCAAAGAGATGCAAGGTCTTGTGATCTTGCAAATTTTGTTCCTTTTTTTGACATTTCAACTTCTCGCAGCTTGCCTGCCCATTCATAAAGATCTTCAAACAAGAATCGATGAATGAAACAAAAGTGTTCAAATGTAAAATTGCCGTTTATCGGATTCTTTTCCAACGCTGCAGCCTTTGCCATTGTGATTGCGGCTTCAACATTGGCAAGTTTTTCTTCATCCGTAATGTTGAATTTATTGATCAGACAAGTAGTTCCCTCATAACAGTCGGCAGTAATTGCATCAATACTGTAGCTCATTTAAACACCTTCTGCCTGTTTTACCAGTTCAATATAGTCTGCCATGGTCATTTCTCCGTTGAGCAACTGTTCGCACCATAAAATACTTTCCGCTTTTACGGTAAAGCCTTCCATTTCAACGGATGCAATAGAATTCCTGATTGCCTTTTCATTAGCAGGCGACATTTTCTCACCTCGTCAATTCCTGTTTGTTTTTATTATATCATTTTTCGCAGGTATATGCAAGCAAAAAAACCGCCGCAGTTCATTCTGCGGCGGCGCGGTGGTACTATATGTATTTTTTATCCTTGTGCATCGGCTTCTGTTTTGACGGTTTCAGCCTGTTCTGCACGGCGTTTGATGAGGTCATAGTACATACGCTCTCTGGTTTCCTTGTCGAGATTGTACCAGAACATGGGAATCATGCTGATCATGATAATAACAGCCGGGAAAATGGTTGCCATGGCAAAAATGTAAAGCTGTGTTTTGGGTTCTTGTGACTGCTTGTTGTTGTAACGTTCGGGCTCAAAGCCGATCCACTTTTTGATCTGCGGCTTGATGATCTCGTTGAGCTGATTGGGAACCTTTTTCAGAACCGACTTTGCAATGGTGATGGTGGCTTCATTACGGAAGCCGTTTTTCCATTCGATGTAGTCCATACATTCATTCTGCATTTCCTGTGCACAGACCATCTTCGGACCCGCAAACAGAGCATAAATGATTTCCCAGAGCATGGTGGGCAGAATCATGGCGGTGCGGTTGGTGTAGAACGGCTTGCCGTCCTTGCCCTTGAGCAGGGTACCGTACAGGAAAACGGGAATGTACATGGCTTTTGCAAATGCGGTGCTGACCATATAAACACTCTTGGTGGAGAAGCGTTTTTTCAGCTTGCCGACTTTTGCAAAGCCGATGGGCTGCACAAATGCGGACGGGATGCCGCAGATGGTTTCCATGGTGGACCAGAACAGAACCCAGCGGTAATAGTTGTTGGTGGAAATACCCGTACCGAAAGAAGCAAGTGCTTCGGAAATGATGTAAATGAGCACGGGACGGTTGGAAACAACCACTTTCAGGCTCTGCAGAACGGGCGGATTTTCAACCGACTGCGGAACACGTTCACGGGCAATGGTGGAGAACCAGAACGCACCCATACCGCCTGCAAAAACGGTGATCGGGCCCATGATAGTGTAAGCGAGCTGAATCATCTGTGCACTGGTGTATTTGCTGGACTTGATGATATCATTGGTGATAAAGTCAAACAAAAATTCGCAGATGGTGGACGGCAATCCCTGGAACCAGCCGTTGAAATAACCTGTGACCGACAAAAGTCGCGTTCGGTCTGACGGGTATGGCGTTACGGTTGCCACAAAACCGTCTTTGGTAACGGTCTGCAGGGTCGTCACGGTTTCCATAAGCACTTCAAAGAGCATGTAGCAGATGAACTTCGGAATGCTGTCGTAGTTGTTGAGAACCCCCGCGGAAAGAATGACGGGCAACAGCCAGTAGATGGACGAAATGGCGGCATACGGAAGCCCCGAGAAGAACATATAGGGCACAAATTTACCCCAGCGGGTACGGGTCTTATCGACCAATTGGCCGATGAGAATGTCATTCACACAGTCCCAGATACCGCCGATGGAGTTATAAATGGACTGCTTGTTGAAACTGACCTTCAGAACGCTGTCACGGAACAGTTCCTTCTGCCCGTTGAGGTTAAACTCCAACGAAGCGGAATACAACATAAAACCGATGGTTTCTTTTCTGGTAATACAGCGCCGGTCGCTGTATGCCGAAACCTGCATTTCCTGTACGGTTGCCGTGTTGGCATTTTCAGACATAGGGGATCGCCTCCTGTCGTATAGTAAATTTTATTATACAACATTATCGGTCATAAAACAACCGTTTTTAAGATTTTATTTATTGAATTTTTCCATATCGTTCTTGCGGATCTCGACACGTCTTACCTTACCGCTGATGGTTTTGGGAAGCTCACTGACAAATTCCACGATTCTCGGATATTTGTAAGGTGCGGTGTGGGTTTTGACATATTCCTGAATTTCTTTTTTCAGTGCATCCGATCCCTGTTGTCCTTTGACGAGAACAATGGTCGCTTTTACGATCTGACCGCGCACCTCATCGGGAACGGGTGTGATGGCGCATTCCAGAACATAGGGTAGCTCCATGATAACGCTTTCGATCTCAAACGGCCCGATACGGTAACCGGACGATTTGATAACGTCGTCAATTCTGCCGACATACCAGAGATAACCGTCTTCGTCCATGGTTGCCTGGTCGCCTGTGTGATAATAGCCGTCGTGCCAGACCTCATTGGTCTTTTCTTCGTCCAGATAATAGCCGATGAACAGACCACAGGGAACATTTTCTTTTGTACGGATGCAGATTTCACCCGTATCGCCCGTTTTGCATTCATTTCCGTCGGGGTCGAGAATCACAACATCATACAGCGGACTCGGTCTTCCCATGGAACCGATTCTGGGTTTGGAACCGACAAAGTTTGCAATGGACAGCGTGGTTTCGGTCTGCCCGAAACCTTCCATAATGGTAAGCCCCGTAGCTTTTTTGAACTGATTGAACACTTCGGGATTGAGTGCTTCACCTGCCGTGGTGGCATATTCGATGGAAGAAAGATCGTACTTGGAAAGATCTTCTTTGATGAACATACGGTACATTGTGGGCGGTGCGCAGAATGTGGTGATGTTGTACTTTTTGAACATCGGCAGAATGTCTTCCGAATGGAAGCGGTCGAAGTCATAGGTGAACACCCCGGCTTCACAGAGCCACTGACCGTAGAGCTTACCCCAGAGTGCCTTACCCCAGCCGGTATCGGAAATGGTGAAATGCAAACCGTTCGGATTTACATTGTGCCAGTGCTTTGCAGTGGGATAATGACCGAGTGCGTATTTGTAGGAATGGGTTGCAATGCGGGGATAGCCTGTTGTGCCCGATGTAAAGAGCATGAGCATCGGATCATTGCCGCAGGGCGTGTTTTCGGTGCGGAAATAGTGGGTGCTGAAACGTTCCATTTCAACATTAAAGTCATGCCAGCCGTCTTTTTGACCGCCGACAAGAATTTTCAACATGCCGGGGAATTCCGCCGCTGCCTTTTCTGCTTCGACAGACACTTCCCCGTCTGCCGTACAAACGATTGCTTTCACCTTTGCGGCTTTATAACGGTACGTAAAATCATGTTCAACAAGCTGATTGGTTGCGGGGATGGCAATGGCACCGATCTTATGCAGTGCCAGCATACAGAACCAGAACTGATAATGTCTTTTCAGCACCAGCATAACGGTATCGCCTTTTTTGATGCCGAGCGATTCAAAATAGTTGGCGGTTTTTGCCGAATACTTTTTCATATCGCTGAACGTGAATCTGCGGTCAGTCTTGTCATTGGCAACCCACAACATGGCAAGTTTATCGGGATTCTTTTCGGCAATGGCATCCACACAGTCAAATGCAAAATTGAATTTGTCGTCATTTTTAAAGCTAATGCCGTTGAACACACCCTTTTCGTCATAGGACGATTCAATGAACGCATCGGCAACCGTTGCAGCGGAATGTTCCTTTTCGACCGCTTTGGAAGCAACGATGGGTGCTTCGGGGTATTCCTCGGTAACCTGACCGTCCTGCGGATTGAGAACGACTGCGTGGAATTCGCAACCGCCTTCGCTGACCGCGATCATGCCGTGCGGAATAATGGAATTATAGAAAATGGAATCGCCTTCGTTGAGAATATCGACATGATTGCCGACCTGCACCTTCAGCGAGCCTTTTACAATGACATCAAATTCCTGCCCGTTGTGGGAATTGAGCTTGATGGGAGCGTCCTGTTCTTCTGCAAGATACGGAAATTTGACAAGGAAGGGCTCTGCGAGTTTATCTTTGAATTTGGGGGCAAGGTTGTTGTATTCCACACCGTGCTTTTTGAGGATCTTAAGCCCCTCGCCTTTTCTTGTGATGGCAAAGGAAGTAAGGGTGGTGCTTGTGCCTTCCAGCAGGTCGACCACTTCAACACCACAGGCTTTGGCGCATTTGTAAATAAAGGTGAAGCTGAAATCGGTTTCGCCCTGTTCAAGAACAAGATAATCTTCAACCGACACTCCCGTCAGCTTTGCAAGCTGCTGCGGTGTGAATCCCTTTGCCTCACGCAGACCTTTGATTCTGCCGGCTACTTCTTTCAAACTGTAATCCATTGTGTTTTCTCCTTTCAATTGCGGAAATAATCCATGATTACGAATCTGAATAAAACAAAAAACCCGTCTCAAAAGAATCCTTTGAGACGAGTTATTAAACCCGCGGTACCACTCAAATTGCGGAACGAATCCGCCACTTACCGGGCTCAGTCAAGCCCTTTGCCTTTACGCAGCAATACGGAAGGAGTCTACTCAGCTGTGCCTTTCGGTCCTCCGACTCGGAAGTGATAGGTCATTTGGAAAGTTCTGCCGTTGTCTTGCACCGCCCGACAACTCTCTGAAGGCTTCACATTCCGACCGTCTTCGTCACAGTCGTTCTTTGTGATATTCAAATTTCACATTTAATTTAGCACACTAAATTCAAGAAGTCAAGAGTTTTTTGCTTTTTTTATTTTTTCTTTTCGAGGTCAGGCATTCAGCGCAACACTGTATTCTTTTCTGAATCCGTGCGAACCGAAGATCTGCCACTCACCGACACCCAATCTTTGCAGAATTGCCTTTCTTTCTTCCGCACACAGTTTCGGGTCGGTATCAACAGAGGTCATCAAAATAGGTGCATATTGATTGTAAGCCGCTTGCTGCGGAGTTAAGCCGTGGACATTTATGTAAATATCCCCTGTGATTGCAATATGCTTTGCATAATCAATCAGCACAATTTCGCCCGGCAAATGCCCTCCCTTTCCCTCATAAACTTCAAAATGCAATTCCTCAAAATCAAAAAAACCGATTTGTGTTAACGGTTCATTCAATTGTTCAATATCATTCCACAATACTGTAATTTTATCGGAATCAACCGTTTGGTAGGAAGTAAGAATTTTGCAAATATTGATATACGGCTTGTGCAACGGATTTTTTTCACGAAAACCGTCCTTGCCCTCAAATTCATTTCTTAAACACCGTGCGGTTTTCGGAGAAACTATAATTTCATCGAACATCGGCAACAGACCGCAATGATCCACGTCCGCGTGTGTTACAAGAATGGTTTTCTTTATTGTTTCAAAATCGGGGACGATCTTTTTAATAACAGGCTGCATTTCATCGGCATAACAGGCATAACCACTGTCTGCAAACAATACTTTTCCGTTGCTTTTTATGATAATCGTATTGCTTCCGCAAGGCGGTTCAATCAATGTAATTTCCGTGTTATCCGTGATTTTGTGTGTACTGACACGCGGCATAAAAGAGGACCCCTTTGAAGCGGCAAGCAGCTCGGCAAATTTGCTGATGCTGTCAAAGGTTCTGTAGGGAGACAAGCCATGCTCGTCCAATGTCTGCATTGCAAGATTGACATGCACCAAAAGATCGCGGCTGACATTTTCAGACAGCCCCATCATCTGAGAAAGCCCCAAAACATAGGTGTTATAAAAAATGCTGTTGTCGTAGACCTTTTCGGAACGGTTATAGTCAATAACACGCACTTTGCATAACTTTTCAGCCGCACGCAGAAAATCGGAAATCTGATTGATATCCTCTACATAAAGTCCCATTTTGAAATACTGATAATCCGTTCCGTTTTCCTGTGAGCTGATATAGGAAATGTTAAAATTAAAATCATTGATAAGTGCCAGTACATCCGTAACACTGCCGGGAACATCCGCAAGGCAGAATTCAAGCAAAACAACACTTGTCTTATTGGCATTGCTTTGCAGATACCCTATTTTTTTAAGTTCCGCATCCGCTTCATTCAGTTGCGCCTGCGTTCCTTCGGCATCAATAAACAATGTATGAGAATCCACGGCTTTGTTGTAACTGACCCGTGTAATATTGATTCCCAATGCAGAAAAACATTTGCTTGCCTTTAAAAATGCACCGATATGATCGGGCATAGATGTCACATAGGTTTTTTTCACACATATCACCTCAAGCACCGGGATGTATCGCCTTTTATTATAGTGAACACAAAAATAAGATTTCAATAGACATAATTCACAAATGTTAAAAATTTTACAATTCATTTTTTGCAACCGACATGTCCCTGACAAGCAAAAAACAGCGCCTGCAGATCCGTCCGGAGCAACAGCCGCTGTTAGTGTTATAATTTAAACTATAATAAAGATCAGAATCTTAAAATTCTTACCAGTGTGCCACACCGCATTCGCAGACACGCAGATCTTCAATGCCCAGCAGTTTGCAGAAGAACGAAATCAGATCCCACAGGAAACCGAAAATACCGTCGGAATGGCACATGCAATTGCAATCATCGGGATTCACTGCATTGTCATTTCCGTTATCGGGCTGTTCGGGGGTAACGGGTTTGTCGGTCGTACCGCGCAAGCCTGCCGTAAGGGTCAGATTTTCGCAGACGAATGGAATTTCAAAATAGTTATCTGCACCGAGCATAACTTCCTTGCCGTTTGCGGTAATGATGACATCAGCAGGATCATACCTTCCGTTGAGTGCAAACTGGAAACGGAAGCGCTGACCGGATTTGACCTTAACAAAAGCCATGCCGACATTGTTGCCGTTGACAACAAAATTACCCATACCGCCGCCAATCAGGGTGATGGTGTGTTCTTCATTGCCGTCGTAAACATAAAGATCTATTGTTTCTTTGACCGCACCGTCCAATGCAGAAAGTGTAAGTGTTGTATAGCCGATTTTGACTGCGGTTACAACACCGTTCTCATCAACCGTTGCAACACTTGTGTCAGCAATTGTCCAGGTGATTGCATTTTCAACATCTTCATCTGTTACAAGCGAGGCATTGATCTGTTTGACGGCACCGGGCTTCAGACCGAGCTTTGCAGTATCAACATCAATATAACCTCTGCCTTCAAAATACTGTGCAGTCACAGTCAGATCGGAAGACACATTTGTAAACTCCTTATCCCAACCCATGAAGACAAAACCTGCCTTGAAGGGAACAGCGGGTGCGATGGCGTCAAAACCGAAGGTGACTTCCTGCTCGGAAAGCACCGTACCGTCGGCGTCCGCAAACACAACCGTATATTTTTCCACATATTTGCCCAGTGCAGCGGTAATAGCGGCAACAGCAGCATCGACCTGTTCCTGTTCGGCTTCAATCAGATTCTGTGCAACACCGTCGGTGGCAAGCACGGTTTCGATTTCTTCGCGTGCAGTTGCAGACAGGTTGGGTTCGGCAAGCAGTGCAGCAAGTTCGGCAATGATTGCATCGAATGCTGCATAGTCTGCTCTGGCTACGGTAGCGGTTTTCTGATGCTTGTCAGCCACCGTGCATTCGTATGTAGCCATACCGTTGCCCCACGAGCCGTTGCTCTGCAAAGAAGGACGAACAAGGTCAACCATAACCCAGTTGCATTCATGATCTTCTGCCGCAGACACAGGCAGTGCAAATGCACAGCAGGTCAAAAGCATCAGTACGCTCAACATGACGGATATGCTCTTTTTGAAGTTCTTGTTTTTCATCGGAATATCCAGCTCCTTTTTATCTGAATGACTTGATAGATATATTGATTTTAGCACATTCATACATTTTCGTCAACTGTTCTGAATATATTTTGTAAATTTTTTTCACTCGGTAAAACAATTCAGCTTCACTTTTTTCTTGCAATGTGTATATAAATATGATAAACTGATTTTATATAACCTTTTGTGAAAGGATTCTGCCATGACCGATCAATACTTTGACTTTGGCATTATGGGCGACGGCATAACGGACGACACCCCCGCATTACAACGCGCGATCAATGCCTGCGGCGGTTATCTTGAACTGCCCGCAGGGGTCTATCTGATCACAAGAACCCTGCTTGTGCCCTCCAACACACACCTGAAACTGCACCCTTACGCCGTCATGAAACTGTCGGGAGAAATCAAACGCCGTGCGGGTGAATTTCTTCTTTCAAATGCGGATGCACGCAACGGCAATGAAAATATAACCATTGAAGGCGGTCTGTGGGACGGCAACTGTTGCGGCACTTACAATGTAAAGCCCGACATTTTCACCCCGAACGGCTGGTCGGGCAGTATGTTCAATTTCCATAAAGTCAAAAATTTAAAGCTTTGCGACATGACCGTTATGGATTCTCCTGCTTATTTTTTCAGGTTTTGCGAACTGGACGGTTTTGACATCCGGAACATCATTTTCACCGGTAACAATGCACGACCGAATCAGGACGGCCTGCACTTCTGCGGCGGCTGCAAAAACGGCTATATCGGCAACATTGTTGCCCTGAACGGACAGACCAATGATGATCTGATTGCCCTGAATGCCGATGACAGTCTGCAAAGGGTGGAAAATTTAGGCCTTACAAACGGCGCAATCGAAAACATCCGCATTGAAAATATTGTCGCGGAAGACTGTCACACGTTTCTGCGGATGCTGAGTGTGGATTTCCCCATCCGCAACATTGAAATCAAAAACGTGCGTTGCGGTTGCCGTGCTTTTGCCATCAATATGGATGCGGCAAGATACTGTCGCACACCGTTGTTCAATGAAAATGATCGCCCCGACGGTGTGGGCAGAATTGAAAACGTGAACATCAAAGGTATGGTCGCTTTTTCCACAGCCGAAAAACCGGACGATGCCCTTATCTGCTGCGAAAGCAACTGTAAAAATGTAAGAATTGAGCGTTTTACAAGGGATTTCGCAGCGGACCGTTCATATTGCAACTTGTTACAGATCCGCAATGTCACGGATTTCCGTATAACACTTCGCGAACCGACCGACATCAACGGGTCAGCAAAACGCACCGCCATGGGACTTTATCTTGCAGACAAAGAAAACAGTCTGACCGTTTGCGGCAATCTGTTTTCATGCTATCTTAACTGACGGAGGATATACATTATGACAAGACAAAACATAAAAAAGAGAGCCGCCGAACTTTCTAAGCAAAACAGTGAAACCGGCATTTTTGCCGCAGCCGTCCCGGGTGTACTCTCCGCCCTGACAGGCTTGCTTTCTCCTTTTGCACAAGGCGGGTTCCTGATCGGAAAAAACAAGGTCTTTCTGGACATTGCAAGACAGGGCAGCGGCAAACTGGAAGATATTTTTGTCGGTTTCAAAAGCATCAACACCTATACAAAAGGTCTTTTGCTGCATATCATCAAATCCCTTTACCTCGCAGTCGGCACGGCACTTCTGATTGTTCCCGGCATCATTCTTCGACTTCGTTTTCTGTTTGCGGAGTTGATTATGGCGGATGAAAACATCACCGCACTTGAAGCACTCGAAAAAAGCAGATACCTGACCAAAAACCGCATGGACGAGGTATTCACCTTTGAACTCTCATTCCTGCCCTGGTTCCTGCTTGGCATGATCCCCATTCTCGGCTGGGTGCTGATGGCAGTTTATATCATTCCTTATTACAAAATTGCACTCGCCGCATATTATTCCACATTGAAGGACGAAGCAATCCGAACCGCTGAGCGCAAAGCAAATTTCCGTTATCCGGGCGGCACCCCCACCCGTAAACGTCTGGATGCAGGCGCAGCCGCCGCACAACAGAACTTTGCACAGCAGCAAGCATACGCACAGCAGCAGGCATATCAGCAACAGCAAGCGTATTACGGCTATCAGACCGCGCAACAACAGTCTGTGCAACCGCAGGATGAGCAGCAATGAAAACCATTCTTCTTGCATTTCTGACCCAACTGCTGCCGACAGTTGGCAGTATTGTCCTTGCAGGATTGTTTATCCACATCTGCAAACGGCTGTTTGTGCTTGCCTGCGGCAGATTTGCACCGCAGATCGTCAATTACTCAGGAATCATCGGCACACCCGTACATGAATTGTCCCATGCGGCTATGTGCTTTGTATTCGGACATAAAATCAAGCAGATCAAACTCTTCGGCATCAACAAACGCAACGGCACCCTGGGCTTCGTCAAACATTCATTCAACCCCCGTAACCTGCGGCACAGAATCGGCAATTTTTTCATCGGCATTGCTCCCGTGGTAACAGGCTCCTGCGTTGTTCTGCTGTTATTGCGCCTGTTTTTGCCTGCCGTATTCACACAAGTGGCGGCCCTCTTACAGGATACCGCGCAAGGCAGTCTTGCGTTTGAAACATTCACACAGATCGGCACTGCCATTCTCTCTATTTTCAAATTGATTTTCGCAACCGGAAATTTTGAAAACTGGAAGTTATGGGTTTTTGTATTTCTGGCGGCAACCATTGCCATCCACATGGAACTGAGCACTGCCGACATCAAAGGCGGTTGGGACGGATTTTTGTTCCTTGCAGGTGCCTTCCTGCTGGTTGATGTGGTGCTGTTTTTTGTCAGACCCGAATGGCTCGCAACCTTTACAAACGCAATGATGCAAGGCGGCTTGTATCTGATTTCCCTTTTGTTGCTGTCTGCCGTATTCGCAGGTACGATCGGCGCGGTTTCTTTGGTTGTTGTCTTATTGAAAAAGATATTCTGAGAGGTAAAGTTATGAGTTGCCTTAAAATGTATTTCATCAACCCCACCGCAAGAAATCTCCCCCTGCCCGACGGCTTCTGCGTTACAAAATTTCAATCCGAAGATGATATTGAAAAGTGGCTTGAAATTTGCCGTGACGGTCTGATTGCCCCCGATGCGGGCATTGAAAAATTCCGTTGTGAGTTGGTTGATATCGACGGTCCCGATCCGTACAGAGATACATATTTTATCGAAAAAGACGGCAAAAAAATTGCGACCTATACCGTAGTGCCAAACATGTGGAGCACGGGCATGGGATACATTCACATGGTCGCCTGCAGAAGCGAATACAGAGGTCTCGGTCTCGGAAAGTTTATGGCAGACGATGCCATCCGAAAACTCATTGACCTCAAAAAGGAACGCCTGTTCCTGCTGACAGGCGATGCAAGACTGCCCGCACTCAGAACTTATATCAATGCAGGCTTCCTGCCTGTCAACTACATCGACGAAGAAGGCAAAGACATGGTGCAGCGTTGGCAGAATGTGGTCAACGCCCTCAATATCGACTCCCTCGACCTGCTCAATGATGATGGCACATTTTTGCAGACACTTTACAAAACTGTCTGACCTCCTTCATCAGCATATTCAATTACATTTTTATTCTTTAACACCTTAAAAACAGTCTTTTCCTCTCCAAAAACTTTCCAATAAAAAATTTTTTAATTTTTTTCAAAAAACACTTGCAATTTGTGCATTCATCGTATATAATAAATGAGCACTCAACAAGTGTATACATCGCGGGGTGGAGCAGTTGGCAGCTCGTCGGGCTCATAACCCGGAGGTCATAGGTTCAAGTCCTTTCCCCGCAACCAGAACGAAAAGCACTCATCGTAAGATGGGTGCTTTTCTTTGTGTATATCGAAGAGAACTTGAAGCACGAGCGGTACAGAGAAACAGTCCGGTGGACTGTTTCGACCGCGAGCGACCAAGCGCCCGCAGGCGCGCGAGTCAAGTCCTCTCCCCGCAACCAGTCAAAAGCCCGATATCAAAACGATATCGGGCTTTACTTTTTTTGGATCATCTCAAACCTGACCAAAAAAGTGCAGATCGCATAAAACGAAAAAAATAAGGGATTCTTTGTTAAACACAGAACAAAAGAATCCCTCAAAACTTCAAAAATAAGAAAGTTTCTTAAAATAATGTTTTATGCTATGAACAAACTTCGCCTCTCGGCGTACCTTTGTACGCCGTCGGGTCCCCAAAAACAAAGCTTTTGCTTTGTTTTTGGCTCAGTTTGTCCATTCTGAGCATTTTTTCCTATCCCCTTTAAAGCAATCAAGGAGCTGTGAGAAAACTTAGTTTTTTTACAGCTCCTTTTTTATATCGTGTATTATCCGATGACAATGGTTTCAAGAACGGGTTTTGCATCCTCTACCGAACAGCTCCAAACGGCGACATACATTGCCATTCCGGAGGAGGTTTCAGCGACAAGATAGGTCGTGCCGGTGTTAGACTCAATGGCGGCGAAGGTGTTTTCGCCGATTGTGATGTCGGTGTATTCCTTGTTGGGGTATGCATAACCGAAATACTTTTTCTGCACCTCAAGCTCCATGCTCTGCTCATCATAAACATAAATAGCGGCATTGGCACCGAGAGAGCCGTTTTTCAATGCGATTGCTCCGGTTGTGTCGGATTCGTCATAAATGAAGCCACCGCATGGGGTAATAGTTACATAGCCGTTTTCAGTGGTGACAGGGTCGCCCATGACTAAGTTTTCTTCAGCGGTTGCGGCAGTCACAACGATGGAATCATAAAAATTCGTGAACAGTTCACTGTCGCGCAGGACTGCATAATCTTCCTTGGTTGCGCCTGCAGGCAGGTTGAATTCAATGATTGCAAATTCATAATCGTTCAGGCAGACAATAAGCGTCATGCGGGAGGTGCTGAGCTGACGGATGTAGGTTTTGTACTCACCGACGGTACCTTCTTCAAAAATGGTGCTGTTTTTGAAGTTTCTTGCTGCATAGTCGTGTATGTTTTCCCCGGTCGTACTGATGATGGAAAAACCAAAACCGATGTTGATATCTTCTCTTTCAAGCGTACCGCATTTTACGGCTTCGGGATGTGCAAGGAAGTTGCCTTCGGTGTTGGCTTCGTTGAATGTAAAATCAGCAGGATAGTTGACGGTAATACTACTGCCCTTGCCGTTGTCAACGGTCAACTGTTTTTCATCAATCGGTTCCGTCACGGGCTCGGTGACTTCAGTGTTGGTAGGGGCTTCGGTGGTCGGCTCTTCCGCTTCGCCGCAGGCGGCAAAGGAAAGAAGAATGGCAAGTGCCATCAGAATTGCAATTAGTTTTTTCATTATAAAATCCTCCAGTTTTTTAAATTATGCCCACGGATTCAGGCATTCGGGTTGACGGATATCGGCAAGAATAAACTGCTCCCACAGATACCATTTGCCGTCTTTTGCAAGACGAAGCTGTATGCTTCTGAGGCTGTCAGCGCCGCCGGAACGCACATACAGAGTAGCGTACGTTTCATTCTGATAAGAATAAGGATTATCGCTTACCACAACTGTATAAGGTTCTGCCGGTAAATAGTTATTGGCCACAGTTGCTCCCTCAAAATAGGAACGGGGCACATAATCCTTATCGCGGAAACGGTCAGCAATAAACTGCTTATCCATAACACTCAGCGGCCTCGGACCTCTTAAATAATCAAGCATTTTGAAGCATTCTTCCTTATTTTCGGAATAAAAGCAGAATGCAAGAACGGTTAAAGCCGCTGTGTCAAACGGATCTGCAAGGGCTGCTGCCGGCAGATTCCGGAATTCCAGCGCATCGGCGGGAAGCTTTTCAAAAACGATCCGTTTCGTTTTGCAAACGCTGTTTTTTACTGCAGGCGCACTGTTTGTATGGTTCATATTCTTTAGTTTATCAAAAAGTCCCATTGCTCCCCTGTCCTTTCTCAGAAACTTCTGCCGCCGCCACCGTGACTTCTGCCGGATGAACTCGTGTGCGATGTGCTGCCGCCTTCGGATGAAGAATCGGAATTTGATTTCGGCTTGGGGGTAGCGATAACCCTTGATCCTGCAAAAATATCATTTGCATTGTTCACAACAAGCGTACCCGCACGCACATAATCAGCGGCTGTTTCCTTTTTGGCAACGGAGTAGTTTGCCGATGCCATTTTGCTTGTAATGAGAATACCGATGACAATGCCTACAAGCACACAGATGATCGGCCACAGCAGTACGGGAGGCGGCTTGATTGCATCTTCACTCATATCGATAAAGGATTCAAATGCATCATAATAATTCTCGCCGCCAAGGTAAATAACAAGCGTATCAAGAATGTTGTCCACTTCTTCACCGGTCATCTGGATCTTTGCACTGCCGTGGGTTGTGATATGAAGCTCACGCTGTCCGCTTTCTCCGGGAAGATAAATCATGAGAATACCGTCTTCGTTTTCGCCATAGCCGTAACCGTTGTAATCATAAAAATCATCGGCATATTCCTGCGGGGTCTTGCCCTCAAGGTCGGTGATGGTGATGATTGCAATTTCAGTGGCATAGGAAGCGGTGAATTCCTCACATTTTGCAAGAAAATACTGTTCTTCATCAGAACTGAGAAGATCTGCATAGTCCACAACAAGCGGCAATGTTCTCTCAACCTGCTCAAATTCTGTTGTCGGCTGTGCGGATTCGGCAGTCGTATCCTGAACGACCTCTTCGAAATACGGGGCAGCTGCCAGCAGAGTAGCATGCACGGTGTCGAAGAATGTTTTTGCACCGAGATAATAGGTTTCGGTCAGGTTGTAGTTGTCAAAAATCTTGTCCGTGACAAGGGTCGAAAAGAATTCATAATCCTCTTCGGTCACATAGAAATCACAAAGGTTGGTTTCCATGTTATGCACAAAAACGATACCGCTTTCTAAGTCGGAATATTCTTCAAAAATCGCTTGCGCGTAATCGGAAACATATTCATAGTCTCCGATGGTTTCAGGCATGCAGAACATAGCAAAATAGCCGTATTCGTCAGCAATGATGTCGGCTGTCTGCTGTAGCTCGGCAGTGCTTTCGGGGGAAATATTACCGAGCGGATCATAGATGTTGCTTTCAGCCGCAGATGCGAAAAGTGTCAGACAGAGCATGGCAAGAACGGAAAGCAGAATTGCAAATAATTTCTTTGTCATTTTTCCGCACCTCCTTAAACAAGACCGATCAGGTGCAGGACAGCCCACAGAACGATACCGATGCCCGCTCCGATGAGAGCGCCCAGCCCTTTTACCATTTTTTCATCTGTCGGAATATTGCCTACAAATTTACCTGTCTGTCCATTCATTGCAAACAGATAATCCTTGTTTTTGTGTTTGACGGTCAGAAGCCAAACGGGATAAAGTGCATATTTGTAATCGCCGCCGAGCACGGTCATCGAAGCTTGCTGTGTTGCGATTGAATCGTACCCCTTTACGGTTGTTTGCAGGGTGTCTGCAAGGCTTTTGCGGATCCTTTCATTTGCTCTTGCAACAGTGTTTTCCACGCTCACATCGTACTTGTCTGCAAGATGGCCCGAAAGATAGCCGACATTGAAGGGCACCGCATCATTGGTGTTGAACGGTTCAAGTGATTCCATCAGATCGTCGGGCATTTTGCTTGATCCGTCTACGGGAACATTGTCAAAAATCATATTGCCGCTTCGGTAGCAGGTAAAATCGGACACCTCGGTGTAGTTGTTGTCAGCATCCGACCACTTTCTTGTGACTTTTTCTGCCATGTAACTGACATCACCCTGTGCCTGACAGGAAAACAGCCAATGCGGAACATAAACACCCTTGATTTCATCAAGCGTGTTATCATCCTTAAACGCTTTTGCAACAAATTTTTTTCCTGTTATGTGTTTTTTGAAGGCTGCTTTGGCGGCTTGCTTATCAAGCTTGAACGGGATTACAAGATGCGGACGCAGAGCACCGTCAAACTGCCCTTTCATAACAACGGGATTACCGCAGTACGGACAGCTTGTTGCACCTGTTGTTTCATCAGCAACCACCTCGCCCGAACAGGAATTACACATATAAACTCTCATTCCCGTAGTTTCGTCAGTGGTCCATTGGCTCGTTTCGGATTCCCAGCTGATATTGTCTACGGCGGCAGGTGCACCGTCGGCTGCCTGTTGCCCCGCAACAGCTTCAACTGCAAATTCACTGTCACAGAAAGGGCACTTGAGCATCTGTGTGCCCGTGTCAAAACTGACACTGCCGCCGCAATTGGGACATTTTTGCTGTAATAAAGTTGACATTTTCTCACTCCTTATTTAAGTGAAATCAGATAATTGTAAATATCAGAAAACAAGCTGTTTCCTTTTTCGGGAAGACTTTTAGCATCATTGACACTGTATTGCTCTGAATCAAAAAAGGTAAAGGAAATTCCTGTCACCGGAGCATCAAGCAGAATCAGTTCAGAATCAGCAAGTTCTCCCCATGTAAGCACGCCTGTATTTTTACAAACGGCTGCAATCGGGTCAAACACACTGCGGTCAGGAAAGTTTTTTTCAACCGCTTCTTCTTCTGCTCCGTTATAAGGACAGCAGGAATAAGTAAACAACACCGTTCCGTCGGGCTGTTCCTTCAGCTCAATGTATTCATAACCGCCGTCCATACCGCCACTGCTTGTATACGAGCAGGCATTGATATAATCATGCGGTTGACGCTCCATGCCGGGGCCATCAAGAATATTGTGTTTCATTTTAGGTTTTGCAATGCAGATAACAGCTGCCGCTATTGCGATTACGGCAATAATAACGGCTGTTATGATTATGATTCTCATTTTTTTCGGGTGCATTATTAACCGTTTTTGCGTGTACCGCAAGCCTGGCAGAAGTTGCCGCCTGCATTATTTGCACCGCAGGAGGGACAGAACCATGTACCGTCCATGCCTGCAGGGGCTTTCTGCTGGAAACCATTCTGCTGGGGAGCCTGATTATACCCCATGGTCTGCTGATAACCCTGCTGAGGAGCCTGATTATATCCCATCGGCTGCTGATATGCAGACTGTCCCATGGGCTGCTGAGCATATCCCATCGGCTGTTGTGTATATCCCATGGGTTGCTGTCCATACCCCACAGGTGCCTGGCCGTACCCCATCGGCTGTCCGTATGCGGACTGTCCCATAGGTTGCTGATAGCCCATATTCATACCCATACCGCCGTTCATCGGCATCTGTCCGACTCCGAGAGCATTCATTGCCTGCTGTGCCAGCTGCTGATAGCGGTTGTATTCGGGAGAACCCATATTTGCAACACGGAAATTATTGAGCCTTACATTGAAATCATCAAACCACGGAGTGTTGACAAGGAATTTCAGAGTGAAATTGTAATAGTATTCATATCTTGCAGGCACATAGCTCTGATTGTTGCCCTGTGCATCCTTATAATAGATTTCATCCTTGTCTTCATCAATGTCAAGTGTCAGCGAGGTGATTGCGGAAATCGGAATGACGTCAGGGTTTTCGTTATCCCAATTGCCGGGCTTGTTGGATGAAACAACGAAGTTCCCCTTGGCGGTATCGACATAAATATTTCTCGAATCACCGTCAATTGTAATCATAGGGCTGAAGGCACGAAGAACATTCTTGTTTTCTTCACGGTAGGCAAGATGCTGCTTGATATGTTCAAGGGTGGAATGTCTTCTGTCGTCGCAGAACGGAGAAAGCTTTTTTGCGCAATCCTTGCACATATTGCCGTCTTCGAGCTTCTTGTTGCCGAGCATACCGATTTTTTCTCCGCAGATATCGCAGAATTTCTTATCAAAAAGTCCCATTTTTATGTTCTCCTTTTTAAATGATTATGATTTGTCTGATTCATCAAAAATGTCACCGCAGTTCATACAGAACTTGGGAGGATTGTGAGGATCTTCGGGTTGCCAGCCACACTTGTCGCACTTGTAAAGCGGTGCACCTTCGGGCTTTTTGCTGCCGCAGTTCATGCAGAACCTGCCCTGATTGACACTGCCGCAAGCACAGGTCCAGCCTTGTGTCTGTTCGGGCTTCTTATTGCCGCAATTGGGACAGAAGTTTCCGTTTACATCGGCTCCGCAGGCGCATTTCCAGCTTCCCTGCGGTGCAGGCTTTTTGTTGCCGCAGTTGGGACAGAAATTGCCTGTTGCAGTAGCACCACAGGAACACTTCCAGCCATTTGCCGCAGGTGCTGCCGGCTGTTGCTGTGCCTGATACTGCTGTTGCTGCATTCCCTGCTGGAAGAGCTGTGCGGTGTTGCCCATCATGTTGCCTGCCATACCCATGCCCATAAATGCATTGACGGCACCGTTGGGATTATTTGCGGCATCGAGAGCAGCATCTGTCATGCCGGTAGTCTGATATCCGCCGGCAAGCATCGGATCGGACATGATGATGGACTTCTTGATTCTCTGAATTTCGTCTTCGTCTTCCTTGGGGGCATTCAGAGCGTTGAAGGTGACATCCACAAGAGTAAGACCTCTGCCCTGCTGCCATTTGGAAGTCAGAATTCTGTTCATTTCGTCGCACAGTTCCATTGTATGTGCGGGAATAGAACTGTAACGAAGGCCCATTTCGGAAAGTCTTGCAAAAGCAGGTTGCAGAGCATTCAGGAAGTCTGACTTCAGGTGTTCCATCAGGCTTTCTTTTCTGTATTCATCTGCAATATTGCCTGCAACGGCAGTATAAAGAAGAAGCGGATCAACAATTTTGAATGTGAACATACCGTTACAGCGAAGCGTTATGTCATAATCAATACCGCGGCGTTCATCAATGATAACTCTGAACGGTATGGGGGATTTTGTGCCGAACATATTGCCTGTAATTTCTTTGGTGTTGAAATAATAGACACGCTGATCCTTTGCAGCATCTCCGCCGAATGTGAATCTCTTGCCGACAGTTTTGAAGCTTTCCTTGATGGCATCGCCGAGCTTACCTGTAAAGATCGAAGGCTCGGAAGATGTATCATAAGTAAACTGACCGGGCTCGGCACAGAATTCCACAACCTTGCCCTGTTCAACAATGATCATGCATTGACCGTCTGCAACAACAATGCCTGAGCCGTTGGAAATAACATTGTCGTGTCCCTTTGTATTGGAAGAACGACCCGAAACATTTTTCTGTCCCTTTACAATCAGAACCTCTTCACTGATAGAATCGCAAGTGAAAAACTCTTTCCATTGATCGGCAAGAACACCGCCGAGTGCACCGATGCCGGCTTTGATAAGACCCATAAAAATCTCTCCTTAAATATAATAATACAATTTACATTTTATTATTATTTATAAAAATAATGAACCTACAATTGTAGGGTTGCCTCTTATAAAATATTTGCGTATTTTTGTATAAAAAAACAATGGCCGTCAACCTCGCAATCGGTTGACGACCATTGTTTGTATTTGCATTTTAATTAAAGGTTTCAAGTCCGACCGAAACACGAAGAATCAAACGTGCATCGGAAGATGATACACCGACTGTGCCATCCACATCGGCAGCTTTTTGCTGAACATCATTGAGCGTATCAAGCCCGACGGATGCACGAAGCGCAAGTCTTGCATCGGCAGATTCGACTTTACCGTTGCCGTCCACATCACCCTTCATGAATTCTTCGGTCTGTCCTGCCTGACCGCAATGGATGCAGGTGCCGTTTTCAAAGGTGTGTGCATTCTCGTCACGGGGAATAACAACATCACTTTCGTCAACAATTGCACCGGTTTCAAGAAGGATGTATTCACGGCAATAGCCGCAAACATAATAATCTGCTGCTACGCCTGATTCACAGCAGGTTGCGGCCTTTTTGCGGAAGATAATATCCTCGCCTTCGTCATCGGTTTCCGGATAATGGCCGATTGCCGGATCTACAATGCTTTCGGTATAGCCGCAGTTTTCATTTGTGCAATAGTAGTATCTGATGCCGTCATTTTCGTGGTCGGCATCTGTTGACTTGTCAGTATCAAGAACAATTGTATGATCTTCAGCAAAACCCTTTTTGCATCTTGTGCAATAACGATAATGTCCGAAAACAGCAGACAGCACGTTTACAAATTCTTCGTGCGCACACTGATTGCTGGAATTCCATCTCCACTCTGTATAATATTCCTTACCGGTGTCAAAATTGCTGTAAGCAATAACTTTATCAGGCGATACGGAATATGTACCGTCAACGAAATGGAAATCGGGATCAACAATATCGGCAAGTGTTATTGTATTTGAAGATCCGTTGATGTCCAGAACACTTGCGGTGGAATTCAGAGGAGTGAAGGTGTTGTTGTTGGAAATTGTGAAATCACCGAAGGCTGTTGCCGTCATTGAAACGCTGTTATCAAAATCAAGACCGAAGGTGTTGAACTCGAAGGCGGAACGGTAAATTCTGACCGTTGTATCTTTGAATGTATTTGCTGCATTAACTACAAATCTTATGGCAGTACCGTTCTGCTTGTAGTTGTAAACACTTGCAGTATAGATGTTGAGCTTGTGTGCTGCGCTGACATCAATGGCATAGGTCTGTGCGTAGGCCTCTGTGGTATTCAGCGAAGAATCTGTGTCAGAGCCCAGAATGACACCGACACGGATAGCAGAAAAGCTGTTTGCCTTGTGAGCAAGTCTTACAACAGCAGCATTTTTCTGCGTTGTGTTGAAAATGACTTTGCCGCCACCTACATCTGTGGTGCTGACGATGGAAAGATTTGTGCCGAGATAACCGGTTTTTGCATAGGAAAGGTTAAAGAGATACTTTGTTTTGTTGGAATTTACGATCAGGTTGTAACCGTTCAGGTCAATAACAAGATTGCCTCTTGTTTGGGGGGTCAGGGTATAGGAATTGTCATGATCTTCAACAATAATATCGTTCTTCAGTCTGATTGTGGTCGGATGAGAAACCGCAACTGCATTGGCAAGAGATGCCCAGGAGGCGACCTCCTGCACCTTGGTGAAGGGATCGACCATGCTTTCGGCAGGAAGCTTATAATAATTCACATAGCCGCAGACATTGCAGGCTTCACCGGCGGTATTGCCTTCGGCTGTGGCAGTGGGTGCCAGGTAGGTCTTGCGTGAGTGCGGAGAGATATAATAGTCACACTTGCAGGTGCTGCACATAAAGATGTGTCCGTTTTTAACAGAACAGGTGAAAAGATTTTCACGGCTGCTGTGGGAGCACATGTTTTCCGTGTTCATCAGCTTGCTGTTATAGAAATACACACTGTTGCCGCTGTAAATATCCTGGATGAGGCCGCTGTGATAGCCGAGGCCGTAATACGGATTGTCGACTTCAACATTGACACGGTCGGGATCCATACTCAGCTTTCCTATTTTCACCGTGGAGTCTGCGTTCTTTGCATCACTGAGATTGATGGCATAGGCATTGTCATCATTGACATTGAGCATAACATGATTCAGCACAAATGTGTCGTAGCTGTTCGCAGTAAATTTGCCCGCCCCGCGAAGATCAATGCAGTCGCCCTTTTTGGCGGTGAGGTTTGCTTTGTTGAGTGCAATGACATTGCTGCCGTCGAGAGAGCCATTATAGAAAGCAATGCAGTCTGCATAGGAGCTTGCATCGGTAACGGTGATGTCGGATCCGTACATCATGAATTCTTCAAATTTATACAGTTTCACAAGAGCATCGCTTGTGCTGCCCTGCAGGGAAATGCCGGGGTAAATATAGCAGGATGCCGTGCTGTTGTTCAGATTGACAATGCCCTCTGCGCTCAAATCCGTTTTGATAACGGAAGTGGTGCCGCTGATGTTGTTGAATTTATAAGCGCTGTTCATGATGTGGAAGGAGGAATTGGGACAGCACAGATAAAACAGGCCGTTAGAGCTGTTGGCGCCTGTGATGGTGATGTCGTGGCCGTTCAGGTCAAGCACAACTTCAAAGTTGTACATATCGGGCTCAATGGTGATGTCATAGGTGGGGTTTGTAAGCGTGATGTCAGCTGTCAGCTGCAGCACCATGCCGTTGTAAGCCTGGCGCAGAAAATTATCGAGCTCAGTGTAGGAACTGATTTCAATAGGTGCAATGGTACAGGTGGGGGCTGTTTCCGCTTCTGCTTTCGGCATTTCAGGCAACAGTCCGACAGGCGCAAACACACCTGCTGCAAGCACAAAAGCAAGCAAAATACTGAATAGTTTTTTCATTCTTGGTTCTCCTTTGGTCATATGAATTTGGTATAGAGATACACAGTAATATAATAAAAAATATAATGCCGACAGACAACCTACATTTGTAGGGGGAATCAAAAAAAACAGGCACTCCGAAAAGAGTGCCTGAAAATCAAATATGCTTATGAAAAGCTCTCAAATCCGACAGAAACACGAAGAATCAGTCGTGCATCAGCAGAAGATACCCCGGCTGTTCCGTCCACATCTGCAGCAAGAGTCTGTTCTTCCGTAAGAGTATCAAGCCCGACAGCTGCACGAAGTGCAAATCTTGCATCTGCTGACTCAATTTTGCCGTTCCCGTCTACATCACCGGGCAGATATTCCTTTTCACCGCAGTTGGTGCATTTGCCGTCCACGTAATTGTGACCGAGTGCAGGAACAGTGTGGCTTACACAGCTGAGCTCGCCGTGACAGATCGTGCAACGCAAAACCTCATCATAAGAACCGGCCTGTGTACAAGTGGCATCCACCTTGTTTTCAACGGAAATGTAATCATCGGGATGATACAGCGGTGCAACGGGGATGGTTTCCCTGCTTGCCTCTGCATTGCAGACCGTGCAGTATGTGACCGAATCATAAGAACCGGCTGTTTCGCAATCGGGGGCAACTTCATTTTCCTTTACGGCTGTACCCGGGGTATGACCGAGCGCGGGAATTGCAGCATCAATATAGGTGCTGCAGGATGCATCCGTGAAGGTTTCTCCGCAGTTCAGGCAAACATAATGCTCTTTATTACCGGGATTGACACAATCGGGGGCGACCGCATCACGGTACTGGCTCATGTGTCCTTTGGGTGCAATGTAAATGTCACTTTCTTCAAGCTCAACCGTTGCATCCGCATCTTCTGCAAGCAGACCGCAGTAGGAGCATTCGTAATGTGCTTCGGCTCCGGCCATAGTGCAGGAGGGCTCGGTTTTTTCAACAAATACCATTGTGTGCCCGCCGAGAGAGGGGAAGAAAACCTCGTCTGCTGTCAGTTCTTCGGCTGCGGCGGCATCCGCGAAATACTTTTCACATTCTTCGCATTGATAGTATTCCATGTGACCGCCGTCCACACAGGTTTCAGCCTTGTAGGTGAAGTGAAGCAGCGGGAATGTATGGCCGTTGGGGGCGATGAAAAAGTCTTCCTGCTTACCGACCGTGTTGTCGGGTGCAAAATACTGATTGCAGTTGCGGCACCATTTGTGTTCAATAACACCGTAATCCTCACAAGTCGGATACTTGTTGGTGAAATATTCAAAATCATGCGCTCCGGTAAAGTAAACCTCAGCGTCCGTCAGCTCGGTTGTACCGTTTTCATCAGCAAACATGCGTTCGCACTTGGAACAGTGGTAGTGTGCAAGGATGCAGTTGTCTGTACAGGACGGATATTCGGGACCTTCTGCAGGAACAAAATTCAGCGTATGCTTTGCAGGGATGATAACATCTTCTTTTGCAACTTCAGTTGTACCTGCTGCATCAGCAAAATACTTGCCGCAGGTCGCAACAATACATCTGTAATATCCTTCTTTTATACCGGTCTGTTCACAGGTAGGATTCTTAGCAGAGAGTGGTCTGATCGTATGTGCAACAACCTTTTCCATGATTCCGCAATCGCATACAATCACCTCTCCCTTTGTGCAGGAGTCAACCTTAGTGTGAGCAGTTCTTTCGATTCGTCCGCACTTGTGGCAGCTTGCATAATGCGCTTCGGCATCACGCAACAGATATTCAAAACTTTTTGCATTATCATGTTCATTGCAGTCAGCAAAGGTGCCGTAAGTCAGAATTGAAACATTCTGCCCCTTATAATGATTGACAAGTGCATCATCAATTTCAACAATATTTTCTGCCAGTATGTAGCCTTTGTTCTCCTGCGTTTTTTTGTCATACCAATATTTGATCAGATTGCTCCACTTGACATCGGTCTGATTGTTACTCTGCATGATTGCAACATCACTGCCGGCAGGCACATTGAACGATGCCATACCGAGCGAGAAGCGGAAAAATGTTTCCATTGTGAATGCACCGGAACCGAAGGAGAAGCAGGAGTTGCCGCTTGTGATAGTAAGATAGCAGGTATCCACTACAGAGTTTTCATAAGCTCTCGCTGAGGTGTTGTCAAAACAAATGCCGTAGCCGTTAATGTTTTTGATTTCGCAATCATACATTCCGAGCTTTGCAAAATTTCTTGCAACGATAACGGCGCTGTCGCTCTCGCCTACGTCAGCAACTGTCAGATTCACACGCGGCAAGATGGTCAGAGAGCTCTTTTCATTGTCGAGCTGAATCAGATTGCCAAGCATATTAACAAGTGTGCCCGTTTTGGAAGCCGAATTCATGATGACCAGATTTGCAAAGCCTGCATCGTTGGCATAATTGTCCTCAAGCACAAGCAGGGCCTTGCTTTCTTCTGTTGTCGCACCAAGCGTGTGGCCGTTGAGGTCGATGATTACATTGCCGTAAGAAGCAATCACGATGGGCTCTGCTCTGTTAACGGAAGACCAGCTTGTGTCGAAAATATCAGCCGTCAGACGAACGGTCACATTGCTGCGGTTGCTTCTGAGTGCGTCTCTGAATTGGGCAAATGTGGCAACCTCAATCATATTCTCTTCGTCAAGAACAGCCACATCGGGGGCTTCCTGCAGCTTTGTAAGGCCGCATTTTGTGCAGGGAACCGTTGCGTCAGCCTCGTGGCCGCTTTTAAGCAGTGTAGCCTGACATTTCAGGCAAAGATCAAAATGACCGCCGACAGAGCTGAGCAGCTTGGTCTTGATTCCGTTGTGCGCACATTCCGCTTCGTTGACATTGAAATTAACAGCAGAACCGTCGGTGGTTTTGCCGTATGCATTGACAACGGTGGTTTCGGGAGCAATATCATCGCCATACAAGCCATATTTGAACTGACCGCCGTTGAGTGCAATATCCTGCATCAGCAGATCGCAATCATTGTCAATATACATTCTGGGGGCAGGATTGGTTACATCAAGCGAGCTCATCCATGCACCGATTTTAAAATTCTTGAATGCATCCTTTTTCAGGTAATCCACTCTGACACTGACACCTGTTGCATTGATGCTGCCCGAACGAAGGAAGACGGAAGAATCAACAAATGCAGTTTTATCATCTGTAGTATCCGCAAAAACGATTCCGTCGCTGTTTTCTTCCTCTGCGGAAATAACACCTGTGGTATCGTTCACATCGCCGTAAACATCAAGATGTGCAATATTGTAAATCAGCAAGGCCGAAACGATTTTACTGATATCGACATTTGCATTGCGTTCAAGAACAATATGCACACCGTCAAGAATATACAGCTCGGCTTGCTTATTGTTCACTTCAATGGTGCTCTGCGAATAAAGCTTATGGATCTGTCCGCCGAAATCCACAGGACGGTAGCTCAGGAAGGAATCAATTTCATCATCCGAGTTCATAATGAACAGGTTTGTGGGACCTGTGATTCTGAAGCCGCACCATGCTTCACGGGAAGACAGTCTGATGCTGCAGCCGTTCATGTCCAACACGACCGTGCCGTCAACTGTGAATTCAAGGTTGCCGTAGGAATGATTAGGGTTAGCAGAAACACAGTCAATATCATTTCTGAGAACAATTGTCTGATTATCAACGGCATTCTTGACCGCCAGGCGCAGCTCTTCATAAGTGCTGACATACACGGTCGATGCAAAGGCGTTATACTGATAGTCAGTTGCTGCCTGCGCTTCGGCAGCAGGCAAAACAGCCCCCAAGGGCAACATTGAGCCGAAGACAAGAACAAAAGCCAGAATCAGACTTAAAATTTTCTTTTGCATACATTTTACTCCTTTTTTGTATAATTACTTATTATTATAAATCAGGACATCTTTTTCATCCACCTACATTTGTAGGGGTAAAGAAACAGAAATACAGCAAAAAAAGAAAAGAGGCTGTTTTCACAGCCCCTGATGTTATTGGTTGATTACAAGCCCGCTTTCTCTTGCCTTTACGGCGAGCTCGGTACGGCTCCTGAAGCCTGTTTTTTCGAGCATACTCTGAATGTAATCGCGCACGGTATACTGCGACATATTCAACCGTTCTCCGATTTCCTTGTTTGTGTCACCCGTGATAAGCGCACGCAACACATCAAGCTCACGTTCTGTGAAATCCACACTCAATGCGTAGCCCATCTTAAGCGTCGGAGTCATATCAGGATACACATTTTTCCCCGCAACCGTGCTGTCCATTACACTTATAAGTTCGCTTGCTACGGGAGTTTTATACCAGAAGCTGTCAACACCGATGCGCTTTGCTCTCTCGAGAAAACTGATTTCGGGTTGACTTGTAATGATTATAATTTTTATTTCAGGATACGAAGCCTTGATTTTTTCTGCGGCATCGAGTCCGCTTGAATTCATGGATGTGCAAACGTCCATAAGAATAAGATCGCACATTTTTTTGCTGCAGAAAAGCTCTGCCATAGAAGCACTTTCAACAGTAGCAATAACCTTATATCTCTCACTGTCCTGCAAAAATACTTCAAGCAGCTTGCTTGCCATACGGTCGTCTTCAACTATAAGCACATTTATCATACGCTATTCTCCTTATTTAGGAACTTTTAATTTCAGAGTAAATACGGGCTCGGTTTCAACTGTCATTCTGCCGCCTATACGTTGTGTCTTTTTTCTGAGCGAAGAAAGCCCTCCGCCTTCATAAAAAGACGCGTTTGCCATTTTGCCGTCATTGGAAAATGACGCGGTAAAACTGAAAAGATCAGCTGTAAAGGAAATATTAAAATGCTTTGCATCTGCGTGCTTAACGGCATTTGTGAGTGCTTCGGCAGTCGCCTCGGTAAACAGTTTTTTTATATGCTCTTTTTCGGGCATATCACCGGATATGCAAACATTTATTCCGACAGCCTTTGCGGCATCAATAAGCCCTGTTATGTTATTATATTCCGATTCATCAGCATTTCCGACACCCAATGCAGTTATATTCCTGCGCCATATGTTGATGATGTCATCGGCGTTTCCGTCATTGTTCTGAAGATATAGTCTTGTTGCCAGAAGTGCGTTTCCGAGATCAGCATGAATACGGTATTTTGTTTCAAGACGCTCGCGGGATTTTGTGAGCTCATCCACATTCTCACCGTATTTAAGAAGTCTTTCATTCATTTCCTTAAGCTCTTTATTGGAAAGCTTCAGTTCTTCCGATACCCTGTACAAATCAGTGGTATCCGCAGCAGTAATCTCGTACATGTCACCTATTTTCTTAACAGAGAATCGCCATACTGTCTCATCGGGAAGATGAATCATTATGTCGTTATCACAGGACAAAACCTCTGTTCCCGGCTGACATTCTCTGTTCCTGATGGAATTTATGAAATCAAGGGCATTGGTCATTTCTTTTCCGGTTATGATTCTGCTCAATTCATCCATTTTGTGATTTATAAGTTTTATCATTCCGTTTTCATAAGAAAAGCATATTCCTGTTTTAAGCTTATCTGCACTCTCTTTTACGGAAAAGGCTGATATACTGTGACGGATTTTTATAAAGAAATAAAACAGAAGTGACGAAATGATAACAGCATCTGCTATCGTGAATAAGATAACGGAAATTGCAGGAAGATTGAGAAACTTTTGAAAATAGCTGTAGCCGTTGACAGTAACGCCCATCTTCTGCGCAAAAATATAAGCAGAATACGGAAGCAGAAAGAGTATGGCAGAAATTGCGCTGACGGGCGAAATGATTTTCGGCAGCAACGGCCTTTGCATAAAGCTCCACAATGTAAGACAAAATGCAACACACACTTCAATAAACAGAATTGTCAGCAACAATGCTCTTACATAAGTTCCCAGTCCGATAAAAGGTATCATATCACATTACCTCCTTCGGGATGAGAATATCGACAAGTATATCATCATCAGAGTTTTCAATATTGATTTCGGTACCGTTCAATATTTCACTGTTTGTATGAATTTCATACTCCGTTTTTTCAGCACCGAACATCATTCTCATTGAAATATTGCCGTCTTTTTCAGAGATCTTAACAAAAACAGCATCAACAAAATCCAGAAGATCTTCAATGAAAAATTCAAATATATCATATATTTTTACGGCTGTTTCTGCTGTAACATCTTCTTGCAGGTTAAAAATAAACGAAGGGTCAATATCAAGCTGTCTTAAATTGCTCAAAGACTCATTTATACAGAATTCTATCTCACGGGATCTTATAATTTTTTTGTCCTCTGAAGTGATAAACAGATTTCCCCGTCTTTTTATATATGCACCGATTACTGCAAGCTTAGCAAGATGTTTTCTTTTGTTTTCTTCATCTGCAGAAGCCAGAGTCAGCAGCTCTTCAGTCTTTAAAAGCTGCGGAGAAATTTCATAAATCAGTTTATTGAAAAGACGGTTTTTTTCTTCTGTTTTGGCTTTGTTTTCCTTAAGCTCATACTCAGCCTGCAAAAGAAAATTATTTTCACTCAGCTGCTTCTGTGTTTCCTGCAGGGTTTCAATGAGCTCCGATATTTTCTTTATATCATCCTGCCAGTAAACGAAACCGCCCGATATTTTTTCGGCATTCAGAATATAGTCACCGAGATTCTGCGGTGCCGAAACGGCATTTTTCAGTATATCTGTTGTAAAATACCCGGATTCAGCAGAACGGATGCAAACATTGAAATTATCATCAACGATCTGTGCCGTTACGCTTGATATTTCGAAAAGCGTTCTGTAGTTAGTGCTTGTTCGGATAAGACCGCTCTGAATTGCACTTTCAAGAAGAAGTGTAATAAGAGCACAGTCAACCGCTGTAAGGTCCGCGTCAATTCCGGTAAATGCATACAGACACCAGAAAACAACAGCCGTTGCCATAATCAGAATATGTACCTTCTGAAACACCCGACTTCCGGGCACTCTGCTTTTAATAAGGAGCTTGAGTACAAAATAAAAGCCGAGCAAAGTAAACCAGCCTGCCGGAATAAAATACAAAATCCCATATGTATAATCAGAATTAAAATAATGTATACCATTCGGAAAATCAAAGACGAGACGATGGTAATCATTCGTAAATACCAACAGAATCACAAGAACAGCCGGAATGAAATATAGTTTATATTTGGCAGGGATCGTATAATCGTCGGCTTTGCCGATGTGCATGGTAATAAAAACACCTATCAGAGGAATCAGAATCATCGGTACATAAAAAGCATACCATAAATAACGCGTAAGGGTATCGGTGGTATACAAAAACTCCAGCTTGCAGGTTCTGACAACAAGCCACATAATCATGAGGGCACCGACAGTCATCAGCAAATTACGAATCTGCTTGCTGACAACACGCATATAAATTGATACAGACCATACGATTATCATAATGATATGCACAACATTTCTTAAAGTCAGAAGAAGTGTTGCGATAAAATAATCATCGGTTTTAAAGGCAACCGCACGAAAAACAAAGGCGCAG
The DNA here is from genome assembly GCA_015066385.1 of Oscillospiraceae bacterium. Lineage (GTDB taxonomy): Bacteria > Bacillota > Clostridia > Oscillospirales > Acutalibacteraceae > RUG806. The sequence continues at coordinate 87,028 of SVOJ01000010.1, forward strand.
ACCAAAAGCACAGATATTATTATGATATTTCTGATATTTTTAGCAGAACCGAATTTCATACCGCACACCTCCTTTTTTCTTCATAATACCACAGAGAAACGATTAAATCTATCCCCTTTTTTTACAACAGCACAAACCACTCGACATTAGATTAACCGTCGTATTTCCACAGTGATTTCTGATGCCTATGAACTGACTTTGCCATTTCCAACAGCCAAAGTGAAGAATTTGGATGCATTGAAGAAACATGCTGCTGAAATGGAAGCAGTTCAGCTTTTTAATAATCCGGAAACTGAGCTGGATCCTATGAACGTCTGCTTATGCCCTGATTGCGCTGCACTATGCAAGATGGCCATACAACAAAACATTAAAATTGACCAAAACACCTGACCACTTTTACATAAAAAAGAGCATTATTTTAATATTTACAACTCGTGACGAAGCCCTTTTAGAGATATTTTTTACGGTTTCTGTCGGTTAAAAATTGTTTTTCATTGGAAAAATCTGCATTTTCAGCAAAAAAGTTATGCAGAACTTTTGTGAAAACGACTCATAACCCGGAGGTCATAGGTTCAAGTCCTTTCCCAGCAACCAGTTAAACAAGGTATTCCAAACGGAATACCTTGTTTTTTTGCTTTGGGGCAGTATCTTCTTCCCCGAGCTGAGGGTTATGTGCCCGAGTGGGTTCATAGCACGGGCAAGCAAAGGCAAAGTCTTTTCGAGAATTGGTTCAAGGAGCTATTAAATGAATAATCGGTTATCCTTGCACGTGTATACCTCGGGAATATAAGTTCCCGTTTCAAGAGGGATTTCAGCATATATTTCTTTTAAATCCTTATCAGAAAGCGGTTGGATTTTTATGATACCGTTTTTCTCTCTGATGTTACGAAGATCAATTACCCAGCTGTCGCCGTTAAGATAAAAATCTGACACCAATTGTCGGTTTACGAAAAAGCCTGCTATGTTTCCTTTGGCTTTTATTACAAGCCATTGATCCTCATCAGTCCAGCATACTTTGTATTCATCGGTTTTATCTTCAATCGGCAAATGTCCCAATAACACATCCGGGTCGCAGCATTTTTGTATTACTGAAACATATGCTTTCTGAAGCACTGATTTTTCATAGGGCTCATTTTTCAGAAGAACGACATCTGTGTCATTGATACGATTCAGGCCTGCTTCAAGAGCATATATCTGTCCGTTTGCAAGCGCAACAACTGCTTTCATTCCTGCAATCTGCAGCAGCTCTAAACGGTTTTCGGAGTATGAAACAGGCTGTGCAGTTGCATAAAGGATGTCAAGACCGCCGACTGAGATATTCACAGGAATAAAGAATGAGCTGTCCTCAGGAATATCAAGGCTGAAGGACACAGTTCGCGCATTAAAAACTATATTAAAGCTATGTGCGGGATGCGCAGGCATTTTATGCAGACGGATATGGTTATTTATAAACAGAAAACCGCTGTTCCCGTCACTTCTTAATGCACATCTCAGTGTTTTTATATCATCCTTTGAGGAAGGTGCCTTATCGGGCATTATTGCAGTCATCGGGGCGAGCATTTCACCGAATGAATGCAAAAATCTGTGAATGAAGGATAAACGGAAATAGCTTTCCCGTAATTGTCCCATATCGCCGACGGGTGCCTGAAAATCGTATGATATAACGGGACAGTCATTCGCGTAGCCGCTTGCCTTACTTTCCTGCATAGTAGTAAGACCTATGGGATTCAGTCCGCCACAGAACATATAATATCCTAAGAGATTCACACCGCTTCCGAGCTTACATATAACAAGAGCCTCAATATCACGGGAATTTATAAGAGGTCTGCGATGGTAGGTAATCTGATTGCCCCCGCCCATTTCACAGGTCATAAAGGGTACATCGTCACGGCTGTCTGTTCTATTTGTTGACGTTCCGAGAATATCCGAGCCGATACAGCCGTCTTCACGTATCAGAGAAAAGAAATAGTTGGGATTAGGCTCAAGCTCCTTTATATGATTTATCCAGGGTGCCTCGGGATATGCGCCGTACATAGGAAAAACCGTTTCGGGCAGCTTTGCTCTTCCCCAGGCTGTTGCAGTATATAAGGGGGCGTGAAGTCCCGCTTCCGTGACAAGCTGACGAACCGTTTCAATATAATCGGGATCTCTTTGCAATTCGTTTTCAATCTGAATTGCAAAAAGAGGAAGTCCTTTCAGCTGACAGGCAATTTCATTTATATAGCGTTTTACATAGGATATATAAGGCTCCTTATTTGAACGCAGAATATCAGAGCATTCCTTCTGAAGCCAGTCAGGGAAACCGCCGTTTCTGCACTCACCGTGAGCCCACGGGCCGATACGAAGACAGAATTCAAGACCTGTTTTATGACAAAGCTCAATAAAGTGTCTTATATCACGGTTGTCGCTGAAAACAAATTCTCCTTTTTGCTCCTCATGATGAATCCAGAAAACATATGAAGCAACAACATCTATTCCGCCTTCCTTCATCTTCCGCAGATTCTCTTCCCATCTGTCACAAGGCACGCGGCTGTAATGCATTTCTCCCATAACGGGTATCCATGCCTTACCGTCCTTCAGAAGCATCTGATTTGTGACACTGATCCTGTCATCGCCTGCGTTGCCAACAATTTGTATATTATTCTGTATTTGCCGTGTCTTAAAATTCATAATTGATATCCCCCGCTTATTACAAAGTTGCACTCTTATTGTAAATAATATCGTGCTTTGCCTTTCCCGCTTCTACTGATTTATGACAATAATTATACCATATATCAGGATCATATTCCACAAATAAATATTTTTTATTTTTTGAATTGATTTTCAGACAAACAGACATCGCACTCACAAAAAAACTCAAAAATCTGCAAAAGTTTGTTTTGTTGTTAAGCTGATAATTTTAAGTTTTACGGTCTTACTTTTTAAATACAACGCTTAGTTCAGTAACGTTGCATTGTATCAAATAGCGTAGTTTATGCCAGAATGAAAAGCACTCATCGTAAGATGGGTGCTTCAGACTGTCGAAAAAGTCCAGTTTTTACTTGGCTTTTTGTCATATTTATGGTATAATGAATATGGTGATGAAAATGTTAGAAGAAAAGCGAACAGGGCAAAACAGAAACGAGGGCGAGATAGTAAG
>SVOJ01000038.1 GCA_015066385.1 Oscillospiraceae bacterium
ACTTACTATCTCGCCCTCGTTTCTGTTTTGCCCTGTTCGCTTTTCTTCTAACATTTTCATCACCATATTCATTATACCATAAATATGACAAAAAGCCAAGTAAAAACTGGACTTTTTCGACAGTCTGCGGAACGGATAATATCCGTTCCCTACGGCAATCAACCAACATCCCCGATAAACCGTAATTTTTTGCTCCTGACAAAGAAAAAACCTCGTCCGGCAATTGACGAGGCTCTTTCTGAATATATGGGATTTGAAGTAGGAAGATTTCGTGTTTACGGGTATATTATATACCCTGTTTTGTGAAAAAAAAAGGGTGTTTTGATTACAAAATCCTTACAGTTTTGTAATCTTTAATTCCGATTTTCAATTATTTTACGAGGTTGCTTTTTCTGCGGTCGGATGCTATAATAAAAGTTACTTTTTCAACAAAAAATGAGGTGGCAAAAATGAAAAAAAGAATGTTGAAGCAATGTGCAATTCTGTTGGTTTTCTGCCTGTTATGCGGCAGTATGAGCATGGTTGCAGGTGCTATCGGCATCACCAATTTTTTTCTTTTGGGGGATGTTAACAACGACGGTGCCGTCACGGCAGACGATGCAAGACTGACCCTTCGTTATGTGGTTTATCTGGAAGACGATGAAGACATCATCCGTCTTTGCGGCGAGGATTATGAATATCAGTTCGCCATGGATGTAAACCGCGACGGCAGACTTGACTCGGCAGATGCAAGACTGATTCTGCGTATGGCGGTCGGACTTGAAAACAACAAAACACCCTATTCCTATAATAAAGCGGCGGTGGATGCAATCTGCAAGGAATACAAAGCCTACGGTGTGCAGGCGGCGGTCATCCGTGACGGCAAGGTGATTGATGCCTACAGCTACGGTGTTGCCGACAAGCAGACCAACCGCACCGTGAAAGATGCAACCAAATTCCGCGCTTCGTCCCTTTCCAAACTGGTTACGTTTGCAACCTGCATGGCATTGGTGGACAGAGGCATGCTGGATTTAGATGCGGATATCGGCAATTATTTCGGCTTTACCGTGCGCAACCCCTCATATCCCAATGACAAAATCACACTGCGCATGTTGATGACTCACTCCTCAACCATCACGGGCGGCAATTCGTTCAACGCAAGTCTTGAAAGCGGCTCGACCTATTCCATCCGCACCCTGCTCAACGATGCGGGGAACTACAACCGCTACAACAGGCCCGGTGAAATTTCGGAATACTCCAATTTCGGTGCGGCACTTGTGGGAAGTATCTGCGAATTAGTTACGGGACAATGTTTTGAAGACCTGGCACAGAAGTACATCATCGACCCGCTGGGACTTGATGCAGGCTATGTATCCGCATCGCTCGTCAATAAAGACTACGCAAAACTCTATTCGGGCGGATCTGAAATGTGGGGCGACTATTATTTCAACAATATCCGCTTTTCCTCCGTGCTCGGACAGACCGTGCACATCACGCAGGGCAATCTGCTGATCAATGCAACAGATTATGCAAAAGTGCTTTGCATGCTTCTGCGCGGCGGTCTTGCCGAAGACGGAACACGGGTGCTTTCGCAGGCAGCCGTCAACGAAATGATGTGCGATCAGTATGTCAACGGCTACGAAGTGGTCGGCTTTGCAACCTATATCATTCCCAGTCTTTATGACGGCATGACCCATTACACGCACACAGGCTCGTCCTACGGTTTCCACGGTGCGTATGCCATGGACAAGGATTACAAAAACGGAGTTGTTGTGTTCACCTCCGGCTGTGCAAGAAGTCTGGATGAAAGTACGTATATTTATAATGTCTGTCAGGCAATCATTTACGAACTCATGCCGGCATTTGAATAAAAAATTCTTGTTATTCTGCTTGGATTATGTTAAAATAATTACATCTATAAAAAAGTGAGGGAATAGTATGGCAGTTTTTAAATCCATTATGTCCAATTTTTTGTCCTTTATCATGGCAATTGTACTCACAGTGATCCCGTATGCGGGCTTTGAACTTCCCATCATTGATACGGCGGAAGAAAACTGCAGAATGACGGCAGAACTCATTTCCGACACGCATCTCGAAGAAACGGAAATTCTGCGTCCGTTGTTCCTGATTGTCGGTCTTAAAAAACTGCAAAAAGCCAGAACCGACATTGATGCCGTGGTGATTGCGGGCGACATCACCAATTATGCAGACGAGCCTTCGCTTGCAAGACATTATGAAATCTTCAGCAAGCACTCTCCCGCCGTTGCAATCACCGCCGCAGGCAACCACGATATTGGTCATGTCGGCGATCGTGGGGTGACAAACATCACCCGCGAAGAAGCAAAAGCAAACTTCATCCGCTACAACAACGAATATCTCGGCATTGAAGCCGAAGACAACTATTATTCCTATGATGTCAACGGCTACACCTTTATCGTGCTCGGCGACGAAGTCATAGACGGCGGTCACTGGGACGGCATGGACATCACCGAAGCACAGATTGCCTTCCTTGACAGTGAACTTGCCCGTGCAACAGCCGACGGCAAGCCCGCATTTGTTGTCTGCCATTGGGCGGTGGACGGCATGAACGGACAGGAAATCGTGTATCCCGACAGCGGTATTGAACTGGACAAGAACGACATCAAGTCCGTGATGGAAAAATACAGCAACGTATTTTACATCAGCGGCCATATCCACGGCGGTATCAAGAGTGAAGCCGCGGCTGACTTTGTAGGATTTGCCAACGTGGAACAGGAAAACGGCGTGACCTATGTTTCGCTTCCCACCTACGGCATTGTCAATTCCTTCGGCAACCCCTCTTCTGCAACGGGTATGCAGATGGAAGTGTATGACAACAAAGTCATTTTCCGTCCGCGTAATTTCCTGACCAACAAGTGGTTCACCAATGCCGTTTACACCATTGACCTGACGGCATAAAAGAATAAAAAATAAAGACTCCGCGAAGGAGTCTTTATTTTTTCTGTACAGATTAAAATTGCAAGGGTTTGATCGTTTCTTTCAATTCCGGATTATTCTGCTTGTTCAGTAGAATCGGAACCGGACATGCCGCTGAACAGCTTGATGATCATGTCGATGATCTGCTTGAGATAGTCAATGAAAGTCTGGATCCATGCGTAATCGTCGTTCTTACCGATAATCATGTGTGCGCACCTCACTTTTAATGAACTACGGACAGACACGTCCGCTTATTCAGCATAGCACAAATCATTGGCAATTTCAATAGCAAAATGCAAATATACCCAAACTTTTAACACGTTGGACAAAAGTTCATCCCCTTTTTTGTTAAAAATGAAAAAAGATCGGTACACAGACCGATCTTTTTTTCATCGTTTTTGATTCAATCAGGTGGTTTCGCTGATGTCGTCTTTACCGCCGGTGATAGCACTGAAGTCACCCTTCAGGAAAGCAACGATGATTTCAATGAGCTTAGCAATCATAGCTGCGAATTCATTGATGATGGTAGGAATGTCATCACTTTCACCGATGCTGCCGAAGCCGAGCATGCCGAGGATTTCGTCCATTCTGTCTGACCTCTTTTCTGTGTTAAAATTTATATTGTAAAAAAATTACAACCAAAAAATATAAAAACCGGGAACCACGCTTATTCTGCGGGAGTTTCCACAATCTCACCGTCTAAAATTCCGATGCTGATAAGGAAATTGCGCAAGGCGGTGATGACGGCTACAAGCCATTCCGCCCATTTTGCAAGAGAAGAAACGGTTGTATTGGCATCGCTTTCGGTAAGACCAACTCTCATACATCCACCTCCGTTAAAAAATCAGATAGACCTTTACGCTAACATCATAACATCTTTTTTTGCAACATGCAAGTCTTTTTTATAACACACGAAAAGATTCACATGAATAACACAAGTTTTTCACAATATAATTCTTATTCAGAATAATAAAACCATTTACGATGATTGACAAACGCAAAGATTGCGGTTAATATAAAATATGTGATACAATTTTCGGAGGTTTATATGTTTTTTACACCGATGCTGACCTATCTTTCCGACCTTGAAATGCACAATAACCGCACGTGGTTCCATGAGACCCATACGCGATACGAGAAGGTGCGCAAGGATTTTGAAACATTCACCGCCGCCATTGCGCAGGTGGTTTGCGAAGTTTGTCCGTTTATGGCAGACCGTGTGCGCAGTCTGCCGACTAAGCGGTTTATTTACCGCACCGCGCGTGATATGCGCTATGCCGCAGGCAAGCCGCCTTATAAAACATGGTTCGCCTGTGCCGTCGGTGACGAGGGCAGGGAAAAAACCGCCATGAGTTATTATGTGCAGATTGCTCCGCAGAATCGCTCGGAGATCTGCGTGGGTGTCTGGTTCACCGACAACCGCAAAGTGACCGACCGTGTGCGCCGTTATATTTCCGAACATGCCGCGGAGTTTGCACAGATCATGGCAGATGAACAGGTGCGTTCCTGGTTTTGCGGCGACCATGTCAGTCGTACGCCGAAAGGCTTCGATGCAAACGACCCCATGATTGAATATATCAAATACAAGCAGTGGATGCTGGCGTGCCCCATCAAGGATGAGGAACTCACCGACATGGACAGCGTGGTTGCATACTGCCGTGCTGTGTTTGAAAAAATGGAAGCCTTCCGTGCGTTTTTCGACCGCGCCGTGCGTTTTGCGCGTTTACCTGAACAAGAGGGCGAATCCGAAGATGAAGCCGCCCCTGTCGCCGAAGAACCGACTGTCTTTTGGCCGACCGCAAAATCCGCCGACGAATGGGATTTTTGAGTGCGCAATAAACCACAAATCGTGTTGCAATTTTTGTCGAAGTGTGTTACCATATCACCCGGGTAAGGCAGGCCGTGGCCGTCTGTCTGCCTTGCAAGATATGTTTTCTATATCCCCGGCTTTCCGTGAAGATCTGAAAAAGGAGCTTTTGTTTATGTCCTGTATTGCTGCTGTTTGCACCCCCAATGCATCGGGCGGTGTGGCGATCGTCCGCATTTCGGGTGAGGGTGCCTTGGAAATTGCCGATCGTGTGTTTGCCCCTGTCAGCGGCAAACCGCTGTCTTCCATGAAAGGCTATCGTGCCGCTTACGGCAAAATCCATGACGGTGACACCGTGCTTGACGAGGGTGTTGCCATTGTTTACCGTGCACCGCACAGCTATACGGGTGAGGATGTTGCCGAAATCTGCTGTCACGGCGGGCTGTTTGTCACAAAAAGGCTTCTTCGTGCTGTGCTGAACGCGGGGGCTGTGCCTGCCGAAGCAGGGGAGTTCACCCGCAGGGCATTCCTGAACGGCAGAATGGATCTTTCCGAAGCCGAAGCGGTTATGAATGTCATTTCCGCACAGGGGGAACAGGCACTTGCGGCGGCAAATGCGACGTTGTCGGGCAGTGTCAGCCGTGCCGTAGACCGCATTGCCCAAAGCCTGACCACCGCAGCGGCAGGACTTGCGGTATGGACGGATTATCCCGATGAAGACGTACCGAGCGTGTCCGATGATGCACTGCTTGCCACCATGCAGACCGCAAAAGGGGAACTGAACTCCCTTATTGCCCGTTACGACAGCGGCAAAGCCGTCACCGAGGGTGTGTCGGCGGTCATCTGCGGCAAACCCAATGTCGGCAAAAGCACATTGATGAACCTGCTTTCGGGCAGACAACGTTCGATTGTCACGAGCATTGCGGGAACCACACGCGATATTATTGAAGAAACCGTGCGTGTGGGTGAGATCGTTCTGCGTCTGAGTGATACGGCGGGACTTCGTGCCACCGAGGACGAAGTCGAAGGCATCGGTGTTGCCATGGCAAGAGAAAAAATGCAGGAAGCCACTCTTTTGTTGGCAGTGTTCGACAGCAGTGTGCCGCTGAATGAGGAAGACTTCGCACTTCTTGAACAGTGCAAAGACCGTACCGCCGTGGCGATCATCAACAAAAGCGACCTTGAATCGGCATTTGAAATTGCGGAAATAGAAAAATATATTCCGCATACCTGCTTTATTTCCGCCAAAAATCAGGAATCCGCGCAGATTTTTGCAGACCTGCTGGCACAGGTACTGGGCACCAACGCATTCGATGCCAACGGGGAAGTGCTTGCGGGCGAACGGCAAAGACAGTGTTGTGCCACTGCTGTCAACCACCTTGAACAGGGAATTTTTGCCTTGCAGGGCGGAGAGACACTCGATGCAATCGGCGTCTGCATTGACTGTGCCCTCGGTGAACTGTTTGCACTAACGGGTAAAAAAGTCAGCGAAGCGGTGGTGTCGGAAGTCTTCGCAAAATTCTGCGTAGGAAAATAAACGGCAAAGAGATTTGCTTTTTCCGATATTTATTTTATTTTTAAAGGAGAAGAAAAAATGAAAAAAATATTTTCCGTTTTGATTGCTATCGTACTGCTCGCGGCACTGATGCTGCCTGCATTTGCCGTGCAGACCAAAGCACCGCTCCGGTTTGACAACAACGGTAAATTCAAAATCATGCATGTGACTGACACGCATCTTGAGGAATACAATGTGGATGATTCTGTATGGCTCATCGGCGATGCATGTGACAGAGAACAACCCGACCTCGTTGTAATTACAGGTGACAATGTGCAGAATTCGGACGATGCAAACCAAACAAAGACACTCATTGACAAGCTGATGAACACATTTGAAACAAGAAATATTCCTGTTGCTGTCACCTTCGGCAATCACGATTCCGAAAGCGGTGCGATGTCCAGAGAAGAACTTATGGCTTACTACAACACCTTTTCTGTTTCTTATTCGGTGGATGACGGCGAAGCACTTTCGGGATGCGGTACCTACAATCTGCCTGTTTTTTCTTCCGACGGACAGCGTGTGAAGTTCAATGTCTGGGTTTTTGACTCGGGCGAGTATGACGAGGAAGGCTATTACGGATATGTGAAAAAGGATCAGATTGAATGGTACAAGGCTACCTCTGATGCACTTAAAGCCGCTAATGGTGGTGAAATTGTCTATTCGCTTGCATTTCAGCACATCATAGTGCCTGAAATTTACGATGCCCTCAAGCCTGCCGGCAAAACCACATTGTTTGCGTTTGAGCACATCATCAACGATGGCGAATATTATATGTTTGACCCTGCAAATGTGAATTACGGTACCCTCAACGAAACACCATGTCCCGGCAAGCAGAATGACGGTCAGTTTGATGCAATGACTGAACAGGGTGATGTGATGGCAATTTTCACAGGTCATGACCATACCAATGCCTTCGGTGTGCACTACAAGGGCATTGATATCACCAATTCCCTGAGCACCCGTTACAACGGGGACGCTTTTTCCACGCAATACGGCTATCGTATGCTTGAAATTGACGAAGCCGATACAAGCACCTACACCACAAGGGTCGTGCATTGGTATGATGTGTACGGTCTGAAGGATATGGCCTGTGCAAACGGCAATAAAACCGTTGTCAGTGTAGCCTTCAACGGTGCATTTCAGAAATTCTTTCAGAATCTTTATCGCACACTTGTTGAAATCTTTACAGGCAGAACCGTTTCCTATCCCGATTGCTATTGATACATAGTGAAAACCCCCGGTTCAACCGGGGGGTCAGACTGTCGAAAAAGTCCAGTTTTTACTGGGCTTTTTGTCATATTTATGGTATTATGAATATGGGGATGAAAATGTTAGAAGAAAAAAGAACAGGACAGAACAGAAACAACTTTGTACTTGATGTAACAGTAGTTCCCGGCAATGTACATGACGGCGTTTCCTTTGACGAGCTCTATGATAAAGTGACAGAAAGATTTCCCGAAATAGAAGTAGTAACAGTAGATGCAGGCTACAAAACTCCTTGGATATGCAAGAAGATATTTGATGACGGAAGAATACCGTCAATGCCCTACAAAAGACCGCAAACAAAAGAAGGCTTTTTCAAAAATTTCAATAGCACAGACAGAAAACCGTGTCTCGCTTGATTGCGTAACACGGTTTTTCGACAGTTCGGAACCCCGCAGAAGCGGGGTTTTTCTGATTGAAACGGATATTTCGGTTTCAAAAAATGAAAAATTTTAAAGTTTTGAAAGCGAAACGCTTGCATATACTGTTTATGAGCAGTATAATAAAGAAAATGCGGTTTCAAAAAATGAAAATTTTTTAACTTTTGAAAGTGGGTGGCTATATGAAAACCATTACAAGAACAATGTACCTTAACAGAATCATTGAACTCAACGGTACTCCCGATATCAAGATCATCACCGGCATCCGTCGCTCGGGCAAATCCAAACTGATGCAGGCATATATGGAGTACCTGCAAAGCAACTGCGAAAACATCAACATTATATTCATTGATTTTATGGATCTGGCTTTTGAAGAAATCAAGGAATACCATGCACTGCACACTTATGTGGAAAATCATTATCAGGCAGATAAAACAAATTATCTGTTTGTGGATGAGGTGCAGATGTGCCCGAAGTTTGAGCTTGCAATCAACAGTCTTTATTCCAAAGGAAAATACGATATTTATGTGACCGGATCCAATGCGTTTTTATTGAGTGCGGATCTTGCAACACTTTTCACCGGCAGATACATTGAAATTCATGTTTTTCCGTTCAGTTTCCGTGAATATTGCCGGTATCATGATGATGTCAATGACAAAGATCAACTCTTTGAAGAGTATGTTATCAAGGGCGGTCTTGCCGGGTCGTATGTTTACAGAACCGAAAAAGACAGAACAAACTATATCAAGGAAGTCTATGAAACCATTGTCACAAGAGATCTGGCACAGAAATACGCACTGCCTGATACATTGGTTTTGCAGCATCTGAGTGAGTTCCTGATGGATAACATCAGCAATCTGACTTCTCCGAATAAGGTCAGTCAATTGCTGACCGCAAATGAAACCCCAACCAATCATGTAACCGTTGGCAAGTATATCAGGCATTTGTGCAATGCTTTCGTGTTTTATGATATTAAGAGATACGATATACGCGGCAAAAAATATCTTGAAAGCTCCGAAAAATTCTATTTGTGTGACAGCGGCATCCGATATGCGATCCTCGGTAGCAGAAATATGGACTACGGCAGAGTGTATGAAAATATTGTTTGTGTTGAACTGTTGCGCCGCGGATATGATGTCTATGTGGGCAAACTCTATCAGAAAGAAATCGATTTTGTTGCACAAAGGGGTAGTGAGAAAATTTACATTCAGGTAAGTGATAACATCGCAGGGGCGGACACCTTTGAAAGAGAATGTTCGCCGCTGTTGCAGATTCGTGATGCTTACCCGAAAATAATCATTGCAAGAACCCGACATCCGAAGTACAGTTATGAAGGCATAGAAATTCATGACATTGCAGACTGGCTGTTGACGGAATAAAACAACAAAAACCCCGCCGAAGCGGGGTTTTTGTTATGGTATTCAGATGTTTTTCATAACTTCTGTCAGGAATTTGACGGCATTGCCGATGTCGGTTTCGGGGCTTTCGCCGCATTCACGTTCAATGGTCAAAAAGCCCTTGTAGCCGATGTCGTTGAGTGCTTTGATGTAGTTGGGCCAGTCAACCTGTCCTTCGCCGAGCGGTACTTCTTCAAAGCCTTTGCCCGTGACAAGTGCTTTCTTGATGCCGTAAACCACTTCGGGGTCATTGTCAAGCAGTCTTACACCGTCTTTCGCATGGGTGTGGACGATGTAATCCTGGAGGGTGTAAACCGCCTGCACGGGGTCGTCACCCGTGACCATAACAAGGTTAGCGGGGTCGAGGTTGACGGAAACACCGCGGGAATTGAGGGAATCGAGGAATCCCTTAAGATCTTTTGCGGTTTCGGGACCTGTTTCAACGGCAAAGTGTGCATTGATGGAGTCTGCGTATTCAGCAAGCTGTGCACAGGCTTCCTGCATGATTTTATAGCGGTCATGGGAGGGATCGGTCGGAACCACACCGATATGGGTGGTGACGATGTCTGTTTCAAGGTCTTTTGCAAGGTCAAGAATGCGTTTGCTCTTTTCAACCTTTGCCGCATTTTCTTCTTTGTTGCCGAAACCGCCGCCGAGGTCACCGCAGAGTGCGGAAATCACAAGACCGTTGTCCTTGACAAGGTTCAGAAATTCACGACGCTGTGCGGCATTGAGATTTTCGGGTGCCATTTCGCCGTAGGTGGCATAAACCTGTAAGCCCTTTGCACCGAGTGCGGCTGCGGTTTTCACCTGTTCGGGTTTGGATTTTCCTCTCAAAGAGTCAATGATAATACCAATGGGGAGTGCCATTTTATTTTACCTCCGTGTGTACAGATTTTTAAGATTGCGGGGAAGCGGAGAAGTAAATGCAAAATGCAAAATGCAAAATTTCGGGTCGCTCCGCTCCGGATTTTAAATGTTTGTGCGAAAACTAAAATTTTTGCATAAAAGGGAATGTGAAATTCTGTGTTTTTTGTTGACCGAAGAACACTCTGTTCAAAAAATGCAATTTGCAAATGATTTACAAAATTCAAAATTATATCTTCTATAATGGCAACGCCATTCCGATAATTTTGCATTTTGCATTCTTCTGTCCGTTTCTTGCACAGTTACACTGTCATTCAATATACCCCTTTAACGCAGCTGTGTCAATATCTGCATACTGTTTCAGGAAGTCATACAGCAGTTTTGCAATCATTTTGCAACCGCCTTGGGTGTTGCTTTCAATGTTCAGCGGCAGAATCGGGTCATGCACGCTGAGTCTTAACAACAGCCAGCCGTCACCGTGGTCTTTGTCGAATGACACACGGAATCCTTCGCGGTTGTCTGTTGCAGGGATTGCAAAGGGCAGGGAAGAAGCCCATGTTTCAAGTTCTGCAATCACTTTTTCACCGACGGGACGAAAATCCTGCTGCAGAATCTTAAACCGCAGTTCCTTTTCTTCCTTTGCTTCTGCGAGAGATTCAATCACGCTCGAAAGTGTTTTGCCCTCTTTGCGCAGATTCGCAAGCAGGATGATGATTTTTGTAATCAGGTAAGCACCGTCATCGAGGAAATAATTCTCACGCAGTGCCGCATGACCCGAAGTTTCAATGGCAAGCGGACAGTTGATACCTTCGTTATTCAGGCGGATTGCCTCATTGATAACATTCTTGTAGCCTCTGCGGAAACGGTGGTGCACGCCGCCTAAATGCTCGTTGATGAATGTTGCAAGTCCGTCGCTCGTGACCGAGTCCGTTACGATCGTCCCGCCCTGCTCATTTTCGAGTGCAATCGCAGAAGCGAGTGCCACAAGGCGATTGCGGTTGATTTCCTTGCCGTCGGCATCCACGCAGGCCGCACGGTCAACGTCGGTGTCGAAAATCACACCGAAATCGGCTCGATTTCGCAGGACACTTCTGCAGATAAATCCCATCGCATCGGCATTTTCGGGGTTGGGGATGTGGTTTGGGAAACTGCCGTCGGGGTCTAAAAATTCACTGCCCGACACGTCTGCACCGAGAACGGACAGCACCTTTTCGGCATAAAATCCGCCTACACCGTTGCCTGCATCCACCACAATGTGAAAGCCTGCCAGCGGTTTATCGTAGTCATCGGCATGCACCCCTTTTTTGATGATCTCGCAAAGATCGGAGGCATATTTTGTGATGTAATCGCATTTTTCGACACTGCCCGGCAGTTCGGGAAACGGACATTCGTTTTCGGCGGCGGCAAGCACGGCAGAGATGTCACTGCCCTCAAAACCGCCCGTGCGGGTGAAAAACTTCAGTCCGTTTTTGTCGGACGGATGGTGGCTTGCGGTGATTTGCACCGCCGCCGTGCAGCCTTCGGTCACGGTAGTCATGAACATGGCAGGCGTGGAACACAGTCCGCAGTCGGTCACGCTGACACCGTATTTTGTGAACACTTCGCACAGTGCGTTCAGAATGCGCTCACCCGAAAGGCGGGAATCCCTGCCGATATAAATGCACATATCGGCAGGCTTTGTTTTGGTTTTTTTGGCGATTACGGACAGTGCTCCGACGGCGATCTGTTTAATGACCGCATCATTGAGGTCACAGTTTTCCCCCAATGCCGTGCCGCGGATGTCCGTTCCGCTTTTTAAGTAAGATAAAGACATAGAATCAAGTCCTTTTTTAAGGCTTAGTGATATTTCGGCAGCCAGCCTTCGTGTGCTTCGATGAGATCGTCAACAAGGCGGACCGTTTCGTCAATGGTCAGCTCGCTGGACACGTGCGGATCGAGCATGGCAGCCTGATAAATCGCATCCTTCTTGAGGGTAACGGCAGCTTCGATGGTAAGCAACTGCACGTTGATCATGGTCATGTTCATAGCGGCGAGCTGCAACGGCAGTGCAGGCTGCTGACAACCCTGTACACCGTACTTGTTGACAAGACAGGCAACCTCAACACATGCTTCCTTGGGCAGGTTCGGGATCAGGCCGTTGTTGATGACGTTGCCGCCGATTTTGTAAGGAATATCCGTAACCATGGCTTCCATGATGGAAGAAGCATATTCATGGCTGCGGGTATGGCTGACTGCTTCTGTCAGGTACTTCTGACGGTCATCGTTCCAACGGGCAATCTGGTTGATGCAACGGCGCGGATATTCATCCAGCGGAATGTTGTAGCGGGTAATCAGTTCGGGGTGTTTATCTTTAATAAAGAAGTTGTTGTATTCTGCGTTGTGTTCGCTCGATTCGGTGCAGTAGTGGCCGAAACGGCGGATGTATTCGTAACGGACAAGATCGTGGTGATCGGTTCTGCCGCTTTCGAGAATTTCAATGGCTTTTCTGCGGATTTCGGGATACAGGTCCGTACCGTCTGCATCTTCGATTTCAAGCAGCCAACCCATGTGGTTGATACCTGCAATGCGTTCGCGGATGGGTTCTGTAAACGGAATTTCGAGATCTTTGAGAATGCCTCTCGAACAACCCTGCACACTGTGGCAAAGGCCGACGGTCTTTATACCCGTGTATCTCTGCATGTAGCCTGCAAGCTGTGCCATGGGGTTGGTGTAGTTGAGGAACCATGCGTTCGGACAGACTTCTTCCATGTCGTTTGCAAAGTCCTTGAGAACGGGAATGGTACGCAATGCTCTGAAAATACCGCCGATGCCGTTGGAATCGGCAATGGTCTGGCGAAGACCGTACTTTTTAGGCACTTCAAAGTCGATGATCGTGCAGGGGTCATAAAGCCCTACCTGAATGGCATTAACCACGAAATTTGCCCCGCGCAGTGCATCCTTGCGGTTTTCAACACCTAAATAGCGGGTGATCTTTGCACGGTTTTCGTTGACATTTTTGTTGATGGCATTGATCATGATCCAGCTGTCTTCCAGGCGGGATGCATCGATGTCATACAGTGCGATTTCGCATTCGCGAAGGGCGGGTGTGCACATAACATCACCCAGAACATTTTTTGCAAACACGGTGCTGCCTGCACCCATAAATGTAATTTTCATAAATTTTTGTTCCTTTCCCGTTATTATGCAATAAAAAGATTGCACTTAAAATAAGTATATATAGTTTGTACACAATAGTCAATATTTTTTTAAAAATCTTGCTAAATTTGTCAATAGTATTGACTTTTTGCGCAGCAAGTGGTATTTTTGAATAGAACATAGTTCAAATGCGAAAGGAGTTTTTCATTATGAGCGCACCCGAAAAAGTCATTCTTTTCAACGGACAGAATCTTGATAACTGGACCACCCGTGACGGCAATCCCGCAGGCTGGGTTGTGGAAGACGGAATCACCACCGTCACCGCAAGAACGGGCGATATTATGACCAAGGAAGTCTTCGGCGACTGCTTCCTGCATGTCGAATTCCGCATTCCCGATATGCCCGAGGCGGAAGGACAGGCAAAGGGTAATTCCGGCGTTTATATTCACGGCAGATACGAAGTGCAGGTGCTCGACAGCTACGGTCTTGAACCCGGCAAGGGCGACTGCTCGGCTGTTTATGACTGCCACGCACCCCTGTTCAATGCCTGCAAACCCGCTATGGAGTGGCAGAGCTATGACATCATTTTCCGCACCGCACGCTTTGACGAGGACGGCAATGTGACCGAAAAGCCCCGTCTTACCCTGTTGCACAACGGCATGCCCGTACACAACAACATCATTCTTGAAAATGTCACCGGCGGCGCAATGGGTGACATCTGCAAAGAAGGCCCGCTGCTTCTGCAGGACCACGGCAATGCCGTTTCTTACCGCAATATTTACGTTTACCGCCTGCCCGAAAAGGGACTGGACAGATATTAAAAACTGCCTTCGGACAGTTGTTTAACGAGAATGCAGAATGAGTGTGCAATAAATTACGGTTTAGCGGGCTTTGTCCGCTAAACCGTAATTGCAAAAATGGACATTATCGGGACACAAGGGTATAAAGAATAAAAAATGGTTACACTATGGAACTTTAAAAAAATACACCCTCCCCATCCCGCAAAACGCACGTATATATAGGAGAGGCAGTGAAATGCCGAAAAAACAAATGAAAATAGGAGGCTGTGAAAATGAAATCAACCGCACAAACAACAAAACGTGTACTCAGTGTGCTCTTGGCAGTGCTTATGCTTGTCGGTATGGTTTCCGCACAACTTGTATTTGCAGTTGAGAACAATGCCAACAACGTAAGCAAACCCGTGGAAGAATGGGTATATACACCGTCCGCAACTGCGGCAAGCGATTCCGCTTTGTCCGTCGCTGAAACAATACCGGTCGAATCCGTCGAGGCAACCGCAACGGGAGACGCAACGGGCTTCTGGGTCAGTCCCATGGAAGGCGAGCTGGAACTTCGTCTCGGCGGTGAAAAAGCCGGCATGTTCATGTTCAAGAGCAACCGAAACGGCGGCTGGAGCCTCAAGAATGAAGACGGCCGATATCTTGCAGTTGCGAATGGTGCTGTAACCACCTCCGCAACGGAATTCTTCTGGCAGTATTCCGACAACAGACTATCAACCACGGTTCGCACAGGCGGCAGTTATTTCGGCACAACCTATTACCTCAGCCTTGTTGAAGGTGCACTTACCCTGTTGACAACAAAAAAGGATTCCTCGCTCACCTCTTTCTATGCGCATATTGAAAACATCATGCTGCTTAGTAAGACAACCGCAGGCGACCTGATGGCAGATTACCCCAAAGGTTCTTTCATGACGGACAACTACGGCTACGAACTTGTAAACAATATGTATCTTGTAACGGGGGACCTGCTGTTCACCCCCGATGGTGAAAGATATATCATCACCGTCAGAGGCGATGTGGACGGCGACGGCGAAGTTCTTTCTGCCGATGCACGTCTGTTGCTTCGCGCATCGGTCGGCCTGACCACGCTTGACAAGGCTCAGATTCTTGCCGGTGATGTTGAACGCGACGGCAGAATCACAGCAGGAGATGCCCGTACCACACTCCGTGTATCGGTCGGTCTGGAAACACTGACGCTGGTCAGCAGTTATACGGTAATATTTGATCTCAATTATGAAGGCGCAGGAAATACAATACCCGCACAGGAAGTTGAAGAAGGCGAATGCGCAACACAGCCCACTGTGCCGGCAAGAGAAGGATATACTTTTGATGGCTGGTATACAACTGCCGAAGTAGGAGAACTGTTTGATTTTTCAACTCCGATTAACAGCAATATAACTCTTTATGCGCAATGGATTGAAGACAGTATTGATGCTGAGTTCTTTACTGTCACTTTTGTTTTGAATGACGGAAGCACCAGCGGGGCATATGACGTTCAGACAATAGTTCCGAACGGAGAAGCGGCTGAACCGTTGAGTCCCGAAAGAGAGAATTATGAATTTTCCGGTTGGTATACAGAACCTGAAACAATCAACCTGTTCGATTTTTCCAATAGAATAAAGTCTGATCTGGTTCTTTATGCAGGTTGGAATGCACCTGAAAATAATGATGGTGTCTATTCATCATCTTCAGGCGGCGGAACAATTTTTTCCATTACCGATATTGATATAAGTGATAACATTGCAAACGTAACTGTTAATGTAAATGCTATGAGTTCTTTGGTTCTGGAATTTTCAGATGAAGAAACCGAAGAAGTATTTTACACTACTGCTGCCCAGACTCCCGATTATTGCGAGCTGGAAACCGTTGCAATGTCAGTTGACTGCGAATTGCCGGATTACTTTGTGGTAACGGCCAGACTTTTTGATGAAAACGGCAACGAATGTTGTAATGCTTATAGATCAATAAAGTACACCTCAGCTTATGAAGAATTCAAAAACAAAACAGTTTACGACTTTGAAGACAAGACGGTTTTGAACTTTGATGAAAGCATCGATAACAATTTTGGTGTATTAAGTGATAATGTAATTCAGATTGAGCAGGAAGATAATACCAATACCTTAACCGTACAGACAATTACTGCTTATGATTCTGTTGCAAGTGAAATTGTTGAAACTGTAACGTATATTTTTGAATCCTGCGATTCTCAGATTACAGCGCTTGAAGAAGGTGACATTGTTTTTGCAACTGACGTTGACGGCGTAGATCAACTGTTTAAGATTGGTGCCATTGAATTTGCAGGAGCAACCTGTACAATTGTTCCTTCCGATGATAATTCCATGACAGATTTCTATGATTTCTTGAAAGTTGATATGTACATCGCTGATCAGGAAATTGAAACACGTACATACAGAGTAGGACAGGCACGAAGTGAAAATATTAACGTCGAAGCAAATCCCTCTTTTACGTTTACACCTCTCAATCTTACCTGGACCCCGAAAGATTGGCTGGATATAAGCGGATCTTTGGGCGGATCCATCAGCATGAATATTTCTTTTGTTTATGATATCGTTCTTTTTGGTAGAGATTATTTCAGTGCCTCTGTAAAGAATGTTACAAAAGTAGAAGCCAACATAACGATTACGGCACATCCACCCGAAGATGACGATGATGATCAGATGACCGAAAAGTTCAAGCACGAATACAGTTTACCGACTGCAAAAATCCCGACTCCTATTACAGGTCTCAGTGTGAATGTTAAAGTTGGAGTTCCTGTTGATTTGAGTGCAGAAGGTAGTGCAACTGTTTCATTTACAAGTGAAACAACAAGCGGATTTACGTATAATTCCAATTCCGGCAGACAGGATATTGATAAGAAAGAAAGAACATTCCTTATCAAAGCCGAGGGTAAGATTGAACTTAAAGTTGGTCCGAAGGTCTCGGTAGGCATAGGATTTTTAGGAACAGTCGTTGAAGCCAAAGTGGAAGCGCAAGCCGGCTTTAAAGCAATTGCAACCGCTGAACTTGCAATTGTCAATATAACTGATGCTGAAGAAAAACATGCCTGCACAGCATGTGTTTCGGCAGAAGCCAGATGGTTTGTTGAAGTTTCCGTAAAACTTGAATATGACATAATTGACAAAATCCTGGAAGGCGAAGTATTCAATCTCAAGATCATTGATATTGAAGGAAAAATACGCTTTGACCAGTTCGATACTTGTTATTTCTCCCTTATTCATAGTGCGGACAGTGTTTTTGGCACAATTGTTCCGCAATTCGGTTTTGGTGAATGTCCCAACAAGCAATACAGAACAACAATTAAGCTTTTGGACACAAATGGAGCTGTAATTTCAGGAAATAATGTAAGCATCAAGAAAAACAACGGACGATTCAACTCCAACGGTGTTTCCACTTTTGTTGATTATTTATACGATGGACAGTATACAGTATCAACGAGAATAAATAACAGAGCCATAACGAAAACTGTTGTTGTCAGCGGTAATGCGCAGACAATTGAGTTGAAAGAAACTTCTGCTGATGGCAGAATTACGGGAAAAATATGTTCTGCCGAAGATAACAGTGCAGTTGCAGGCGCAACGATACTGATTTCAAAAGATAGTCTTGTTGTTGCTTCTCTCTCTTCAAACTCGACCGGCAATTACAGTGTTACTTTGCCTGATGGTGTGTATTGTGTAGAAATAACCAAAGAAGGTTATATACCGTTTGTTCAATATGTTGCAGTTACGGAATCCAATGAAACTTATTTGGCTACAGCTCTTCTTGTTTCCGGCGATAGGGCAAGACGAGGAGGTTTCTGTGGGAAAATAACAGATGCTGTTACCGGTAATCCTGTTGCAGGCGTAAAATTAACCATCAGAAAAGGTTGGGATAATCCTGACTCCGGAAACGTTGTTGCTGTTTTGGAAACCGATGCGAATGGTGTATTTACTTATAATATCACAAAAGTTTTAGGCGTGGTATTTGGCTTGGAAAGCGGTAATTATACAGCCACAACCAGCAAAGCAGATTATGCTTCTACCAGTTTTAATATTGTGGTTGTTCCCGCTATTGTCAAAGGCGGACAGGATGCAACCATTGCGCCCATAACACAAGGCAATTACAGGGTTGTTCTCAGATGGGGTGCTGTACCCAGCGATCTTGACTCACACATGACGGCTTATACCACATCCGGCGCATATGAGCATGTTTATTACAGTGATAAAATAGGCTCTACCGCCAATCTGGATATCGATGATACATCATCTTATGGACCGGAAACCATTACTATTACAGATTTTGAAGCGTTAAGCGATGGATTCACTTATTCGGTTCATGATTATAGTAACAAAGGAAGCAGCAATAACAGTGTGTTGTCTTCTTCGGGGGCAGTGGTCGAGCTGTATAAGGACAACACCCTGCTGAAAAAGTATTATGTTCCTACAGATAAAATCGGAACCGTTTGGAGAGTATTTTCTATAGATGCAGAAGGAAATATAACAGATATTAACTACTTCTATAACCAAAGCAATGCAAACGCAGTTAACTGATTTATATTTTCTGACAGTTTTTTGAAAGATATTGTTGCATGCTCAAATAGCAAGAAGTGTATATTGTATCTTCAAAAGAAAGCTGTAGAAAAAAATCTGCAAAGAAAGCACAAAATTTTATTTGGCAACTTACCCCCTAAATCGAAATATATCAGTTCGTAAACCGATAACCGCCCCTTGCTCAATGAGCAAGGGGCGGTTTCAGTGTTGAAACTTACCAGCGATAGCGAACGACTACACAGTAGGGGCCGTAGTGATAATGGGTGTAGCGCACGGGAGGACGGCGATGACGATAGTAAAAGTGGCCGCCGGCGACGTTGTCAAGATCTTCTTCGTTGAGCTGATCGTTTTCCT
>SVOJ01000039.1 GCA_015066385.1 Oscillospiraceae bacterium
ACGATATAACTACTTCGCGGCTTGATTTTTCGGGTTGGAAAAGGATGAAAAACCTTGCCTGATAACCGAAAACCCTTGAAATACGGGGCTTTTCCGGTTTGTCGTAATTATACCGTAAGGGCATACCGTGGCCACTATATTGGATAGCGAAGGAGAATCATTGAGCGATATCTCTGTTTTGCTTGGACATCAGTCTGTTTCAACTACGGAACGCAATTATATCAACAGAATCCGAAAAGCGAAAACTGAAACAATTGCAAGTCTCACATCAGCTTAGGGTGACGGGTATAATCCGAACCCGCCCGAAAACGGTTCTTTTTAAGTCTTTTCGGCGTTTCACCCTTGAAAGGCGACAGCCTTCCTGCGGTTTCAACCCCAAAAATCCAATAAAAATACCTCGTCTTCGGGTCGAAGATTTTTTACAGTGAGGATTTTTGACGAGACGAGGCACAAAACGCAGAAAATCCTTTGTGGATTTTCGAGGATTTTAACGAAGTATCGGCGGAAATCTGCCTGTAAAAAACGGGTTCGGATTATACCCGTCACCCTATCGTGATGCGGAGTAAAAAAATGAGCAGAAAGATCTTTACGGTCTTTCTGCTTAAATTATTTATTCAATGTATTCGTGTTTTGTCGGTTGATATGTTAACCCCTTGTATGAACTGCAATGAGGGCTTCTTTCATTTGCTGTCCCGTGATTTTACCTTTTGCCCATTGTTCGGATAGCATACGGGCATAATCCGAAACCGGGACACCTTCAATCTTGTTCAGGGCATCAGCAAGTTTTAATGCTGTTTTTCTTTTTGCGTAAACTTGTGGAGACATTGCAATCGCTCCTTTCTGAAAACAGTATAGCACAGTATTATAAAAAATAAAACACATCACAATATGTTAATCAAATGATAATGTTGTCTTGTGTTGGAGAGGGCAGAAAATTAAAACAAAAAATATTAGAAAAACCATTAGAAGCACAAAAGAAAAAACCTTGCAAACGCTTTGTTTACAAGGTTTTTCCATGGCAGGGGTAGTAGGAATCGAACCCACGACACGCGGTTTTGGAGACCGCTGCTCTACCAGCTGAGCTATGCCCCTAAATATTCTGCCTGATGGGTGATCCGCCAAGCAGAGTTGGTGGACCATCAGGGACTCGAACCCCGGACCAACCGGTTATGAGCCGGTGGCTCTAACCAACTGAGCTAATGGTCCTCAGCGGTTGCTCAATTATTATAGTAATTTGTGTGCTGTTTGTCAAGCATTTTTTAAAAAAAAGATGCACAATGTTTTGTTGTGTTTTTTTCTGTTCTGCAAAAAGTGTTTCGGTTGCAATGATGGTTGTGCTTGTGGTATAGTAAAATAAGAGAAACAGGAGGTAAAATATGAACATTCCGAAAGCACTGCAAATCCGCATTGACAATTATGCACAAAAACTTTCACACAGACCGAAATTACAGCAGATGTACCGCAATTGTTGTCCGAATACATTGGAAACCACCGTCACCAAACGTGAGGACGGCTCGCTGTTTGTGTTGACGGGGGATATCCCCGCCATGTGGCTTCGCGATTCCACCGCGCAGGTCACGCACTACCTGCCGCTTACAAAAGACGATGCCGAAATGTGTGCCATTATCAAAGGTGTTGTTGCCGCCCAGATGCAATATATCTGCATTGATCCGTATGCCAATGCCTTCAATGCCGAAGCCAACGGTCACGGCCACACGGATGACATTCCGCTGAATGACCCGTGGGTATGGGAACGCAAGTATGAAATTGATTCTTTGTGCTACCCCATGCGCCTTGCATATTTGTATTGGAAGAACAGTGCAGACACTTCCGTTTTTGATGAAACCTTTGTTTCTGCCGCTAAAAAGACGGTTGCGTTGTGGCAGACCGAACAGCGCCATTTTGAAAATTCACCCTACCGTTTCAGCAGAACGGGCTGTCCCTATCACGACACCATCCACAACAACGGAATGGGTATGCCTGTCAGCTATACGGGGATGACCTGGTCGGGCTTCCGTCCGAGTGACGATGCGTGTACATTCGGCTATTTACTGCCGTCGAATATGTTTGCCGTGGTGGTGCTTCGCTATCTGGAAGAAATCTTTACAGATGTTCTTCCCGATGCCGAATTCGTTGCACAGTGCAAGGAATTGAGAATCGAAATCGACTACGGTATTCAGACCTACGGTGTTGTTGACCATCCGA
Organism: Oscillospiraceae bacterium; assembly: GCA_015066385.1. Lineage (GTDB taxonomy): Bacteria > Bacillota > Clostridia > Oscillospirales > Acutalibacteraceae > RUG806. Next base: position 2,206 of record SVOJ01000039.1, read on the forward strand.
AATTCGGCAAAATCTATTGCTGCGAAACCGACGGTATGGGCAATCGCAGATTGTTTGACGATGCCAACGTGCCGAACCTGATTTCCATGCCGTACCTCGGCTATTGCAAGAATGACGACCCGATGTATGTGCGAACCCGTGCGTTCGTGTTGAGTGAAGAAAATCCGTATTATTACAAAGGCACAGCCGCCTGCGGTGTCGGCAGTCCCCATACACCTGAAAACTACATCTGGCACATAGCCCTTTCCATGCAGGGGCTGACAAGCCGTGATGAGGATGAAATAAAAAACGTTCTTTCCATGCTTGAAACCACCGATGCTGATACGGGATTTATGCACGAAGGTTTCTGTGCGGATGACCCCACGAAATTCACAAGACCCTGGTTTGCATGGAGCAACTCACTGTTTGCCGAATTTGTTGAATTTGCCGTTGATAACGGTATTGTATAAAGGAGAATAATGATATGAATATACCTCGTCCCGAACATCCCAAACCGCAATTTCAGAGAAACGATTGGATGAATCTCAACGGTACATGGGATTTTGAAATTGACAACGGCAGAAGCGGTCAGCCGAGAAAACTGTATGCAACCGATGCCGTATTTTCGCAGAAAATCACCGTGCCGTTCTGCCCCGAAAGCGAACTGTCGGGCATCGGCAACAAGGATTTTATGTACGGTGTGTGGTACAAACGTACTTTTGAAATCCCCGCCGAACAAAAAGGAAAGAAAGTCTTTGCCCACTTCGGTGCGGCTGATTACAAGACCTTTGTGTATGTCAACGGTTCTCTTGCAGGCACCCACAAGGGCGGTTATGTGTCTTTCCGCATTGATGTGACGGAATTTATTTGCGACGGTGAAAATGTTATCACGGTTTACTGTGAAGACGATACCCGTTGCCCGATGATTCCGCGCGGCAAACAGAGTGAAGAATATTTTTCCCACGGTTGCGACTATACTCGCACCACGGGCATCTGGCAAACGGTATGGCTTGAATTTGTTCCGGTGACATATATTGATAAAGTCAAATTCTTCCCCGATGCCAAGAACGGTTTTGTCAATATCGTGGCAGACCTTGTCGGTGCGGATGAACTGCATGTTGTGGCATTGTATGAAGGCAAGCAGGTCGGTTGTGCAAGCCTTGTGTCCGACGGCGGTCAGGAGCAAATCCGTCTTGATGTGGATGAAATCCACCTGTGGGAAGCAGGCAAGGGAAGACTCTATGATCTGATTCTGACCTACGGCGAAGACCGTGTGCAGAGTTACTTCGGACTTCGCAATGTCCGTATGGACGGTTTTAAATTCCTGCTCAACGGCAAGAGTGTGTTCCAGAGATTGATCCTCGACCAGGGCTTCTATCCCGACGGTATTTACACCGCCCCCTCCGATGAAGCACTTCTGAAAGACATTCAGCTTTCCATGGCTTGCGGCTTCAACGGTGCAAGACTGCATCAGAAGGTGTTTGAGGAACGCTTTTTGTATCACTGTGACAAGGAAGGCTACCTTGTTTGGGGTGAATACGGCAATTGGGGACTTGACCATACCGACCCCGAAGCCATTTATTTTTTCCTGCCCGAATGGCTCGAAGAAATCGACCGCGACTTCAACCATCCCGCCCTCATCGGTTGGTGTCCGTTCAATGAAACATGGGATATCCGCGGTTGCAAGCAGTATGACGGTGTTCTGCAGTTGACTTACCTTGCCACCAAAGCCGCCGACAGCACCCGTCCGTGCATCGACACAAGCGGCAACTATCATGTCATCACCGATATTTTCGATGTGCATGATTACGAACAAGATCCCGCAAAACTTGCCGAAAGCTACAAAGATCTTGTTGCCAAGGATGAATTCAAGAACCACTGCAATCACCGTCAGGACTACAAAAAAGGACAACCTGTTTTTGTCAGCGAATACGGCGGCATCCGTTGGAGCGTTGTGGATAAAGGTGACAATGCCTGGGGGTACGGCAATGCACCGAAGACGCCCGAAGAATACATGGAACGTTACAAGGGTCTTACCGACCTTCTGCTCGATAATGAAAAAATCATGGGCTTTTGCTATACACAACTGACCGACGTCGAACAGGAACAGAATGGTGTTTACACCTATAACCGCGAAAAAAAATTCCCCTGCGAATTCTTCCGCGAAGTCAACACACGCAAAGCGGCTATAGAAGATTGATTTTCTTAAAAAGAAGAAAAAAGTCTGAGTTTGTCAGCAATTGCTGAAAAATGTTAAAGAAAATTTAAGGAAATAACAATAAAATAACGACAACAATGTGAATTTGTTGTTGTTATTTACTTTATAGGAAACTGCGTTTCCATAAAGCAAAAAATATTATATGTCCCTCCGTCGCCCGCTGCGCGTGCTCGGAGATGGACTATTCGAAAACGGTCGCCGCGTTACGGCGAAGCCGTTTTCTTGTTTTGACTTCTCCTTTCTCCTCTCTCATATCCGTACGGTTCATGCCTTTTCCGTACGGCAGAAACCTTCGGCTCCGGTCGGAGGTTTTTGCATTTTTCGGCTGTTCGTGCATATACATGGACGAGGTGTTGTGCATGATTGAAAGAATCGGAACCTTGCTGTGGGGCACCCCGACGGTGCTCCTTTTTTTATTCTGTGGGTTGTTTTTCACTTTTAAACTGCGTTTTTTGCAGTTTACGGACGGACGTGAAATCCTGCGTGCGGTTTGCGGCAGAACAAAGGAACAGTCGAAAAATGGGATTTCTCCGTTTCAATCCATGTGCACTGCGTTGGCGGCGAGCATCGGTACGGGCAATATTGTGGGCGTGTGTGCAGCAATCACGGCGGGTGGTCCCGGGGCTGTTCTGTGGATGTGTCTGAGTGCCTTGCTCGGTGAAGCCACAGCCTATGCGGAAAATTATCTCGGCGTTGTGTTTCGTGATTGCGACACAGACGGCACTTTGCACGGCGGGGCGATGTATACACTTAAAAACGGAATTTGCAGTATCTTTTCGCAAAAAACCGCAAGCCGAACAGGATTTTTGTATGCCGTCTTGTGTCTTTTGTGTTCATTCGGCATGGGCAATGCCGTGCAGGTCAATGCCGCCGCTAATGCTCTGAACAGCGGGTTCGGGATCCCGTTTTATGTGACGGGAGCGGCTTGTGCGGTTTGTGTCGGTGTGTTGTTACACAAAGGCAGGGCAACGGTTGCAAAACTGACATCTGTATTGGTTCCGTTTGGGTGTGTTGCTTTTTTTGCGGTCTGCGGTTGCGTGCTTGTGACGCAATATAAAGCGTTACCGTCGGTGTTCGGACTTATTTTACGTTCGGCATGCGGCTTTAAAAGTGCGGCGGCAGGTTTCTCGGCAGATTTGTTGCGATCGTCCTTGTCGGTCGGTGTACGGCGCGGGATTTTTTCAAACGAAGCGGGATTGGGTACTTCCGTTTCCGCACATGCTGCTGCAGAAGATACAACTCCTCATGAACAGGGACTTCGCAGTATGGCGGAAGTGTTTTTAGATACCGTTGTTATGTGCACATTGACCGCCGTTTGCGTTCTGTGTGTTCCCGGTGCGATGGATTGCCCGCCCGAAACCATGTTTGTGTTTGCACTGCAAAGTCAATTCGGTGCATGGGCGGGCAAAATTGTTGCCGTTGCTTTGATTTTGTTTGCTTTTTCAACACTTTTAGGTTGGAGTTTTTTCGGACGGGAAAGCTGTCACTTTGTGTTCGGCAAAAGGGGAGATCTGCCGTTTACGGTGTTGTTCTGCATTGCGGCATTTGCGGGCAGTTGCTCTTCGTTTTCGTTGGTGTGGGAATTGTCCGACATCATCAATGCTTTGCTTGCATTTCCGAATATAATGAGCCTGTTTTTGTTGTCGAAAGAGATACAATTACCGAAAAAGAACAAAAGAAAGTGTTTTGTTGTTGACAAGTTAAAAAAAAGGGACTAAAATACTTTTCAAAACTATTTGAAAAGAGGCTTTTTCATGCGCACCAAGCAATTCAAAGCAGAGTCCAAAAAACTGTTGGACATGATGATCAACTCCATTTATACAAACAAAGAAATCTTTCTGCGTGAACTCATTTCCAATGCAAGCGATGCGGTCGACAAACTGTATTTCCGTTCTTTGACCGATGACAGCATCGGCCTCAACCGTGCGGATTTCTGCATCCGTCTTTCTGCGGATGTTGACAACCGTTTGCTGACAATCAGCGACAACGGCATCGGTATGACGGCCGAAGAACTTGAGAATAATCTCGGCACCATCGCCAAGAGCGGCTCGCTTGATTTTAAGAACAACAACGAAAAGAACGAAGAAATTGATGTCATCGGTCAGTTCGGTGTCGGTTTTTATTCCGCTTTTATGGTAGCAGACAAGGTGACCGTTATCAGCCGTGCATTCGGTGAAGAAACTGCCAACCGCTGGGAATCCAAAGGGGCAGAGGGTTACACCATTGCACCCTGCGAAAAGGAAACCGTCGGTACTGATATTATTCTGCACATCAAGGCAGACACCGAAGAAGAAAAATACGGTGAATTCCTGGATGCTTACCGTCTTTCTTCTCTTGTCAAAAAGTATTCCGATTACATCCGTTATCCCGTCAAGATGTTCTTCAACACCCGCAAAAAGGTGGAAGGCAGTGAGGATGAATACGAGGATGTTGCGGAAGACCGTACCCTCAACAGTATGATTCCGCTGTGGAAGAAGAATAAGAGTGAAATCACGGACGAGGAATACAATCAGTTCTACAAAGATAAATTCTATGATTACGAAAATCCGCTGAAGGTCATTCACACCAAGACCGAAGGGCAGGCAACTTACAATTCTTTGCTTTACATTCCCGCACACGCTCCGTTTGATTACTACTCAAAGGATTTTGAAAAGGGGCTTGCACTGTATTCCAAAGGTGTGCTTATCACTGAAAAATGTGCAGACCTTCTGCCCGATTATTTCAGTTTTGTCAAGGGGCTTGTGGACAGCGAAGACCTGTCTTTGAACATCTCCCGTGAAACCTTACAGCATGACTATCAGCTTCGCCTGATTGCAAAAACGGTTGAAAAGAAAATCAAGTCCGAGCTTGCCAAAATGCTCAATAACGACCGCGAAACCTACGAAAAATTCTTTGAAGCATTCGGCACACAGCTCAAATTCGGTGTTTACAGCGAATACGGCAGACACAAGGATGCCGTTGCAGATTTGCTGTTGTTTAAATCTTCGTTTGAAGATAAGTTCGTTACCGTGGAAGAATATATTTCCCGCATGCCCGAAGACCAGAAAGCCATTTACTATGCCGCAGGCGAAACGGTCGATAAGATCAATATGCTGCCCCAGGCAGATGCCGTCAAAGCAAAGGGCTATGAGCTGCTGTATTTCACCGATTATGTGGACGAATTTGCAATCCAGATGCTTCGCGAAGTCGACGGCAAGGAGTTTGTGAACATCTGTGCCGAAAACGCAGACTTCGGCACGGACGAAGAAAAGGAAACAGTCAAAGCCAAGAACGAAGCATGCAAGGACATGCTTGACTTCATGGCAGAAAGCCTCGGAGATGATGTCACGGCTGTGCGTTTTACCGAGAACTTAGGCAATCATCCCGTTTGCCTCGTCAGCGAAGGCGGTCTTTCTTCCGAAATGGAACGAGTGCTCAATGCAATGCCCGGTGCTTCCGGTGTCAAGGCTTCTTTGGTGCTTGAAATCAATGCCAACCATGCCATTGCAGACAAACTCACCGATTTGTTTGAAAACGACCGTGACACCCTCGATAAGTATGCAAAACTGCTCAATGCACAGGCAAGACTCATCGGCGGCATGAGCATTGATAATCCCGCCCAATTCAGTTCCCTTATTTGCGAACTGATGCTGTAAATCTATTAAATAAGAAAACCACCGGATTATGATTTTTCCGGTGGTTCTTTCATTATTCATATGCAACATAATCGGCTTCATACCGTTCTACATACATAAATCCGTCTTCAATATCAAAATTCATGTACAGAAAAGAATATGTTCCGTTTTGTTCGGGCAGGGCATTGAACTGTTTTGTGTCCGCATTATAAAGCAACATAAAATCCGATTCGCCGTAATACGGTATCAAGCCTGCAAGAATACTCGGGGTATAGTCCAGCCATTTATCACTGCTTTGCATATTCTTTATGAATTGCTCAATTTCATTTTCATTGATATAAAGACCTGCATAAAATCCGTTTTTATGCTCGGTTGATTCGTGTGCATATAATGTTTCAAAAGCGTCAGGCAGATCAAAGTCTGTTATTTCTTCAGCCTGCTGCAAAAAACTTGCCGCATTTGTGTCTTGTTCGGCTTGGTAGTCGGCATTTTCCGTGTCGGCACCGTTTACAAAGGCAAGCATGGGCAACAACAGCATAACAACCACGCAGGCCACACACAAAACGGCTGCTTTCAGTTTTTTGCGGAAAATAATGCTGATGAGCAGCACAATAACAGGAATAACCATAAAGAAATATTCCAACTGTATCGGCAGGGCAGAAAAGAAGTCATACGGCAACCATTCCCGCAATGCAATCGGGATCAGAAAGCCGAAAAAGAGAACCGTCATCAGTGCAATTGACAAGTAATAATTTTTGATTTCCTTTTTTGCTGCTTTCTCTGCTTGGCAAGCGGCATTGGCTTTGATTTTATCCATCAGCAGATTGCAGACGGAATCATTTTTGCGCAGTGTGTAAATCAGATTTTTTCTGACAAAGCTGAAATAATGTTCATCCTCTGTAAGACTGTCGATTTCTTCGTAGTCAATATAGTAGACCGTTTTCAGCTTTTCTTTCTGAATGATGCTGACTTTGCAATGGTCATCAAATACTTCATAGGTGTCTTTTGTGAATTCCGCATCCTGTGCATTTTTGTGTGCTGCCTTTTTTACATTTTTTATGGCCCTGAAATAGTAGAACAAAACAACAAAAACAGCAAGAATGCAGAATGTGCCCAATTCATAAGAAGTGTTGAACGCAAGCACACTGCATGCGGAAAAGATCAGTGCGACAATCAGAGCCAGACGTTTCAGTCTTTTAATGTAAGGTTTTGCATGTTGGTTGAGCACATGCTCAATTTCCATGGTGGCAAACTGCAAGGTCATTTCCGCCATCGGTGCATTGGAATCAGCTAGCATTTCATTGTCGGTGTTTGTTATATTGATGTCATTTTCCATAGCCGATTCTCCTTTGCTTTTTACTTTATTTTACAACAAAATTATCAGATGTGTCAATATAAAACTATCTGCGGCTTTCTTTTTTTGTTGACAATGCTTTATAGTATGTGCTATCATTGAAAAAAAGAAATCAAAGGAGTGTTGTTTTTATGGGTCCCTTAGCATATCGTCAGCAAGAATCATGGAACAGATTTGTACGTATTCTCAAAGAAGTTTTCAGCGGCAATTTCAAAAGATTTGCCGTGCTCGGTCTTGTGTTGGCAGAAGCCATCGGTTGCATTATTTTTGATACCCCTCTTACTCCCGTCGGAGATGAACTTGACCTGACAGGGTATGAACTTGTGTTTGAAGAAGAATTTGACGGTGATGCACTGAATCCCGAAAAAATGCGTATTCGCCGTGAAGGTGCTACACGCGGCGGGTTTGACAGTGCAAGTCAGGTTTCTTTCCGTGACGGTAATCTTGTGATTACGGGTGAATACCTTGAAGACGGCAAATTCGGCCCCGGTTGGTACAGTGCACAGGTCATTCTGAACGAACGCTACAAGCAAGGCTATTTTGAATGCCGTTGCATCTGCAATGCCGATCCCGGCATGTGGAGTGCATTCTGGATTCAGGCATCCCATCCTTATGATGCTGCTTATTCACAAGGCGGTGTCGGCGGTGCGGAACTGGATATCATGGAATCCAAATATGAAAGCAAGTTCAATAATTACATCACGCATGCCATTCACTGTGCAGGTGTGGACGGGGTGCAGGAAGGTTTTCAGTCCCGTCTGCTCGGCTGTTTCAAAGGTGATAATGTCTGTGAAGAATACAACACTTACGGTCTGAAATGGACGGAAGATGAATATATTTTCTATGTCAACGGTGTTGAATCCTGCCGTTCAACCTTCGGCAACGGTGTTTCGCAGGTCGAAGAAGATGTCATTATCAATCTTTGCATTCCCGATGCGGATGTGCTTGCCGGGCTTGATAAAGAAACATATAAAACCGAATTTATCGTTGACTACGTCCGTATTTATCAGTAATCAACAAACAAAAAAGCGGGGGGCTGTGAAAAACAGTCCCCCTTTTACATTATATTATTTTGCTTTTTTCGCTTTGCGTTTCTTTACACTTTTTACAATGCCGAAAACAATCAATCCGCACAATGCAACGAGAATAATAATGACAGCCGCAATGATGAGTTTGACGGTTTTGACCATTTTTGCTGTTTCTGCATCGTTTTCAATGCTTTTTTCAATTTCAATGATCTCACCGAAATTATCTTCCGTCAGCGGAACAAGCGTGTTGTCAATGTTGATCATGAACTGCGGAAGATCTTCATAGGTATGTACTGTGATCTGTTCGTCGGAATAGGTGACAAGATCTATGAGTTTGCCGAGTAATGTCGAACTGAAGGTGTGCATCATATCTCTGCCGAACCATGTGATATCTGCAAAGGCACAGGTGGAGGCATCGATCTGTCCGTCAGGGGAGAGGTGATTTTTGCCGCAGACACAGTTGACTGCCTGCACATAATCTTCCCCGAGTGTCATATCTGAATCAGAATGAGTTGCACCGAAACTTGCATCCCCGAGTGCGATCGTGCCGTCAGCAGGACGGTTGTTGTCGCTTGTCAGCGGCATAAGATTGTATCCGTATTCAGCAAACACAGCCGCGTGTGCACCGCTGTCAAGCAATTTCTGAATGATGTTGTTATTGTTTGCCTGCACTTCGTTGTGGAAATAATCTCCCGCCTGCAGAATGGCGGCAAATTTTTCCTGCTTTTCGGGCGTGCCGTACATTTTTTCTTTGATTTCTTCATAGCGTTCTGCGTTCATCAGCGCGTGGAAACCGGGAATGGTTGCCAATGTGTCTTCTATTGCATCATACAGCCCGTTTTCGGCAAGGCCGATCATCAACTCGCCCGCATAATCAAACACAGGGTTCAGAATTCCCATGGAATACAGTGCACGCAGAATCGTAACATTGCCGCCTGCCAGTTCTTCAACATAACGCACAAGTGCTTCTTCGTCAAGGCTGATGTTTGCCGAAAACGGATCCTGACAGGTGGCAACACCGTTCATTGTTCCTGCCACGAACACGGCAGACTGAATATGCCCTGCATATTCTTCATTGGTATAGAAATATTTGTACAGATAGGTCATCAGCACACTGCAACCCATGCTTGTTCCGACAAAAGCAACTTTGTCCGAACCCGTCAGTTCCATGATTTGTTGCACGTAGGCGTGCAGTCTGTCGGCAATGGTCACAATATCCCAACGCCAGTCATACAGAAAATCATAGGATGCGAAATAGCCGTTGTCATCGCGCAAATGATTTGTGCAGGATTCTTTTTTGCCCGTGTCGGGATCGGGAACACCGTTTGCATCACAGGAAAATGCCCCGAAAACACCGTCAGCCGCTTTTTCGAGCACGGTATTTGCCTGCACATAATCTTTTGCAAGTATGGCTTTTATAAGATCAAATCCGTATTCCCTGATGACGGGTTCAATGATTTCCATCGTCGGTTCCCAGATGCGCACGTCATCTTCTTCCGTTTCGGTCAGCAGGCCGCTGTGGAATTGACCGCCCAGCCCCGTAACAATAATCAACGGAATGTCTTTTTCAAGATTCTCAAAAGCAATATCGCTTTCGGTTTTTTCTTTTTCCGTTTCGGCAAAAGCAACCATGCAAAAACAAGAAAGGCCAAGCACAACACTCAATAAAACAGCCAGTGCTTTTTTGCAGTGTTTCATAATGAATCCCCCTTATTGTATAGATATATGTATATTATCATAACTTTTTGCATTCGTCAATAAGAACAAAATAAATACAGAATGTTGCATATAAATAAACAAAAATAACCAATTTTTTGAGAAAAATGTAAAAATAGTGAAAATTTATTACTTTACTGTATTGCATTGTTATCGCTTTTGTGTTATGATGGATGGCAAACAAAAGGAAGGAAGATGAAAAATGACATCTCAATTGCTTGCATTTATCCTCTATTTTGTAATCGTTCTCGGAATAGGCATATTTTTTATGTTGCGTTCCAAGAACGAAGGTGCTGAAGATTATTTCCTCGGCGGCCGTTCCATGGGGCCGTGGGTCACAGCCATGAGTGCACAGGCATCCGACATGAGCGGATGGTTGCTGATGGGCTTCCCCGGCAGTATCCTTGCTTTCGGCATGGGGCAGATGTGGATCGGTATCGGTCTTGCGCTCGGTACGATTGCAAACTGGATTTTTGTGGCAAAACGGCTTCGTAATTTCTCAAAAGCCGCCAATGACTCCATTACCTTGCCGCAGTATCTCAATAACCGTTTTGCGGCAAACAACCATGTGTTGCAGATTATCTGTGCGGTTGTATTTCTTGTTTTCTTCACCGTCTATGTTGCTTCGAGTTTCGTTGCAGGTGCAACGGTGCTTACAAGTGTTGTTCCGCAGTTGGTCGGCAAAGAAAGCCTTGCACTGCTGATCTTTGCGCTGATTCTTGTTGCATATACATTCTCGGGCGGCTTCAAAGCTGTTTGCTGGACTGATTTCTTCCAGGGGCTTATGATGCTTGTTGCTTTGTTGGCTGTTCCGATTGTTATTCTGATTGCAAAAGATCCGGATGCTGCAAAACTGTCCTTTATGGGAGCAGACGGGGTTATGAATACTTTTGAACGCAATCCGTTCAGTGTGCCCGTGCAAGATATCATTTCAGGTCTTGGCTGGGGACTTGGTTACTTCGGTATGCCGCATATTCTTGTTCGCTTTATGTCCATAAAAAAAGCTTCCATGATCAAAAAGTCTGCAACCGTTGCTATTGTGTGGGTTATTCTCAGCCTTGGTGCATCCATGGCAATTGCCGTCCTCGGCAGAATGCTTGTCGGTGAAGAACTTGTCAACGGCGGTGCACAGCAGACCATTTTCATCCGTCTTGTGCAGGATTGCTTCCCCGGTTTCATTGCAGGTCTTCTGCTTTCCGCCATTGTTGCCGCCGCCATGAGCACGGCAGATTCGCAGTTGCTTGTTGCATCTTCTTCGTTTACAAGCGATATTTACAAGGCTGTTCTGCGCAAGAAGGCATCCGACAAGGAAGTGTTATGGATCGGCAGAGGGGTTGTTATTTGTGTTGCCGTTGTTGCTTACTTTATTGCAAGCAGCAAGGGTGAAGGTGCACAGGCAATCATGAACATGGTTGAAAATGCATGGGGCGGTTTCGGTGCTGCATTCGGTCCCGTTATTATCCTGTCGCTGTTCTGGAAACGCACAACCTATAAAGGTGCCATTGCAGGTGTTGTCACCGGTGCTGTTGTTGACGTTGTATGGTTGCTCACGCTTTCCGCATCGACCGGTATTTATGAAATCGTTCCCGGTTTCATCGCAGGTCTTATTGCTTGTGTGGTTGTCACCCTTATCGACAAGGCTCCCGCAAAGGAAGTAACCGATATCTTTGAAAAAGCCACCGCAAAAGGCTTTGATGAAGATTGATTTCGTAAACTGATTATGTATGAAGTCGGCAGGGAACAGCAAAGATCCCTGCCGATTTTTGTTGCGAAAAAAAAGAACCAAAAAAAATTGAAAAATTTTGAAAAAAGGTCTTGACAAATGTGTTTGAATGGTGTATATTAAACGAGCCGCACAGGTAAGGGAGCATAGCTCAGCTGGGAGAGCACCTGCCTTACAAGCAGGGGGTCACAGGTTCGAGCCCTGTTGTTCCCACCATATTTGGCCCGGTAGTTCAGTTGGTTAGAACGCTAGCCTGTCACGCTAGAGGTCGACGGTTCGAGCCCGTTCCGGGTCGCCATTTTTCCTGTGCAAATGCCTTGGTAGCTCAGTTGGTAGAGCAGCGGACTGAAAATCCGCGTGTCGTTGGTTCGATTCCGACCTAAGGCACCAAAGGGAGGAAGCAATTCCTCCCTGCAATATGCGGATGTAGCTCATCTGGTAGAGCGCCACCTTGCCAAGGTGGAGGTAGCGAGTTCGAGCCTCGTCATCCGCTCCATTTAAAATAAAATAGATGCGGATGTAGCTCATCTGGTAGAGCGCCACCTTGCCAAGGTGGAGGTAGCGAGTTCGAGCCTCGTCATCCGCTCCATTTTTTATTATACGGCGCCATAGCCAAGCGGTAAGGCAGAGGTCTGCAAAACCTTTATTCCCCGGTCCGATTCCGGGTGGCGCCTCCAAAAAATTCCAAGTCTTCGGACTTGGAATTTTTTTATCCATTGCGAAAGCAATGGCATATCATCAACGATAGCATCGCTATCGTTGTATCTCATCAGTCCGTCAGGACTGTATATCATCACGCTTTAGCGTGTATCATAAAGCTTTCGCAATGATGATATACAAAACTTCGTTTTGATGATATGCAATTCCTACGGAATTGATGATATACAATGCTTACGCCTTGATTTTTTACAAAACTTTATAGTATAATCATAACAAGGATATGATTGTATGTCCAAGAATTATTTGCTTATGTATTCAGAACAATTAGCAACTGATATTGAATTGCTTTGCCAAAATACTAAAGCACCGTCGAACACACTTTTTCAGATTCGTAAAAGTTCGAGTAGTGTATATGCAAATATTTGTGAAGCAAATTATGGTCAAAGCAGGGCAGATATGCTTTCTAAATTTGAAATCGCATTAAAAGAGTGTAGCGAAACAGAGGGATGGTTACAACTTTTATTTAACACAAAATCTATTGATGAAGATACATTTAAAAAGAATAGAAATCTTTGTGGGCGTATAAGAAGATTGTTGATTGCAAGTTGTAAAACCTTGAAAGATAAATCGTAATGTTGGAATAGCTAATTAGGATTTAATGGAGGAATATCAGTGCGAAACAGAAGTATGGCGTTGGTTGTGAGGGCTGACAAGATTCTTATGATAAAAACACTTCATTTTAATAGATGGGAACTTCCGGGCGGTGGAATTGAAAAAGATGAAACTCCCGAAGAAGCTGCAATTAGAGAATTGAAAGAAGAATGCGGTTTAGACGGCATAGTTAATAGACCGCTAAATATTCTGCATTGTAAAGACGGAAGTGTGGAATTTGTTTTTTTAGTTGATGTTTCTGATGAACAAGAAGCCATTATAGGAACAGACCCTGAAGCTCAAACTGAAGAGCAATCTATTAAAAATGTCTGTTGGAAAAAGCTTGATGAACTTAGCGAAAAAGATAGGGCTTTTTTATGGGCGTATGGCTTATTAGAAGTAGATGATTATTTTGACCTTGTATTAAGCTGGGGAGATGAAATAAGCTATCCTCTTGGTTAAGAAGTTTGGAAAGATAAAATTAATATATAAAACTTCGGTTCTAAAATGAGACGTACTGCCAAAAAATAAAGGACTTCTTCGGAAGTCCTTTATTTTTTATCCAATCCGAAGGATTGGTATGTAATCACGCGTAGCGTGTATGTAATCGCCGCAGGCGTATGGCATCACCGCAGGTGTATTTCTCCTTCGGATTGATTACATACCTTTCTCTGAAAGGATTACATTCACAACTAAAGTTGTGATTCCATACCGTCTTGCGACGGATTGCATGCAAGGCTCCGCCTTGATTTTTTTATTGAACACCCGCCCCCGATTGTAAATACAATTTATATGTGATATAATCAGTTCGACAAATAAGAATTTTTTGAGTATGTTGGATATGAATTTATTGATAAATTAAAAATATAAGTACCAAATTGTTCTGCTTATGTGTTAGTATATAAATACCGTATAATATTCATTGTACAATAATGGAGGATTAAGAGAAATGAAACCTGTTAGTTTTTATCTTGTAACTGATACACATTATTTTGAGAATGAGTTGGAGGCGGGAGGTCCTGCATTTGAAAAAAATATGCTTACTGAGCAATATTTCGTAAAGGAAAGCAGTGCAATTGTTAAATCGGTTTTTGAACGAATCGGTGAGGACAAAGAAACGGACATTGTTATAATTCCGGGTGACCTTACAAAAAACGGTGAAAAAGAAAGCCATAAAAGTTTTATCAAAGAACTTCACAGACTCAAAGAAAACGGCAAAAAGATTTTTGTTATAACGGCAGGTCACGATTGTAATGATTCGGCTTATGTGTTAAAGGGTGACGGACGAGTTCCCGTTGAAGGCACGGATTTTGATGATTTGTGCGAAATGTACCGTGATTTCGGATACGGAGATGCAATAGCAATTGATGAGCCGACTCATTCATATATGGCGCAGGTTACCGAAGGAGTGAGAATGCTCGCTATATGCTGTGACAGCAAGGGGCAGCCGAAAGGCGCAATGGATGAAAGACATATGGCTTGGGCAAAAGAGCAGCTTGACAAAGCAAAAGAAGATAACTGCTCGGTTTTTGCAATATGCCATTATCCGATTATCCCTCCCGTACCTGTTTTTGATCTGGTCGGTGATGCAAAAATCAAGGAATGGAAAGAAGTTGCTTCGTTCCTTGCAGATAACGGAGTTGAGCTTATATTGACAGGTCATATGCACATTCAGAGCATAAATGAGTTTTATTCCGAAAAGGGAAACAGACTGATTGATATCTGCACATCATGTCTTGTCGGCAGTCCTGCAAAATACAGAAAAATAACAATAGACGAAAGCTCTGTATTAAAAATCAAAACAATTGATGTTGAGGATTTCGGATGGGATCTGAACGGTCTTACCGCACAGGAATATTTCCACAATCATTTTGCCGAGGCTATTGTAAACCGTGTCCGTGGCGCACTCAGCGGCGGTGAGGGCATAGTCAAGCATTTGAAGGCGTTCGGAAGAAAACGCTTTGAAAAAATCACCGTCGGAACCGTTGAACGTCTGCTCTTCATAAAAAGAGATAAGATTCTTAAGAACAAAAAAATAACGGAGCTTATCGGTGAAGTCGGTGTCGGAATCTTCCTTGGCGACGGAGTTCACACTGAAGGCACCTCCGTTTATAATTTCATATCGGGAATTCTCAAAAGATTTTCTTTTGTACTTAAAAAGGTTGAACCGAAACTTGAAAAAGACGGTAACAAAGTTGATCTGAGAAGTATGCTTCTTGATACTATCGGCAACAATAAAGGCTTTTCGGATAACAATGCTGAATTTACGTTAAAGTAATAAAACTTAATCATTTAAGGAGATGTAAAAATGGCAAAAAAAATTATATTAATTGCATTATTGGTATCGGTTGTTATTTTTGTAGCGGGAATAATCTTTTTTGAACTCGATCCGGAAAACACAAATATCAATTTTGAACCTGCAAATTCGCAGAGTGAAACAGATATCACTATAAGATTCAATTCCGACGGCAAGCTTAAGATTCTGCATATTGCCGACACGCATCTTAACTATGACAAGCATTTCGATGCATCGATATGGGTAATTGCCGAAGCCTGCGATGTAGAGAAGCCTGATCTTGTTGTACTTACAGGTGATAATACACATCCTGACGAGGATCCTGAAAAGACCAAAAAGCTTATCAATGCTCTGATGAACATTTTTGAATCAAGAAAGATTCCCGTTGCTGTAACCTTCGGTAATCACGATGCAGAGAAAGGTCCTATGACAAGAAAAGATATTATGGAATATTACAATACCTTCTCCTGTGTAATAACTGCCGATGACAGTATGGACTTCAAAAACTGCGCTACATTCAATATTCCCGTACTTGCTTCTGACAGTGACAAAACTAAGTTTAATCTCTGGGTGTTTGACTCAGGCGATTATGATGAGGACGAGCCGAGACATTATGACCGTGTACGCACTGAACAGATTGAATGGTACAAGGAAACAGCTGAAAAGCTCAAAGAAGAAAACGGCGGTGAAACAGTCAATTCCGTTGTTTTTCAGCATATAATTGTTCCTGAAATTTATGATGTTCTTAAAAAGGTAGATTCAAAGAAGCCTTATGCACCCCCGCACATTTATAATGAAGGCGAATATTATATGTTTGACCCCGAGCAGGTCAATTACGGCAAACTTAATGAAAAGCCCTGTCCCGGTTATTACAATGACGGTCAGTTTGACGCTTTGGTTGAAAACGGCGATGTACTCGCAATGTTCACAGGTCACGACCATACAAATGCCTTTGGTGTAAGGAATCAGGGAATTGATATCTTTACTTCTCCCATGACCCGTTACAAAGGTCTGGCTTACACAACTCAGTACGGTTACCGTGTAGTTGAAATCGACGAAAAGAATACCTCAGAATACGAAACAAGAGTGGAGCGCCTTTATGATGTTTTTGACTTCGGTTACATAAAGACTGCTAAGGATAACGGAGATAAATATTCATCGAGAATTGCTTTCGAGCTTGCAGTTAAGGGCAAGGCTCAGGAAATCTGTATGAAGCTCTGGCATTCAGTGATAGAATTATTTACAGGCAGAACAGTTGTATATCCGGATTTTATCAATCCGGAAGTATCAGCGGTTGGTCTTAATATAGAGTAACAGAGTGTAATTGATTGCGGTTCACTTTTGGGGTGTACTGCCAAAAAATAAAGGACTTCTTCGGAAGTCCTTTATTTTTTATCCAATCCGAAGGATTGGTATGTAATCACGCGTAGCGTGTATGTAATCGCCGCAGGCGTATGGCATCACCGCAGGTGTAT
>SVOJ01000011.1 GCA_015066385.1 Oscillospiraceae bacterium
GCCGACGGCACACGGTATGAAATTGTCGTGCTTGGCGATATTGACGGCGACGGCGCGATCAGTGCCGGCGATGCCAGAAGCGCCCTGCGCAACTCGGTCAGCCTCGATGTACTTGCAGGAGTATACCTGAAAGCCGCCAAAGTCAACGGAGAAGGGCCGGTGAACGCGGGCGATGCCAGAAGCATTCTCCGTGCTTCGGTCGGTCTGGATAACCCCGACGAATGGTACGAAAAAGCCGCCCGCTGAAAATTATATTTTTTGTGTAATTGAAATCAGCAACCCGATCTTCCGAAAAGAAGGTCGGGTTGCTTGATTTTGCCATTTGTCTTCTTGCATTTTTGTTTTTTATTTGTTACAATATAATCGGAATATTTTGTGCGGAGTGCGGCATGGAAAAAGACGTTCACATTCAGTATTTAAAAGGAGTCGGGCCGGCAAGAGCCAAGTTGTTCAGTAAACTCGGCATTGCAACGGTCGGGGATTTGTTGCGCTTTTTTCCGCGCACCTACGAAAACTGGAAAGACACCGTTTCCATCCTTGAAGCCGCACCCGATACACAGGTCTGCATCAAAGCCATTGTCGCCCAACCGCCCGAAGAGGTGCGCACCGCAGGCGGAAAAATCTTAACCAAAACCACCGCCACGGACGGCACATGGGTCATGACCCTCACATTTTTCAATAACCGCTATGTCAAAAATCAACTCGAAGAGGGGCAGGAATACCTTTTCTTCGGAAAAATACAGGACAGTATTTACGGCGGTCGCGAAATGCTCTCTCCCCGCTTTGTCAAAGCCGAGGGCGGTACGGGTTTGCATCCCATCTATCATCAGACCCAATCGCTCAATGCAAAGGCCATTGCAAAATGTGTCCGTACGGCACTGGACACATATCCTGCTCTGTTGCAGGAGACCCTGCCCGAATCTTTAATAAAACAATACCGCCTTTTGGGACTGCGTGAAGCGGTGGAAAAAATCCATTTCCCGCAATCCGAAGAGGACATTCATGCCGCAAGACGGCGGCTGATTTATGAAGAACTGCTTGTGTTGCAGTTGGGACTGTTGCAGATCCGTTCCGATAAGAATGAATCCCGCGCACCTGCCATGCAGACGGATTTTACGAAAGATTTTTATTCCCTTTTGCCGTTCACACCGACCAATGCACAAAAAAATGCCGTCAGCGAATGTGTGGCGGATATGCAGAAAAGTAACCCCATGAACCGCCTTCTGCAGGGCGATGTGGGGGCCGGTAAAACGGCGGTGGCGGCGGCATTGGTTTATACTGCGGTACAAAACGGTTTTCAGGCGGCTGTGATGGCACCCACCGAAGTGCTTGCCGAACAGCATGCAAAAACGTTTTCAAATTTCTTCAAAGATACCCCCATCCGTTGTGCTTTGCTGACGGGTACCCTCACTGCGGCACAGAAAAGAAACCTCAAAAATGCATTGAAAGCAGGGGAGATCGACCTGCTCATCGGCACCCATGCCATTTTGCAAAGCGATGTGGAATTCAAGAATTTAGGACTTGTTGTCACTGACGAACAGCATCGTTTCGGTGTGGAGCAACGTGCCGCACTGCGTGCAAAAGGTGTTGCACCGCATACGCTCGTCATGTCTGCAACGCCCATTCCGCGTACTGTTGCACTTGTTATTTACGGTGATCTTGATATCAGTGTTCTGGACGAGCTTCCCAAAGGCAGAAAACCCATTCTGACCTATGCCGTGGATACCTCTTACCGCAAACGTCTGTACACGTTTATCAAAAAACACATTGCTGACGGGGGGCAGGGCTACATCGTTTGTCCTCTTGTGGAAGAAGGAGAAACCGATCGTGTGTCGGCACAGGCTTTATATGAAAAACTTGCCGCCGACGAGTTCAAGGACTACCGTGTGGGACTTCTGCACGGAAAAATAAAACCAAAAGAAAAAGAAGACATCATGCGCCGTTTTGCAAGCGGTGAAATACAGCTTCTCATCTGCACCGTGGTGGTGGAAGTCGGCATCGACGTACCCAACGCTTCGGTCATGCTCATTGAAAACGCGGAATGCTTCGGTCTTTCGCAGTTGCATCAGTTGCGCGGCCGAATCGGGCGCGGACAGCGGCAATCCCATTGTGTGCTGGTGTCCGATGCAAAAAACGAAGTGTCACAACGCCGTTTTCAGATCCTTTGCGACACCAACGATGGATTTTGCATTGCAGATGAAGACCTGCAACTGCGCGGACCGGGTGATTTCTTCGGCGCACGGCAACACGGGCTTCCGAGTCTGAAAATTGCCGACCTTGCCACCGACAGCCGCATTCTGCACACCGCACAAAGCGATGCAAGACGCATTCTGCTGGAAGACCCGACCCTCTCAAAAGAAGAAAACCAAGGTTTGCAAACCGCCGTCGGTGCTTTGTTTGCCGATATATCATAACAAAAAAGGAGTCTATTATGGAAAAAATCGCAAGTTTTCAGGTTGACCATACCGTTTTACAGAAGGGCATGTACATTTCCCGCGTGGACGGCGATGTTGTGACCTATGACATCCGCACCCGCAAACCCAATGTTGAACAAGTCATGGACAATGCTTCCATTCATACCGTGGAACATCTTTTTGCCACTTTTGTGCGCAATTCCGAGCACAAGGACAATGTTATTTATTTCGGTCCCATGGGTTGCAGAACGGGTTTTTATTTTCTTGTCCGCGATGCCGTTTCGCATGCACAAGCCATTAAACTGACGCAGGATGCCTTTGCTTTTATTGCTTCTTATGAGGGGGAAATTCCCGGTGTGAGTGCCGTCGAATGCGGCAACTACCGTGACCATTCGCTCACGGGGGCATTGGAAGAAGCAAAGAATTTTCTGCCGTTTATTGCGGATTGGACGGTTGAAAAACTGAATTATTGAGCAAATTAACCAATAATGATATAAGAAATTCTACATATTTTTTTCATGCGTTTCATTTTTTTTCAGCAAAAGCACTTTTCTTTTCGATTATAAAATGATATAATAAATAAAGTGTGTCGGCTCATATTGAGCTTTGTTCTGAGTTTTACTTACTCTTTTTGAATATATGGATGAAAAAAAAGGAGAAACCGCTGTGGAAAAGTATATTGTTCACGGTGGCAACAAACTGACCGGTAAAATCGAAGTCAGCGGAGCAAAAAATGCGGCTGTTGCAATTCTTCCCGCAACCATTCTTGCAAGCGGCATTTATAACATTGAAAATGTACCGCAGATCAGCGATATTTTTGCATTGACCAACATTTTGCAGACCCTCGGTGCCGAGTGTGTCTGGTTGGATCAGTCCACCCTGCAGATCGATACGACTCATGTTGTAAGCCGTACCTTGCCCGCGTCCTTGTCAAAATGCCTTCGTGCATCTTATTATTTTGTCGGTTCCCTGTTGGGACGTTTCAATTACGCAAAAGTTGCTACACCCGGTGGCTGTCAGTTCGGTGCAACCCGCCCGATTGATATGCACATCAAAGGATTTGAAGCACTCGGCGCAAAAATACCGCCTGCTGATGAAGAAGCGGATGATGAAATTATCATTGCAAAAGCGGACAACCTTTTGGGTGCTTATATTTATCTTGATAAAGTTTCGGTCGGTGCTACCATCAACATCATGTTGGCGGCAGTCAGAGCCAGAGGTCGTACTGTTATTGAAAATGCCGCAAGAGAACCGCACGTGGTCGATCTTGCAGTTTTTCTGAACAAAATGGGTGCACATATCAACGGTGCGGGCACAAACACCATCAAAATTGAAGGTTGTCCCGATCTGCATGCGACCGACTATTCTATCATTCCCGATCAGATTGAAGCCGGTACTTATATGGTTGCCGCCGCCGCAACAAGAGGGGAACTGACGGTTTGTAATGTCATTCCGAAACATCTTGAATCCATTGCCGCAAAACTGCGCGAATGCGGTGTTTCGGTGCAGGAAAACGATGACGATTCTATTACTGTCAGCGCAAGCGGTCCGCTCAGACCCTGCCATGTCAAGACCCAGCCTCATCCCGGTTTTCCGACTGATATGCAGTCACAGTTCGGTGCCTTTCTTTGCACCTGCGCGGGTACATCCACCATCACCGAAAGTGTGTGGGATGACCGTTTCAGTTACACAAAGCAGTTGGCAAAAATGGGCGCAAAAATAGACGTCACGGGCAAAATCGCCTCTTTTGAAAGCGCAACGCTGAAAGGCGCAGAGGTTGTTTGCAATGACCTTCGTGCAGGTGCGGCAATGATTATTGCCGGTCTTTGTGCAGAAGGTGAAACCGTGATCGGTGAAATCCGCCATGTCGAGCGCGGATATGAAAATATTGTCGGCAAACTGCAGGCCTGCGGTGCGGATATCCGTAAGGAAAGTTTTCCCGATGAAGTCGGAACCGAAAACTGAATAATGTAAAAAAAGAGGGACTGTTTTCACAGTCCCTTCATTTTTTATGGTTCTTAACCGAATATCTTTGCAAGGATGGAGCGGAAAAAGTCGATGATTTTGTTGAAGAATGTAACCAATGCATTGATCGGGTTGCGTACAACGGAATTTATGTTGCCGCTGTTGGTTGCGGGTGTGCCGTCATAATCACTTGTAAACTGCGACAGCCAGGAAATCATACCTTC
Organism: Oscillospiraceae bacterium; assembly: GCA_015066385.1. Taxonomy (GTDB): domain Bacteria; phylum Bacillota; class Clostridia; order Oscillospirales; family Acutalibacteraceae; genus RUG806. The sequence goes on from SVOJ01000011.1 coordinate 4,604, forward strand.
GGGATAAGTGAGTGTCACCGTTTCGTCCAGACCGTTGACGGTGCTCATGTGGGGATAATCACCGTTGTCAACCGAGAACATATCGTATGTAACGCTGTACCATGCGTGGTGTGCACTTGAGGTTTTCGTGCCGTCGGGATAACAGACTGTTGTGAGTGTGGAGAAACGGCAGTCTGCAGGACGGTTGTTTGTGGAGATTATGTTGTTCCATGCGGGGACAACTCCTGCCGCATAGTTGACAAGCGGGTCACCCGTGCCCGAAACAAACCAGTAAGGAATATCAGCCACAAGCTTTGCCTTGTCTTTATTGAGAGTTCCTGCGGGGCAAATCGGGAATGCGGCCGCAAACAGTTCGGGGTAAGCATAGGTCATGTTCAGGGTCATTTTACCGCCCATGGAAAAACCGCCGATGTAAATGCGGGTCAGGTCAATGTTGTCGGCATTTTTTGCAATGAAGTCATCAATTGCGGCACGAAGCGGATAGATGGTGTCATCGCCCCAGTAGTTGAGTTGTTCTTCGGGAGAGCGTGCGGCAAGGATGAAAGCACCGCCGCTTGCAAAACGGCTCTGGAAGTCTTCACTTGCCCAGAAAGCGATGTCGTTTTTGGTGATCTGCTGACCGTCGCTGCCGCCTTCGGTCATGCCGTGCAACCAGATGACAAGCGGGTACTTGTTTTCGTCATTTTCTTTGACGGGGGAGAAGTAACGGTAGTCGATGGCATAGCCTTCGGTCATGGGGCCGACCCCTTTGGCAAAAGAAGCAACAAGGGACGGTTTGTCCATGCTGTCAACGGGATCGTTCTTGTCCCATGCGAATGCGCAGACCGAAAGGGTGAACAGCATAACGAGTACGAGCAGAACAGAGCATAACTTTTTCATTGTATTTCCTCCTGATTTTAATTATTTCCTTTTACTGCATTGTATTTTTCGAGGTTGATCTTTTGCTCGGCAAGCATTTTTTCAACCCACAGTTGCAAGGCTTCCACCGTGATTGAAAAGCGTTCCAGTTCGTTCTGAATAAAAACAAAATCCTCAATTTCATCATCGTTGATCGCACCGTTGGAGGTGATCTCAATGAGGCGTTCCTGCTTGTTTTTAATGGAATTCATGCTGGAAAGCATTTCAAGCACCGTCTGCGCAAGGTCTTTCACTTTTACTTCGGGAACATATTTTTTGCCGATGGGACATTCCTTTGCGCAATAGTGATTGCAAAGAGTCGGATCGCCGTAAATTTTTGACAGCAGAAGAACCTCGCCCGGCAAAATATCATATTTCCCGTTTTCAATTCGTTCAAGCCGTTCAGGTTGCAAAGGCTCACCGATTGCATCGGCGGCATTGCAGACTTCATCACGGGTCATGTCTTTCTGTTTGCGGATGTCTTTGTAAAATGAATGCGGCATTTTCGGACTCCAATGCTGAAATTAAATTCTTTTAACAAATTATAGCACAACGGAATAAAAAAAGAAAGATACTTGTGTACAATTTTTAAATATTTTTTTTCATACTTAACAAACACATTTTTTTATGCTATAATAACAACAATTATTATTTCCGGAGAATGTTATGACAGATATATTGCTTATTATCCTGCTTGTTCTTTGCCTTGTTGTTGCAGGACTTCTTGTTGCGGTTTTACTGAAGATGAAAAATGCACAAACTGCTGACCCCACAGACCGCATTGTCGGTGCCGTGCGTGCGGATATTGTGCAATTTCGCAGTGAAGTGAATGAGCGCGAAGCTGTCACCCGCCGCGAAACAGGTGCTGCGTTGTCGGATATGAGTGCAAAAGTGCAGGCGGTCACGGAAAAAAATTACGAATTTCAGATGCGTTTTCAGCAACTGCTCAATGAAGGTCTTGGAGCAGTGCGTGAAAAGCAGATCGAAACCGCCGAAAAGCAGAGTACTGTTGTGTCCGAAGCCATCGGCAGAATGCAACAGTCCAACGAAAAGAAATTAGACGAAATGCGCGCCACGGTGGACGAAAAACTCAATGCAACTCTCACCGCCCGTCTGGACACTTCCTTTCAGACCGTTTCCAAACAACTTGAAAATGTGTATAAGTCTTTGGGTGAAATGAAGGAACTGTCCGTTGGAGTAACGGACAATGTCACAGCCCTCAACCGCGTGCTCACCAACGTCAAAGCAAGAGGAACATGGGCGGAAGTGCAGTTGGAGGCCATTCTTGATCAGACCATTCCCGGACGCTATGTCAAAAACTATGCTCCCAATGACACCGCCGAACGTGTTGAATTTGCCGTCTGCCTGCCCGCGGGCGAAGACAAAAAACAGACCGTGTATCTGCCCGTGGACTCCAAATTCCCCATGGAAGACTATGTGCGTCTGTGTGATGCCGCAGACCGTGCCGATGCCGTGGCACTTGCCGCCGCAAGAAAAGCACTTGAAGACAGAGTCCTGAGTGAAGCAAAAACCGTCAAAAAATACATCCATGTACCGCAGACTACCCCTTATGCCGTTTTGTATCTCGCAACGGAAGGCTTGTATGCCGAAATTGCCGCCTCCAAATCGGGACTTACGGAACGAATCCAAAGTGAATACGGGGTTATGATTGCAGGTCCGTCCACGGTGACGGCATTGCTCAATTCGTTTGCCATGGGATTCCGCACCGTTGCCATCAACGAAAAGGCGAATGAAATCCGTCTGCTTCTTGCCGCTGTCAAGAGTCAGTATGAAAACTTTTCCGTGCTTCTTGAAAAAGCAAAGAAAAAGGTCGACGAAGCCGGCACCACACTTGAAAACGCTCAGAAGCGCAATTCGCTCATTTTCAAAAAACTCAAAAGTGTGGAAGAACTCGAAGCAGAGCAATCCGATTCTTTATTACAGTTGCCGATAAATGAGGAATGAGATAAACCGTAATTTGTTCAGCCCATAATAAATAATTTAAAAATAATCAATAATTCTTCGGAAAGGGAGATCAATATGAAATACAAGGACATTATTTCTACCATGACCCGTGAAGAAAAGGCCGCGCTTTGCTCGGGCAAAGATTTCTGGCATTTTCAGGCACTGCGCAAGTTCGGTCTGCAGGCAATCAATGTAACCGACGGCCCACACGGATTGCGCAAACAGAAGACGCAAAAGGAAAGCGGAACCGATATGTTGCAGGGCATCCCCGCGGTTTGTTTCCCCACTGCATCCGCCACTTCCTGCTCATGGGATCCCGCCCTCATCGAACGCATGGGCGCGGCGCTCGGTGAAGAATGCAACGCAGAAGGTGTTTCCGTGTTGCTCGGTCCCGGCAACAACATCAAAAGAAACCCGCTTTGCGGCAGAAACTTTGAATATTTCTCGGAAGACCCCGTTCTGGCAGGTGAAATGGCCGCCGCATGGATCAACGGTGTGCAGTCGCAGGGGGTCGGTGCTTCTCTCAAGCACTTTGCCGCCAACAATCAGGAAGCACGCCGCATGACGGTCGATTCCGTTGTGGATGAAAGAACGCTTCGTGAAATCTATCTTGCGGGCTTTGAACGCGCCGTCAAAAAGGCACAGCCCTGGACGGTTATGAACGCCTATAACCGCCTCAACGGCACCTATTGTGCAGAAAACAAATGGCTCTTGACCGATGTGCTTCGCGACGATTGGGGGTTCAAGGGTATTGTCATTACCGACTGGGGTGCAGAAAACAACATCGTGGACGGTTTGAATGCAGGCCAAAACATCGAAATGCCTTCGTCGGACGGTCTTGCCGCCGCAAAAATCGTGGATGGCCTGATCGACGGCACACTCGACGAAGCAGTGCTGGATGCCCGTGTGGATGAAACACTCGATATTCTCTTTAAAGGGCAGAAAACCAAGCCTGCCGTACCCTACGACAGATCCGCACACCATGCCCTTGCCCGTGAAGTGGCAACCGCATCTATGGTGCTTCTTAAAAACGAAGACAACATTCTGCCGCTTGCCAAGGATAAAACCGTTGCCGTCATCGGCGAAATGGCAAAATCCCCCCGTTATCAGGGCGCAGGCAGCAGTCTGATCAATCCCACACAGCTCGACAATGTTTTTGACGAACTGCTCAAGCAGGACATCGGTTTCCTGTATGCACAGGGCTATGACAAGACCACCGACAAGACCGACATGGCACTCATCCGCGAAGCCGTTGACACCGCAAAGCGTTGCGAAAACGTGCTTCTGTTCATAGGGCTTACCGACGAATTTGAATCCGAAGGCTTCGACCGCAGTCATCTTGATATTCCGCAGAGCCACCTCAATCTGCTCACTGCTGTCAGCAAGGCAAATCCCAACACAATTGTTGTGCTTGCAGGCGGTGCTCCCATCCGCATGCAGTGGCTTGAAAGCTGTAAGGCAGTGCTTCACACCTTCCTGACCGGTCAGGCGGGTGCAGGTGCGGCTGTGGATCTGCTGTTCGGCAATGCAAATCCGAGCGGTAAACTCAGCGAAACCTATATTAACCGCCTTGAAGACACACCGTCATTCAATAACTTCCCCGGTTCGCCCGTCACGGTCGAATACAGAGAAGGCCTTTATGTCGGCTACCGTTATTTTGATAAGGTCGGGAAGGATGTTCTGTTCCCCTTCGGCTACGGTCTGAGCTACACCACATTCGAATATTCGGGACTGAAAGTTTCCAAAAAGAACATCAAAGATACCGACACTCTCAAGGTCACCTTCAAAATCAAGAACACGGGCGACAGAGCGGGTGCGGAAGTCGCACAGGTCTATGTTGCAGACAAGGACAGCACGGTTTACCGTCCCGTCAAGGAACTCAAGGGCTTCACGAAGGTGTATCTTGAAGCAGGCGAAGAAAAGTCTGTTTCTGTCGAACTCGACAAGCGCGCATTCGCGTTCTGGAATACCGCCATCGGTGACTGGTATGTCGAAAGCGGCGAATTCGATATTCTGGTCGGTGCATCCAGCCGTGACATCCGCCTGAATGCAACGGTTAAGGTTACTTCCTCCGACACGCAAGCCGCTATGCCCAATGACAAAGAAAATCTGCCCGCTTATTTCGCAGGCGACATTATGAACGTGCCCGACGATCAGTTTGAAAAATTGCTCGGCAGACCGATTCCGAACGCAAAACGTGACCCGAATCAGCCCATTGACATCAATTCCAGCCTTGAACTTGCCGAAGGCACTCCCGCAGGCAAGGTCATCAATGGCATGATTCGCACTGTCATCAAATCCATTGCAGGCGGTGCTTCCAATGAGGGCATGATGCTTGCCATGGCAACGCAGATTCCCATTCGTTGCTTCGTTTCCATGAGCATGGGTGTGTTCAGCGAAGAGATGGCACAGGCACTCATTGACATTCTCAACGGCAAGAGTGCACTCATCGGTGTGGGAAAAATCGTTGCAGGTCTTGCAAAGACCGTCGGCAAAATCGGCACCTTGATCAGTTCCATCTGATCAGGAAGTCAACAGAAAGTATATTGCCGGAATGGTGTATACAATTTGATTTATATCACTGTCATGGATGAGGCTTTGTTGCATGCAACAAAGCCCTTCTTTTTTTTGCAAAAATATACATACCGGTGTTCATATTTTGCTGAAAATACAGTATGCGATTGTTCATATACACTTTTTGTTTGTTTTGTTTGTTTTGTAACAAAGTTTTTTTTTCATATACAGAGCAGATTTTATCAATTTTTTTCAATGAATTGGTATACAAATTTACATTAACATGATTATTGGCGGTCTGTTTGATTTTTTCGTACATTTTTGGCTGTGCAAATCAACATATTGTTGCAACATTGTTCTATTTCGTTAACAGTTTGATAAAATTTATGCAAATAAATTGCAATTTTTGTCAAGATGTTATATAATATAACCCAGTGATATAAAATGCTTTTTGCAGTTATACCATTTTTCCTCATAAATATGCAAAAGGGTGAATAATTTTGAAACTTGAGAATGTACCGACCATCCGCGATTTGCTGGATGTTGCCCCCGCAAAACACAATGACAGAACCTTTATCAAATACATTCAGAACGGTGAAATCATTGAGAAAAAGTTCAGCGAAGTCAGAAGCGACGGTCTTGCCGTTTGCCGCAAACTGCGCCATGAAATTCCCGACCGGACACATATTGCCATTATCAGCAAAAGCACCTATGAATACGTTGCTTGCATGACGGGTGTGCTGACGGCAGGTCATGTGGCTGTGCCGATCGATCCCGATTGCAAAGCGGAAGATGCCGCCGCCATCATCAACGATTCGGATGCAACCGCTTTGCTGTATGGCGAAGAATTTGCAGAATACATGGAAACCATTCGCCAACTTTGCCCCAAGGTCAAGTTTGAAATGGTCATCAATCCGTCCAATTTCAGCAAAATTTATGAGGACTACAGCGAAACTTCGGAATATGCCGCTTTGTCGGATGTAAAAATGGATCCCGAGGCATGTGCACTCATCATCTACACTTCGGGCACCACAGGCGACAAGAAGGGCGTTATGCTCTCTTGCGAAGCCCTTGTCAGCAACCTTATTTTTGAACCCTACAGTGACATTGTTGTGCGCGTGGATACCGTTCTTTCGGTTCTGCCGCTGCATCATATTTTCTGCTTCATCACCGGTTACATCGGCCCGCTTCATGTCGGCAACTGCGTTTGCCTGAACGGTGAAATGCGCGATCTGTTCAAGAATCTGCTCATTTTCAAACCCGATCAGATCCGTATCGTTCCCGTTATTGCACAGGCCATGCTTGCCAGAATCAGAGCCATTCAGGCAAAGAATCCCGACCTTTCCCCCAAAGAAGCCGCAGCACAGGTCACCGGCGGCAATCTCGACATGTTGCTTTCGGGCGGTGCGCACCTTGAAAGTTCGCTTGCCAAGGCCTTTGAACCCTACGGCATTTTCCTTCGTCAGGGTTACGGCATGAGTGAAGCCAGCGGCAAGGTCACCATTCCTGACCTTGACTGTCCCGTTGACTGCTCCGGCAGACTGATGAGCACGGTCAATGCCCGCATTGTCGGTGGTGAAATTCAGTTGGATACCCCCGGCCGCATGATCGGTTATTACAAACGTCCCGAAGAAACCGCAGAAGTCATCACCGAAGACGGTTGGCTTCGCACGGGTGACATCGGCCACATTGACGAAAACGGTCTGCTGTATATCACGGGCAGACTCAAAAATCTGATTATTCTTTCCAACGGGGAAAATGTTTCGCCCGAAGGTATTGAAAATAAATACAAAGAAAACAAACTTGTGTCTGAAGTGCTTGTGTATGCCGAAAAGGATACCATTGTTGCGGAAATTTTCCCCAATGAAGAATATGCACAGGCTGCCGGCATCACCGACATCCCCGCAGCACTCGAAGAAATCACGGACAAAATGAACGAAACCGCCCTGCCCTCGCATGTGGTTGCAAGAGTTGTTGTGCGTGATACGCCGCTTGAAAAAACGGGACTCGGCAAAATCAAACGCAACAAGATCGCCGGAGGTGAAGCCTGATGAAGCCGAAAAACGGTGAACAGGTTTATAATCTCATCCATTCACAGGAAATGGTGCAGTATATGTGGAAGTATTCCGTCCACATGCAGTCCACACAGGTGCCTGTTGCCATTGCATTTGACGAAAAAATGGATTTTCAGACCCTTGCGCGCGCGGTAAACATTGAAATTGAACGAAACGACTGCATGCGGCTTCGCATTTTCCGCGAGGGACTTCGCGTAAAGCAGTTTTTTCTCAACGAATACAAACTGAACAAAATTCTTGTAAAAGAATTCAGTTCCAAGGAAGAACAGGTGGCATATTTCGACTCCGTCGCATCAACAAAATTAGATGTATTCGGCGGCGAAATGTACAAAATCATCTTCTTCCGCACCCATGAAAAGAAGTCAGGCATTTTCATTGTTTCTTCGCACATGATCATGGACTTTGTTGCCGCATTTATGTTCTTCAAAGACCTGATTGCGGTTTATGACAGCCTGAAAAATGAAACGCCGCTCCCCAAAGCATTGACAAAATACGAAGACATCGTCAAGAGCGAGCAGGACAACCCCGCACTGGAAGAACGCATTGCCAAGGAGGCAAAGGAACTCGACGAATTTGTTTTTGTCGAAAAGAACCGCCGTCCGTTTTACAATGCTATCAACGGTACCAAGGTGCTCGATTGGCAGAGCAAATTGTTCCGTCAGCCGGACATGAATATGCCGCATATTTATCTGCCCGTGCTCGACAAAACACAGCTTATCAAAAAGCACTTAAGCGAAGAAGACAGCAATGAAATCTCCGCATTTATCAAAGAAAACCAACTGAGTGCAGAATGGGTCATTCAGACGGCATTCCGCATTTACTTATCGAAAATCAACCGCCATACCAATGATACCCTGTTCTGGGTGCTTTGTCCGCGCAGACGCACCGTCAAGGAAAAGCGCTGCGGCGGCACACTCGCTTCGCCCATGCCGTGGAGAGAAATTCTTGACGACAACAAGAGTTTTCTGGACACAACCCATCAGTTGGGTGAATCACAGGTGTTCCTGTTCAGGCACAGTGACGTTCCGTTCACTACCGTCCGTCAGATGGAGCGTGACCGCTACGGTCTGTCACTGATGCAGACATCCAACACCATGATGTTTTCCTACCTGCCCTCGGGCGAAAACTCGTTCGGCAGCAGGCAGTATGATTTTTCCGCTTACAACTTCGGCCATTATGTTATGCCGATTTACACACTCACCATGCAGGAAGCATCCACGGGAAGATATGTATTCTCCTACATACACAGATTGTTCTTAACAAAAGAACAGGAAGTGCTCGACTTCCACAACGGTGTGGTAAAAACACTTATGCTTGGTGTGAGAAATCCTGAAAAGACCATCGGAGAAATATTGGAGGAACTGTAAAATGAATGAAATTTTTGAAACCCTCAAAGAGATCATCTGCGACTATGTTGAAGTGGATGCAGATGCAATCAATCCAGACGCATCTTTGCGTTATGACCTCGGTGCCACTTCGTTTGACCTGATGAACATTGCCGATGCAATCGAAGAAAGATTCAACCTCAAGATAACCAACACCGCGGTCGTAAAAATCAAAACCGTCGGCGACATCGCACAACTTCTTGCTGAAAAAATCACACAATAAGATAAATTTTTGGAAGATTTTGGGAGGAAAATAAAAATGATTCAATTGCCCCAGCACACCATGGATGAAGTCTTGCCGGATTACGGTAATATGAACCTGTACGAGTTTTTGCTCGCTTGTTTGTATCCGCACAAGGAAGACTACCCGATGTTCCAGTTCAAAATGACGGACCACATGAAGAGCGAATTCTTTGAAGATGTCGAAGCAATGGCTGTTTACTTCAAAGAAGAACTCGGCTTAAAACCGGGCGATGCCTACTCTCTGTTCATTCCCAACAGCATCGAAGAAGTTGTGGCTCTGTTCGCACTCAACAAAATCGGTTGTATTGCAAACCTGATTCATCCCCTGTTCCCGTCCGAAGCTATGAAACGCAGTGTCGAATACACAAAATCCAAGGGAATTCTGATGTATGACATGTTCATTCACCAGCACGCTGCAACCCTTGCAACGATGGAAAATCTTGACATCCTCATAACTACCCCCGTGCTTTATGCCGCCCCTGTTGTCAAGAAAGATTATGTCCGTCCCGATGAAAAAGCACTGGCTGTTGCACAGGCAAACAACATCAATGTAAACTATTTCGGCGACATTATCAAGAAATACCGCGGTCAGAAGACCGAAGGTCTGTTCAGAAGCGGCGATCTGGTGGCTGTCTATATGAACGGCGGCGGCACAACCGGTGTCAGCAGATTCATCATGCTCTCGTCCACCGCACTCAATGCCGTTACCAAGAATGCACTCAATGCCGCAACCCTCGCAACCGACTATAAGCCCGGTGAACTTGCAAAAGTAATTCCGCTGCCTTTCTTCCATTGCTACGGTCTGATTGCAGGCTTACTGACGACAATGGTTTCCGGTTGGAAGTCCATTCCCATGGCACGTTTTGATGCAGATGAATACATTTCTTATTTCAAAGCCAACAAGTGCTATGAAGTTGTCGGCGTTCCCAACATGTTCCGCAAACTGCTTGACCATCCCGGTTTTGCAGGCGAACATCTTAAGACAGTCAAATATGCCTTTGCAGGCGGTGACTATGTGCCGCTTGATTTCCACAAGAGATTCAACGACATCATGGCTGCCAACGGCTCCGAATGCATCCTCATGCCCGGTTACGGTCTGACCGAATGCGGTGCCGTCAACTGTATCAACATGCCTTGGCTGACAAAGCCCGGCACCGTCGGCAAATACCTCAAGACCACCAAAGCCGCTATTTTTGACGAAGAACAGAACGAACTGCCGCTTGGCACGGTCGGTGAAATTGCATTCACCGGCAACACGCTCATGAAGGGCTATCTGCAGCCCGACGGCAGACTCGGTGAAGGTCTTTACACCGACAAAAACGGCAAGCAGTGGGTGCTTACGGGCGACCTCGGCAAAATAGACGAAGACGGCTACATCACTTTTGTAGCAAGAAAGAAGAGAGTTATTATCATTTCGGGTTACAATGTATTCCCCGCAGACATCGAAAACCTGCTTGAACCCCTGCCGTTCCTGACCGAATGCTGTGCAGTGCAGGGTTACGATGATGATAAAAAGCCCATCGTCAGACTTTACATTGTTCTTTCTCCCTCTGCCGATGCAGAAAAACTCGAAGAATACAAGAAGGCCATCTGCGACCTTTGCGCATCCCATTTGGACACTTTCTCCATTCCGCGTGATATCCGCGTGATCGATGCCCTGCCCAGAACCAGACTCGAAAAAGTGGACTTTGTAAAACTCACCGAAGTCAGAACCGAAGAACATAAAACCTGATTTTAAGTTTATTTTCCCAAGGGAGCTGTAAAAACAGCTCCCTTTTTGCGGTAAATTACGGTTTGTCGGGGATGTTGGGGAGTCAATCATGGGGACGGCTACAGTGATTGACATAATCATTTTTCCAAAATGTCAATCGCAGTACTGTCCCCTGATTTACGACCACACACAAATTTAAACAAAATAATACAAATAAATATCCAAAAACATCGCCGCCAATCAGGGGACGGAACCCAGATTGACTGTTTTGGATATATCATAGAGTCAATCAGGGTACTCGTCCCCGTGATTGGCTACTCCCCACCAAACCGTAATTTACACATAAAAAAATATTCAAAAAAGGTGGAAATTTCTTTGCGGATTTGGTATGATACTATTGAATATGTATAAGGAAGAATACAGATGAAACATAAATTAACCGCCATTGTGCTTTGTATCGTTCTGCTGTTGTCTTTTGCATCCTGTGCAAAGGACAGCGTGGGCTGTTTTATTTATTACCCCGTGTATGACGATATGACCAGTTTAGATCCGCAGATTGCCCGCAGCGATACCGAAAAACTGATTGTTGCAAACTGCTTTGAAGGTCTGGTGCGCGTGGATGAGAACGGCGAAATCGTCAGCGGCGCGGCTGAAAGCTGGAATGTTTCCCCCGACGGCAGAACCTATACGTTTTACCTGCGCAAAGATGCAAAATGGAATATCACCGAGTACACCGCAAAGGAAATGGCAGACCTGCTGCCTGAAAACTTTGCCCCGCCCGTAACGGCAGACGATTTTGTGTTTGCACTGCAACGGGCTCTTGACCCTGCAACAGGTGCGGGAGATGCGTATTTGCTGTATTCGATAGAAAATGCCCGTGCCGTACATGCGGGAACTGCGGATGTTTCCTTGTTGGGAGTTCGTGCGGTTGCAGGCAATCAACTGGAAATCACCCTCAGCGAACCGCAAAACAACTTTCTGCACGTGTTGACCGAATGTATCTGCATGCCCTGCAACCGCACCTTTTTTGAGGCCTGCGGCGGCAGATACGGCATGATGGTACGCCACTATATGTCGAACGGACCGTTTTATCTGTACAGTTTTACAGATACAGATTACACCCTGTATGCATCCGATACTTACAGCGGCACAAAAAAAGCCACACCGAGCAAGGTCTTTTTGTATTACAACAAGGACGGCAACAACGTCCCCGACAAGATGTCGCAGGAATTTTATTCGGGTGCATACATGACCGATGCCATGTTCACCGAAACCGACATTAAACGCAGTACCACCGTCACCGAATTGCAGGACACCGTGATTGGTTTTGTGTTCAATCTCAATCACGAAATTCTGCAGAATGAGAATGTGCGCAAAGGCATTGCATACGCCACGGATGCCGTATCGCTTGCTGAGATGGGGGAACAGCCCTATGTCGGCTCTCTGATTCCGTCCGTTTGCGGCTTTTCTCCGTCTTGTGTGGATGTGTACAATGAAGACCTTGCCATGCAGTTTTTGCTGAAAGGGTTTGAAGAATTGTCGCAACCGAAATTCATAGAAGTGCCCGTTGTGCCCGAAGAACAACCCACCGCCGAAAGCGAGCTTGCAGATCCCGAAAATCCGGCCGTAACCCCCGGAGATGCACCCACCGAAAACAACGAACCGATTGGCATACCGGAAACGGAAATACAGATTGTGGAAGTGGAAGAAGTCACTTCCGTTGAGCTGACGGTGCTGACAAGTGAAGAATATGCTGACCTCATTAAACGGCAGATGCAGAAATGGCAACGCATTTTGGGGCTTCGGTGCATCATCCGCATTGAAACGGTCAGCGAAACACAACTGCGTTCCCGCGTGGCTGCAGGCGATTACGAAATTGCATTCTGCCCGCTGTCTGTTCGCACGCCCGACCCCTTGGGATTCTTACTGCGATTCACCCCCGACAGTCCTGACAACTGCATTTCCCTTGCCGATGAAGAATATTCGTCTCTGACAGATGCCGCAAAAGCCGCCGTCGGCACACAGGAACAGCAACAATACATGACCGCCGCCGCAGATTATCTGCAGCAAGCGGGTTGTATCATTCCCGTATTTTCCGAAAGTTCTTACCTTGTGCAGACCTCGGGTGTTTCGGGCATTTACTGCAACACAGGCCCCGACCGTGTGTATTTCAGTAACGCATTTTCCGAAAACTAAAATAAAAATGGAGAGAGTATTATGAGCATTCTTCGTCCTTTCAAAGCAATCCGACCCAAACGTGAATATGCTTCTGCCGTTGCGGCGCTTCCCTATGACGTTATGAATAGTGCCGAAGCCGCAGAAATGGTCAAGGGAAATCCGCATTCGTTTCTGCATGTGGACAAAGCGGAAATCGACCTGCCTGCCGGCACGGATCTTTACAGTGATGCGGTGTATGCCAAAGCCGCCGAAAACCTCAATAAACTTATAACCGACGGCATCTGCGAACAGGAAGATGCCCCTTGTCTGTATCTGTACCGTCAGGTGATGAACGGCAGACCGCAGACGGGTATTGTCGGCTGTGCATCCATTGACGATTATATCAACAATGTGATTAAAAAACATGAACACACCCGTGCCGACAAGGAAGCAGACCGCATCCGCCACGTGAACACCTGCGATGCCAACACGGGCCCTATTTTCCTTTGCTACTCGCGCAAAGCCGCCGTGGATGCCGTGATTGACCGTTATCTTGCAACCGAACCTTTGTATGATTTCACCACCGAAGATGAAATTAAAAATACCGTCTGGCGCATTGCCGACACAGATGATATCAATATGATTCAGACCGCGTTTGCGCAGATTCCCGCCTTGTATATTGCCGACGGTCATCACCGCTGTGCATCGGCGGTCAAGGTTGGTCTTAAACGCAGAGAAGAAAATCCCGCTTACACCGGCAAAGAAGAATTCAATTTCTTCCTTTGTGTGTGTTTCCGTGCGGATGAACTGGAAATCATGGACTACAACCGTCTGCTTGCCGACCTGAACGGCAATACGGAAAGCGAATTGCTCAATAAACTCAGTAAAGCATTTGAAATTGAAGAATCAGACGGCATTTACAAGCCTTGCGCAAGACACAATTTCGGTCTGTATCTCGGCAAAAAATGGTATTCGCTGACCCTCAAAGACGGTCTTTGCAACGAAGCCGACCCCGTGGAAAGCTTAGATGTATCTGTCTTACAGAATCTTGTGATCGCCCCCTTATTCGGCATTGACGATCCTCGCACTTCCAATCGCATTGACTTTGTGGGCGGCATCCGCGGACTTGAAGAACTCGAACGCCGTTGCGAAACAGATATGCAATGTGCTTTTGCAATGTATCCGACCTCGCTGGATGAACTCATGCGCATTGCGGATGCAGGGCAGATCATGCCCCCGAAATCCACATGGTTTGAGCCGAAGCTGTTAAGTGGTCTGTTTATTCACAAATTATCCGACTGATTGCAACAAAACGAGTTGATTCTGACTCTTATAAATGGAAAAACCATAAGGAGGAATTTTCATGCGTAAAGTTTTATGCCTTTTGTTAAGCCTTTGTCTGCTTGCATTCCTTGCGATCGGTGTTTCGGCAGATGTTATTTGGGAACCCTACGGCGATTCCTTTTACGACGAGCACCGCGATGAAATGCAGTACGAAAACCGCTTTTACAGAGCAACTGCCGATCTTGCACAATATGATGAACCGGGCGGTGAGATCATAGACGAAAGCGTGATCTTTGCCGATGAACTGTTCAATGTGCAATATGTGTACGAAGACGAAAACGGTGTGCTGTGGGGCAATTGTTTCTTGGCGCGCAAGGATTCCGTATGGGTCGATCTTGTGGGCTGTGTGCGCCCGTATGACCGTACGGATTTCAGGGAAGATTATGAAAATGAATTCAAAACGATCGAAAACCAACCCGACATTTCGTTTTATGCGGATGAGGTACCGCTGTATGATTACCCCGGTGCCGCAAACGCACTTTATAACATGATCGTGGAAAGTGACAGCGAATATCTGCCCGAATATGTCCACACTTACACCGACGAAGCCGGCAATGTCTGGGGGGAACTGATGTATTTCAGAGGCATGAGCGGTTGGGTTTTGCTGAACGGCGACATTTCGACCGTGAAAGCACCCGACAAAGAACGTGATCAGCCCATTGAAAACACAAAGCAGTCCGAAATCGATACAGAGGTCACAACGGATGCCGCAGTCGAGGGGACCGAAAAGGAAACTACAAGCACGGCAACCGCAGGTGATGCGGCAGACCCCGTCCCCAAACAGAATTTTGCCGTTCCCGTTCTGTTGGTGGTTGCCGTTGTGGCAGTCACTCTTGCCGTGCTGTTCATCTTCTTTCGTAAAAAGAAGAAATAAGAAACGCAGATCATGACAGGTGAATAATATGAACAAAATTCTGACTGCAATTATCACAGTGGCATTGTTTGCAGGTTTTTCCGTTGCTGCCTTTGCCGATGTGGTATGGACACCCATGGACACAGTGCGGGAATTTGCATTGCCCGTGTTTCTCGTCGCGGCAGTTGTCGCCGTTACGGTGATTCTGCTGATTAAATTTTTCAGAAAAAAGAAATAAACTGAACCAAAGGGGCTGTTACGCTGCCCATTCGTACGGACAGTGCAAAAAAGACCTTTATGGTGGTTAAATGAATTAAACAACAAAACTGACTTCGTTTTTCAATCGGAGTCAGTTTTTTTTTAGGATAAATTTTCATTTTAAATTTCCCGCCTTTCCATGAGACCGAAAATTTTACAATAAAATTTACATAATAGCATATCGCCGGATAAGGGAAAAATCAATGTTCAGGGAAAGAAAAAGTGCCCACGGGAGTGAGCACTTTTTTTGAAACAATTATAGATTCTTATCCGGGAAAGTATTGATCACAATATTCCTTTAACTTTGCATTATACTTTGCACCGCTAAAGGGCGTAAAAATCAAAATATGGTTGGAAAAGGGGAAAAGTATAAAGTCATAAACAGCACCCGATTCCTCAAAAGCCTTTTTAACAGATTCGCCGTTTCCGATGGGCACGATGCTATCCTTGCCGCCGTAAGCGAATAAGGAGGGGATTGAGTTTTCGTTAACATAAGCAACGGGGGAAACAAGTTCAATCAGTTCCTTCTCTTTGCCTTCCTGCATGTATTGGTCGGAAATGGCCGTACCTGCAAGCATTCGTGCAATTCCGGGACCCGCTTCTCCCCAGGCTTCCGTAGTGAAGTCGGAGGGACCTACCTTATTTGCGGCAAAAGCAAGGGGGATCGCGCTTTCGTCTGCTCGTGAATAGGAATAAAGCATAGACAGATGTGCACCGGCTGAGTAGCCCGAGGTTGCCATTTTTGTTATGTTAAGACCTTTTTCCTCTGAAAATCTTTTAATTTCTTCAATCGCCAAGGAGATTTCATCAAGAACGGTCATAACACTGTATGTATCTCTGTTGTCCTCGGTTATTAAAGTATAGCTCATAGTGGCGGTAATATAGCCTTCATTTGCAAGCGCCACACATTCACCAAACATTTCATCCTTGCTGCCCGAGGACCAGGAACCGCCGTGAATGAAAAGAATACAGCCGTTTTCTTCTTTTTCGTAAGCTTCTGCAGGAACATAGATGTCCATTACATTTCTTTCACTTGCGGTTGAATAAGCGATATCCGAAAATACCTCATATTTCGGTGTAATGCCTAAAACTGTTGAACTTACAAATGTGAAAATTGCCAGAATAATTCCTATTATTTTTTCAAACATTCTAAAACCCCTTTTCTTTTTGATAAGATTTACAGACAGTAGCTCTGTCTATGTTTCTATTATAATTCTAATAGGAAAAATAATCAAGTAAAAATTGTTATAACAAGTGATTTTTTATACAGCAATTGCAAAATATCAAAAGCAAAAACGAACACCCGAGCCGTTACGCATTGTATCAAAAAAAGAAGTCCACCAACCGCAAGGGTTGCTGAACTTCTTTTGGTGCGAGTGTTCATAAGGGATTATTGAAATATTCACAATTTAATTATCCAAAAAGACTTTTGTTTAACTGGTTATCCAATTGGAAATTCACATTTATTTCTTTTTGTATTCAAACAAGCGATACAGCTTTTTTGAGAAATTACCTGCATAAAGTTTTGCAAAAAGTAATCTTTCAAATCCCCTTAATTCGTTTATATATTTTTGGGGTATCATTGTATGCTCTTTTACAAACGTCAGCTCCTCACATTGATAAGATTGTGGGTTGTCTATACCATAAACCTCGGTTACACCCACATCATTTATAGGATTTCTTCGTTTTGACATTTTGGCAGCAAAAGAAGTATAAGCATCCACCAAAAGCATCAGATTCTCAAAGTGATTACACAGACTATTTGTCAACTTTTGCATTTCACCGACAGTCAAATACATACTCACGCCTTCCATAACAACAATGGCGGTTTCCTTTTCCTTGATAGCCGTCAGCCAATCGCAATCTCTTGCGTCACCTTCAATCATTTTGTAGTTATTCGATTCGGCATAGTATCGTTTTCTTTCTCCAATAACTTCCGGAAAATCCACATCGTACCACTTGTGGTTTTCCGTTCCAACTCTTATGCAGCGGCCATCCATTCCGCAACCGATATGAATGACCACAGCATTCGGTGCATTAACCATTTGTTGTCTTAACCATTCATCAAACACGGCAGACCGAGTGCCCATATAATAGGCAAGCCATTTTGATTTGGATTTTCCTTTGAGTGGAAATCCTTCTGCTTCCCAGATTTGCTCCGCTTTTTGATCAGCAAGAATTATCCCCTTCTTACTCACATAAGACTTCCCGTACAAGGGGATATATAGTGTTTTATTCACGCCGTTCATATACTCACCTACAAATTCAAGTTTGTCTAACAGGATTATAACACAGACGCATATGGAATGCTATCCGAAAAACAAAAATCCCTATGGAATCATGTATCCATGATTCCATAGGGAGATGGTCGGAGTGGAGGGACTCGACTCTCGCACTGCGGTGCTCGGTCAGACGCGGCTCTTCAGGCTGACGGCCCCGTCCCTCTCTGTCACTTCGTGACATCTCTCCCACACTGTGGGAGAGTCTTCCACCGGACTGTCATTCACTCCCGCGCCGCTTCGAGTCCCTCGTATCGGAAAAGAAAGAAGTCCGCCAACCGCAAGGGCTGCCGAACTTCTTTTGGTCGGAGTGGAGGGACAAGTGTTTGCTGCGCAAACCCTTCGGTTGCGGCGACCGTTGCTTTGCAACAGTACCCGCCGCAACCTTCGTCGCTAAAAACAATTCGCCGAATTGTTTTCTTAACGCTCCTCACCCTCTCAGGGTTCGAGTCCCTCACATCAGAAAAGAAAGAAGTCCACTGACCGCAAGGGTCATCGGACTTCTTTTGGTCGGAGTGGAGGGACTCGAACCCCCGGCATCCTGCTCCCAAAGCAGGCGCGCTACCAACTGCGCTACACCCCGATGAATATTTGATTGTCTTGTATTGCGGCAGGTCGCAGGCTGCCACCCCCCGGCATCCTCGCTTCGCGCCGACTTGCGGTGCCCGAAATTCCTTGTTCGCTGTCGCTTACGGAATTTCGACCGCTGCGCCTTTTCACCCTCCCTTTATCGTCCGCAGGACGCGGTCGGGTTCAAAGCCCAAAGCAGGCACGCTACCAACTGCGCTACACCCCGGTGAAATATTTGATTATTTATGTGTTGCCCAAAGCAGGCGCGCTTCCTGTTGCAACAAGCGGCTCTGTCTGCGTGCGCAGGGCGCACTTGCCAATCGCCGTGTTGCGCCACTCCTTGTTCTTCGCTTCATCCGCCCCCGGCGGCGCTCGGAAACGTCCCCAACTGCGCTACACCCCGGTGAAATATCTGCAACTCACTTATTATATACAATCCCGGTTGCAATGTCAATCAAAAAAGCAGATATTTGAAAAAGGTTTTTTCAGATATCTGCTTTTTGTCGTTTTTAAGTGGCAACTCCTGCCGGTTGCGGTTCGGTTTGTGTGTCTGTCGGTTCTGTTGTTGTTTCTTCTTCTTCTGTTGCTTCTGTCGGTTCGGGCAGGGCTTTCTTTTGATTGCAGATGCCGCTGATGACGGCGATGAAGGCAAACAGAATCGGTGTGGTGAACGGTTGTGCGAGGTTGACAAATGCCTGCAGCCAGAATGCAACAAGCCCCGAGAACAGACCGACACAAAGCATATTGTTTTTGCATTTGCGCACGGTGGTGTAAATGACCGTAACGAGCAATGTGACATAAGACACCATGCCGCAGATACCGCTTGTGATCAGATAGTGCAGATATTCATTGTGTGCCTGATCGAGCTTTTTACCCTGAAAAGTTTCACCGCTGACGGTGATTCTCTGCAATGCCTCGGGGCCGATGCCGAACAGCTTTTCCTTCCACGAAAAGTCCTTGAACAGCTGTATGCACTGCTGCCAGATCTCACCGCGGTAGGAGCCCCATTTTGCGGTCAGCTCAAAATATGAATTGTATCTGCCGATGCCGACTGTATTGGCAAGAATGAAGCAGATGAGCAGACCGCCAAGTCCGATACACAGCGCCGCAATGTGCAGCCATTTCAGGTATTTTGCCGATTTGGGCACGAAGTGAACAAGCAAAAACAGCACAGCGCACATCGCGAGTACAGCACCCGAAATCAGCGGTCTGACAAGGATGGACAGCAGTTTTGAAATTGCCACATTTGTTACGGGAGCAGCATTATAGATGAACATAAAAATCTGCGCGGAAAGGACGATAATGCAGACACCGAGCAGGTATTTTTTCAGTTTTTGAATATCGTTATACAAAAACAGCGGAATAATGACAAGTGCCGACAAAAAGCCGACCGCAAAACTTTCGCTGCTTGTTACCATCATACCGAATGAACCGATCACCAATGCCGCGGCATAGGCAATACGGCTGAGTTTTTTTTCAGTCATGCAAAATCCGCACAAAACAGGCGGAAACAACAGACACATATAACTGCTGTAAAAATTGATATTGCCGATGGTGGAAATATAAGCCGACTGATTGGCTTTGGACAGGCGGCTGTAAAAACCGAAAAAGTCAATGTCGAAGCAATTGAGCACGCCCAATGTACACACAATGCAGAACGCGGCGGCACCCGCATACAGAAAAAGGCGAACACCTTTGAGATTGCGGGAAACAATAATGTAAAATAAAAAATAAAGAAGATACGTAAAAGCCCCCTGATAGCGGGCATTTGCCCCGTACCATACATCCGTGCGGTATTGCGAAAGCAGTGCAGCCAGCAGAATAAACGCAACAAATGCGCCGAACGCGATATCCGTCGGCGGCAGGGTATGCAGTTTGTCCTTCAGTGGTGTTTTTTCTTTTTCACAAAAGAAAACCGAGCGCAGGGCAAACACAAACACCGTCAGCAGGCTGACAACATAAAAAAAGACACTTTTGGTTTGTGTAATATTGTAAAAACCGTTGGTGACAATCAGCGGCAGACCGAACAGCAATAAAGCCGCAAACGGCTGTGCAGATAAATTGTGTGTAAAAAAGGTTTTCATCCGTTCTTTCAGCAAGCCGCCATCCCTCCTTTTCGGTTTTGCAATGTATTATTTTAGCAAAACGGATCATGCTTGTCAATCCAAAAAAAGATTCTGCAAACAGCCGATGCCGTTTGCAGAATCCGTTATGAAATTATTTTATAATTTGCTGAGAATTTTTTCATCGAACTTATCAATGAGAAGTTTAAAGGTGTTGATGATTTTGTTGAAGAAATCGATGATGCTCTGGAAGAAGGATTCAATCAGATTGTTTTCATCTTCTGTTACTTCAACGGTTGCAGATGCCAGCACTTCGCCGTCAATAACATAGTCAATGGTCACAAATCCTTCGTCTGCACCCGCTGTGAAAGTCTTGCCGTCAAAGCTGCCGAGATTTGTTTCCTGCATAACCAGTTTGCCGCCTGCGGGAAGGTCGGTTGCATAACCGTTGGTGTCAATAGCCTTTACGGAAACGTTGATGGTGGAAAGGGGAGCGACTCTGTATTCCGAAGACGAGAATTTGATGTGGTCAAATTCACCTGTGGGTTGCAGAGAGGTGCAGACAAGAAGGGAGTTGCTGACCTTTCTTTCGTAACCGTAGCTGGGGCTGTTTCTGCAGTCAAGGCTGGATTTGCCTTCGTGCTGTGCGAGCAATGTGGAAGATCCGCCGCCGTCGAGTTCAAGTGCATCCACGCAACCGAGCGCGAGCATCATTTCGGCAACTTCGGGGTAGTCCATGCCGCAGGAAGTGGGATCCTGTCTGCCGTCAACAACAAACATGACAACTGTTTTGTCTGCCTTGATACCGATTGCAGTTCTGGGGTTGAGTTTGTTTGCGGGGGCAACATTCACACCGTTTCTGACAAGAATATGACCGCCGGATACAGCTTCTTTGACATCGTCAATAGCCGAACCGCCCATACGGATTACGGGAGTACCGTCATTGAGGATTGCGAAGAAGGGTCTGCCGTTCTGTGCATGGCCGACAACACCGTTCATAACAAGAATACCGGAGGGTTCACCGGTTTCCTGATTGTGGAAGTCTGCATTGATAGCACCGATAACATTTGTGCCGAGCACTCGTTCAGCGTTTTCTGCATGGTTGCGGACGGGGGTTTTGCCCCAGCCGTCTGCATCGCCGTCATTGTAGCCTGCAATGATGGAAACATTGGGGTCAAAGGGGTTCACTTCAAGAACGAAAACATCGTTACGATGGCCGCCGCCGGGGCTGTTTACAACAATGTCTCTTTCGATTACACCGCCGATAAGGGTGTATTCTTTTTGTGAAACAATGTAGTTCAGGGTCATTCCGGAGTCGTCAATTGCGGCAAAAACAGAGGGTACAAGTGTTGCAATCAGCAAAAGCACACTCAAGAGGATTGCCAATGTTTTTTTCAGGTTTCTCATAAAATAAAACATCCTTTCAAAATTATGGATAATATCATTTTATATGGATTACAAGAGAATGTCAAGACAAACAACGGAAAAAGTTGTATAATTTCACTTAAATTTTTGCAAAATGTTCTTGTTTTTTATCTTGTTTATGGTATAATAACCTTGTATACAAATTTTAACAAAAGGAGTGGCATTATGAAATCGTTCAAAAAAGTACTGACTCTTCTTTCCGTTCTTGTTCTCATTGCCTGCTGTGCGCTGTTCGCATCGGCAGCAAGCGACATTGCCTTGTTCGGTGTTGTTGCCGATGTAAACGGAACGGCCGTGCAGATCAACCATTGGGAAAATGAAGGAAAGTTTTATCTGTTCCTGCCTTCGGATGCAGACACAACTTCCTTGCAGCTTACACTTGAAGCCGCAGGGGAGGTCAAACTCGACGGTACGGCAGTGGTTGACGGCGACATGCTCTCTCTTGCCACGGGTTCGCACACATTGACCGTCGCAGATAAGACATACACACTGTATGTTCTGCAGTCCGCCAATGTGCCTTCCGTACATATCACAACCGAATCGGGTTCCATGGATTATGTGCATGCCGACAAAGCCAACAAGGAAGCGGCTGATATCATCATTATTGATGACGGCGAAGTAATTGTTGAAAAAGAACTCGAATACATCAAAGGCCGCGGCAATTCCACATGGAAGTATGTCAAAAAGCCCTATAACATCAAATTCGACAAAAAAATCGACCTCTTCGGCATGGGCAAGGCAAAAAAATGGTCGCTTCTTGCCAACTACAACGATGAATCCGTTCTGCGCAACTACATCGCACTCAATCTTGCGCAGGATGCAGGCATTGTTTATACATCCGAACAGGTTTACATTGACCTGTATGTCAACAATGAATATTACGGCAACTACACCCTGACCGAAAGCGTGGAAGTCGGTGAAACCCGCGTGGACATTGCGGACCTGGAAGGTGCAACGGAAGACGTAAACACGGCTGATCTGGATTCCTATTCCCTCGGCGGCGCACAGGTCAAGGATTATCTGCAACTCAAAGGCGGCACGCAGAAGTGGGTCAATATTCCCAACAATCCCGACGATATCACGGGCGGTTATCTGCTTGAATGTGAAATTCCTTCCCGCTATGTGGATGAAGTCAGCGGCTTTATCAGCAAACGCAATCAGCCCATCGTTGTCAAAGCCCCCGAATACGCAAGCGAAGCGCAGGTAAAATACATCAGTGCCCTGTATCAGGAATTTGAAGATGCATTGTTCTCCGCAACAGGTTACAACAGCCTCGGCAAGCATTATACGGAATATATTGATGTGGAATCCTTCGTAAAAATGTTTGTTTTCCAGGATTATGTCAAGAACCTCGATGTCGGGCAGACCTCGTTCTATATGTACAAGGATGCAGGCAGCGATGTGTTTGTTGCCGCTCCCGTATGGGACTTTGACTATGCGCTCGGCAATAACTACAAACTCAATGACGGCGACCTCAAAGATCCCGAAGGCTGGTGGGTCGGTATCCGCTTCTACAGAACCGGCAATGATTCAAAGTATCAGCCCATCATCCTCAGCGCCATGTTCAAGTATGACGATTTCTTCGCACAGACCGTGGATGCATGGCAGAATGTGTTTGCTCCCGTTCTGACCGATGCTTACATTGCCAACATCAAGGCATTCTCGCAGGAAATCACCGCTTCTGCCGTCAGCAATGCCATCCGCTGGAATATTTTTGAAACTTCCACCTACGATGAAACCGCAAAGAAATATTCCTCTTATGTGGATTCGGATGTCATTAAATTCATGAAATCCAGAAGAGCCCAGCTCAACAAGGGTTATTCCGATACGGGTGTTCGTATTTTCTTCGATGCCAACGGCGGTACGGGACAGACATTCACCACACAGATTGCGCAGGTCGGCGACAAGATGAAACTGCCCGACAATGCCTTCTCCAACGGTGTGCTCGTTTTTGACGGTTGGAACACGGAAAAAGACGGCAGCGGTACAGCCTATGCGAACAGAGCAACCATCACGCTTGACAGTACACACATCACGCTGTATGCACAGTGGAGAGAATCTTCTGTCACGAATTTCTTCGCTAAAATTCTGGAGTTCTTCAATAATATTTTTGAACAGATCCGTAACTTCTTTGCAAGTATTTTCGGTTAAGAGGTAACAGTATGATTCCCGAACCGCTTCGTACCGTTCTCACCCCCGGGTTCAAGGTTTTGTCCTTTATCACCAAACCCGTCTTCGGTGATTTTGCCGCTCCCTTGCGTGCGGAAGACCCCGAACATATCCGTTTTAATTTTGCCGCATTGGCAGACGTTCACGTGGACTGGCGAAGTTACCGTTGGCGCAGGCTCAGTACAGCCTTGCGGGATATGGAGCATTCCTATACCCCCATTGATGCACTTGTCACTTTGGGGGATACCACCGACCACGGTGAACCCGACCACTGGGAAATGGCAGAATGGATCTTTATGCACCACAAACCTGCCAAGGAACTCATTTTTGCCATCGGCAACCATGACACATGGACGCACGAAGAAGAAGCGGGCAGAAAGTTTCAGGATCTGTTCATCGAATACTCCGAAAAGATCTGTAACCGCAAACTCGACAAGGTCTATTTTTACACCGAGGTCAAGGGATATCCCTTTGTGTCCCTCGGCAGTGAAAGCGACTGCCTGAATGCCGATATTTCCGACGAGCAACTCAAATGGTTTGAAGAAACCATGGAAAAAGCCGCCGCCACGGGCAAGCCTATTTTTGTGCTGTGCCATCAGGCACTCAATCAGACCCACGGTCTGCCCAGAACCTTTGACAGGAAAGAAGATTACAAGACCATGGACGAAGGCGGCATCGGGGATGCATCCGATAAAGTCAAAGCCATCATGAAAAAATACAAGAATGTGTTCTACATGAGCGGTCATTCCCACATGGGACTCAACGGCAAATACACGCAGAAAAAGAAAGGCTACTGCACCATTGAGCACGACGGCAGCCTGCACTTGTTCAATCTGCCCTGCTTCATGTTCTGGAATCACCACGGCATCAAGTGGTGCGGCCTCGGCATGCAGTTTGAAGTGTATGACGACAAGGTCGTTGTCCGTCCCCGCAGTTATGCAAGCCGCCTGTGGTACTCCATGTACCGCCAGGAAATTGCGCTTGAAAAATAACCTATCACACGCAGGGGGCAGGTTTGTCCCTTGCGTGCATTGTTTTAATCGGAATAAAACGCCGGATGAATTTGTGCAGCCAGTGTCTGCACAAATTCCGTGGTCTCATAATGCTGCAATTACGGACAAAGTAAAAACTTCCTAACAATGGGCTTGGTAAAAAATAATGAAAAGAAAAATAAAGGACTATCTGTTTACGGCTTTTATATTTCTGTTCGCCGTATGGTTATTGCTGACTGCATTTTACACCTACGGCAATCTGACCGAAGAGAATACGCAAAGCTGTTCTGTGGAAATTATGAGTGCCGAAAAAGACCACACAAACAGAAAAACATGGCTCATTGTGCATACAGCCGATGGCGATGTGTTTTATTGCTTGGCATCTGCTTTGCCGAAAACTGCCCGTGAGGCGATTGACCGAATGCTTGAAAATACGGTATTTCCTGCCTCAGCAACCGTTTCTTATACCACGCGGAAAAATTTGTTACCGACGAATTTTATAGAATTCACGGATTACAAACGGATGGTTTCTCTTTCGGTCAACGGCAATTGTGTAATCGGATTGGGGCATCATAATCAGTTCAACAGAAGCACTCGCATCGGTTTTGTGATTGCATCTGTTATATGTCTGTTGCCCGGTTTTGCTTTGGTTTTTCTGCAGTTGATTGCGGGCGGGTATATTGAACCTTGGACTTGGCATAAAAAACGGAGGAAAAGAAAATGACACGTGAAGAAGAAAAAATCTTTGCAGGGGAGTTGTTTTGCCCCGGCGATCCGGAACTGAAAGCTATCAAACTGCGCACGCATAATCTCAACCTCGATTACAATCGTTTATATGAGCACGAAACCGAAGAGCGCAACCGCATTCTGCACGAAATTCTCGGCGGAATCGGGGAAGGTACCTTTCTGCAAGGCCCCATTACATTCCACTATGGCAAGCATACCACCATCGGTAATCGCACATTCATCAATTTCAATTTCACCGTGCAGGATGATGCACTTGTTTCCATCGGTGACGACTGCAACTTCGGACCGAATTGCACCATCGTAACCCCCATGCACCCGATGCTGCCCGATGAACGCAAGGCCATGCTCGACTGTGACGGCAATATCAAGCGGTTCTGTTATGCAAAGCCCGTGCATATCGGCAATGACTGCTGGTTCGGGGCGACTGTGACGGTCTGTCCCGGTGTCACAGTCGGCAATAATTGTGTGATCGGGGCGGGCAGCGTTGTCACCAAGGATATTCCCGACAACTGCTTTGCCGCAGGTGTGCCGTGCAGAGTCATCCGCGAACTGACCGAAGCAGACAGCATGATTCACAAACCCGAAATCCTCGGGGATAATCAGGTGATAAAATAAAGCAACAAAAAAGGGCTGTGTAAGCCCTTTTTCTTTATGTATTCACTTCGTCGGGCAGTTCGCGGTAGCGTTTTGCCTGTGTGCTGAACAGGTCGTAATATTTGCCCTTTGCCGCCATCAGTTCGGCATGGTTGCCTTCTTCAATCAGCACACCGTTGTCAATCACAAGAATTTTATCCGCCACCGTTGCACTCGACAGTCTGTGCGATACAAAAACGGTGGTTTTGTCCTTGCGCAGTGTGTCAAACTGATTGTAAATTTCCTGCTCGGCAATGGCATCCAAAGATGCGGTCGGTTCGTCTAAAATCAGAATGTCCGAATCGCTGTAAAATGCCCTTGCGATGCTCAGTTTCTGCCACTGCCCGATGGAAAGTTCAATGCCGTTGTCTTCAAAATACCGCATCAGCGGGGTGTCGTACGCATGCGGCAGGTTGGCAATGAACGCATCGGCACTGCTTTGTTCGGCGGCGGTTTTTATGTCTTCGTCCTGCATGGGCTTTTCAACCTGCCCGAAGCCGATATTCTCTTTGACCGTCACGGCATACTTGCCGAAGTCCTGAAAAATAATGCCGAACAGTTGATACAGTTTTTCCACATCATATTCGCGTATATCGTGCCCATCCAACAGGATTCTGCCTTCGGTGGGGTCATATAATCGGGTCAGTAACTTGATCAGCGTGGTTTTTCCCGCACCGTTCAGTCCGACCAGCACCACCGTGTCACCCGGTTCAAGTACGCAACTCATGTTCTTTATCACGTCACGCTGTGTGCCGGGATAGCGGAACGAAACATTCTGCAATTCAATTCGGTGTCCCGTGTGCCGTTGCGGTGTCAGCGGGGTGTCTGTCAATGGTTTAATGCGCCGCTTTTCCTTCATAAAGGCAATCAGGTTATCAATAAACAATGTGCCTTCATACACCGTCGCCGTGGTGGAAATAAAGCCTGCAATGCCCGTGGCAACGCTGTTGAGTGCACCCGTATACAGTGAATAATTGCCGATTTCAATTTCCCCCGCAAAGACCTGTTTTGCAATGATAAGAAACAGCACGCAGTTTGCCGCACCCGACACAAAAGCAAGAGAAATATTCCATGCCCCTTCTTTGAGGAACAGTGTCTTGATGCCGGCAAAATAGCGTTTGAATACTTCGCGGTAGCGCTGTGTAAAGGTATCGGCAAGCCCGAACATACGGATTTCTTTTACCACATCTTTGTTGGTGACAATGTCCGAAAAATAGGACATCTGCCGGCGGTCTTTGGAGCGAAAACGCATATAGCGGAAATTTTTTCTGCGGTACACAAAATTCACAATCGCACCCGGCACGGACAAGGCAATCACAAGCAGTGAAGCCCATCGCGGACGCACATTGGCGAGGATAATGAAGTACGAAACCAATGTGATAACGGTGCTGACAATTGAAAAAATGGAGCTGATGATCTGCAGGGGACGGTGGTTGGCTTCGCGCACGGCATTTTCAAGTTTTGCATAAAAATCGGGCTTGTCAAAACTGGAAAGATCCAGTTCACGTGCCTTTTTCATGATTTTTTCACGTACGTGGCTCGACACCAGTTCGCCTGCAATGTGGGTGATGGTATTGTTGATGTTGTTTGTCAGCGTAATGGCAAAAATGCACACAAACTGCAACACAAGAAGCCCCACAACAGCACTCCACGTGCCGTCGGGCACGGTCGCACCGCTGACGGATATTGTGTAAGCCGATGTCAGTTCGTTGAGCAGCACCGAGCCTGCATAAGCCTGTGCAACGGGGAGAAGACCGCTGAACAGGGCAAGGATGACTTTTGCAATGAGGATCCACGGACGGGTTTCCCATACAAGGCGGAAAATATAGAACAACCGTGTGAAAAATTTGGAGAACAGCCGTTTGAGATATCCCGGAACTTCTTTTATATTTTTCGGTTTCGGCTCTTTGAGTTTATCCAGTTCTGTCCACGGATGCGGTCCGAACGGAGGGGGCATGAAAATCCCTTCTTTCCCTTTAGATCTTGATCAGATACAGAACAGAACGGAGAATATACTTGAAAACATTGGCAATTTTTGCAAAGAAAGCGCCGATGCCGCCGTCATAAATTTCATAGCCTTCGTCTGTCTGCAGGGTGAATTCGCCGTCTGCATAGGTGTACAGTTCGGTTGTGAATGTGCCTGTCGCTTCATGCAGAGTCAGTGTACGCACACCGTAAGGACCGAATTTTGCAAACTGACAACCGTAGGTCATACCCATGGTGATGCCGTCCACTTCGCCCGTGTAGCCGCAGGTGTGTTCATGACCGAAAAATGCACCGATCACATTCTGTTCCTGCCAGAGTGCAAACTCATCGGTCTTTACGCCGGGGGCATGTGCAAATTCCGCATGGCCTGTGGCAAGGTTTTTATTCAGTCTGTAGGCGGTTGTGCCGTCTGCAAATGCACCGTCGTCCCAGGGTTTGCATTCTTCAAACAGATTGCCGATGTCATCGGTGGGAATGTGTTCAAAAACAATGCCGGGAACATCGCCCGTTTCATAGTTCTGCATCCACTGCATCTGACTTTCGGAAAATCCCTTGCCGTTGTCAAGCATCCACAATCCGAATGCAGGGGTATCGGAATCGGATGAAAGAATGGGAATATATTGGTCGATTTTGCCTTCTGCATCCGTGCTTTCGTCGATTGTCAGGCAGTTGGGGAACTGTGCATAGATGGCAAGCCAGTCTTCGTTTGTAACGCCGCTGTTGTAGTCATTGTTTCCCTGCGTAACGGCATAGGGAATACCGCTTTCTTCGATGGGGGCAAAAATCTGTTCCACGGTTGCCTTGGTGTCGGCAAGTGCCGTTGCATAGTCCTTATTGCCGACCCCTTCCATGAGAGGCCTGTCGTCGCCCGTGAAGTCCACCACAGGACGGCTGTCTTCTACAATGTCACCTGTGATGACGATCAGATCGGGTTCGGTGGTTTCAATTGCTTTTTCGATAAATGTAATCAGTTCTTTTGCAATCTCTTTATCATCCTGCGGGTCGCTCAGTTGCAGAATGGTGAAGGTGCCGTCCTCTTTGAATCGAAGCTGTGTTTTTTCTTCTGCACCGACACTTATTCCGAGCAGACCGCACAGCAGGGTGCAAACAAGAAAAAGGGAGATTTGTTTTTTCATTTTCAGTTTCCTTTCTTTATTTACTTTAATGAAAATATTACCACCTTTTCTTCAGAAAATCAAGAAAAAGACACAATTTCCTGTTCCTATCCGCTGAAAAATATGGTATAATGCAATCAAGAATACTTCGCACAACAGAAAGGAGTCGGTTTTTTGCTTTGCCGACATTGTTCAAAAAAAGAAGCGACCACACACATCCGCAGCATCATCGGCGGTGAAACGGTCGAAACGCATCTTTGCGCGGAATGTGCCGCAGTATTAGGATACACGGATGTTTTTCCGTTGTTCGCGGCGGGATTTTCGGATTTTATGTTCGGTTCCCTGCGCAACGATGCCGCAGTCAGCAGTTTAAGCAGTAAAATCGTGCGCTGTGAAAATTGCGGTACATCCTTTGAAGAAATTGTAAACAGCGGTGCGCCGTCGTGCCCCGCCTGTTACCGTGTTTTTTATGATAAATTTTTGCCGACCGTGCAACGTATTCACGGAAAAACCGTACACATCGGGAAAGTTGCGG
Organism: Oscillospiraceae bacterium; assembly: GCA_015066385.1. Lineage (GTDB taxonomy): Bacteria > Bacillota > Clostridia > Oscillospirales > Acutalibacteraceae > RUG806. Next base: position 34,520 of record SVOJ01000011.1, read on the forward strand.
GCGGTGCGGATGAAGAGGTCAAACGCGCCCACCGTATCAGCCTGCTGAAAGAACAACTCAACACCGCCATTGACGAACGCAACTTTGAACTTGCCTCCCGTCTGCGGGATGAAATCAGGGAACTGGAGGCACGCAGAAATGGATGAAATGAAAAAATGGTACACTGACACCGGTTCACACGGCGAAATTATTCTTGCCACGCGCGTGCGTACTTTTCGCAATTTTGCGGATATTCCGTTCCCCGCAAGACTTTCGGGCGAAGCGTTGCGCAAAATCAATCTTGCCGTCTGTGCGGTAGTGGAAAATTTTTCCGATTTTTCGCTGTATCCCGTCAATATGGAAGCACTGCTTGCGCATGAGGCGGTTGCCCTTGCGGAGCGGCATCTCATCAGCGCCGATTTTGCGGCAGCGCGTGACAACCGTATTTTGCTTTTAAGCAAGGATGAAAGCATCAGCGTGATGGTCAACGAACGCGATCATCTGCGTATGCAGGTGCTGTTCGGCGGTCTTTGCACAGAAAAGGCTTATGATTGTGCAAACCGTCTGGATGATGCCTTTGACGGTGCTTTTTCCTATGCGTTTGATGAAAAGTTGGGTTTTCTGACCCGCAATCCCGCCGATCTCGGAACCGCCATGCGTGCATCCGTCATTCTGCATCTGCCGGCTTTGTCTGCGCAGGGATTCATGCTGCAGTTTGCGTCTTCCGCACCGAAACTCGGACTTTCCGTGCGCAGTCTGTACGGCGAGGGCGGTACGGCAAAGGGAGATTTGTATCAGCTGACAAATACCGTCACCATGGGACTTTCCGAACGGGGTGCTTTGCAGAATCTGGAAGCCTTTGCCCTGCAACTGGAAACCCGTGAACGTGCGGCGGCAGAGCAATATGTGAGTGACATTGCCGTGCAGGACCGCATCCGCCGCGCACAAGGGGTGCTTACCAATGCCATGTTGCTGCCGACCGATGAAATGCTTGAAGCCCTTTCACTGATTCGTCTGGGGGCGGTGTACGGGCAGATTGACATTCCCTTGCAGACCGTCAATGAACTGTTCGTTTCCATGCAGCCTGCAAACATCAACTGCATGGCAGGTGCCGCACTCGGAAAATCCGACCGTGATGTTCTGCGCGCACAACTGGTCAGAGCAAGGTTGACATAAATATTGCACAATTGCCATTCGCAGATTTTTTTCTGCGGGCGGCTTTTTTTTGTCAAAAACCAAGCGGGCGGTCAATACTCATTTAGTAGTATTGTTTTCAGGGAGTGATACCGTGTATAAATTTACGGGTTTTTCGGAAAAAGCCAACACCGCGCTGAACAATGCCGTTAATGCCGCGGAAGACATGGGACACACATATATCGGCAGTGAGCATATTCTGTTGGGACTGATCAAAGACACGGGCAGTGTTGCCGCCGTGGTTCTGCATAACCGCCGCATTACCGTTCCGCGGGTAAAAGAACAGATACGCAGTGCCATCGGTATCGGCATGCCGACCAAACTGACGGGGGATGATTTCACCCCCAAAGCCAAACGCATTGTCGAAAGTGCTTTGCAGGCGGCACGAAGCAACGGGCAGACATTAACGGGAACGGAACATCTGTTGTCTGCCATGCTTAAAGAGCCACAGTGTTTTGCCTGCCTTGTCATCAACCGTCTTGGTGTGCAGTGTGCAGATCTGCTGAATGAACTCAACGGCACGCATGAGGGCGACCGTAATGCCGTGCAAAAAAGTGTGCGTAACCGCAATCAGCCGACCCTTGAGAAATACGGGCGCGATCTGACCGCCCTTGCGCGGCAGGGAAAGATTGATCCTGTCATCGGCAGGGAAAAAGAAATCGAGCGTATGACGGGTATTCTTTGCCGCAGAACCAAAAACAATCCCTGCCTGATCGGCGAACCCGGAGTCGGCAAAACCGCTGTCGCAGAGGGGCTTGCCTGCAAAATTGCCGACCGTGAAGTGCCTGAACTTTTATGCGACAAACGACTGATTGCACTGGATCTGACCGGCATGGTGGCGGGGGCGAAATACCGCGGCGATTTTGAAGACCGCATCCGCAATGCCGTGGAAGAAGTGATGCAGGCGGGGAATATCATTTTGTTTATTGATGAACTGCACAACATTGTCGGTGCGGGCGCGGCAGAAGGCGCGGTGGATGCCGCCAATATCTTAAAACCCATGCTCGCAAGGGGCGAACTGCAGATTATCGGCGCAACCACGTTGGAAGAATATCGCAAAAACATTGAAAAGGATGCCGCGCTTGAACGGCGGTTTCAGCCCATTACGGTGGAAGAACCCACACCGCAACAGGCTGTGGAAATTCTGCGCGGGCTTCGTGATCGCTACGAAGCGCATCATCGCGTGCGCATTCCCGATGAAACCGTATCGGCGGCGGTTGAATTGTCCGTTCGTTACATTGCAGACCGTTTTCTGCCCGATAAAGCAGTGGATTTAATGGATGAAGCGGCATCGCGTGTGCGTCTGCATGCAAGCGATCTGCCCGAAAACCTGCGCAATCTTGAACAGCAACTGCATCATATCTGTGCCGAAAAAGCCGCCGCTGTCAATGCACAGGATTATGAACGGGCGGCAAGTCTGCGCGATGACGAAAAGGACCTGCAACGGCAACTCGTAGCCGAAAAAGGACGTTGGCACGAAAGCGAGGCAATCGCCCCCGACACGGTCACATCCGAGGACATTGCACAGATCGTGTCCCTGTGGACGGGCATTCCCGTGCAACGCTTGAGTGTGGAAGAACAGGAAAAACTCATGCAATTGGAAACACATCTGCACAGTTGTGTGTTCGGGCAGGAAAAGGCGGTCAATACGGTGTCTGCCGCCATCCGCAGAAGCCGTACGGGGCTTTGTGACCCTGCCCGTCCCGTCGGCTCGTTTCTGTTCTGCGGCCCGTCGGGTGTCGGCAAAACACAGCTTTGCAAAGCCCTTGCGGAGGTGCTGTTCGGGGATGAAAAAGCAATGATCCGTCTGGATATGTCCGAATACACCGAAAAGCATGCCGTGTCACGCATGGTCGGCTCACCCCCCGGTTATGTCGGCTTTGAAGACGGCGGGCAATTGACCGAACGAGTGCGCCGCAGACCGTTCTGCGTGGTGCTGTTTGATGAAATCGAAAAAGGGCATCCCGAAATTTACAATCTGTTGTTGCAGATCATGGAAGACGGTATTCTGACCGACACACACGGACGGACGGTTTCGTTTCGCAATGCAATTGTTATTATGACCAGCAACATCGGTGCCGAGCAGTTTGCCAACGGAGGCGGGATCGGCTTTGCCGAGCAGGACGGCAAAAATGCCGCCGCACAACGCGAACAGCATCTGCGCTCGCAACTGAAAAACAGTTTTCGTCCGGAATTTCTCAACCGTATTGATGAGATCATTCTTTTTGAACCTCTCACCCGGGAGGACTGCATCGGCATTGTGCAGAAACTATTGAGCGAAGTGCAGGATCGCCTGCACGCAAAGCAGATTGAATTGCATTTTGACAAATCGGTCAGCGAAGCCCTGTGCAATGAAGGCTTTGATGCACGCATCGGTGCAAGAAATCTTCGCCGCACAGTTGCAAAACGCATCGAGGAACCCCTCAGTGAATGGTTTTTGCAGGGAAAATTGCAGGAGAATAAGCAATACCACTGCAGCATGAAAGAGGCTCGTTTGCAGATCAAAGAAATAAAAAGCAGGGTATGAAGTAAATAAATTACGGTTTATCTGTCTGTCTTTGGACAGACAGAAATGCAAAATGCAAGAATGCAAAATTAAAGGAATGGCATTGCCATTTTAGAAGATGTAATTCATAATTTTTCAGTTTCAAATTTTAGTTTACACTGATTCTTTACAATCAAAGTCATATAAAATAATTAACACATGTTTAATGAATTGCAATTCGCATTTCTATTTGCAAATTTCTTCATATTCTATAATCGGAGCGTCAGCGACCCGATAATTTTGCATTTTGAATTTTGCATTTTGCATTTACGGTTTATCGGGCTAAAGCCCGATAAACCGTAATTTATCCTTTTGCCAATTTTGTGAATGCAAATAAGCGGCTCATTTTTGTGAATGTGCCCATAATTATTATATATATTTTGTTTATTTTGATTTTTATATATTTATTGCAATCAATCGGCAGATGTGGTATGATTATTGTGTATAATTGTACGAAGACCTTTGTCTTCGGAAGGAGTGTTATTTTTATGACAAGAACACACAAAATCACACACCGTATCATGGCCCTTGTGCTTTGCGCGGTGCTTGTGCTGACCTCGGGCGGCACAGGTCTTGGCAGCATTCTCACAAGTGAGCTGTGGGACAGCCTTGCCCCCACGGCAGAAGCGGCAACTGCAAACAGTGCATCAACGCTGAAATCGGCAATTGAGGGTGCTTCTGCAACCGGCACAACAACCATTCAGCTGACTGGGAATATTACAGATCTCAGTTCTGCTTTGCCGCAAATAACCAAAAATATTATCTTGGATTTGAATGGTTATTCCATCACACACAGTGTTTCTGCTACGCTTACAGGTGAGGGAAGCTCGGCATATCAGTTACCTTCCAATAATGCGGGCAGCTCTGTGACTACCGATACCTTGGGTTCTGCCTTTTTTACGGTAACCAGCAACGGCAAATTGCAGGTTATTAACTCATCATCTTCCACTGCTTCCAATATCAGTTTTTCGGCATATTGCAAGACGAATGTTGAGTTCAATCACTTTACAAACCAGGCATCCGTTAATATTTTTGAGAGCATCGGATCCGGTGTGCTTGTTCTTGGTGATCCCGACACAAGCAAAAACAATTTTACAATTTCTGCTTCAGCTGAAACCGATTTTGAAAAAAGAGGCTGGGCAACAGGTGACACGGTAGCCGGATGTAATGCGTATTCAACTGCTCTGGCTGTTACGGTTGACTCAAAAGATGCCGTTTTGAAGATTTATCCAGGTATAACGGTTGAAAGTAAAGCATTCGCCGGTTACACAAATAACTATTCCGGACAGATGCGTTCTTATGCGATCAATGTCAATAATTGTAAGAGCTGTGATATTTACGGTGGTACCTTCAATGCAAAAGGTGAATTGAGAAACCGAGGTAACAGTAATAATAACACCGAGGCAAAGACCAGTTATTGTACTGCAATCAGAGTTGCAGCCGGCAATGTTTATGTTTTTGATGCGGATGCAGATGCTTATTTTTATAGCGGTGCTGATACAAAGAAGAATTCCGTTCATAATGCAGCAGTTTATATTCCCGGGGCCTCTGCTCCGATTATTTATGGCGGTTATTTTACAGCCAGCAGTGAGAAAAGCAGTGACAATGGTATTGATATTTCCTCTTATGCCATTGAGTCGGAAACCGCAGGCTGGTGTTATGCTCTTGTTGGCGAATCCCTTGTGTTTAACAGAGGTGCAACTGAAAGTAAAGTCGCTTCACCCTACAGTCAGTTTACTGTATTCTTCATGGCTGATCCGGTTACAGAGAATGAAAAGTGGTATGGCTATTATGAGAGCATCAACGAGTGGACAAGTGATAATTATACCGCAGTCTACGGACTGAGCAGCGCCAGCCGTACAAATGCCCAGCATAATGTTTATACCGATTATGCTGGTTCAGGTACAACAGAATTGAAGCCGAACAAATATAAGCGCACGGCTTATGAAGCTACCGGATGGACTGCTGTGTTTGCCGGAACGAATGCACCGGTTTCCGGATTCAGCAGAGATAATGATCTGATCAATTCCGGTACCTTCGGCGGTACGGGTGGTACTGTATTTGTGCACCCCACATGGACACCGACCACATATACCGTAACTTATTTATGGGATAAAGCGGATAATATCACCCTCACGGACGAAAACGGAATAAAATATGAGAACGGCCCCGTGGGGAAGAACTACAACATTGAAAGCACGCATACCCTGCTTACACCGACCCGTCCCGGCTATGATTTTACAGGTTGGCGTCCGACAGCCGATTTCGGTGTTTTCCCGAACGGCACAAAATCATGGGATAAGACAATGCTGTATACAGCCGATAAGCCCCTGACCGGAAAATGGGACAATGTTTCCCTGCGCCCCGAGTGGACTCCGATCAATTACACCATCACCTTTGCAACCGATAAAAATGCGGACGGCTCGTATTCGTTCAACCCCACAGCCACTCTGCGTGACCCGGTTGACCCCGAAAAGATTGTATCTGCGGCGGCTTATGAAAACTATAACCTGCGTGACGGCGGTACATTGCCCTCTGTCTTTAAACCCGGTTACACATTCCAGAATTCATGGAAGGTTGTGAAGATTGAAAACGGTGGCGGTGCACCCGTCGGAAACGATATTCCGGTCGGCACATTCGGCTCGGTCTGGGGCAAACTGACCCTGCAGGCAAATCTTACGCCGAACAAATACACGGTCAACTATGTCATTCCCGATGATGCAAAGTTCATCGGATCGGCGCAGAAAGAAGTCACATTTGATGCACCCTACGGTGAACTGTCCAAGGCAGAACGCGAAGGCTATACCTTCCTTGGCTGGTCAACCGTTGAAGGCAGTGATGTGCCGAACGTTGATTCAACAACCCCCTACACAACCGTCGGCGATGCCACACTGTATGCTTGCTGGTCTGCAGTCGGTTACGGTGTAAAACTTTATTATTACAACTCTGAAGGACAAAAAACACCGTTGAATGACGGCAATCCGATCAATGTGATATATGATCAGCCTTACGGCGCACAGTTGACTGAACTGCAACCCGATGATGATCGCAGACCCGGTTGGAAATTCAATGCATGGCTTACTGCAGACGGGCAAGTGGTAACTGCAGACACGATTTACAAAATTGCAGGCAACAGCGAACTGTATGCCGATCTTGTAGAAGCCACCTACTATCTGACCTTTGATGAAAACGGCGGTTCTGCGGTTACGGATTTCTCCTATACTGTAAGTAATATCATTACTTTGCCCACCAGTGTCAAGACCGGTTATGAACTGCGTTGGAAAGCGCAGAACAGCGCAGGCAGATGGACTGCCGGCTCCCTTTATGCACCCGGTGAATATACGGGTGAGTACGGTACCGTTGAATTTATTGCAGACTGGACACTTGCACAATACAAGATCACACTCGAAGCCAACGGCGGTGCCTGCAGCTACGGTGAAATCAATTATAACTATGAAACTGCAATCAATGCAGATGAATTTGCAGGCAAATATACCCCCACCCGCGCGGGTTATATATTCGACGGTTGGTTTGTTAAGGAAAGTGTCGGCTCCTGGACTGTAAGTGCCGAACCGATTGCATCTTTCGACAAGGAAAATCACGGCAATGTCACGCTGGTCGCAAAGTGGACACCTGAAGAATATACTCTTACCTTTGATCTGAACGGCGGCGAATATGAGGGTGCAAAGGAATATGCCGTCACCTACACCATCGAAGACGAAATTCCCATGTTTGCACCCACCAGAACGGCTTACACATTCAATCAGTGGGTCGTTGCGGACGGCACTCATATCGGCACTGTCTGGTCTGCCGGTACCTATATTCAGAAAGATGACGTTCTGACCGAAAAATACGGCGATGTAACATTGATCGCACAATGGACTCCGATTAACTATACCATTTCCTTTAATGCGAACGGCGGTTCCGAAGAGTGGAATTACAACACATACAATACCGTACAGGCATATACATTGCCGACCAGTGTCAGACCGGGTTACACCTTCAAGGGATGGATTCCCGCCACGGATGCCGGCAGCTGGAAAGCCGATACAACCTATGATGCAGGTTATTCGGTCGGTGGAATGTACGGCAACGTCAGTTTTACTGCTGATTGGATTGCCGAAGATTTTACCGCAACGCTGGATGCCAACGGCGGTGAACTTGCCGAAACATCGGTCGGTTATACCGTTCTTGCCGATACTGCATTGCCTGCTCCCGTCCGTGACGGTTATGCGTTTGCTGGCTGGCGCGTGGTTGAAACTGTCGGTTCCTGGAAAAAAGATAATATTGTTTCGTCCGTTGAACAAGGTAATTACGGCAATGTCAGCCTGATTGCAGAATGGACTGCAATTCCGTATGATGCCACATTCTATTCGCAGAATACCCTGCAGTCAGAACTTACGGTAGAAGATTACACAGTCGAAAACGGCATCACCCTTCCCTCAATCAGCCGTGACCACTACACCTTTATGGGGTGGCAGCCTGTTGAGAGTGTCGGCTCGTGGGATGCTTCGCTGATTTACACGGCAAAGGAATATCCGGATGCATGGGGTGCAGTGCAGTTCAACGCTGTATGGGAAGTTTATACCTACACTGTTGAATGGAAAAATGAAGACGGCACTCTGCTTGAAAAAGATGAAAAAGTCGAATACGGTACACTTCCCGCCTATGACGGTGCAACACCCGAAAAACCTGCCGATGCGCAATACACGTACACCTTTGTCGGTTGGGATCCTGCCGTAACACCCGTAACAGGTGAAAACGGCACAACCTATATCTATACTGCTGTATACGCACAGACTGTCAACGCCTATACCGTTACATGGCAGTATGATACGGATGAAGATGATTCCACTCCGCTTGCAATCGTGACAGATACTTTCAACTACGGCGAAATGCCCGTCTTCAAAGGCGGTATTCCCGTCAGAGAAAGCAGTGACGAATCTGACCATGTATGGCAGTTTATGGGTTGGTCACCTGCGGTTTCTGCAGTAACGGGTGATGTGACCTATACGGCAATCTTTGAAAAGAATGAAGATCCCATTACCATCACATGGCATATTGACGGTGATGCGCATGTGACGTACGGTGTCACCGGTTCCGTTCCCGTATATCCCACCACACCCGCCAAGACAGACGAGGGTGGCTACAGATACACCTTCAAAGGCTGGGCTGCTGTTGAAAACGGCACAATCCTTGATTCTCTTCCCGCATTGGGTGATGACGATGTATCTTACTATGCCGTATTTACAAGCAGTGCAATTCCCTACACCGCAACATTGATCGGCAACGGCGGAACGGTTGAAAGAGATACCGAAACCTATGCCGTAGAAGGCGATGCGCTGGAACTGCCCGTTCCCGTGCGTGACGGTTACACCTTTGTCGGTTGGAAACCGCTTGCAAAAGTCGGCAACTGGGATGAAAATACGCTCTACAATGCCGGTGTTCTCGGCGGTATGATCGGTGATGTAACCCTCGTTGCACAGTGGCAGGCAACCGAATACACCGTTACGGTCTATCCCGCAAACGGTGAAGCCGAATATGATTTGACTTATACCATTGACGGCACACAGACACTGCCCACCGTTACCCGTGAGGGATATACGTTTACGGGTTGGTATGTCTTGCTGGGCGAAGGCAGTTGGAAACAGGGTCAGGTGCTTGACCTGAATGAAAGCCTTGCAAATGCCTACGGTAATCTGACCGTACAGGCACAGTGGCAGGTTAATCGCTATACCGTCACATGGGTCATTGACGGTACATTTGCTACCGAAACCTATGCTTACGGCGCGGCCATTGCACAGCGTACCGTCCCCGAAAAACTCGGTTATATTGCTGCATGGGATGTCGGCACACTGCCGCAGGTCATGCCCGCTGAAAATCTTGTAATCACGGCTGTTTATACGCTCCGTGAATACACAATTACTTACAATGCAAACGGCGGCGAAATGCCTGCAAACTATCCCACGGTTTACAACATCACCTCCACCGATGCACTGCCCGTACCCACCAAGGCAGGTAGCCTGTTTGCAGGCTGGCAGGTTGTCAGCGAAGGCGGTAACTGGATTCTTAACACCACCACCGCCGCATCCGCAACCCTTGCGGGACGTTACGGCAATGTGTCCCTGAAAGCGGTATGGACACCCACCATTCATGCAATCACATGGGTCATTGACGGCAAGGAACGAATCGCACACTGGTACTATGGCGCAATGCCCTCTTATGACGGCACACCTGTAAAACCGCAGGATGCACAGTATACCTACACGTTTGCAGGCTGGGATAAGGAAATTGTCACCGTAACGGGGGATGCAGTCTATACGGCCCTGTTTGATTCTGTTGTTCGCAAGTATCCCGTCACATGGATGCTTGATGATAAGGTACTTGAAGTCAAAGAATATGCTTACGGCGAAACACCTGATTTCTCCGGTGCAGATCCCATCAAACCCGCCAATGAACTGTATGCCTACACCTTTGCAGGCTGGACGCCCGAAATCACTGCAATTGAAGGTCCGCAGACCTATTATGCACAGTTCACCGTTTATCGTTTTGTACAGAGCGTGGTGCTTGATTACTCCAATGTAACGCTTGTCAACGGCGGTACTCTGCAATTGACTGTCAGCGTATATCCCTTCAATGCGGATGATCCTTCCGTAGAATGGTTCTCGCTGGATGATTCCATTGCAACGGTCGATTCCAACGGCTTTGTAACGGCTGTCGGTGTCGGCAGCACAAGCATCTGCGTACGCAGTCTGGAAAATCCCGAACTTGTGGCATTCTGCACCATCCGCGTTACACCGATTTATGTGTCCTGGCTTGAAATCACGGCAACGTCTTCAACAACGCTTGCCATCGGCGAAACGGTTCAGCTCGGATACATTCTTCGTCCCGATAATGCAACCAACATTGCAGTTAACTGGGTTTCCATGGATGCCAAAGTTGCCATTGTCGGCAAGACAGGTCTTGTTACCCTTGTCGGCGAAGGCACAACCAGAATCTATTGCTACTCTGCAGACGGTTATTGCACTGCTTCCATCTCCGTAACCGGGTTGCCGGATGCAACACAGGACGATGAAGAAGAGGAAAAATATGTCATCGTATGGTTCCCGATGAGTCAGGCCGCAGGTGGTTATATCATCGATGGTAAGACCTTTGAAGAAAACACCATCAAGATTCCGTACGGCTCCGATATCAGTTTCCAATTGGTCAACAACAAGGGATACACCGTCAAGGTTAACGGCAGCGGTGCATATTATCCTGATGCTGAAGGCTATTACACCGTTCACAATGTCACCGAAGATATTTCCATTCTGGTCTTTACTTCCGGTGATAACATTCTGGATGATGAAATCAACAACGATCCGGGAGAAAAGAAGACATTCTTCGAAAAACTCGGCGATTTCTTCCGCAAGATCGTTCTTTGGTTCAGAAGTCTGTTTGGACTGAACTGAGCAAATACATGAAAAGGGGGCTGTGAAAACAGCCTCTTTTTTGGTGGAAAGGTTAGGGAATTGACAAATAAATTACGGTTTGTCGGGGAGATTCATCTGCCCGCTAACCCGTACATTGCTTGACTTTTCATTTTTCGTAAAAAAAACGACCTGCCGTTTTTTGCCCGGCAGGTCCATGTTTTTGTGTATTGTTTATCTTTTCGGTGTCTTGTGAAAAACGGGTTCTTTTTCGCCCGCATTGATCATTTCCCGGGCAAGCAGGGAACGCATCTCCTGCAAAACAGTCTTATGTTTTTTGCTGTTAGCAAGGTTCGTTTTTTCAAGCGGATCGTTGATAATGTCATATAAAAAGTCATCAAAATAATGTGTTGCACTGTGCCCCAGTTGTCCTGAGCCAAGCGCGCGTGCGGAATATTTCCATTTTTTTGTGCGCACACATCGACCAATCTGCGATTCGCTGATCTGCACAAAAACACAGTCGCGTTCATCTGTCTTATATCCGTTTACAGGCAGAATCCTGCCCGCATAACTGTCGGGTATCGGAATTCCTGCCAGATGCAACAAAGTCGGCGGCAGGTCTATAAGGCTGACAAGATTTTCGCAGGTGTTCGCTTTTTGAACGGCACCGCCGCCGAACACAAGCGGGGTGTGAATGCACGAATCGTGACAACTTCGTTTGTATTCGGCATTGCGTGTTTTGAAATGACAACCGTGGTCGCTTGTATACACAATCACCGTGTTGTCATATATGCCCTTTTCTTTTAAAGCAGCAACCAACCTGCCAACGTTGTCATCCAGAGCATGAATGGCAGCAACATAGTCGGGATATTCCTCTTTGTAATCGCCGTTTAAAAAGGTCAGATCATCGGGCAGAGGGTAGTTGCGGTATTGTTCCACAAGCTCTTCCGGTCCCTCAAAATGTTTATGATCGTTCTGATGATGCGGCTCAAGTTGCGAAAGAAAGATGAAAAAAGGCTTTTCGGGATTGTGATTTTCAATGTATTCAAGTGCAAAATCGTTGATACAATCTGCTCTGTAGCCTTTGAAATCAATCCTGTTGCCGTTTTCGTCAAACACATAACCGTCATAACCATGGGAGGTAAACTCCAGCACATCCGCGGCTCGCCAATACTTGTAACCGCCTTGTTTTTCTTTGGGGACGGCGGTTTTTTCGCAGTGAAAACCGATACCGTCATAGCGGTCGGATGCAAGATGCCATTTGCCGATATATGCCGTGTCATAGCCGTTTTCATTGAAGATGTCGGCAAGTGTTTTTGTGCCCTGTTGCAACGGAATACCGTTCCAATAGCACTTGTTCTGTGTGGCATACTGCCCGGTCTGCAAGCAGGCACGAGCAGGTCCGCAGACAGGTTGACAGGTATAGGAATCCGAAAAACGGATGCCGTCATTACCCAAACCCCACACATGCGGCATGAGGGTTTCATTCAATGTGTCCCAACGCTGTTGGTCGGAAAAATAAAAAATAATATTCGGTTTCATTTTAAATCCCCGCCATTGTATTCCAATCGATTTCGATGCCGTCAAACATCGGCACAAGGCGGGTCATCATCATGCGGTGTCGCATATACGGGTGATACTGCAAGCCGAGTACGGCAAGTTCATCCGTAACACCGATTTCTTTTGCTGTTGTTGCACAGCCTGCCTTTTTCATCAATGCGGTCAATTCTTCCACAGACGGCAGTTCTTCGTTGATGATGCGGCAGATTTCCTGCCGGTTGCTTGCTAAAATTTCGGGACTCGTTTCGTCCGTAACGGTCGGCGTGTTGTATTTTTCAACCTCACTGCGGAAGTTTTCGCCGTAGACTGCATAGACCTTGTCCCAATCGGTTGTATCTTCCACAAAAACGGGATTTTTTATTTTTGCCAGTTCTTTATAAAGACGGGTGCACATCAGCGTGGCAACACCGCACTTTTTGCCGTGGAAGTCAGAAAGCAGTCCTTGTTCTAATTTTTTACATTCCCAGAAATGCGATACCACGTGTTCCGCACCTGAAGCGGCGCGGGTGGTGTCGCCGAGTTTCATGGCAAGTCCCGTCAGAATTAAGCCTTCAAAAATCGCTTCTGCGGCTTGCTCATCTTCGCTTGTTACCTTATCGGCAAGTGATACCGCACGCATCAGCCCGTCTTTTGTAACGGCGGCAACACGTTCGCACATGGGTTCTCCGATGGTTAATTTTGCAATTTTCCAATCAACAAGGGCTGTGTATTTTGCAATCATATCGCCGAAGCCCGCACTTTTAAGTTCGGCGGGGGCTTTTGCAAGAATTGCCGTGTCACCGATGATGACGGACGGCTGTTTGGCAGGGTAGGAGATTTTGAAATTATTCGCTGTCAACGGACTTGTCACCGATGCAAAACCGTCCATGGACGGAGCGGTTGCAAAAATGGCAAAGTCCTTGTTCGCCACAAATGCGGCGCGGCGGCAAATGTCATTGAGTGACCCTGTGCCGACAGATAAAATGCCGCCGACATCCGCAGAAAGTTTTGCAATGTTCTCGGCTTCTTCGTATTCCGCAACACGCAGGTCGTCAAAGATTCTGGTTTTGATGTTGAATCCGTTGTTTTGCAGAATATCAAGAATTCCTTCAGCGGCTTTCAATGTGTTGTTGTCGGCAACCACAAGAATATCGCTCGGGAAGTTGTTTCTTTTCAGAATGTCAGCCGTCTGTTGCAACAAACCGCTGCCGACGGCAACATCTTTTATGTCGCATTCGTGCTTTTGACCGCAGGGGCAGTTCTGCATTTTTGCAAGTAAGTTTGATAAATCCATAGTATTACCTATAAAACCGGGATCAGATGACCCCGGTTCCTTTCGTTTTTTACAGCCAGTGCATTGTTTTGAGCCACATTTCGAGCAGATGCACCCACTGATGAATATTTTCTCTGTCTTTTGCAACACCCAGACCGTGCGGGCCGCAAGGAAAGACATGCATCTCAAACGGAATATTGTGGTTGCGCAATGCTTCACCGTAGCGGAAACTGTTGCATACATTCACAGCCGCATCGTCGGATGTGTGCCACAAAAAGGCAGGCGGTGTGGTGTCACAGACCAGTTTTGCGGGATTCACGGCGGCATTCAGTTCATCAAAGCGATCACCCAACAGATTTTTGTAAGAGCCTTCATGGGTGATTTCGCTGTCATCCACTTCCCAGATGACGGGATAACAAAGCACCGTGGCATCGGGCAGGAATTTTTCGCGGTCAATTTCATCTTCACCCTCAAAGTCGATCATTTCACGATAGGTTGAAGTCAGTGCGGCGAGATGACCGCCCGCGGAAGATCCCATGATGGCGATTTTGTCGGGGTCGATGCCGAATTCATCTGCCTTGCTTCTGACAAAACGCAATGCACGTCTTGCATCAAGAAGCGGCAGGGGAAAACGGTGGGGGCTTACACGGTACTGACAGACAAACGCACAAACACCCATTTCGTTGAGCATTTCGGCATAGCCTTTTCCTTCGTGTTCGGCACGCATGCCATAGCCGCCGCCGGGCAGAATCACAAAGCAGGCATCTGTCTTTTTGTTCTGCGCAGGGTAGTATTCAAGCACCGGCATTTCTTCGCAAAGCCACGGTGTGTTTTTCCAGAGTTTATATGTAGTCATATTTATATACCTTAATATTTGTCCATCGAGTCGACACTCAGCACAAACACGGTAGCCCCGCCCACGGTAACGGGCGCATCCATTGCACCCTCTGCAAAACCTCTTCCGAACGAAGCGGTCGAAGACGGATTGTGTGTGCGGGTCTGCGAGAATTTGTTGATGATATCCTTCACGCGGGGTACATCCTTATCTTCCGCACCGATGAGGAAAGTGGTATTTCCGACCATCAGGAAACCGCCTGTGGTGGAAAGCTTTGTAACGGTAAAATGCTCGCGGGTGAGTGCAGCACTGACAACAGCACTGTCTTCATTGTTGACAATAGCAATAATAAGTTTCATGTTTGTTCCTCCTTAGATTTTGGGAGCGAGCATTTTATAGCTCTTTTTGTCAAGTTGTTTAATATCGGGGATTTCATAGCGGTTGTCGTTGCCGTCTTTGATGAGGATGCGTCCGTCATACAACGGCTTGATTGCGGTGATATGATTGCGGATTTCAAAAGTAATAATACCTCTGTCTGTTTCGCATGTCCACATCCAGATCTTGAATTTTTCGCTCATTTCAATAAAGCGTTTGATGCGCGGCATCATGTAATATTCGCGCAGACAGTCTTCCATCGCCTGTTTTGATTCGGGAAGAAGTTGATCCATATCGCGCACAACGGCGACCTGTTCACCTTCTGAATCAAGCAGAACAATGTATTTGTTTCTGCCGCTGATGGGGAACAGACAATGCGGTTCAAGCATATCAAAATGCTCTCCCGTTGCAAAATCAACATCCAGGAAAATGCCGTCGTTGACGGTCAGTTTCACTTCGGGACCTTCAATAAATAAAATCATTGTGTTCCCTCCTTATTCAAAATTTTCTTCGGCTTTTGCAGCCAGCAGTTTTTCACCCATGGACTGAATCTGAACGAGTTTGTAGTATTTGCCTTTCATGGCAAGCAGTTCTTCGGGCGGGCCGCATTCGATGATTTCACCTTTGTCCACAACCACAATCTTGTTGGCTTTGCGAAGTGTCGAAAGACGGTGCGCGATCATAATGGTGGTTCTGCCGCGGATGAGTCTTTCAATAGCGGTCTGAATGAGGTTTTCGGTTTCGCTGTCCACCGCGGCGGTGGCTTCGTCAAAGAACAGAATGCCGGGGTTTTTGAGGATGGCACGAGCGATGGAAACACGCTGTCTTTCACCGCCCGAAAGACCGACGCCGCGTTCACCGAGCATGGTGTCATACCCGTCGGGCAGTTTGCAGATAAAGCCGTGTGCGTTGGCAATGTCCGCCGCATGAAGCACCTGTTCCACACGCACATTCGGTGAACCGTAAGCAATGTTGTTAAATACGGTATCGCGGAACATCATCGGATCCTGCTGTACAAAACCGATCTGCGAACGGTAATAAGCCATGTCGATGTCCTTGATGTTTTTGCCGTCAATGAGGATTTCGCCGTCGTATTCATCGTAATAACGCATCAACAGGTTGATGAGGGTCGATTTACCCGAACCCGTTGTGCCGACGATACCGACGATGTCGCCCGGTTCAATGGTGAGGTTGATATTGGAAAGCACCTTTTTGGAACGGTCGAACGAGAAGTTGACGTTTCTGAATTCGATCTTGCCTTCGATGCGGTCGGGACATTCTCCCTTACCGAAATCATGCTCGGGCTCGGCATCGAGAATATCCATGATCTTTTCGACCGATGCCAGTGTGTTCTGATAGGAGTCGGAAAGGTTTGCAAAGAAGTTGACGGGATTGTAGAACATGCTGGCATAGGAGATAAAAGAAACGAGAATACCGATGGAGAATCCTTCTTCACCGCCGATAATGCTCTGTCCGCCCAAAAACCAGATGATCAGTGAACCGCAGGTGACAAGGAAAGTCATAAAAGCAGGGAAAAAGCCCGAAACCTTGGCAACAACTTTGTCTTCTTCAAGCCAGTCATCACAGTAGGCTTCAAATTTGTGCACGGCGGCTTTTTCGTTGGTGAATGCCTTGACCACGCGGATGCCGGGAATGGTGTCGGCAAGAATGGTGGAAATGGCAGAGGATCTTCTCCAGATTCGCATATACTTCGGACCGAGTTTTTTGCCGAAGAATCGGCCCGTCAGGGCAACCAACGGAACGGGGATGAGTGAGATGAGAGTCAGTTTCCAGTTCATGGCAAGCATAATTGCAAGAATGCCGAACATCATAAAGAATTGCACAACGGCTTCCTGCGTAATTTTGAGAATGAACTGTTGCAGGGTGGAAGTATCGGAGTTGATACGGTTGATGACCGAACCCGTGGAGGTTTTGTCATAAAACGACATCGGCAGATACTGTGCTTTTTCGTAAATGTCTTTCTTCAGACTGATGACGATGCGCGAACCTGTTACACGAAGCAGATACGAACGGAATCCTGTCACGGTATACTGCAGAATATAGCAGGTCACAAGAATGAGAATAACTTGTATAAGTCCTTGTGCATCTCTGTTCGGCAACACATCGTCCACCATGATGCTGGTGATATACGGAGGTACGAGTGCCATGGCGGTTGTGAAGATCGAGAGCAGAAGACAGACAATGAGTCCCTTCTTTTCGCTTGCAATGTATTTGGAAAGTTTTGCAAAAATATGTCCCTTGTTGGAGCAGTTGATGCAGTCGGCTTCAGGGGAGGGTAGTTTTCTGCCGCATTTCGGACAGAAAGAACGCTGTTTGTTATAAACCGATCTGACGACTTCTACAAGGTCTTCACTCCAGCCCTCATTGTTGACGGCATTGACATATTCCGCCGCCGCGTCTGCCACATTTGCCGCCGCGTAGGAAAAGCGTTGCAGGGACAGTCTTGTTCCGTCTTTGCATTTGACACGAAACATGGCATTCCCGTACATTCGTTTGACTTTTGCTTCCTCGATGTCGGCAATTGCAACACAAACGGGTTCATTTTCGTGTGTTTTGTCAAAAGCAAAGATATGTGTTCTGGTAAATGCCAACAGGCTGTCGCCGTATTGCGCCTGCAAATTCAGATCACCGACAACGCAAAACAGCGGTTCCTGTTCGGAAAACTCCGCATTGAATGCCGCTTTTAAGCTGTCGGGAACGGGTCGGTTGAATAATGTGTTCATAACGATCACCCCTTCTGTTTGCGGAACACCCGCAAAATGGATACTGCAGTTTTGCATTTTTCATTATAAATATGGTAAAAACAAAAGTCAAGTCTTTCAAAAGATTTATCTTCTCATATTGAATTTTGTTTAATATATACAAATGATGTGCATATTGTTTAGTAATCTTGTTAAGTATTGGCAGGTGTTTTTATCTTGACAATGCGTTGATATTTTTCTATAATTATTTATTAGTGTGCTATTTTATGTAAAGAAAGTAGGAAACAAATTGCTTCGGCGTTTTACAAAAATCTTCTATTCCATGCTCAGTATCTGTGTTGCCATCGCCTGTGTCGGGGTGCTGACCATGACGGCGGCGGCATTTTCGCTTGAAGGTGACGGCAACCGCACCGATTTTACCGTTAAAAGTATCACGGTCGGTGAGGTCACGCAGGATGACACCTTCTTTCCCGTGCAGGATGACCGTTCAGGGTGGTGCTGTGTGCTGATTGATGCAACGGCACACACATGGAACTTCTCTCCTTACACATATACGGTGGATTCATTTTCGGTCAAAACCCCCGGCTTGCTCAAAGAAGAAAACAATGTGCTTGTGGTTCTGGAATCCCCCCTTTCTTATTCTCGCGCCAATCCGCAGGATTTTGTTTTGCGTGTATATCTGCACATTCCGCCCGATGTGGCAGCTGCCGAGTTGGTCAGCAAACTTTCATTCACCGCTTTGAGTGCAACCAAGGCCATCGGGGCCATTGAGGACAACATGAAAATGTATCTTCCCAAACTTGACATGGCTCTGCAACGCAATTATATTGTGATAGACAACACAAAACCGGCTGCAAAATCTGCAGCCGGCTTTTTTTAATCTTCTTTTGTTGTTTTTTCCCAGACGGAAATGTTATCGAACAGGTTATCGGGGGTGCAGAATACTTCATTAACAAGCGAACGGGATGTATAGAAAATTCCTTGTCTGTAGCAAATCGGAATAAAGGGCATTTCGGATGTGAATACCTGTAAAAATTCGCCGAGGGATGCAACGCCCGCGCAGTAGGAATCCCAGGCGGCATTGGTTGTGTCGGTTTCATTGTCGATCCCCCAACCCAACGGATTGCCGGGGAAGAGGAAGACGGAAAGATTCATGTCTGCCGTCAGTCTGACTTCACCGAGATACAGATCGTAATCTCCCTCACGTATGGCGGCAAAGTAATCTTCTTCCGACAATGTGCGCACCGTTACGCTGATATCTGCGGCGGCGAGCTGATCTGCAATCTGTGCCGCCGTTCCGGTTTTGAAATTGCTGTTTTCACAGCAGACAAGATCGATTTCATAACGGATCTGCGAGGTAATCAGAGTCGGATCTGCCTCTTCAATCAGTTCGCTCTCGCCGGTTTCATATTCCGAAATAAGGGACTGCGCCGCATATACATCGGCGGTGGTGATGTTTTCTGCATTTTCGGTCTGCAATGCACTCCAATCGGGATGCACAGGCAGGCTTGTTGCCTGCGCGTAACCGCAGAAAGCATGATCGACAATATTTTGTCGGTCCAGAAGTTTTGAAACGGCTTTTCTGAACACGGGAGAATGCAAGTGCTCCTTGTTTGCATTGACACCGAGGAACACAAGGTTTGTCATCGGAACTGTTGTTGCCGTTGCGGCAAGGCGCAGAACTTCGCCGTCAGACAGATTGCTGAAACTGCAATCAATGCGCTCACTCTTGAGGGAGAATGCTTTGGATGCATCGGCGGCAGAGTCCACAAGTTTGATCTGTGCGGCGCGGACATTGCCGTCATAATAATTCGGATTATAGGTCATTTCTATGCCTTCAGTGGTTTTTATGTAAGAATACGGGCCTGCACCGATCGGCAGATCCGTTGCTCTGTCAGCCGTTCCGTATTGAACGATCGGGAACGTCAGCAGACTGCAGGCATTGATGTTTGGTTTTGACAGCGTAAATACGATCACATCTGCCGTAGCACCGATGGATACATCGGACACAACGGACAGTTGTGTTTTGAATGCGGGTGATTCTTTTGCAAGACGGAACGAATACAGTACATCTGCAACCGAAAGCTGTGTACCTTGTGCGGTCAGCATCCCTGTGTTGAGCGTAATCTGCACTTGTGTTGCGGTTTGTGTTGCGGTAGCCGCCATCACGGGTTGCGGTGTAAAATTGTTATCCAGTTCATACAGCGGCAAAAAAGCCAGGGGCCACAAAAGGGTATTGTCTTCGCCGACTGCAAAAAACGGATTCAGGCTGTCGGTAGAACAGTAGGGAACATGCAATGTCCCTTCAGGTTCGGGAGATTGCACGGGATCAGCCACCGTCGGCAAAGTATCCGAACAGGAGGCAAACAACAGCAATATGCACAGCAGGGCCGCGATTTTATTCAGTAATCGAAACTCTTTCAATGTAAACAGCCTTTCCTGTTTTATTATCGGTTTCAATCAACACGCCATCCATACGACAAGTGCCTTCACATTGTTCAAATCGCACGGGCAATCCCGTACGGATACGGTCGGTCGAATTTTTGATGCTGACACCCAAAACGGAGTTTATAACCCCTGTCATTCCGGCATCTGTCATATATGCCGTACCGTTCGGCAGAATCTGTTCATCTGCCGTCTGCACATGGGTATGTGTGCCGATGACGGCACTGACTCTGCCGTCTGAATAAAACCCCATGGCCCGCTTTTCGGCGGTTGCTTCCGCATGGAAATCCACCAGAATGTGTCGGATTCCCTCACTCTGAATTTCTTTAAGCGTGCGGTCAATCGCATCAAAGGGGTTTTCCGCATAGTCCATCCACAAAGAGCCCATGAGATTGACAACGGCGAGGCGCATTCCTCGTTTTTCAATGAGATCCCACCCTTTGCCGGGGGCTTCGCGGTGGAAGTTGACGGGACGGATGATCGGCAGGTTTCCGTCCAGCACGGAATAAATTTCACTTCTTCGCAAGGCATGGTTGCCTGTTGTGATCAGGTCAGCCCCGCTTGCAAACAGATGATCGGCAGACTGCGGCAGAATGCCGTTGCCGGAGGCACTGTTTTCACCGTTGACAATGCAAAAATCCACGTTTTTCAGTTTTTTGAAAGCAGGTAACAGTTTACGGGCGCAGTTACACCCGGGCGTGCCGACGACATCGCCGATAAAAAGAATAACCATAATATGCCTTTCAACAGAAAAAGGCGGCAGATTGCCGCCTTCTTTTTTTTACTTTGCGTAGTCAAATGCGCGGTTTTCACGGATAATGTGAACCTTGATCTGACCGGGATATTCGAGAGTTTCTTCGATCTTCTTTGCAATATCTCTTGCAAGGATAACCATGTTGTCATCCGAAACCACTTCGGGCTTGACCATGATGCGGACTTCGCGGCCTGCCTGAATGGCAAAGGATTTGTCAACACCGTCAAACGAGGTGCAGATTTCTTCAAGCTGCTGCAGACGTTTGATGTAGTTCTGTACGTTTTCGCGGCGGGCACCGGGGCGGGCTGCGGAAATGGCATCGGCTGCCTGTACAAGAATTGCGACAATGGATTTGGCTTCCACATCGCCGTGATGCGCATGAATGGCGTGAAGAACAGCTTCGTTTTCTTTGAACTTGCGTGCGGCTTCCACACCCAGAGAGATGTGCGTTCCGTCCTGTTCGTGGTCGATTGCTTTGCCGATATCGTGCAGAAGACCTGCGCGCTTTGCGAGTTTGACATCTGCACCGATTTCAGCCGCCATCAGACCTGCAAGGTAGGAAACTTCAAGAGAATGATTCAGAACATTCTGGCCGTAACTTGTGCGATATTTCAGCCTGCCGAGCAATTTGACAAGTTCGCCGTGGATGCCGTTGACACCTGCATCCACAACAGCACGTTCACCTGCCTGTTTAACAGCCTGTTCGACTTCTTTTTTGCTCTTTGCATACATTTCTTCAATGCGGCTGGGATGAATTCTTCCGTCCACAATGAGTTTTTCGAGGGTGAGTCTTGCTACTTCGCGGCGGATCGGATCAAAACTCGAAACGGTGATGGTTTCGGGCGTGTCGTCGATGATCAGGTCAACGCCCGTAATGGTTTCAAGGGTACGGATGTTGCGGCCTTCACGACCGATGATGCGACCTTTCATGTCGTCATTGGGAAGTTCCACAACAGAAACGGTGGCTTCTGCCGCATGGTCAGCCGCGCAACGCTGAATCGCACCGGAAATGATTTCACGGGCAAGATTGTCGGCTTCGTCCTTGTATTTCTGTTCAACTTCAAGGATTTTGAGTGCTTTTTCGTGGGTAAGTTCCCCTTCAAGGGTTTTGATAAGAAGGTCTTTTGCCTGCTCTTTTGTGAAACCGGATATTTTTTCGAGCATATCGAACTGGCTTCTCTTGAGCGCATCTGCTTCTGCAAGTTTGTCTTCTGCTTCCGAAATTTTCTTCTGCAGAATTTCATCTTTCTTTTCAAGGTTTTCGGTTTTTTTGTCGAGGGTTTCTTCTTTTTGGTTCAGACGGCGTTCCTGACGCTGTACTTCACCGCGACGTTCTTTGAGTTCACGTTCAAGCTCGGTTCTTTCTTTGTGAATCTCGTCTTTTGCCTCAAGAATAGCCTCTTTTTTCTTCTGTTCAGCCTGCGCAATGGCATTGCTGATGATGCGGTTGGCTTCTTCCGTTGCAGAGCCGATGGCTTTTTCTGCAGTCTTGCGGCGCACGATGCCGCCGACAAGGAAGCAAACCACACCGCTGACCACTGCCGCCGCGATTGCGATGACAACGGCCACGCCGATTGAGATTTGCACTTGGGTGTACCTCCTGTAAAATATGGATACCGTACAAAGTACGGGGAAAATAAAATAATGCTAAATATAAATTTATATTTAAAAAGAATCATTGTTTCACTGAAAACAAATATTCTTCTGCATTATCCATGTTATTGTACAACTTTAACAAAAAAAAGTCAAGGACATAGACTTAAAAAAATGAATTATTATGAATAAAATTCTCAAAAAATAAAAGGCAGAAAATTAAGTTGAATCTTGTGGTGATTTTTTGATAAATTCAAAAGGGCATTGACTTGACAAACGCAAGTTACAGCCGTATAATTTGATTATTATTTTTGTTTTGTGAAAAGAGGTTTTTTACATGGAAAAGAAAGATATCAACTGGGGCGAACTCGGTTTCGCTTATATGCCGACTGATTACCGCTTTGTTTCCAATTGGAAAAACGGTGCGTGGGATGACGGTGCACTCATCACCGACCCCAATATCGTTATCAGCGAATGCGCAGGTGTTCTGCAGTATGCACAGACCGTTTTTGAAGGCCTGAAAGCATACACCACCGAAGACGGCAGAATCGTCTGCTTCCGTCCCGACCTCAACGCAGACCGTCTGGAAGCATCCTGTAAACGTCTGCAGATGCCCGTATTCCCCAAAGACCGTTTTGTGGAAGCCGTGCGCGAAGTCGTCAAAGCCAATGCCGCTTTTGTTCCTCCTTTCGGTTCGGGTGCAACGCTGTATCTTCGTCCTTATATGTTCGGTTCGGATGCCGTTATCGGTGTCAAGCCCGCAACGGAATATCAGTTCCGCATTCTCTGCACACCTGTCGGCCCGTATTTCAAGGGCGGTGTCAAGCCCCTGACGGTTCGAATCAGCGACCTCGACCGTGCCGCTCCCCGCGGAACAGGCAACATCAAGGCAGGTCTTAACTATGCAATGAGCCTTTACAACATTGTCGATGCCCACAACTGCGGCTTCGATGAAAATATTTATCTTGATCCCGGCACCCGCACCAAGATTGAAGAAACCGGTGGCGCGAACATCATTTTCATCACCAAGGACAACAAGGTTGTCACTCCCAAATCCGACAGCATTCTGCCGTCCATTACCCGCCGTTCTTTGTTGCAGGTTGCACAGGAATACTGCGGTCTTGAAGTGGAAGAACGCGAAGTTGAACTTGCCGAAATCGGTGAATTCGCAGAATGCGGTCTTTGCGGCACGGCGGCTGTTATTTCTCCCGTCGGCAAGATCGTCGACCACGGCAAAGAAATCTGCATGCCCGCAGGTATGACCGAAATGGGTCCTGTGACCAAGAAGCTCTACGACACCCTTACCGGCATTCAGATGGGCAGACTGCCTGCTCCCGAAGGCTGGATCGTCGAAATTATGTAAAAATACAAAACGACCGCAGAACTCTTTCTTTGCGGTCGTTTTTTCGGAGAAAAATTTATGAAAATCATTGCAAGTGATTATGACGGAACTTTGAACCACGGCGGAATTGATGACGAAAAACGGGCAGCTGTGTCCGCCTGGCAGAACAACGGAAACCTTTTTGTGGTCGTGACGGGGCGGGATAAGTGTTTTTGTCCCGAAATGAAGGAAAAAAGCGGCATCTGTATGGACTATTACCTTGCCTGCAACGGTGCGATGATTCTTGACCGTCATTTTGAAATCCTGGATGAGGAACGTTGTGAAAAGGCTGTCATTGTGCCGTTATTGCAGCATTTGTTTGAACTGGGTTGTCCGTGGGGCAATGTGTGTGCGGATAAGCAGTACCGCATTTACAATAAAGAGGATGCGGAATGTCCCGCCGGGGCGCAGACACTGTCCGATGCAAAAAATATTTCCTATTTTAATCAGATCAGTACAGCCCTGCCGACTTTTGAGGAATCTGCCCGTGTGACCGCGGCTGTCAAAGAGAAATTCGGGACGGTTGTGAATCCTTTGCAGAACGGCACGTGCATTGATATTGTGCCTGTCGGTATGGACAAAGCACAGGGGATTTATCGTCTTCTGAAACTGTGCGGCGCACGGTATGAGGATGTTATCACGGTCGGCGATAATGTCAACGACATTGCCATGCTCAAAGAATTTCGTTCTTATGCCATGGAAAACGGGGTGGATGCCGTCAAGAAAATTGCAGATATGACCACACCGGGTGTAACGCAACTCATTTACAATGAACTGTAAACGACAGCGACAGTGAATGGCTGATTGTAAGTTGAATCTTGATTCTTTTTTTGTATTATGATAGAATTTACGTACAAACCCGAAGGAGTGGTTATGATGAACAAACAATATACACAACCCTTTGACAAAGGCACGCTGGACTGTGAACGGTTTCGCATCCCTGCGTTGTACACCCTCGCCGACGGCAGTGTGCTGGCAGGTGCGGATGTGCGTTACGGACACGGTTCGGATTCCCCGAACAACATTGACATTTCCCTTGCACACTCCGCAGACGGCTATACCGATTGGCAATACACAATTGTCAACCATTTTGACGACTATGCCGACGGTGTGACCGACAAGGACAGTGCTTCGTTTATTGACTCCGCCATTGTGCAGACCAAAACGGGCAGAATCATTGTCATTGCAGATATGTTCCCCTCGCAGGGCGGGTATCTGCAAGCCAAAAAAGGCACGGGGTTTGCCGATATTGACGGCAAAAAACGGCTGCTGCTGACAAGCGGCAAAAACAGCGAAAACTTGAGCACATTCGGCTATTATGTCGGGGATATGACCGACGGAAAAGCCCCTGTTTTCAACTGCAAAACAAAAGAAAAAACCGAATATTGCGTGGATAAAAATTTCCGTCTTTACAAAAACGGTGCCCCCGTTTTCTGCACACAGAAAGGTGCAGACGGTGTAAAAATACAGCAGAATGTGTTTTACAGTGCGGCCGAATTGCAGATGTACAGAACGGTATATCTGTGCATGCGTTACAGTGACGACCTCGGTAAAACGTGGAGCAGCCCCGTTGTGCTGTCTGACCAACTCAAAAAGGACAATGAAAACTTTTTCGGCATTTGCCCCGGCAGAGGTAAGGTGATTTCATACAACGGCAAAGAACGCATTTTGTTCTGCGTTTACAACAACCACGGGCTGATTGATGACCCCATCTGCGAAAACGCAAGTGTGATTTATTCCGATGACAACGGGATGACATGGCACAGAAGCAAGAAAATTCCGCTGCGTGCGGGGCTTACCAAAACGAGCGAATCGCAGTTGGTTGAACTGCAGGCAGACGGCAAAAAAGTACTTCGCATGTATGCACGCAACAACAGCAACTACATAGCCTTTGCCGACAGTACCGACGGCGGTCAGAACTGGACACAGTTCAAAGCAGACCCCGCCTTGGAGGGCACAAGAAACTGCATGGTTTCGTTCCTTGACACAAACAAGAAAATCGACGGCAAACAGGTCATTCTCTCAAGTGCAGGCGGCAGTATTCCCGCCCGAGCAGACGGTGTTCTGCGTGTGGGGCTTGTTGAAAAGAACACGGACATCACATGGATTCATACCTATCGTGTCAACCAGGGCTTTTACGGTTATTCGTGCCTGACCGAACTGTCCGACGGCAAT
Source organism: Oscillospiraceae bacterium (assembly GCA_015066385.1). Classification (GTDB taxonomy): domain Bacteria; phylum Bacillota; class Clostridia; order Oscillospirales; family Acutalibacteraceae; genus RUG806. Next base: position 60,740 of record SVOJ01000011.1, read on the forward strand.
TTCGGTCTTTTGTATGAAGACGAACCTGCACATATTCAATATATGATTTTCTCGGTTTCGGACAAGGGTGAAATCACCGAAATCAACGGCAACAATATTTCTTTTGTTGAAAAGTACACCGCTAAAGAACAAAAAATCATCAAGTCCAAACGCAGAAATGCAAAGATTTTGTTTAAACTCGGCTTGCGCTGATTTACAAACGGGAATCATTGTATTAAAATAAGAAAAAAACACGGAGGGCATGCAAAAATGAAAATCGTTATTTCTCTTTTTACCGTTCTTTATATGCTCGTTGCAGGTCTGTTCGGTACATACGCCAAGCCTGCCGAGGACCTGAAAGCTGTTGAAAATAAACCTGTTGTTGAACTGACAGTTGCCCAAAAAGCACTGCTGACCACGGTTTTTGAAACGGAAACGGCGTATCTTGCTTCCACACAGCTCGAAAACGGTGCAATTCCGATGACAGGCACCAAAAACGGCGAAGTCACCGTCAACCCCTATTTTGCTGACTTTGCGGCACTGGCTCTGCTTGATAATGCAGAAAAGTATGCGGAAAATGTCAAGGCTTACATGGAATGGCATTTTGAACATCTCAACACCGAAGACAGCGACTACAACGGTGTGGACGGCACCATTTATGACTACACCGTCACCCTTGAAAACGGAAGAATCACAGCCGAAACCGCAAAGGGCAGTTACGATTCCACCGACTCGTATGCCGCCACGTTCCTGACGGTGCTGAACAAATATTACGAAAAAACAGGCGATGCGGATTACATTTTCTCCCGTGCCGCCGACATTGACCGCGTTGCGGATGCCATGCTCGCTTCGTTCCATTTCGGTTTGACCTTTGCCAAGCCCGATTACGAAGTGAAATACCTCATGGACAACTGCGAAGTGTATGAAGGCATGATTGCCGGCATGAAACTGCTTGAACTTGTCAATGACACAACGCTCGACGGCATGCTTCGTCTTGCCAAGTGCAAAATCGGCAATGAGCTTGCGGCACAGACCATTGAGAAGAAGCTTTGGAACGCAGACGGCAACCATTATGAAGCAGGTATTTTTGCCACGGGTGCCGCCATCAATGAATTCTCCTGGAGTGAATTTTACCCCTCTGCTACCGCACAGTTATTTCCCATCACCTGTGGTCTGATCGATGCCGATTCCGTTCGTGCAAACAACCTTTACAGCCGCTTCTGCGAAGAATATGACTGGCAGAATTTTGACATTCCCGATGCGTTCTGTTGGGGCAACAATGCACTTGCCGCCGCGATGATGGGCGATGTTGACTCTGTTGTGACCTACATGACAAACTACGCCCCCAAGATGCTCACCCATGCGTATCCGCTTTACAATGCCGACATTGCAAGAGTCGCCATGGCGGCAAACGTATTGCTCAGCAAATAAAGCCCGGAAGATAAAAAGACACCGACCTGCCGAAACAGGTCGGTTTTTTTCGTGGGAAGATAAATTACGGTTTGGTGGGGAGTAGCCAATCACGGGGACGAGTACCCTGATTGACTCTATGATATATCCAAAACAGTCAATCTGGGTTCCGTCCCCTGATTGGCGGCGATGTTTTTGGATATTTATTTGTATTATTTTGTTTAAATTTGTGCGTGGTCGTAAATCAGGGGACAGTACTGCGATTGACATTTTGGAAAAATGATTATGTCAATCACAGTAGCCGTCCCCATGATTGACTCCCCAACTCCCCGATAAACCGTAATTTAAGTTTTAATTTACTTACTTCTCAGAGAAAGAATATTACCGCCGTGATGATTGCAACATGCGCAACCAGAATGGCAGGCAGACCGATCATAAATTTTTTGTGCCGTGTTTTATGGCGGATCATCAGCATGACCGCAAACTCTGCCGCCGCACCGCCGACAAGAGCCAGCAACAGCAAGGTTTTTTCGGGAATACGCCATGCCCCTTTTTTTGAGGCAATTTTGTCGTAGACCGTGACCACGGCAGTGACAAGCGAAATCACCGCAATGTACAACAAAAGAATATTCATGAAAATTCCCTTTTATTCTGCCATTTTGCCGAGTTTTTTTGCACATTCTCTGCAGACGATGGTGTCGGAAAATTCAAGAGTATCATCCATGCTTTTGCAGAAAATACAGGCGGGGCTGTAACGGCGCAACATGACCGTATCACCGTCCACAAAAATTTCAACAGCACCGTCGGCTTTGTCAAGTCCCAGCGTGCGGCGCAGGGAAATGGGCATTACAAAACGGCCCGCATTGTCCAATTTTCTTACAATTCCGAGTGATTTCATTTTTTTGTCCTCCTGAAATACTGTAATTCTTTTTTTATGCCATTAAAATAGCAAAAAATGGCATTTTTGTCAAGTCGAAGATTGTCGAAGCGGAAAATTTTTCGATTGTAAATCACACCTTGCATTCTCTGTTTTGTGCAGGCATATACTTAAAAAAGATATTAAAAAAAGGAGCCTGCAAAAATGAAAAAAACGGTATTTCTCGCTGTCATTTTGTTGATTTGTTTGTCTGCCGTGCCGCTGTTGGCCGATTATTTTTCCGACATGGGTGCATCCGACAATGCCACCGCTTCGGATGTAAAAGAAGTTACATCTGTACAAACGCAGGAATCAACGGACACCCTTTCCGCACAAACCGCCGCAGCAGAAGAAAACGAGGAAGAAATTCTTGTCTGCTTTGCTTCTTCGGGTGCGGTGGTCGGAGTGCCGCTGGAGGAGTATGTTATCGGTGTTGTGGCAGGCGAAATGCCGGCTCTTTACGAGCCTGAAGCACTGCGGGCACAAGCGGCGGCTTCGCTGAATCTTGCAAGGCTGGCTTTGCTGGACGGCACAAGCGAGCGTCTCGGCGGCGGGCATATTTCATCTTCGCCCGCTTCTGCACAGGCATACCTGACCGAAGAACAGATGCGGGACAAGTGGGGTGACGATTTTGATATGTATTATGCCCGCATCGCCGAAGCGGTGCAGGCAGTTTTTGATTATGAAATTGTGTATGACGACAATCTGTGTCAGACCTGTTTCCATGCCGTGTCGGCAGGCAGAACGGAAAACAGCGAAAACGTGTGGCAGAACGCCGTTCCCTACCTGACCGCTGTGGACAGTCGTTTTGATGCCACGGCAGACAATTACAGCGTATCGGTACAACTGCATGCCGACACCTTTGCAGAAGGTCTGGAGCCTTACGGCTTTGTACCGCAGCAGACTGCTCGTCTTTGGTTGGGTGAAAGCACCTACAGCGACTCGGGCACGCTGTTGTCTTTGGAAGTCGGCAATATCACGGTTTCGGGTGCGCAGTTGCGCAGTGCATTCGGCTTGCGCAGTGCGGCGGTGGATGTGATTTACGAAGACGGAGAATTCATTCTCACTGCCAAAGGCTACGGCCACGGGGTGGGGATGAGCCAGTACGGCGCACAGCAGTTGGCACTGCAGGGCAAAACCTGGCAGGAAATCATTCGTTATTATTACACGGGTGTTGAAATAAGGGAACGGTCATGAGGGCGTGTGAAAATGTTTATGCTTTTATGATTGTGCGGGGAATTTGTTGTCCAGACCGACTGAAAAACGCAGAATGGATCTCGCATCGCCTGCATCGATTGAGCCGCTGTTATCCACATCGGCGGCTTCGTGTGCTGCTTGCGATAATGTTTCAAGGCCGACAGATGCACGCAGTGCAAGTCGTGCATCTCCGGATGTGATTTTACCGTCCCCGTCCACATCACCATAGACAATCATGGCAGGCGGATCAATTTTGTCTACGGATTCTGTGTATGTCTCCCCGCAGACGGTGCAGGTGAATGTTTTTAAACCTTCCGCATCAACGGTCGGAGGCGTGGTGATTGCACCGTCATTCCATTCATGTTTTGTTTTGTCAACGGGAATAGGCTGTGACTGCACTTCCCCGCACAGAGAGCAGGTGAGTGTCAGTACACCTTCTTCTTTGCAAGTTGCAGGTGTGGTAATTTTGCCGTCGTCCCATTCATGCGGGCAAGTGCCGCCGATGAATGTCTTTTCCTGTGCATTGCAGTCAGCGCAGAATCGGCTCTGCGTACCGGCATTTTCATTCTGTACCCAGTCGCCGTAGTTGTGGCTGTGGTTGAAATATACATTGACCGCATAGAGAATGCTGTTGGAAGAAGTGATGGAAATACCGTTCCATGCTTCTTCACTGCCGCCGAAGTAAACATCGCTCAGCATACTGCAGGTGTAGAATGCGGAATCACCGAGTTCGGTAACGGATGCGGGAATGAAAATATGTTCAAGCTTTGCACATCCGTAAAATACTTCATCGTTCAGTTCAGTCAGGTTGTTTGACAAACAAGCGGTTGCCAGTGCAGTACAGTTCCTGAATGCACCGCCGCCGAGTGTTGTCAAGGTGTCAGGCAATGAAACAGCAGTCAAAGCCGTGCAATTTTCAAAAGCGGCACCGCCGATGCTCTTTAATTTTATGGAAAAATCAACGGTCTGCAAAGCGGCACAGTCATAAAATGCGAGATTGCCGATACTTTCGACGTTTTCAGGCAGGGTGACAGATTGCAATGCAGTACAATCGCGGAATGCTTCATTGCCGATGGTACACAAATTCTTTGAAAGGGAAATGCTTGCCAGTTTTGCACAGTTGTAAAATGCACTGTCGCCGATGCTTGTCACCTTTTCGGGCAGCGTGACGGCGGTCAGATTCTGACAGTTGCAGAAGGCTTCGGTGCCGATGGAAGTCAATACCGTGTTGAACGTCACATCGGTAAGTGCACAGTTTTTGAATGCCTTTGCACCGATTGCGGTTACACCGTCGGGAATGATTACGGATGTTGCTGTCGGATTCAGCCAGCAGAGCAGTTTTGTTTTTTCACTGTTGTAAACGGCATTTTCTTCAACACAAAACGGGGCAGAATTGTAATGAATGGTTGCGTTTGCAAGTGCCTTGTTGTCAATACCGATGGCAATTTTGTTCCAATCTTCCTCGCTGCCGCCGTAATAAATATCGCTGATTCTTTCTCCGTTTCCGAATGCAAATTCGTCAATGCTCACAATACCGGCGGGCATGTAAAGCGAAGTAAGATTTCCGCAATCGCTGAAAGCATTTTTGCCGATGTTTTTCAGTCCTTCGGGCAGGCTGACTGCCAGCAGGGAAGAGGAAAGAAGAGCACCTTGATCAATGCTTCTGACCGTGTCGGGTACAGCATAGAAACGGTCCGTCATGTAATGCGGATAGCAGATGAGCATGGTTTTGTTCTTGTTGAACAGCACATCGCCGTCAAAGGTGTGTGCGGTGCGGCTGTAATTGTAAATCCAGTGTGCATTTGTGTCAACGGCTTTGTTGAACGAATTGAATTGGATATCGTATGCTTCGCTTGCCGAACCTTCATAATAAGTGACCGTGGCAGGGCAGCCTGAAAATGCGGAAGAGCCGACATACGTTAAATTCTTGCCGAAGAAAACACGTTGCAGACCGTAGCCGTTGTAGAATGCATTGTTGCCGATTTCCTCGCAACCGCCGAAGTCAATGCTGCGGATGGTGGCGCAACCGTAAAACGCATACTGTGCGATCTCTTGCATTGTGGACGGGAAAACCAATTCCGTCAGGTTTGTGCCCTGGAAAGAACGCGATGCAATGTATGTGACACCTTCTGCAAAGGTAACATTTTTCAGATTGTCGGTGTCAGTCCAAGGGTAACCGGAAATACCTGTCGGCATTTTACCGTCGGTGCCTCCTGTCAGTGTAATGTATTCTATATTTTCACAACCGGAGAAAGAGCCGGATGAAATAGCCGTGATCGGCATTGTGAGTGTTTTAAGACTTTTGCAACCTCTGAAAGCATTGTCTGCAATCGTGTTGACCGTGTCGGGAATGACAATGGAGGTGAAATTGCCGTTTACAAAGGTGTCCTCTTTGAGTTCAGTGACACTTGCGGGAATCACAAGGTCTTTGATTTCTTCGCCGTTGAGGTAAAGCGGGCTGTTGTTCAGGTCAAAGGAGTTGAATTCAACCGCACACCATGCCGCAATGTCGGAAATGTAAACCCCTTTGAAATCACTGCGCCAGAAAAATGTATCGAATTTTTTTGTGTTCGGAGAAACTGTGATGGTTTCAAGATGATCGATGTTGTTGAATGTGTTGGCTTTGACCGTTTCAACCGTATCGGGAATCACAAGGTCGGTAATCAGTTCATCGTTCAGATACAGTTTTTGTGCATAATACAGCGGGTTGGTTTTGTCGGACGGAAAGTCGATTTCGCAATAAGCGCCGACATCTGTAATGTTCACTTTTTCAAGTGCAGTGCATTCATAGAATGCACTCACACCCATTGCTTTAACGGATTTGCCGAGTGTAACATTTTTCATTGCCTTGCAACCGTTGAAGGCATGTTCGCCGATGGTCTCAACTCGGCTTCCGATGTGCACATCGGTAAGCCCCGTGCATTTGCAGAATGCAGAATCGGCGATGGCTGTCACCGTTTCGGGAACGGTCAGTTCTTTGAGTGCATAGCAGTAAGCAAAAGCATAAGACGGAATTTCCGTCATTTGCGCAGGGAAGGTGATGTCTGTCAGTGCACTGTTTTGCATAAAATGCATATGCACCGATGGTTTTTATCGAATCGGGAATGGTGACACAAGTCAGTTTTGCAAGCCCTCTGAATGCATACGCGCCGATGTTTTGAATGCCGTCGCAAAGGGTAAGATTTGTAAGAGTATTACGGCTTTTGTACCACGGGGTATATTCGTAGCTTGCCTCGGTGTAGTCAGGCATGGTACCTGTGCCTGCGGTCAGGGTCACGGATTTGACGGTCGGGCAATCAAAGGTATTCTTGCTGTCGTAAATAACAGCGGAGGCGGGCATGGTGAGATTTTCAATATCGTAACACGCATAAAATGCGTAATCGTTGATGGCGATTACGGTGTCGGGAATGAGCAGAGTTTCGATTGCACTGTAAGAGAATGCATACGAATCAATCACCGTAAGATCGGCCGGGAGAGTGATATTTGCAAGATGGGAGCAGCCGTAAAACGCATATTTGCCGATATTTTTGATGCCGTCTTCCAGGACAAGGGTATTGAAAGTGTCCGAGCTTTGGTACCACGGGGTTTTTGCATACCAGACAGGATCCTCGTAACGCTCGAAGTTTTGCATTGTACCTGTGCCTTTGTGCATAGTCAGGCTGACAAGCGATTCACAGCCATTAAATGTAGTGTCTTCAAATGCAGCACTTGCAGAAAGGGAAAGTTCCTGTGCGGCACTGCAATCATAAAAAGCATATTCGCCGATGGTTTGCACCGAGTCGGGAAGTGTAATGCTTTCCAAGGCGGAAAAACGGTAAAAAGAGTAATCACCGACACTCGTGATACCCTCTGCAATCACAAGTGTTTTCAGTGAATCGCAAAAACGGTACCATGCGGCTTTTTCATAATGTGCGGAATCTGTATACGGGCTGCCTACAAAAGTCGGCATGTCACCCGTACCCGTCAGAGTCAGTTTTTCAACAGCGGTGCCTTCAAAAAGATTGCCATCCGTAGAAAAAGGCATGGTGATGTCTTTGAGGTTGGTACAGCTCAGGAATGCATCATCGCCGATGTTTGTCACCGAGGCGGGAATGGTAAGGCTTTCAAGAGATTCACAAAAACAGAATGCACGCTCACCGATGCTTTGTACGGAAGACGGTATTTTTATTTCCGTCAGACCAATGCAGAAGTTGAAGGCATATTCACCGATGCTGATCAGGCTGTCGGGCAAGGTAATGGATGCAAGGTTCCGGCAGTTTGAAAATGCACTTTCGCCGATGCCCGTGAGCGTGGACGGAAGTGTTATTTTTTCAGTGTTGAAAAAACTGCAGAATGAATATTCACCGATATATGTTATCCCTTCCCCGATGACGATTTCTTTTGTTTCATAAGAACAGCCGCCCCAATCGGCAATGCCGCTTGTGAAATCAGGGATTTCCCCATTGCCGCTGACGGTCAGCATGCATGTTTCGTCATCAAACTGCCAGGAAATACCGGTATTTATTTGTCCGTTGATGACGGCAGCGTGTGCCGGCAAGTTGTTTTCGGTTGCGCTGACAGCAAACAACACGGCCAGCGTGCAGATAAAAATGAAAAGTGTTCGTAAAATGGTTCGTTTCATAACAATAACCTCTTTTTTGTAGTAACAAGTATCCTATCATAGATCACGGTGTTAATCAATACTGAAGAAAAGTGTATCATTTCCTTTTGTGTGAAAAACAAAAAAGCGGGGCTGTTTTTCACAGCCCCGCATACAAGTTATGCAGTGTTATTTCTGTAAGGAAGCAACATCATCCTGTCCCAACAGATTTTTTTCAACCGATGAAAGAATTTCGGTGCAAAGCAATGTGCCGTTCGTTGTGATGCCGACCGTATGATACAATCCGCAGGAAACAGCGATGCAATCGGACCAATCATCCACGGCGGTTCTGCCGAGTTTGTTGTCGCCCGCAACGAGCACTTTGCCGTTGTCTTTGACTGCGACTGTGATCTCTTTGCCTGCGGCAATGGCTTTGACATCTTTCCAGTTGATGTCTGTGTAATAATCGGCTTTGGCGGCACCTGCGGTCAGCACTTTTCCGCTTTTGGTAAGGCCGACAAGATGATTGTAACCGCCTGCAAGGGATTCAACCTTTTTCCATCCGGATACATCTGCGCCGATCGAACCTGCAAGAACAACCGTGCCGTCGGATTTTAAACCGGCGGTGTATTTTTCACCTGCGGCAACGGCAACAATATCTGTCCATTCTTCCACGGCATATTTTGCGGTGTTTTTGTCGTCACCCGTGGCAACGACCGTACCGTCCGAACAAAGACCTACCAGATGCTTTGTGCCTGCGCTGATCTGCACGATGTTGCGCCAGAATGTTGTGTTGCCTTCAAAAGAAGATGTTGTCTGCACAAAACCGTTGCTCAGGCGCACGGCCGTGAAGTCTGCCCCTGCAGCAATTTCTTTCACATCCGTCCATTGTGCACATTCGAAAGCGAGCAGTTCGTTCTGTCCGCCCACGGTGGCAACCGTGCCGTCCTCATACAGCACGCTTGTGTGGTATTCGCCCGCTGCGATCCCCCGGATGGCAAGGCCTTCAAAAGGATCATTGTTTTTGCCTGCAACACAGATGACTGTTACAATGATTGCAATAACCGCAATACAGGCGACTGCAATAATGGCGATTTTCTTTTTGTTCATGGAATAAACCTCTTTTCAAAAACAGGGGTGACATCCGCCACCCCTAAGATTTTTATACATTGATCTGTTTTTCTGCAAGTTTTGCAAGGTCTTCTGCATCGCCTTCGGAGGCAACGGCAGAAACTTCTGCACGGCGGACAAGCAGTTCTGCATACATTCTTTCACGCTTTTCACCGGAGAGATCATAGAAGAACATCGGGATCATACCGAAAGAACCGGTGATGGTGGGCACAATGGCAAAATAGGCAAACAGGAAAAATTTAACGGCATCTGTTTGTTCTTTGCCGGCTTTGTATGCGGATTGATCGTAATTGAATACCTGCATGAGCAGGGTGTTGATGATGTTGGTGAATGCACCTGCGAGTTTGGTTGCAAGACCTTTTGCAACACCGGTCATGGCTTCGGTACGATAGCCCATTTTCCATTCGCAGTAGTCCATGCATTCGTTGTACATTTCAGTGTCAATGACTTTACCGGTGCCGTAGAAGAATGTCCAAATGAATTCTTCAATCGCCATGGCAATACCCATGGGCACCACTTTCTGATACATACCGCCTGCCTTTGTTTTCCAATCCATGCCGATACAGCCGAACAGGAAAACGGGAATCATGAGGATCTTGGAAGAATAGTTACCCACAAAATACAGGAATCTTGTGGAGAACTTGCGGCGGAAATAGGGAACCAACGCAAAACTCAACGGGCTGATGGGGGCTGCGGGAATACCCGCGATCATGGTCAGGGAGTTGAAATGCAGAACGTCGGTGTAGTAGTTCGTCTTACTGCCGCCGATACCGAAACTGTTGAGCATCTGCGAAAGAGTAAGAAGAAGCATCGGTTTGTTCTTGACAATGGATTCAACACCCATTTTAATTGAGGGCGGCTTGACGGATTGCAGAATGCGTTCTTGCGAGTTCATGAAGAACCAGAAGGACATACCGCTGGAAACGAGGGTCGTGAACGTTCCCATGCCGACAAACGAGGTAATGAGTGTTTTACTTCTGCCTGCATCATGGTTTTTGTTGTCGATGATATCAAGAATCACCGTAAAAATCTGTTCGGGCAGTTTTTCACCGAACTGTCCCGATGCCCAGTTCGCAAGCGTAACAAGCCTTATTCGGTCAACGGGGTGTGGGGTGATGGTTGACATAAGACCGGTTCGGGAAATATCCTGGAATGTTCCGATACCGTCTCGAATCATGGTGAGGAACAGATAAAAACCGAATTTTATCCATTTGTTTGCATTCAGTAAGAATACCGGTTGGAACCAATACGCAAGGGTCCCGAGCAGCCCCGGAATGGCAAGTGCCAGCAGGTAGGGTCTGAATTTACCCCAGCGGGTACGGGTCTTGTCAACGATGGTAGCAAAGAGGATGTCGTTGAGCATATCCCAGGGGGTGTTGATGGTTGCCGCCAATGCGGACAAGCTCAGCGGAAGTTCAAAAATGTTATTGACGAAACGGGATGAAAATGCGTTGATGTTAAATGATTGTGCCGCATCCCACAGCACAAAACCGACCGTTTCTTTGAGACCGACATAGCGGCGGTTCTGATAGACGTACGATAATTGTTCGTCTGTCAACGCTTCGGCGGTGTTTATGGGTTCTGTCGCCAAAAGATTCCCTCCTGTCATAGAATGTACGTTACATTTTACCATATTATTAAAAGTAATGCAAGAAAAAAAACAACCCGAAAATTTGGTGAAAACAACGAAAATGTATCCTTGTTTTTGTTAACAAAAACTGATAAAATGATGCAGAAGGGGTGTTGAAAATGAAAATCAGGCTTATGAGCTTCAATGTGCTGCATTGTGAAGTCTGGAAGCGGAAATGCATTGATTTTGATGCTTTTGCTGCTGCGATTCTGGACAGCGGTGCGGATATTATAGGTTTAAACGAAATACGCGGGCAGGGAACACGTGACGATTATCAGGCACAGGCAAAGATCCTTGCCGAAAAAACAGGTTTTTATTATTACTTCGCAAAAGCCATTGATGTCGGCGGAGAAAATCCCTACGGAAATGCGTTGCTCAGCCGATTTCCGATCAGAAAAGCCGAAACGGTGATGATTCCCGATCCGGTGCTACGCATCGGGGCAGGCTTTGAAACACGCTGTATTCTGAAAGCGGAATTGGATGTTGCAGGCGGTCTTACAGTGCTTGTCACCCACTTCGGGCTCAATAAAAGTGAACAGAAAAATGCCGTAAAAACAGTAATTGAAAATCTCGGTGCCGAAAAACTGATTCTGATGGGGGATTTCAACGTGTATCCCGATGACAACGTTCTTTTACCCATCCGCGAACAACTCAAGGATGCCGCGCAACGGTTCAACAAACCGCTTTACAGTTTTCCGTCCGATATCCCCGACCGCAAAATAGATTACATTTTTGCAAGTCCTGCAGTGAAGATCCTGTCGGCAGATATACCGCCCGTAGTGTTGTCCGATCACCGACCGCATATTGCGCAAATCGAAATATAAAAGCAAAAAACATTACCCTTGCAGTTGGTTCTGCAAGGGTAATTCTTATCGGATCAATCAGAATGCAAAATATTTTTCGCGCTGTGCTTTCATTCTGCCCGAAATCAGGCACAGAATTTCCTTTGCACCGGGTTCGCCGAAGGCATAATCTTTCATCGCTCTGCCTTCCTCATAGCACAGCTCGTCGTGCAACGGGAAGAAGTTTTCATAAAGGAACGAAGCATACTGCGTCAGGCGCAGATCGCCGACAATGCGGTATTCGGCGCTGATGGTATCAATGGCAACCGAATAATAATCCTTGATGGACTGAATGAGTGCCGTTCGCTCGTTTTCGGGCGAGAAAACCATGGTGCAGCAGATGTCTGCCTTGGGATTGATGGAATCGTGGGTGTCAGTGCTGCCGACGATCGGCATTCTGTTGCCGTTTGCCCATTGCTCATACCATGCGGCGGTCTGATAGCCGTTGTGGTTGAATTCGCGTTCGCCGCCGAGCACCTCAAAGGCATCAAAAATTCTGTTTTTGAACATCAGTTTCCACATTTTTTCGGGAACGTGGTTGACGTTGTTTCTCCAGTAAGGATGCGGGAAAATGGCAAGACCGTTTGCTTGGCGGATCTTGTCAAAGATGTAAACACAGCAGGCATAGGTGTATTTTTCAATGCCGTCGGGAATGTCAAGCGTGTCCTTGAGTGCATCGACTTCGGCAAAGAATTCTTCCTTTGACATCTGTTCGGGGGCAACGCCGGTCATGCTTCTGCCGTTCATGGCACCGTCGGTTTCGGTGTCGTTGGCTTCGCCTTTGATAAGTCCGTTGACCGACCATTCACCGCCGAAATTGACAATATGCACATCATTGATGTGCCATTCATCGCCCTTGGGCATGTGCACTTCTTCACCCTCGACAAGGTTGAGTTCTATGGGAACATCCTTGAACAATTCTTTCAGACGCAGGGACGGATAATACCTGCCGTGGTCTGTGAGTGCCATGAAGTCATACCCCTTGCGGCGGTAGTTGGAAGCAACCACAGCGGGAGCCTGACGACCGTCCGAGCAGGTGGAATGCATGTGCAGGTCACCGATAAAGGGATATCTGCCGCACAGATCCTCATGCAGAGAATAGACCGACAGTTCGACCAGTTCTTTGCCGTCGAGAATGACTCTTACGAAGTGTTCCTGCTCATCGGGGAATGCGTGTTTAAAACGGATGCAACCGTCTTCACAGGGTTTTACGGTCTTGTGTGCCCATCTTGAAACGTGCGGATAGTCACGGGTGCAACCCTCGTTCATGGGGCACAGTTCAATGGTGTATTCCGTGTCGGCAACAAACGAAATGCGGCTGCCGAGCGGTTTGATGGTGATTTCCACTTCCTTATCAGCGGGAAATACCTTGGGGAAAATATCAAAATAGTGCAATGTCACACTTTTTACAAAGCCCATAATAAGACCTCTTTTCTGTTTTTACAGCAGTTCTTTGAACAGGGCGGTGATTTCTTCAACGGAAGTATCTCTCGGGTTGCCGGGACGGCATGCATCGTCAAATGCACTCTGTGCAAGGAAGGGGATGTCTTCTTCTTTTACGATTTCCTTGAGGTCTGCGGGGATGCCGACATCTGCGGAAAGCTGACGGACAGCATTGATAGCGGCTTCGCGTGCTTCTTCAATGCTCATGGCATCGGTGCCTTCAACGCCCATTGCCTTTGCAATGGCACGGTACTTGTCGCCCGTTGCAGGGGCATTGTAAGCCATAACGGTGGGAAGAATGATTGCATTTGCAACACCGTGGGGGGTGTCATACAGTGCGCCGAGCGGGTGTGCCATGGAGTGAACGATACCAAGACCGACGTTGGAAAAGCCCATGCCTGCGATGTACTGACCCAGTGCCATGCCTTCTCTGCCCTTTTCACAGCCGTTGACGGCACCGCGAAGAGATGCGGCAATGATTTCGATGGCTTTCAGGTGGAACATATCGCTCATTTCCCATGCGCCCTTGGTGATGTAGCCTTCGATTGCGTGGGTAAGAGCATCCATACCGGTAGCGGCAGTCAGGCCCTTGGGCATGGTGGACATCATATCGGGGTCAACAACAGCAACAACGGGAATGTCGTGCACATCCACGCAGACCATTTTGCGGTTGTTTTCGGCATCGGTGATAACATAGTTGATGGTCACTTCGGCGGCAGTGCCTGCGGTGGTGGGAACGGCAATGATGGGAACGCACTTGTTGACGGTGGGAGCCACGCCTTCCAGAGAACGCACATCGGCAAAATCGGGGTTGGTGATGATGATGCCGATTGCCTTTGCGGTGTCCATGGAAGAACCGCCGCCGATGGCTACGATGCAGTCGCTGTCAGCAGCCTTGAATGCGGCGACACCGTTCTGTACATTCTGAATGGTGGGGTTTGGCTTGATGTCGGAGAAGATAACATATTCAATACCGGCTTCGTCCAGAACATCGGTCACTTTCTTGGTGACATTGAACTTGATGAGGTCGGGGTCGGAGCAGACAAAGACCTTTTTGAAGCCTCTTGCCTTGATTTCAGCAGGAATCTCCTTGATTGCACCTGCACCGTGATAACTTGTTTCATTGAGAACGAATCTGTTTGCCATAGTAATTTTCCTCCTGTATATTTAAAAATCAATCTGCAAAGAACACTTTAAATGCTCTGTGTGCCATATAAACATCGATCTTGCTGACCACTTCAAAGGGAGCATGCATGGAAATGACGGGAACACCTGCATCGATGACGTCAATGTTGTGGGAAGCTACGTATTTTGCGACCGTTCCGCCGCCGCCGAGGTCAACTTTGCCCAGTTCGCCGATCTGCCAGATAACCCCGTTCTTGTCGAGCATGGAACGGACTCTGCCCATGAATTCGGCAGAAGCATCGCTTGTGCCGCCCTTGCCGCGTGAGCCTGTGTATTTGGTAATGACGATACCCTTGTTAAGATACGCGGCATTTCTGCGTTCGAGAACATCCGCAAAGGTCGGGTCGAATGCGGCATTGACGTCTGCCGACAGGCATTCACTGTTCTTCATGCAGATTCTGCCGGGCACACCGTTGGTTTCCGCAAGGTCGGTGATGAAGTCTGCCATGTAAGACGAATTCAGACCCGTGTTGCCGTCCGAGCCGGTTTCTTCCTTGTCGGTCAGCACGGACAGGACGGTGTATTCGGGGTTTTCGGTTTCAAGAATGGCGGTGAGTGCGGGGTAAGCACAAACGCGGTCATCATGACCGTAGGAGCCGATGAGGGCTCTGTCCAGACCGATGTCGCAAGCCTTGAATGCGGGAACCACTTCCAGTTCCGCAGACAGGAAATCGGCTTCAATGATGCCGTATTTTTCGTTGAGGAGCTTGAGGATGTTGAGTTTGACCGCTTCTGCTTCATCGCAGTCTGCAAACGGACGTGAACCGATGATCACGTTGAGTTCTTCACCGCGGATGCCGTCGGCCAGGGTGCGTTTGCTCTGTTCCTGTGCAAGGTGCGGAAGCAGGTCGGAAATGACGAATTTGGGGTCGTTTTCGTCTTCACCGATGCACACAGTTACAACCGTACCGTCTTTTTTGACCACCACACCGTGCAGAGCAAGGGGAATGGCTGTCCACTGATATTTTTTGATACCGCCGTAGTAATGGGTCTTGAGCAGTGCAATTTCATTGTCTTCATACATCGGGTTGGGCTTGAGGTCAAGACGGGGAGAGTCAATGTGTGCGGCGGCAATGCGCACACCGTCTGCAAGGCTTCTCTTGCCGATGATTGCAAAAATAATGCTCTTGCCGCGGTTGTTGTAATAAACCTTGTCGCCCGCGTTGTATTTTTTGCCGAATTCATAAGGCACAAAGCCGTTCTTTTCGGCTTCCGCCACGCTTACGCAAACGGCCTCACGTTCGGTTTTGGCATCGTTCAAAAAGTTTTTGTAGCCTTCGCAGTAGGCATCTGCAGCGGCAACCTCGTCGGCAGTCAGCACTTTGGATGCGTGCTTGGGAGTGTAGAAAAGTTCTTCTTTCATGACAGAAAAATCGTTTTTGTTTTCAGACATAATGTTCCTCCGTTATTTTTAAATGTAAAAAACATATATTTTTATTTGAAAAGAATTTTATATCCTCTCATTTTAGAGTATAGCACAATTTGTAAAAATTTACAATTCTTTTTTTTGCATTCAAAAAGCCGCCCTCGGGTGTGAGGACGGCTTAGTTTTGTTTGCGCTTATTTTTTCTTTGCGGCTTTGGGAGCAGCGAGTGCTTTCTTGTCGAAGATGGTCTTCACAACAAACAGCGTTGCGATCATCAGAACGATTGCGATGGGAAGGGTGATGTACCACTGCGGAATGAAGCCTGCAATGATGTAAGATACAGCCGAAACACCTGCAACGGTCATAGCATAGGGCAACTGGGTGGAAACGTGGTTGACGTGGTCACACTGTGCACCTGCGGATGCCATGATGGTGGTGTCTGAGATGGGGGAGCAATGGTCACCGCAAACGGCACCTGCCATACAAGCAGAGATAGAAACGATGGTAAGCGGATTGTTTGCACCGAATACAGACAGAACGATCGGAATGAGGATACCGAAAGTACCCCAGGATGTACCGGTTGCAAAGGACAGACCGACTGCAATCAGGAAGATGATGGCGGGAAGCAATGCCTGCAGACCTGCGGCAGAGCCTTCAATAAGATTGGAAACAAAGATCTTTGCACCCAGAGAGTCGGTCATGGCTTTCAGAGTCCATGCACAGCCGAGAATCAGGATGGCGGGAGTCATGCTCTTAAGACCTTCGGGAAGGCAGGACATGAGATCCTTGAAGCTGATAACACGTCTGATAAGCATGTAAACGACTGTGAACAGAATCGCAACACCCGAGCCGTAAACCAGACCGACGGAAGCATCGGAGTTGGAGAACGCATCGATGAAGTCGTGGCTGCCTTCAGCACCGAAGAAGCCGCCGGAGTAGATCATGCCGATGATGCAGGCAATAACAAGGACAATAATCGGCAGAATGAGGTCGATAACTTTGCCCTTGGGGTTGGCTTTCATTTCTTCAACAGCCTGTACCTGACCGGAGGTGAACAGGTCGCCGTTCTTTGCGTTTTCTTCATGCTTCTTCATCGGGCCGAAGTCAAGACCGGTGATGGCAAGGAAGACCATCATGATGATGGTGAGAATTGCGTAGAAGTTGAAGGGGATCGCGCTGATGAACAGTTTGATACCGCTTTCTGCGCCGGCTGCATTTGCAAATCCTGCAACAGCAGCAGCCCAGGAGGAGATGGGAGCAATGATGCAAACGGGAGCAGCGGTAGCATCGATGAGGTAAGCGAGCTTTGCACGGGAAAGTTTGTGTGCATCGGCTACGGGACGCATAACCGAACCGACGGTCAGGCAGTTGAAATAGTCGTCAATGAAGATCAGAACGCCGAGTACGATGGTAGCAAGTTGTGCACCCACGCGGGACTTGATGTTCTTGATTGCCCAACGGCCGAATGCAGCGGAACCGCCGGCTTTGTTCATCATGGCAACGATTGCGCCGAGAAGAACAAGGAAGATGATGATGCCCATGTTGTAACTGTCTGCGAAGGATGCAACGAAACCGTCGCTGAGAATATGAACGATTGTGGTTTCAAAGTTGCCGCCTGCATACAGCACACCGCCAAGGATGATACCGAGGATCAGGGAAGAATAAACTTCCTTGGTGATCAGAGCGAGCACGATTGCAAAAACAGCGGGAAGCAGTGCCCAGAAAGTTGCAAACATCGGGATGTCTTCCTGAATTCTTGCAATGGCAGCGGCAATGTTTGCTTCAAAGTCGGGGTCGGCTTCAAGATTGTCGGCATAACCGTCAACGTATGCCATAGCCGTGTCGAAGTCGGAGAAGTCATAAGCTGTTGCAACAATGTCTTCGGCATCGATCACGGAATCCAACGCAGCGGAAAGATCCGCATCGGCAAGATCGCCGTCTGTCACGATATCGCCGTCAGCCGGAGCCATCAGAAGAACATTTTCTTCCGGGGCAACATCACCCTCGGTTGCAGTCATGCCTGCAAACATGGTACCGAAGGTAAAGGTGATGATACACATCATCAGAACGACGAAAAATCTGCGGGAACCTGAAATTTTTCTCATTTTCTTTTTCCTCACTTTCTTTTTAAAACCGCAATAAAACTACACAGTTTTAAACCATTATAGTACGAAAGTCTCTATAAGTCAACAAAAATGTAAAAATATACAAATCTTGTTTTTATCGCGCAGATGTGCTATACTGTAGAAAAAGATATTTTTACAGGTGATATGATGACAAAAAAGTTTTTTTACTGTGAAAAATGCGGTTCGTGCCGAGCCAATGACGAGCGCGATGCAAGAGAAGAAATGGCTTGCCCGTTTTGCGAAAACGGCATGACCTACAAGGGTAACTACGATTGGGCGGCAACGAGCATGCAGGATCGCGACAACATCCTTGCCGGTTGGAAGCAGGAATCGCTTGAAAACGGAAATCTTAACGAAGCCTTGTTTGCCGCAAGAGAACATCAGAATGCTGTTAACACAAATGCCAATGCCAACAAAGGCGGCACGACAACTGCACAGAGTGACCGCGCCGCCATTCAGAAAGCGCAGGGATTGGAGCGAATCGGGCCGATTCTGCGCACGGGTGCAAAGGGGATCGGTTTTGTCGGGATGCTTTTGACCCTCATTTTCGGCATCTGCCTTGCCGTCTTCGGCGGCACGCAGGCAACCCTCGTCATCGGCATCGGTATTGCCGTGCTCGGCCCGTTTGTTTCGTTCGTCAGTATTCTTGTGCTGTACGGTCTGGGGGAACTCATCGTCCGTACGGGCGAAGTGTCCATGAACACAAGAAGATAAGTTTTTTTACATCTTGATCAAAATAACAAAGGCTGTGTTTTTCACAGCCTTTGTTTAATACTCAAAAATCTTTCCGAATGCAATATTGTTTTCATTTTCGCCGATGCGGTCAAAACCGTATTTTTCATAAAAACGAATGCCGCCCTCATTGTACTTCCACACCGTCAGCATAATGCCGCGGCATTTTTTTTCGCGCAGTTTTGAAAGCAATGTGTGCATGAGTTGTGTGCCGATACCTTTGCCCTGGTAATCGGGCAACAGGTCAATGTGCAGATGCGCGGGGTACTGCGCCGCGAACCGTTCGTGCAGGCTGATACTTGCCGCCGCCCATTCATGCTCGGCAGTATGTGTGGGGTCAATGCGGGGCTTGAAGTCGCTGAAAAACACTTCGCGGAAGCAGGGGAAGTCTTCGGCGCACAGAATATAACCTACGGCATTGTCGTTTTCGTCGGCAAACACAAAACAGTTATGCCCTTCACGTTCAATATAATAATCGCAGTAGGTTGTCAGCAGAAAATGCTGACCGCTTTCGTCTGCATCGCAGGGGCCGTCACTGTTCAGGCAGATATAACGCACCGCATCGCGGTCCTTTTCTTCATACGGTCTGATCGGCATGGACAATCCTTTCTTGCTTTTTGAAAGCGGGGGTGAAATTGATAACAAACAGCAGTATTTCGTACATCGCAACGGGAATCATTTCCATCAGTGCACTTTTTCCCACTCCGATGAAAATAATAAGGAACGTTGCAAAAATGCCGAACATGCAGGCGGTGAGGATGCCGAAATGCTTCTGCTTTTTTATGTTGAAAATAAAGAACAGTACCCCTGCCGCAAGCATGAAAACAATGAACACACCCGTGGCAACCCAGTGGAGAATGCGTTTGGGGTTCCAGTCTTCGATGCTGTGACCGAGGGTGAGCGCAATACAGCACACGCCGATAATCGACAACACGCAGAGTGCATCAAGAAATTTGTTTTTGTAATCGAATTTTTTGTACATGTATTGCAGATTGCACGCAACGCCGCCTGCGGTGAAAAATCCCCAGATCCAGAACCATATTTTGCGTTCCGGGGGTTCACATAGCAGCGACAGTGTGCCGAGTTCACTTGCGGGGTTGTTGCCCCAGCAGAACGGCAACACCAACCCATACACAAATGCACATGCGAGCAGTGTCATACAGAACGGTTTGTTGAAAAATGAAACCTTTTTTGTCATTTTTTACCTTTTTGAATTTATTCAGCGTCTTCGCTTGTTTCTTCTTCTTCTTCGATTTTCAGAATTTCGGTCTGATTTTCGAAGAACTTTACTTCATTGATCTTTTTGCCGAGGGTCTTTTCGCAAGCGGCACTCATGAGTGCGAACATGCGGGATTCAACAACCGTGTTGATGGCTGCAAAATCAATGAGAACCTGCAGTTGATCTTTGTAGAACTGTGCATCCTTGTCTGCAAAGAAAGCATCGTCCACGTCTGCAACCACAACGCCTGCAAGGGACATGTCCTGATCGTAGATATCGCGGTTTTTGGCAAGGCATTTCTGCAGGGTGTCAAGCATCTTTTCTGCTTTGCCTTCCTTTTGTGTGTTGATGAGGGCATTGGACTTCATTTTGAACTTGAATTCAAGATGACAGGTCTTGATGATTGCCTTTGCAATGTGCACAAGTTGCGGATTGATTTTGTCGGGTGTGTAGATTTCTTCGTTTTTGGTGTAGAAAAGCATATGTATTTCTCCTTAATTTTTATTCTCTTTAATGTGTACATCCATCTGCGGATAGGGGATTTCAATGCCTTTTGCATCAAATCCGGCCTTGACCTGTTCAAGCAGATCAAAGTAAACCGTCCAGTAATCGGCGGCATCCGTCCATACACGGACGGTGAATTCCAGTGCACTGTCAGCGTGCTTGGAAAGACGCACAAAGGGTTCGGGATCTTTTTTGACAAGCTCGTGTTTTTCAATAACGGCAGCAATGCAATTTTTCACAGTCTGCACATCCGCGTTGTAGCTTGTGGTGAAAACAAGATCCACACGGCGGTCTTTTTCCGCTGTCACGTTTACAAGTGTTGCACCCGCAATTGTGCTGTTCGGATACACAATACGGCGGTTGTCGGGTGTTGTGATGGATGTGTAGAAAATGCCGATATCATTGACAACACCGCCGTCAGCGCCGCCTACAGTGATGAAATCGCCTTCTTTAAACGGCTTTGTCACCATCAGCACAACACCGCTTGCAATGTTGCCGAGACTGCCTTCGAGTGCAAGGCCGATGGCAAGACCTGCCGAGCCGATAACCGCCACAACCGAAGCCATGGGAACACCGAGAATGGACGCGGCGAGGATGACAAGCAGCACTTTTGCCGCCACGTCAAGCACCTTGAACATGAAGTTTTTGGTGGAGGATTCGATTTTGTCAAAGACTTTGGCTTTTGCCAGTTTCTTGTTCAGAATTTTAATAATACGGAAGCCGATGAGCAACAATGCCAGCGCCGCAAGCAGTCTGCCGCCGTAGGTGATGGCATATTCGGCAATAATGTCAAAAATACCCGAGAGATAATCGCCGATTTCAGCCGTGCTTTCGGGAAAGTCCGTTATTGTGTTGACTGCTTCTTCAAAAGCTTCGCTGACGGTATCGGATGCCGTTATTAAGTCTGCATTCAAAAGTTTCATTTCTTTTTTACTCCTTGTTTACATCGTTGTGGTGTACATATTATACATGTGGGCATATAAACCGCCCTTTTGCATCAGTTCATTGTGTGAGCCCTGTTCTTCAACACCGTCTTTGGTCAGCACTAAAATGCGTTCTGCGTTGCGGATGGTGGTAAGTCTGTGGGCAACCGTAAATGTGGTTCTGCCTTTTGCAAGTGCCTGCAGGGACTGTTGCACAAGCCGTTCGCTTTCATTGTCGAGCGCACTCGTGGCTTCGTCAAGAAGCAACACAGGGGGATTTTTCAGGAACACACGGGCAATGGCAATACGCTGTTTCTGCCCGCCCGAAAGGCGCACACCGCGTTCACCGACATAGGTGTCGAAGCCGTTGGGCAGTTCCTGAATGAATTCATACGCGCCTGCTAATTTTGCGGCTTCGATGACTTCATCTTCCTTGGCATCGGGTTTGCCGTAGAGAATGTTTTCGCGTACCGAACCGGAAAACAGATACACGTCCTGTTCCACAATGCCGATGTTTTCGCGAAGCGAACGCAAAGTCATGTTGCGTATATCCATGCCGTCGAGCAGGATTTCGCCGTCGGTGATGTCATAAAAACGGGGAATCAGACTGCAAAGTGTGGTCTTGCCTGCACCCGACGGCCCGACAAGGGCAATGCTTTGTCCTTTTTTGACATCTAAATTGAAGTTATGTATGACATCCGCACCGTCGTTATAATGAAAACTGACATTGTTGAATGTGATATTGCCTTCGGCTCTGCCGATGTCCACCGCATCGGGGATGTTTTCAATGTCGGGTTCGGTGTCCATGATTTCGGCAAAACGTTCAATGCCCGTAAGACCGCGGTTGAACTGTTCGGAAAAGTCCACGATTCTGCGTACGGACGAGAACAGGGTGGTCACATACAGCAGATAGGCGATCAGGTCAGCGGCATTGATTTTGCCCCAAAGGATGAAAAACGCACCCAAGATGACAACCACAATATACATTGCACCGTCAAAAAAGCGGGATGTGCTTGTGAAGGTGCCCATCAGTTTGTAGACAGTGGTTTTGACTGCAAGGAAGGCTTCGTTGCCTTTTCGGAATTTTTCTTTTTCCTTTTCTTCGCCTGCAAAAGCCTTGACAACATGAATACCGAGAAGCGAATCTTCAATATCGGCATTCAGCTCGCCGACCTTTTTGCGTTGTTCGCGGAATCCGTCACGCATACGGCGGTTGACACGTAACAGGCACAGAATCATAATCGGAATCATGCACAGGATGATGAGGGTCAGCGGAATGTTGATGAAACTCAGAATAATGCCTGAACCGAGAATTTTGATGCCCGCAATGAAGAATTCTTCGGGGCAGTGGTGGGCAAATTCGGTGATGTCGAACAGGTCGTTGGTGAGGCGCGACATCAGCACCCCGACCTTTGCGTTGTTGAAGTAAGAAAACGAGAGTTTTTGCAGATGACCGAACAGATCTTTTCGCAGGTCGGTTTCTATGCGCGTACCCATGATGTGCCCCATGGCGGCCATGTAGTAGTTTGCGAATGTGTCGATCACACGCATGAACAGATACGCACCGCCCATGCCTAAAATCAGTCCCGCAGTCAGTACCGCACCGTCTTCGCCTGTGGCGGCATTGGTGATGGTGCGTACAATCATCGGCAGAATCAACTCGCAGACGGTTGTGAGTGCCGCACAGCACAGGTCAAAAACAAAGGTCTTGCGGTGCTTTTTGTAGTAAGGCAGAAAACGTGCAATGATCTTTTTGGTCGGTGCATTGTGTTTGTAAACATTTTCTTTGGTTTCTTCCCGGTTTTCGGGTTTTTGTTTACAGGGCTCCTGTTTTGCCATATATATACCCCCGTTTCTTTTGTTTTCTCAATTCCAATCAATTATTATATCATATGGAAATATTTTTTGCAACAAAAAACACCTGTAAGAAAGCGGACTTTTTTGCCGTTACTTGACTTCTTTTTATGAGTGTGGTACTTTAATGAAAAAGGCATCAAACGGAGAGAAAAATGATGAACAAAAAAAATATGATAGCAAAAGGTATAATTTGTTTTTTGCTGACAGGCGTTTTATTGCTCAGCCTTGTCGGTTGTGCCGGCAGAGAAACAAGAACAGATCTTGAAAACATTGCATACGGCGAAGATGAACAACAAGCATTTGATCTGTTTCTGCCGGCCGGCAAAGAAAAAGAATTACCGCTGATTGTGCTCATTCACGGCGGGAAGTGGACCACCGGTGACAAGAGCACCTATGCCCCCAAAGCGATTGAATTTTGTGAACAATACGGTGTTGCAACTGCAACCATCGGCTATCGGTATCTTTCGGCAAATACGGCAATGTCCTTGCTGTTGGATGATATCGGTTCTTCCGTTGACGCGATTTGCAAGACGGCGGCGGAAAACGGGGTAACCATCAGTAAAGTTGCGTTTTGGGGACATTCCTCGGGCGGGCATCTTGCCTTGTTGTATGCGTATTCGCGTGCAGATGAAAGTCCTGTGCCGGTTGCTTTTGTTTGCGCATCGAGCAGTCCGACCGATCTGACGGATGACAATTATTTTGCACCCGACAACATCATGGGCAAGTCAAACATCGAACGACTGTTTTCGTGGGGAATCGGAGAAAAATATACTTATGAAACGCGCAAGGATTTTACGGAGCAACTCAAAACCTGCTCGCCGTTGTTCCTTGTGGACGAAAATACCGTGCCGACACTTTTGCAACACAGCAGTCATGATTCCCTTGTTCCGTATTCCAATGCCGTTTCACTGGATGCCAAACTGACCGAGTGCGGTGTGACGCATGATTTTATTATTTTTCAGAAGTCCAACCACGGCCTCGATCAGGATCCCGATTGTACGGCAAAGGCAGATGAACTGTTTGCAGAGTATATCAGCAGATATCTGTTTGAATAAAACCGAAAGGATTGTCACTCTGCTGAGCGGCAATCCTTTTTACTTAATTTTTATTCTTGCTTTTGTTTTTCTTCCCGGGTGTTTTCCTGACCGCGGTAAACGACGAATTTGCAGAACAGGTATTCGAGTATGAAGTTTGCAAGCATGGTCACGGCAAGCACGATGTATTCATTGATGCCGCTTTGTTCAGCCATATTCCCCAACCATGTGGACAGCGGCGTGAACACAAGATAAAAACCTGCAACTTTTGCCATGGCAACGGGAATATTTGCGGCGGATTTAAAGGTGTAACGGCGGTTGAAGGTGAAATTCCAGAGGACGGACAGCACCAGTGCAATTAAGTAGGCAGGCCAGTAAGAAAGTTTCACCACTTCATTGAGCAAGGTGAATGCAACGACCTCGATTATGCCTGCCGAAGCGGAAAAGAGTGCAAATTTGACCGCCTGCACGGCATCACTTTTTTTCATAATGAAAAGCCTCCTGTAGTATGTTGTTTTTATTATATTACTTTATTCTGCAAAATGCAAGAGTGTGACGGCAGATTGTATGATTTTGCTTGATTTTTTATTGCAAGTATTATACAATATGAACAGAAAAAGAAAGGAACGGTCTGTTATGCAAACAAAAGACCTCAGATTCAAAAACGGAAAATTCAGAATTGCCTGCTTTTCGGATGTGCACGGTGTCAAACAGTATGACACAAGAGTGTTCCGTGACCTTACCGCGATTATTGATAAAGTGCAACCCGATCTCGTTCTCTTTTTGGGGGATAATGTATGGCGTGACGGTGCCGAAACCCCCGAAACACTCCGAAATTTCATCACCGCGCTGGTGAAGCCGCTGAATGACCGCAATATTCCGTGGGCACATGTGTTCGGCAACCACGATGCCGAAAAAGGATTTCCTGTCAAAGACCAGCAACCCGTATATGAACAGATTGAGGGCTGTCTTTCCGTTGCAGGCCCCGAAGACATCAGCGGAACGGGCAACTGGGTCTTGCAGATCAAAGACGAACAAGGCGAAAAGACCGTCTTCAATGTGTGGGGGCTTGATTCGGGCAGAGGAATCGGTGATTTTCTGGAAGACTACGGATTTGCACGTGACAGCCGTCTTGCAAAACTGGACGATCCGCTGTATGTGTCCTCGGGCTATGATGTGATTCGCTTTGATCAGATCATGTGGTACTGGAACACGTCCAAACAGATCGAAGCCGAAAACGGTTATAAGGTGCCGGGTATGATGGCATTTCATATTGCTCTGCCTGAATATGTTCTGCCTTACCGCAATCCCGCACAGACGAAATACAAAGGCACCATGCGTGAAACGGTCGGATCGGGGCCAGTCAACACGGGACTTTTTGCCACCATGGTACAACGCGGTGACATCAAAACCGTTGTCTGCGGGCATGACCATATCAATGACACGGAAGGCGAATATCTCGGCATCAAGCTGACCTACGATGCAGGTCTCGGCTATGACGGCTACTGTGCAGGGGATCTGCGCGGCGGCAGAATTGTGGAAGTGGATGAAGCCGACCCGTGGCATGTGAAAACCTATATGGTGCGTTCTTCCGAATGCGTTGAAAATTATGAATATGAAAGTACACTGATGTGAGGAAACAAAATGAAAAAAGCATTTTTTGATCATATTGTCCACGGCGGCGATTATAACCCCGAGCAGTGGATCCGCACCCCCGAAATATGGGATGAAGACATGAGATTGATGAAGCTTGCACACGTAAATTCTGCAAGTGTGGGGATTTTTTCATGGGCAGTGCTTGAACCCGAGGAGGGTGTTTATAATTTTGAGTGGCTTGACACCATGCTCGATAAATTGCATGCAAACGGCATCGATGTTATTCTTGCAACGCCGTCGGGTGCAAGACCGCACTGGTTGGCCGACAAATATCCCGAAGTGTTGCGTGTGGAAGAAAACGGCATCCGCAATGAGTTTGGTGTGCGGCACAACCACTGTCTGACAAGCCCTGTTTACCGCGAAAAGGTGCGCAACATGAACCGCATTCTTGCCGAGCGCTACGGCAAACACCCTGCGGTGAAAATGTGGCATATTTCCAACGAATACTGCGGCGAATGCCACTGTGAACTGTGTCAGAAAGCCTTTCAGGAATGGCTGAAAGTGGAATATCACAATGATCTTGACGAGTTAAATCGTCAGTGGTGGAACAATTTCTGGTCGCATACCGTGACCGATTGGGAGCAGATCCGATCTCCGAAATACCGCGGCGAAACCTGTTCTTCCCCTTTGGTGCTTGCATGGAAACGCTTTGTGTCCGACAGCCATATTTCGTTCTTTGAAAATGAAATTGCACCCCTGCGTGAAATCACGCCCGACATCCCCGTTACCGCCAACTTCATGCGCATGTATACGGGCATTGATTATCAGAAAATGGCAAAAAAACTCGACATTGTTTCGTGGGACAACTACCCTGCATGGGACAGGGGCAACAACGATTACGAATCCCTTGAAACCGCATTTGTGCACGATGTGTTCCGCAGTATGAAGGACGGACAGCCGTTCTTTATGATGGAAAGTACGCCGTCTTTGGTCAACTGGCATCCCATCAACAAACTGCCCCGTCCCGGTGTGCAGCAACTTTCCGCCATGCAAGCCGTAGCCCACGGCTCGGACAGTGTGCAGTATTTTCAGTGGAGAAAAAGCCGCGGCAGTCACGAAAAATACCACGGTGCGGTGGTGGATCATTGCGGGCATGAGCACACAAGAGTGTTCTGTGATGTGAAAAACACAGGCAAGGCAATCGAAAAACTCTCTGCAGTGGTCGGCACAACCTGCAACAGTAAGGTAGCAATCGTATATGATTGGGAAAACCGATGGGCAACGGATGCGTTCTGCGGCTTCAACAACGAGCACCGCAATTATGTCGGTGAATGCATCCGCTGGTATGCACCGTTCAGAAAACGCGGCATCAGCACGGATGTCATTCCCATGGATGCCGATTTCGGTAAATATGATCTTGTCATTGCTCCGTTCTTGTATATGCTCAAAAACGGCACAAAGGAACGCATTGAACAGTATGTGGCAAACGGCGGCAATTTCGTGGCAACCTACCTGACGGGCGTTGTGGATAAGGACGACCTGTGTTATCTCGGCGGCTGGCCTGCAGGGGAACTCAAAAACGTGTTCGGCATTTGGATGGAAGAAACCGACTCTCTGCCCGAAAATGTCAAGAACCGAGCCACTTTCAACGGCAAGGAATATGAAATTCACCATGTGTGCGACATCATCCATGCAAACACCGCCCAAGTGCTCGGGGAATACAAGGATGATTTTTATGCGGGAATGCCGTCCGTGACCGTCAACCACTATAAAAACGGCAAGGCATGGTATGTTGCATTCCGCAATGACACCGACCTGTGCGACGACGTCTGCGAAAGCCTCATAAACGAACTCGGTATTGCCCCCGACGATCCCGACATCACTGCCGAAGACGGTCTTGAGGTGCGCAAAAGAGGAGAACTGCTGTTTGTGCTTAACTTTACGGACAATGATCGCACCGTTATACTTAACAAGAAATATAAAAACATTATGACCGATGAAGCCTTGAACGGCACCGTCACCGTCCCGCCCTGCGGATATCTTGTGCTGGAATAAAAAAATGTTTGCAGATTTTTGTTGACAAATAATTGTTAAATAATTATAATATAATTATGGATATAATAAGATTTGAATGGGATCCTGACAAAAACGAGATTAACAAAAAAAAGCATAAAATATCTTTTGAAGAAGCACAGACGGTATTTTATGATACGCAGGCTCTTGTTATTGACGACCCCGACCATTCGCAGGAGGAAGAAAGGTTTATTATTTTAGGTTTGAGCCGCAAGGCAAATCTGCTCGTGGTCTGTCATTGTTACAGAGAGTCTGATACGGTTATACGACTGATCTCCGCACGAAAAGCGACTGCAACCGAAGCCAAATATTATGAATGAGGTGACTAACTATTAAAAGTCAAGCGTTTTTTTAAATAATTTTGGAAAGATAAAAAACGCAACAGAAAACCAAGCCCTGTATTTCAAGGACTTTAAAAATATATAGGTTGAAATCATCTTATCAA
>SVOJ01000012.1 GCA_015066385.1 Oscillospiraceae bacterium
TACTATCTCGCCCTCGTTTCTGTTTTGCCCTGTTCGCTTTTCTTCTAACATTTTCATCACCATATTCATTATACCATAAATATGACAAAAAGCCAAGTAAAAACTGGACTTTTTCGACAGTCTGAGCCGCACAGGAAACTGTGCGGCTTGTTTTTTGATTAACAGAAACGTGGGAAAGGATAAAAAATAAAATATTTAAAAAAGTATTGATTTTAGTTGACAACCATGATATATTATGCTTTGTATAAGTGTAAACAAGCACCTATTATGCGCATATTATTTAGTGAAGGAGGGTAAGATATGGATTGCGACAACACCAAAGTAAGAATAGAAAATTTCCGCTTATGGTATGAAAGCGCACAGCCTAATTATGAAGCTGCTGCAAAATACGTTTTGAATCGAATTTTGTCGTATTTGAAGACACAAAAAGTTAGTGTTGCTTATAGTGGTAGCAGAGCTAAAACTATTGATAGTGCTTATGAAAAAGCAAAGAAGCAGATTAAAGTAGGCAATCGGTATGAATTGAAATATTCTGATCCTAAAAACGAAATTATGGATTTTGCAGGCGTTAGAATAGTTGTATACTTGCCTTCGGAAATAGATGCGATTTGTAGTGCTGTTGAGCAATTGTTTGTAAACAATATTAGAAAAGATGATAGTGAGAATAAAGCAGATAGATTAGGAAAAGATAAAGTTGGCTATCTATCTATCCACTATGTTATTGAGATCAATACCGACCAACCGGAGCATAAACACTTAAACGATTTAAAATGCGAAATTCAAATTCGTACAGTTTTACAAGATGCTTGGGCACAGATTTTTCATGATAGGGTTTACAAAGGAACCATTGAGAACGATACAAATGAGACCATTGAAAGAAAAATCAATCTTTTATCAGGAACTCTTGAATTAATTGATAATCAAATTAATGAAATTGTTGCTTATTACGATAGTAAAAATGGAAATTTGGATTTGAAATCATATCAAAAACTTTTAAATGATCCAATTTGTGAAAAATCATTAACTCAATATTGCAACTTATTGATGCAAGGAAAAGTAGAAAAATTTTATTCCTATGAACAAATTAAGAATTTACTTGATGCATTTGGAATTAAAACCATAAGAGAATTGGATTATCATGTTGATAATGGTTTTATACAAGAATTGATAGCAAAAAATATTTCTATTACTTTTGATAGATTAATCAGATACATACTAATTGTTAGCGATTATAACAAATTTTTTGATTGTATCGATAAATCAAAAAAATTTGTTATTAATGAAGCAATTTATGAATTGTTAGATCAATTTATTGACATGAAAACAGTTTCCAAGTATAAATTTTTAAAGAGAGAAGATGAAACTAATTAATGAATAACGACAAAATTTTCGGGATTAGCATAGAGGAAATAGAGAAACAATGTGATATGCATCCCTTGCACTGTGATAAAAACTCCCCCATTAACGATAATGAATACTTGGAACCTTGTATTAGAGGTGCAGAGAAGATTTTGAGAGATGAAAAAAAGCGAGAGATGATGAAAAAGATTTATAGGAGATAAGTATGACTTTCGAAAATCGATGGAAAAACGAAATTATACCTTATTCCAAGCCGGATAAAGAATATGTTAAGAAAGCTATGTCGCAAATTGAAGATGTTGTAAAAAAATATTGCGAGATTGCGGATTTTGATTTTTCAAGAATTAAAGTTAATGTTCCCGCTTTGGAAGATGTTATTATAAGAACCGACATGAGGATTTTATATTTTGCGATTTTTCATCAAGAAATGAAGCCTAATGAGTATAAAAGAATCACGGGATTATTGGTTTTTTGGCTTTTAAAGCGCCATCCTTTTTGGGTTGAGGCATTACCAACTGATGATGAGCAGATTGCGAGAATTGTTTCTTGTATAAATGAAAAAATTGCTCTACATATAGTTGTATCGCTTCTATCCGAGTACAATTCTGACTTTTTCGAGCACGGAGAAGATCTTGTGAATAGTTATACTCGAGAGTTAGAGTATTCTTTCACCTACAGAGACTTAAGTAAAGAATCATTGTTCTTGTTGTTCGACCCATTTTACTATGAACATGTCTTTGCGAATTCATATAAAGATGATGCGGTGGTTTTTTGATAATAATCATGGTAACATTCATTGAAAATAATGTAAATAATACACACAGCGGCGAGGATAAACCTTGCCGCTGTGTGTTATTCAGCTAATGTCTCGATGGCAATCTGCATCCCGAGTTTGAAAGCATACTCAAAGATGGCTACCTCTGCCAAGCTCATATACTCGCTCCAACAATCGTGGAATTTCTCAAAGGTTTCTTTCTGCTCATGGGAAAAGCTTTTTCTCCAAGTCCTCGTGGTACCTTGACATATAGCCAAGCAGCTCTTTCATTTCCTTGGAGTTGGTTCGGCTATCTTCTTGTGGGATAATATTTCCGCGCCACAGTTCATTGATAATCGACTTCATACCAACACCACCTCCCGCAAAACAATCTCTTCCGCGCTTGTCTTGATGCTGCTCATCTCTGCAACCAAACGGAGCATATCGAGAGCTTTCAAATTCTCGTCAACACCTCTTCGGCAGTGAGGCGGGGGGATGATGGCTTCAAGCATTTCGTTTGCTTCAAGGTCAATTTCGTGCAACCGAGCGTACAGTTTGCCTTCTGTCAGAAGCGTAGTGTACCTTTTGCGACGGTGTTGTTTGATGTAATAAATGTGCATCCGCCCATACTGGCCGATCTGATAGTCGGTCTGTTTGGGGAGAGCCCCTCGCCGGGGGTTCCCTATTTGTGCGAAGCACAAACAATAAACGCAATTACTTGATTTTCAGATGAAATGAAATAAACTTACAATTTTAGTTTTACTGATTTATGATTTATCATCAATATATTGATCGATCTGCTATGGTGCTTCGCACTTGAGATGCTGACAGCCCCGTCCCCTTTTGTCTGCTTCGCAGACATTTTCCTCACACCGTGGGGAAATCTTCCCCCGGCGAGGGTTTTCTTAACAACTTTCCTGCGCTTTTTGAAGCATAAGGAATTCCGCTCGTTGCGACGAGCGGCAAGGGCGTTGCCCTTTGAACCCACAAGCTTTTGAGAAAAGCTTGACCAAAACTTTTAATAATTGACAAGCAACCAAACTTCTGCAAAACAAACAGCCCGATAAACCGTAATTTGACAAAAAAAACAGGACTGCGAAAGTCCTGTCTTTATATGCCTTATTGCAATGCAAAGTTAATGAAGCGTTCCACATGGCGATCCCAGAACCCCCATTCGTGTGTGCCGTCTTCAAAGCAGCTCTCCACGGTCAGACCTTCCTGTTCTGCCTTGGCAAGGAATGCACGGCTGGTTTTGACCAGATGATCCTGCAAACCGCAGGAAACATACAGTTTCAGGTCTTTATGCCGTTCGCCGTCGAGCAAGGCGGTCGGGTTCAGAGGACTCGTGGCGGGGTCGTCCATAAAGGGAATCATAAACGGAAATTCTTTAGCAAGACGGTCTTTGTTCACCAAGGCGACATCCGTAAAATCAAGCACCCCCGAAAAACTGCCTGCGGCAAAATAACGGCAGGGATTGTTGAGTGCCATCTTCATCGCACCCATACCGCCCATGGAAAGACCTGCAATAAAATTTTTGTCACGCGCAAGCGAGAGCCCGAACAGGTTGTGCAGATAAGCGGGCAATTCTTCGGTAATGTGAGTGTAATAATTCTGTCCCAGGCAATCATCGCAATACATGCTTCTGCCGGCGGTGGGCATGACGACCACAATATCATTCTGCGTGGCGTATTTTTCAATGCGGGAATAGCGTGTCCATGCAGAGCCGTCATCGGAAAGACCGTGCAACAACCACAGCACCTTGCGGGATGCCATGGACGGACGGTTTTTCAGTGTGTTCGCATCGGGCAGACAAACATAAACCTGTGTGCACATGCCGAGTTGTTCGGAGAAAAAGTCAAGAACGGATAATGCCATTTTACTCGCCCCTTTTTGTTTTTTATTTTAAAAATCAGTCTTTCAGAAAATGTTTCATCAACAAAGCACCGCTGTCAAAGTAATTTCCTGTTGTCTTGGCGGTATTTTCGTTGATGGTGTCCACACCGTCTTTTTCCTTTGTGCTGTCATAGATCATATACGGTACGGGATCGCTTGCATGGGTGCGGGTGACGATGGGGGTGGGATGATCGGGCAGGATCATCACTTTGTAGTCGCCGTATTTTTCGAGTTCGGGCAACAGTACGGACAAAACAAGTTCGTCGATCAGTTCAATGGAACGAACCTTATTTTCGGGTTCATTGCGGTGGCCGCATTCGTCGGGTGCTTCAAAATGCAGATACACAAAGTCGGCACCGTTTCTGAATTCTTCCACGGCACAAGCGGCTTTGCCTGCAAAATTGGTATCCATATACCCCGTTGCGCCTTCCACGTCGGGGGTTCTCATTTTTGCACAACCGCCGATGCCCTTGAGCAGGTCAACCGCGGAAATCACGGAGCCTTTCAGCCCGAACTTGTCTTCAAAGCTTTCCAGTGCGGGCTTGGTGCCTTCACCCCACAGCCAGATGGAGTTGGCAGGCAGTTCCCCCTTGGCAATGCGGGCTTGGTTCACGGGATGGTCTTTGAGCACATCGTAACTCTTTTTCATCATAGCGATGAGGTCTTTTGCGTTTTCGGATGTGGACAGATATTCACCGACCACTCTGCCCGTGATGTCATGCGGCGGGGTCATTTTGCCAAGATCGACTGTGCCGTTTTCCCACACAAGGCAATGGCGGTAGGCAACACCGCCGTAAAAACGGTAAATTTCATTGCCGAAGGCTTCCTGCACGGCTTTGATGAGCTCGTGGGCTTCGGCGGTGGAAATATCGCCTGCGGAATAATCCACCATGGTCTTGTCGGCATAATTTTCTTCGTCAGACACGGTGACAAGATTGCAACGCAGGGTCACATCCGTGTCCTTGAGTTCAACACCGATGCTGACCGCTTCCAGCGGAGAACGACCCGTGTAGCATTCGTAAGGGTCATAGCCGAGCACCGACAGATTGCCGATTTCGCTGCCGGGCTTGAGTCCGTCACCGATGGTTTTTACAAGGCCGACCTCCCCTTTTTTTGCCATGCCGTCAAACAGGGGCTTATTGGCACATTCCATGGGGGTCTTGCCATCCAGGGCAGGCACGGGATAGTCCGCCATGCCGTCATATAAAATTACTGCGTATTTCATTGTATGTATCTCCTCTCGGGTTTAATCTGTATTCATGGGGCTGTCGGGATTCCAGCCGGATATACTGCCCCGCTCCAATGCACCGATGATTTTCTCACGCAGATGCGGATAGTCTTTTTCCAGCGTATTGAGCAGATTTTTCATATTTTCACGCTCGCTGTGCCCGTCCATGGGACAACCGCTTTTCTGCACGGGAAGATTGTTTCTTTCTGCCGCACTTGCAACAACCCCTTCACGGGCAAGCACCATGGGACGGATGACAAAAATATCTTTTCTTGACAGATAGGTCACGGGACGGAAACATTCGATTCTGCCGCCCGACAGCAGGTTCATCATGAATGTTTCTGCCGCATCGTCCATGTGATGCCCCAAAGCGAGTTTATTGCAACCCATTTCCTTTGCCGCATCGTGCAGGGAACCTCTTCTCATTTTCGCACAAAGTGAACAAGGATTATCCTCTTTGCGGTATTCAAAAATGACCTTTGCAAGCTCGGTTTTTTTGACAAGGTATTCAATATTGTGCTGTTCGCATAGGGCTTTGACCTGTGCCCAGTCGGCGCCGTTTTCAAAACCCATATCGAGCGTGATGCCGACAACTTCGTATTTTTTCGGATAAAACCTGCGCATCTGTGCGAGACCGACAAGCAAAGCCAGTGAATCCTTGCCGCCCGAAACACCGACGGCAATGCGGTCCCCGTCTTCAATCATGTTGTATTTTTCCATTGCCGCACGCATGCGACTCATCAGATTCTGCATTATGCGTCCTCCTCGGGGAGCACATAATCGAGCAGTTTCGGCAACAGTTCCACACCGACCACGGCATCCATGAACACACCGTCGGCACGGTATTCTTCCACAGACACAGCCCCTTCCCTGCGCACGCGATCGGTCAGACTTCCCTGCGTATAGGGCATGAGAAGCAAAACCCGTCTTCTTGTGGGCGGCAGTGCTTCCATGAGTGCATCCATAAGCTGATCGAAGCCCCTTCCGCTGAGTGCGGAAATCATGACCGCATCACGCGACACGGGCAACAGCCACGGGGTTTCCATAGCATCACATTTATTGTAGACGGTGACGGTCGGCTTGTCGCCTGCACCGAGTTCCTGCAGAATGGAACGGGTCACGGCAAGATGATTTTCATATTCGGGGTCGGAGGCATCGCAGAGATTGAGAATCAAATCTGCATCCGCCGCTTCTTCGAGGGTGGATTTGAACGCTTCGACCAGTTTGGTGGGGAGCCGTGAAATGAATCCGACAGTATCAATAAGCATGATTTCCCGTCCGTCGGGCAGTTTGAGTGCTCGCGAAGTGGGATCAAGGGTTGCAAAAAGTTTGTTTTCGGCAAGCACCCCCGCATCGGTCAGCGCATTGAGAAGTGTCGATTTGCCTGCATTGGTATAACCGACAATGGCACAGGTGACAACCCCGTCCTTTTTGCGGCGTTTGCGGTGCAATTCACGGCGTTTTTCCAAAGAAGCAAGGCTTTCTTCAAGCGCATGAATGCGTCTGCGGATGTGTCGGCGGTCGCTTTCGAGTTTGCTTTCACCGGGACCTCTTGTGCCGATGCCGCCGCCGAGCCTTGACAGTTGCGTACCTCTGCCGGACAAACGGGGCAGTGAATATTTGAGTTGCGCAAGTTCCACCTGCAGTTTGCCTTCGGCTGTTCTTGCATTGCCTGCAAAAATATCAAGAATGAGCATGGTGCGGTCGATAACTCTGGTTTCGGTTGCATTTTCCATATTGCGCTGTTGCACGGGGGAAAGTTCCGCATCGCAGATAATCAAATCAAGATTGTTGCACTGCGCAATGAGTCTTGCTTCTTCGAGCCTGCCTGCACCTAAAAAGCAGGCATTGTCGGGACGCTCTCTTTTTTGTGTAATGGTTGCAAAAACTTCACCGCCGGCGGTTTCCACCAACAGTCTGAGTTCTTCCAATGATGTTTCGGCATCAAAATCCCCTGTATCCACACTTACAAGCAACACTTGCTCTTTCACAACAGACTCGTCCATGCAACCTCCGATAAAACGATTTACTTTTACTTATTATATTCTTTTTGTTTATTGTTTGCAATATTTTCAATAAAATTTATGTTTCCTTATTTAGAATAGAGATTATTCGGGAAGACAATTGACTTTCGGGTCAGATTGTTGTATGATAAAATTGATTTAATGTGCAAAGGATTGAACATAATATGAAACAAACCAAAATTCTCGCGGTTCTGATGACCGTTGTTCTGCTGTTCGGCATTTGTGCCGCAGGCGGAAATTTACTGATCAGCAATATTTTTC
Organism: Oscillospiraceae bacterium; assembly: GCA_015066385.1. GTDB lineage: Bacteria > Bacillota > Clostridia > Oscillospirales > Acutalibacteraceae > RUG806. The sequence continues at coordinate 7,520 of SVOJ01000012.1, forward strand.
CGGCTTCCAATGCCCAGGAAACGGATATTGATATTGACGGCTTATTGGAAGGTCTTGAAATCAACACCGACAATTTCAATATTTCCGGCATTCTCGGCGGCATTCTCGGTTCTGTTGTAACCACTGACCAGGTAGAAGATAATCAACTCAGCACCATCACCACCATTGTACAGGCACTTCTGGGCGGCACGCAGGAGGGGGAATCCACGCTGGATGCAATCAAAGAAAAACTCGGCGAAATCGGCGGTACGGTTACGGAAAATGAACTGATTCAGGCAATTGTTTCCACCTTGCTCGGCTTTGATTTTACCAATTTTGACTGGAGCATGCTCACCAGCAATGAATTCATCAATACACTGATGGGCAATCTCGGCGGGCTCAACCTCGGCGGTGCACAGCAGGTTACCACCACCGTTGCGGCAGGCTCCACACAAAGTGCGATCATCACCACCATTCCGCAGGTATCCACAACCATCCCTTCCATGCAGAATCCGTCTGTGAATGTGCCCACTTCCAATATTCCCAATTCCGGCATTCCCGTTATTTCCACACAGCCGCAGGAAGGCGTAACACAGCCCTATCTCGGCAATGCGGGCACAATTGTTGAAAACCAATCCACAAATTATGTCAATAATACAGTGCCGTCCGTTTCTGTTCCGACCGCTCCGTCTGCGAGTGACAACCAACAGCAACAGATGCCGGACGGAACCAAAAGCGTTGTCAGCCCCAAAATGATTGTCGGCGTAATCGTATTGCTGCTTTCGGGCATTTCGGTTGTTGCCGTCGTTATGGTACTGAAAAAGAAATCATAAACAATCAGGGCTGTTTAACCGCAGCCCTGTTTATTTTGGAGGATATGGTTATGGTGAAAAAGACAATCAAAATCATCTGCAAGGTATTCGGCGGTATCATCGGCAGTGTGATTGGTGTTGCGGCACTACTCTGTCTGATCTTGCTGAGCTGGTCTGCGGTGCAGGTTGCAAGAGGTGATGTCACCGACACACTTCCCGCCACCCCGCAGGACTTTACACCTGCCGTCAGAATCATTGCATTCACCGACACCCACAATGAAAACGAAAATGTGGCAAAAGCCATTTTGCAGGCCTATACACTCTTTGACAACGATGAAAACTACAAAGGTGTGGATGCATTCTTCGGCCTCGGCGACTTTTCGAGCATCGGCACCCTCGGTGACTACGAAAATTTTGTGAAAGTCCTTAAAGAAAATGTGCGTGAAGACACCATCTGCATCAATGTATTAGGCAACCATGAGATGAAAACCGAAAACTGCACCGAACTGTTTGAAGAAGCCTTCGGCCATGACATCAACACCGTGACCGATGTGAACGGTTTTACCTGCATCGGTTTTTCGGGAGAACGCTTTTTGACGGAATGGACCGTTACCCCCGGCAGCCTTTCCTGGCTTGATAACGCAATTGAAGAAGCCGAAGCCGCTGCCGGTGACAAGCCCGTTTTTGTGTTTCAGCATCCGCACCCATTCGGCACGGTTTACGGCAGCACCATCTGGTGCAACCCCGGCTTGAATCTCGTTTTTGCAGGGCACAACAAAGTGGTCAATTTCTCAGGCCATTCCCATTTTCCGATGAACGATCCGCGCAGTATCAACCAGAACACCTATACCTCGGTCGGTGTCGGTGCCATGGCAAGATTTGAACTGGATAAAGATTACATCATCGGTCAGCATCCCGCAGGATATGAAGATGCAACACAGTTTTGCGTGATTGAAGCAGATGAAGACGGCAGTGTGCGTATTCGCGGATATGATGTGCTGTCGGAAACCTTCTTCTGCGATTATTACATTGAAAATGTCAATGACCGCAGTACTTTCGCTTACACCTACAAAAACATGAAAGCACATGATACCGCACCTGTGTTCCCTGCCGACAGTGTTGCAAAGGCAATAAAGAACGAAAACGGCGATTATGTGGTTTCCTTTACACAGGCAGTTCCCGCCGAAGGCTACATTGTGCATGATTACAAAGTCGTCCTTGCAGACGAAAGCGGCAAAACCGTGTTTGTAGAACACTTCCTTTCTGATTACTTCATCATCAATGATGACGATACATTCAGTTTCACTGTGCCGGGCGCACTTCTTCCTGCGGGCAATTATACCCTGACGGCCACAGCGGAAAGTGCTTACCACATCGACTCCGAACCCGTCAGTCTGTCATTTACCGTATAACATTATGAATGAAAAAAACTACGATCTTCTCCCCGAGGAACACATTGAATACATAGATTCCGACGGCACACTGCCGCTGGTTGTGTCACCCTCACACACATTCGGAACGGATGCATTGTTGCTTGCCGATTTTGCCAATGTGCACAACGGTCAAAAGGTATGCGATTTCGGCACGGGTTGCGGAATCATCCCGTTTTATTGGCTGCGTGAAAGCACACTAAAAGAAGTGTGGGCGGTGGAAATTCAGGAAAAAGCCTGCAATCAACTGACCCGTTCCATTGAAAACTGTGAAAAAGCAAAAGATATTCATCTTCTGCACACCGATCTGCGGGAATTAAAGGGAAAAATCGAAGCCGGCAGTTTAGATATTGTGACCATGAACCCGCCTTACAATGCCGCCGACCACGGCAAGGCAAGTGACGACACCGCACGCAAAATTGCCCGCAGTGAAGCCGACGGCACGTTGGAAGAAATCTGCCTTGCCGCAGCTTATGTACTGAAATTCGGCGGTGCGTTCTGTATCTGTCTGCGCCCCGAACGGCTCAGTGAGGCAATGATTGCTATGCACAATGCCGCGCTTGAACCGAAACGATTACGCTTTGTGCATCAGAAATCCACCGATGCGCCGTGGCTGTTTTTACTCGAAGGTAAACGCGGACGAAAACCGGGTTTGACGGTCGAAAAACCATTGTGCCTGCAAACGCAAAACGGCGAACCGAGCGAAGAATTGAAGCACATTATTGGCAGTTACAAAAAAAATTAAAAATTTTTTTGATTTTTGATTGCAAACGGGGAGAAATCTCCGTTTGCTTTTTGTTACAATGAAGTCAAACAAACATGATTAAGGAGGACTTCATGAGTTTTACAAGAAATGACACCGCCATCCGTTGCCCCTTTTTCGTGCGGGAAACTGCACAATCACTGATTTGCGAGGGATTTGTCAAACAGTGTTCGCTTGTGACAAAATTCCCGAACGAAAAAAAGAAAATTGCCTACATCAACAAATACTGTGTGCGTTGTACGGGCGGGGATTGCTACCTTGCAAAAGGACAGTTTGAACGCTATGCAAAGGATGAGGGATGAAAAAAAACCGTCGGATTCCGACGGTTTTTTTTGTTGTATGGAAAAAAATTACAACGATGAAACTTATGCGTTTTCTTCGCCCTCAGCGCCGACAATACCGAGTTTTTCGGCAAGACTCTTGAAAGCTGCAAACAACTTCATAAGGAACTGCATAAGAGCAGCAAAATCAAATGAAAACATGATGAGTCCTCCTGTTTTAATAATGGAAAATCAATCCGATTCACACAAAAACTTATGCGTTTTCATCGGCTGCTGCAGAATCCTCCGGCAGATCTTCGATATAAATGGTCCAGCCGAGAAAATCAGCAATAGCAGAGAAAATGTCGGTGATGAATTCAATGATAGCTTTGAAGAAAGAATCCATGTGAATATCCTCCTTTTTTTATTTCGTTAAAAAATTAGGTGTTTTCGCTGTTGGTTGCGCTGTCTTCTGATTCGGGAGCAAACAGATCAATGCCGATGAACTTAAAGAAGTCTGCGATAGCGGTGATGAAAGCTCTGATAACAGCGATCCAATCGTCAATGGAAACAGTAAAATCAAAAAGGTCTTCAAATTTAAAATTCATAAGTAAATACCTCTTTCTGAAAAATTATTCTTCGGTCTTTGTGGTGTTATGACCTTCGCCCGGTTCAGGGAGAATAAGAATGCCGAGTTTTGCAAAAGCCTCTTTGAGCTTTCTGAGGAGATCCTCAATAAAAGCAAGAACATCTTCTAAAGTGAAATCAAAAATAGCCACTACGTGCACCTCACTTTCTATTTTGATTATTAGTCATTATTACTATAACACACTTCGTCAAACAGTACAAGTCTTTTTGGAAAATATTTTCGATTTTTTTCAAAATTAACAATTAGAACAAAGCTTTGTAACAATTCGTCCGGAAAAAGAGAAAAGACCGGTAACCCCGGTCTCTCTTTTGCATGCAAATAAAAAACAAATTATTCTTCAGAAGTCTGAGAATCTTCGGTGTTGACCATGCCAAACAAAGCCTTCAGAGCATTGATGATGGTCTTGAGAGCGTTAAAGAATGCTTCGACGATAGCGACGATTTCCTGTGCACCTTCCATTGAGCAGCACCTCCTTGTAAGCAATTGCAAAAATTTGCATCTACATCATAACACAGTTTCTGAAAAATTACAATATCTTTTTCCGCAAAAAGTAAAAAGCAATAGTAAGTTTAAACTTGTGTCAAATTTTTGCAACAATTCACCATTATTTTACTGTTTTTGTTTTTCTATTTTGATTTCGGTCTGCCGAGAAAAGATACAATAAGCCCGCAAAGCATCGCTGCCGTAATCCCTGCCGCTCCCGCACACAAAGGCCCTGTCAGTGCACCGAGCAAGCCTTTTTCGTCCACCGCTTCGCGCGTGCCGTCGGCAAGCAGTGCACCGAAGCCCGTCAGCGGTACACTCGCCCCCGCGCCCGCAAAATCACGGAACGGTTCATACACTCGCAGTGCTCCTAAAATCACCCCGGCAACAACAAAACCGACCAATATTTTGGCAGGAGTCAGGCGCGTTTTATCAATCAGAATTTGTCCGATCACGCAAATAAGACCGCCGCACAGAAAAGCCCATAGATACTGCATACTCTCAATTTCCTTTCGATTTTTCAAAGAAAGTATTGACAAAGCGGGAAAAAACTTGCAGTATCCGAAAATTTTTTTGCAAAAAACATTTTTCAGGGCTTGATTTTATTAAAAATATCATGTATAATACATACTCGCAAAGTGAATTGCTGATGTGGCTCAATGGCAGAGCAGCTCATTCGTAATGAGCAGGTTGTCAGTTCGATTCTGACCATCAGCTCCAAAAAAAGGACTACTTTGGTAGTCCTTTTTCTCTTTATCCGATTTGCGAAATCATGGTCAGCAAATCAACATAGAATTGCTTGACATCATTGCGCACGGTGAAACCGCCCTGCAAAGACATGTGATCCCCCTCATAGGTCGGCAAAACATTCCAGACACCCGGAATGATGCGGTCTTTGTTAAACGAAATCGCCTGATCGCCGAACGGAGCGACGGCAGAAACAGTACTTACCAGACCGTCATTTGCAAACCATGTTTCGTCGATCACAAAACCGTTTTCGGTCGTACCCGTGAATTTTCCGATGGCAACTGCGGTTTCACGCAGAAGATATTCTGTTTTGGCCGTAACGGGTGCAAACGTTCCATCCTCATTGGCAACGGTTGCATTGCACGGCACTGAGAAATAATAGATGTCATTGAGCGTAATGATCTGTTTATTGAGTGCCACGGCATTGTCGATCATAATATCATACAGTGCATAATCCTCGGCAACGCGGAAATCGATTTCTTCCTCCGATAAATTTCCCATACCGATCAGCGCCCCGATCTCCTCGGGTGTCAGCAGCGGATTTTCGCCATCGCCTGCCAACAGAACACTTGAACCGTTGTGCGGGGTTGCAAGGGTAACAATGGAATAAATGCGATGCCCGTTATTGCCTTTGAAAAAATCGGACAGTGTGCCGTCCGTTGTGGTGTGCTGTTCCTCAACACTGCCCGTCTGCAGAATACTTGCAAACAGTCTTGCGGTGGTACCCCCGAAGGAGTGGCAGATGAGGTTGATTTTGTGATCTTCGTCAAATGCGGCAATGAGAGCACTGCCAGTGTAATCTTCACCGAAGCGTGCATGCTTGCAACGTGCGGAATGTGCCTCGCCGTAGTCCACGATTGTCCCTGTCAACTGTGCATACAGTTCACAGGCTCTGTCCCATGCACTGTGCGTGGGTGACACAGAGGCAGCATAACAGGAAAATCCTTTTTCATTCAGTGCAGTCATCAGATCGCCGCCGAACATTCCCCAATAGGGAAGCTTTGCATACAGGTCATCATAACTGCCCCAACCTGAAAGACCATGCACAAAAACAAAGGGGTAATCTGTTTGTTTTTCATCGGTCTGCGATTTGATAAATTCCCCTGCACTGCCCAGAAGCACGGATAAAAACATAAACAAACTGACAATTTTGCAGACTATATTACGATAAAAAGCGGTCACGGTATCTCTCTCCTTTTTTCTCACAAAGAGAGTATACCATGCCGCTTTTTATAATGCAAGATTTTATGCAAATAATATTTTACTTGTATGAGATTAGCCCAAGGAATTGATCATAGAAAGCAGATCCACATAAAGATCCTTGATGTCTCCTGTTTTCAGCAGACCGCCCTGCAGTGCCATATGATCGCCGTCATAAGTGGGCATAATGTTCCAGATCCCCGTCTGCACATTGCCTTCTTCATAATCTTTCTGCGGTGCATTGAAAGGTGCCTTTGCAGAATTGGTGTTGACAAGGCCGTCGTTCTGCTGCCAGCTTTCGTCAATGACATAACCGCCTTTGGTGACACCCGTGTAAACACCCATTGCCGCACAACTGTCGCGGTAAATGAATTCAACCTTGTTATTGGGAGCGTATGTGCCGTCTTCATTCTGCGTGACTGCCGCACAGGGAATGGAGAAATAATAGGTATCGGGCAGGGTCATAATGGTTTCGTTGAGTGCAAGAGCATTGTCGATATACATATCATAGGATGCATAGTCTTCGGAAATGCGTTCATCAACAACTGCGCCGAGCACGGAATCCATCATGCTGTCAAGAAGACCTCTGTTTTCTTTGATCTGTTCTGCTTCTTCGGCTGTCGGTTCTGCCGCATGGGTTTCACCGATGTTGTAAGCCGTGGTGCCGTTGTGGGGTGCGGCAAGAGCAGTCAGTGAATAAATATAATCGCCTTTTCCGCCCTTGAAGAAATCGGAAAGAGTGCCGTCAGTGGTGGCTGCCTGTTCTTCGGCACTTCCCTGTGCCATGATGCTTGCAAACAGACGCACCGTTGCACCGCCGAAGGAATGGCCGAGAATGTTGATCTTGTTTTCGGAATCAAAGGCGGGAATGAGGGCTCTGCCGGTGAAATCTTCACCGAAACGGGCATGGTTGCAGCGCGCGGAATGGGCTTCACCGTAGTCAACAACGGTCCCCGTCAGCTGTGCATACAGTTCGCAGGCTCTGTCCCATGCGCTCGTATTGCCGGCCACGGAAGCGGCATAAGTTTCAAAGCCTTTGTCGTTGAGATAACCCATCAGGTCGCCGCCGAACATCCCCCAGTAGGGCATGAGTTTGTAAACGGCATCGTAACTGCCCCAGCCCGAAAGGCCGTGCACGAATACATAAGGATAATTGGTTTTCCAGTTGCTGTCGTCTGCTTTAAAGCCGGGCACGGTAATGCCAAGCAACATGGCAATGGAAACAAAGATACTGATGATCTTGTAGGCGATATGATGCAAAATTGCGGTCATGGTAAATCCCCCTTAATATTTATAAGGAAATTATACCATGCCGCAATTCACAAATCAACTATTTTTTAATTTTGTATACATATTTTTAAAACGACACCGTTCCGCTGACGAACAGGGTGGACACAACACCGATGGCAAAACCGATCCAACGGCGGACAGACAGCCGTTCACGGAACACGGTTGCCGCAATAAGGGTTGTGAGCATCAGCGGACAGATATTGACCAGTGGGAACATGACAGCCGCCGGCATGATACCTGCCAGATGCAGGTTGATGGCATGGGGGAACGCCAGCGTGATACCGCCGAGCAAGGGAATCAGCACACCTTTTTTGGTAAAGGGGATCGGCTCTTTGACGGGGCTGCGTTTGTGCTCAACCGCCACCATTACCCCGCACAGAATGATGGAGAAAATGAACGAGGAAACGAGGAAGATGGGAAGTTCGTCCTTGTGGGGCGAGGCCTGATGCACTTTCTGCAACACACCGATCATACCGTTGAGCACGGTGGACACAAGGCACCAGATCAGCCATTTTGCATTGGCCTTGCGGCTTTCATCTTCTTTGTTCTTGTCGGTGGAGAACACCACACACAGCACCATCAGCACAATGCCGAAGCCCTGCGAAAGAGTGATTGTTTCACCGAAAAAGGGGCCGCTGAGGGTGGGAATGAGGGTTGCAAGGGAAGAAATGACCATGGAATACGAAAACGGGCCGAGGGGAAGTGCCTTGAGCAGAGTGATGACCTGCCCGCAACAAACCGCACCGAACAGAATGCCTGTTAAAATGGAATAAGCACTGATTTTGCCGAAACCGCCCGACAGAATCGGAATCAGTACGGCGCAGGCAATGCTCTGAAACAGCACATAAAACCATGTGCCGAGGGTAGTTTGGGAAACATCTTTTGTGAATATGTTTTTGGTGATCCCCGTTAAACTGCTTGTCACAATGGTAATGGCAAGCAGGGCAAGGGTGGGTAAAGCGAGAATCATAAGGGTTCCTTTCTGTCAATGGGATAATTATGTTTTTATTCTTTAGGAATATTACAAATTACGGTTTATCGGGCTATGCCCGAAGTTTTAATATCTGCCAATCTTATCAAGCGGCAGTGCTTCAAAGTCTTCGGGCAAACTTGCATCGGCAAGAAGCGAATAATCTCCGTTTGCCGCATCGGTAAAGAAACTGTCAACTTTGCCAAGATAATAAATATTTTCTCTCGAAACGGTGCTGAAACGGTCCGCCGCTTCCGAAATATTCCCGATGCTTGCCGCATCGTCAAAAATCAGATTGTTTGCCACAATGCTGTTGGCGGGATTGGGAACAAAATCGGGGCTTTCCGTGTTTTCAAAATCATCCGAATAGGACTTATACTGCGGGAACGCTTCCTGCCACACAGCCGTCTGCCACGGGGAATTGAACAGATGTTGCCACATATCACCGTCTTTGGATGAAGAATGCGTGAACCAACCGTTGTCGATGGCTCCTTCACGCGCACGGGAGTCGTAACTGACGGCACGATCGCCCGCATTGATGATGATATTGTTGCACACATCCAGATCTCTGCCGCCGCCGAGATGCAGAGCATATTTGGGAATGTTGATGAGCAGGTTGCCGTAAACGGTCTGCCCGGAAAGGGCATCGTCAAGGTAAATGCCGTCGGGTCTGTGACCGTCCGAACCGAGGTTATAAATGCAGTTATAGCGGATAACAGTTCCGTACCAGTCCCAACGTCTTCCCGAATAGATAGCACCTGCATCATCGGACAACAGGCAGACATCGTGAATGAGGTTGTATTCAATGATGTGGTTGTTGCCGCTGTAGGTAATCGCTTCGTGCGGGGAATTATACATTTCGTTGTGCGAACAGATATTACCCACACCGTTTAAGGTGACAGCCGGTTGATAGGTCAGATAAATTTCCGACCAGTCGTGGATGTGGTTATTGTCGGCGATGCTGTTGCCGGGGGTCAGGGTTGCAATGTCGCCACCCGTGATGTAAATACCGCCGCGTCCCGTACGGGTGATTTCGTTGTTGACGGCTTTATTGTTATACCCGTTCATGATGATGGCATTGCCTGCCACATTTTTGACAAGACAACCGTCTACATACACATCGTCACCGTTCACATGCACAGCATCGGAACGGGTGCCCTTGATGGTCAGGTTTTCAAACCGCAGATGGCTTGCATCCACCTTGAGGATGTTTTCAAGCGAAAGCGAAATGTCAATGCTTGCATCCTGCATATTTTCGGGGGCATACAGGCACAGAAGCCCCTTTTCGCGGTCAAGATACCATTCCCCTGCGGTGTCGAGTTCTTCAAGGACATTATAGAAATAATAAGGTGCACCGACCTTTGTGCCGTAAGTGCTTACGAACATGGGAGAAAGAATACCCGTGTCGGCTTCAAAATTGCCGATGAGGGTCGAGCCGTCTGCCCAGTCATATTTCCAGTAGCCCATCATCCATGCTTTATCGAGTTCTTTCCACGATGCGATTCTTGCGGAAAGTTCATCATTGACACGGTAAACATCGGGTTCGGGGTTGCGGATATCATCCCAGTTTTCAACGGCGGTCAGTGCGCCGTCGCTTTCTCTGCCGAGCCCCGTGGAAACGACTTCTTCCGTGTGCAAAAAGCCTTCATTCGGATAACGGGCAATGGTCTGACGGATATCATTGACAAACAGCTCACAATACAACGGACCCACATAGTCGCCGTCGTATTTTGCGGCGGTATTGTAGGAGCCTACGGCATAGAGCTTGCCCCAATCATCCGCTGTCAGAGAATACGGTTCTTTGGTAAGATCCAGCACAAACACCTTTTCTTTGGCGGTGTCGGAAAGACGGGAGAAAATTTCCGCATACTGCGAAGCGGGAACAAAATCGGACGGCTGCAAAGTCTGCCCGCCGTTGAGCACAACTTCGCCGTCACCGTAGGCGCAATATGTAACGGGACAGTTTTCCGTGCCGCCGTCTTCTTCGGTAAAGACCACGGAAGACACACGGTAGTCCCCTGCCATCAGGCAAACGGTGATACCGTCTTTGCCTGTTTTATCGAGTGCACGAACTGCCTGCTGTGCTTTTTGGATGGTGGCAAAGGGAGCAGACAGAGAACCGTCGTTTTCGTCACTGCCCTTGGGGCTTACATAAAAATCACCTTCACGCAACTGCAATTCCTCCTTTGAAATGGGATTGACCATGGGTGCCGCCGCTTTGTAATCTCTGTAAACAAAGGCCGTAAGAGTTGAAAACAGCATGGAGTAAATGATCAGTCCGACGGCCGCACCGCCGCCGACCGTCAGCGGGATCTGCACTGCTTTTTTGCCGAATTTTGAAACAAACACGGCAAACAGAATAAACAGACAGACTGCCTGTACCGCCGTTGCGGCATCAATGGCGGTCTGTGCCATCTGCTCTTTGCCGACAATGACATTGATGTAAAAGGTAATGCCCCATTGCAGTGCGGCATAAATGAGAATGCAAGAAATGCTCAAAAGAGCTTGTTTTCCTTTTTTGTAAGGTGATTTACGCAAGACCTGCCCTGCGCCTGCCAGCAAACCGACACCGAGATAACCGAGTGCGGCATAAAAGCCCAACAATGCAAGATTGTTCCAACGCAGATATTCATAATAAAAACAATACAACGCATAAGCGGAAAGTGCCGTTGCAACAAAGCCGAGAATGATCCATATTATTTTTTTGTTTTTCATCCCGTTTTTCCCCTTTTCAGAATACTTTTACAGCACAAAACACCCGACAAAGCCGGGTGTTTGCTTTATTTCTTAAAAAGCAATTGTGAGTGCTTCGCTCTGATTACCCCAGACGTCTTCCGCAACCACTTCTGCATAAGCCGCACCGATAGGCTTTGCAAACTTAAATGTGATGCTGTCGGGTCTTTCGGCAAAGTAATACTGCGAGAATTCCCATGCGGCATACAGTTCTTCGCCGGCTTCGTTCTTTACGGAGATACGATAAAGATAAATTTCATTGCCGGCTTCAACGCTTGCCTGCGGCACGGTTACGGTTGCATTGATGAGACCGTTTTTGAAGGTCAGTGCGGCATCCTCTGCAAACACGGGTGCGTTTGCGGCAAGGCTTCTTGCTTCGTGCGAATACTTGGTCTTATTTTCTTCGGTCACATTGTCAACAAGATAGGTGCAAAGGATTTCACCTGCGGTGATGTCGAGCACTTTAACAAGAATACGGTTTTCGGCATCAACTTCAAGAATCAGAGCCTGGGCTACCTGCTTGCTGCCGTCGGGATGAATGGAGTTTACACCGTCCACGCTGAATTCGGCATACGACAGACCGCAGTCACCGATGGCGGTGAAAGTGCCCTGCCAGATGCTTCGCGGGTCGTTGGACGGATAGTGGGAATGGCCCGAAATGTCCACGACCTGCGGATACTTGTTGAGCACCTCGGTGAAATATTTCACACCCCAGCCTTCGTGCGTATAACTGCCGAAGACGGTGTCGGTGATGTGTTCATGCTGGAAAACAAACACGGGCTTGTCGGGTGTGTCGGCAACAGCGACAGCCAATTCTCTATCAAGCCATTCGACCTGCGAAGGCAGATAATGTGCATCTTCGTCAGCACAAGCGGAAATAACAATAAAATGATAGCCGTTTATAACGGTGTGGTAATCAGGTTGCTGCCCTGTTACCTGCGTGAGCATGGCAAGGGAATCTGCCTTGGAGTAAAAATTGCCGTCATGGCTGGCAACCGCCGCCAGAGAGAGGGCTTTCGTTTCGTCACGAAGCACATTGTTGACCGTTGCACCGAATGCGGCATAAGCGGTCATGGATCCTTCGTCGGTGATATCACCCGAAAAGACAACGGCATCGACCTTGTTGTAATCGGCATCCTTGTCGGCAAGGGCATATGCCTGTTTCATCATCTTTGTAATGCGGCGGCAACCCGTGTCACCCAATGTGATAACATGGGTATCGCTTGCGGCAACAAAACGCATCACGGGAACGAAATCATCTTCAATATCCTTGGGTGTTGCGGGTGCCACAAACAAACCGAAAAAGGTTGCGAGGGTGGTGAATATGGTCAGTACAACAGAAACAAAAACCTGCATAAAAACGCCTCCGTTTTCTTTTTTTTCATCTTACCATGATAAGGAAAGGATTGCAATGCTTTATTTTAAATTGCTTTTTATATGTTCCATATAATACAACCAGTCTTTGCGGCTGAAAAAGTGAATGCCTGCGCGCAGATGATAGGCAATGTGCCCGCCGTGCAGGAAAGTCCCGATATCGGATTGTGTGTCATCCCCGTCAAAGCCTTTTTTACCGAGCAATTCCCAAGCGGGTGCGGCGGCGGTACAGCAAATTTTTTCACTCCACGGGTCTGCCCACAGATCGTCCTTTGCGCAACCCACGCATGCAAAGCGGGGTGCAATACAGGCAAGTGCCATGTGCTGATCGAGCACTTCAAAGACCGTTTCGGTGGTATATTTATGATGATTCTCACAGAACCAATAGTGGAAATATTTGTGAATATGTTCATACGTTTCGGCATCCGCGTGTTTGGTCTGTTCGAGTGCCGTGCCGCCGCAACCCGAACCGTTGATGAGTGCAAAGCGGATTCTTTCATCCTGTGCGGCACACCACATGGCGGTTTTTCCGAGACGGGAATGTCCTGCCACGGCAACATTATTTTGGTCAATTTCGGGACGGTTCAGCAAATAGTCAAGCGCACCCTGCATGGCATACGCCCACAGGGATATTTTTCCCCAACCCGTGCCGTCGGTCGGGCGCTCAAAACAGCCTGCAAGACCGTCTGCGAAATCGGCATCGTCGGACGTGATATCCTTGTAGCAGATTTCGGCAAGGCAGAAACCGTTGTCAATGATTTCTTCGGTCGGACAGTACATATCGTACGGTTCGGGACGGAAATTGATCAGCAGAATCAGCGGATGCACCTTGCCGTCAGTGGGAATAAACAGGTGCATCGGAACGGTGTGGTCGCCTTTGGGTGCGTGGAAAGTCAGTTTCACCGATTCAAGCCTTGCACTGCCTCCCGCACATTTGGGGTTGACTTCGGCAACTTCGGCGGTCACTTTGCATTTTTCGGGTGCAAAGCCATATTCTTCATGACGTAACAAATCGAGCAGTTCTTGCCTGCGTTTTGTCCAGTCCTCTGCGGTACAAACGGGCTTGCCGTCAGCAAAACGCAACAATTCGGGTCTGATATTCATGCTTTATCCTCCTTTTGTTTCGGATATACAAGTTCAAATTCTTCACACACAACAGGGGTCTGACGGGTAAAAGGCAAATCGATTGCCGAAAGTTCTTTTCTGAAAAAGTCTTCATGCTCCCGCCGCCAATAAGCCAACGAGCCGTTCCCCTCACCTTCTTTTGCGGCATGCAAAGGGGAAACTTTGTTGAACGCGCACATGTAAACGAGCGTTGTGCGGATCACACAGACCGCATTTTCGCGACTGTCGAGCACCACACTGTATTGTCCCGCTTTCGGCAAAGGCGCGTTTTCATGTGCATATACTTCATGGAGGGATGAACAAGCCGTCTTTTTGCCGCAACGCACAAGTTCTGCCAACAAATCGGCATCCACACCGAATGCAAATGCATCATAGTCCGTCTGCGGCAGATTATTTTCTTGCAAAAATGCACGAAACATTTCATTGGCTTTCATTTTCTCACCCTTTTTGTTCCCTATTATATCAGTTATCTTTCCGTTTTTCCACTGCAAATATAAATGTTGACAAAAAAGTTTTTTAATGTAAAATAAAATTATTAAACAGAAAGGATGTTATTTATGAAACATTCCCTTGTAAACATATGGCAAAAGATCGTTGCATTTTTCAGTGCCGCATTCATGCTCATCTGCGGACTGTTTGCAGAAAAGGAGCCTGAAAAAATGTATCCCGAAAATAACACAATCGGCACTTATGATGAACAGACCGCCGACTACAACCTGAACATTCTGCCCGAAAGCCAAGTGCATGACATTTCCGACATTCTTTACGGTGTATTTTTTGAAGACATCAACTTCGCGGCAGATGCAGGCCTTTATGCCGAAAAAATCGCAAACCGCTCGTTTGAATTCACCGCCCTTGCAACCGATGACGAACTGTTTCATTGGGCTGCCGTGAATGGTGCTGCTCTGAATGTTTTGATTGATGCTTCCGATGCACTCAACCGCAACAACACAAACTATCTTGTCATTGCAAACGAAGCCGACTCCCCCGCGGGTGCAAAAAACATCGGCTTTATGGAAGGCATGAACCTTGACGAAGGTGCCGCATACAATTTCTCGGTCTGGGCAAAGGGGCTTGACGGTTACACGGGTAAACTCTATGCCCGCATCTGTGTCGGGGACGAAGTGATTGACGAAGCGGTCATTGAAAACATCACTGCCGACTGGGCGCAGTACAAAATGACCCTTGAAAGCACTGTCACCGCAATCGAAAATGTATCTGCACAGATTCTCATTGATAACGGTAAAGCGGCTGTTGACATGGTTTCGCTGTTCCCCGTTGATACCTACAAAGGCAGAGAAAACGGTCTGCGCAAAGACCTTTGCATGCTTCTTGAAGAAATGCAACCCAAATTCCTGCGATTCCCCGGTGGCTGTGTCATTGAAGGATACACCTGGGAAACGGCTTACCACTGGAAAGACAGCATCGGTGTGGATGAAAACGGCGATCCGCTTTTGTTCAACGGCACGTACGGCGATGTTGCCGCCCGTTTGCAGGGTGAAAACATCTGGACCGACCATGCCGCAACCGAAGACCCGTATCCGTCCTTCATGACCTACGGCCTGGGCTTCTATGAATACTTCCTTTTGTGCGAAGACCTCGGTGCGGTTGCCGTGCCCGTTCTGAACTGCGGACTGTACTGCCAGATGCGCGGCATGGGTCCCGTGGACATGAATTCGGAAGAATTTGCAAAGTATCTCGACGATATGTTTGACCTCATCGAGTTCTGTCGCGGTGATGAAACCACTCCTTGGGGCAAGGCAAGAATTGCCATGGGGCACACAGAACCCTTTGACCTGCAATACATCTGCATCGGCAACGAAAACGAAGGAATGGATTACTATGAACGCTATGTTGCTTTCTTAGAAGCATTCCTTGCCGCAAAAGCAGAAAACCCCGAACTTTATGAAGGCATTGAACTGATTTATTCCGCAGGTGCGGCAGATGCCACCCACGGTGTCAACTACATCGGCTCTTACGCATATGCAAAAGACTATCTTGAAGCACATCCTGAACTTTCCGTCAACGATTTTGCGGGGGCAACCGACCAGCATTATTACAACGATCCCATCTGGTTCCGCCGCAACACCGACTACTATGATGAAAAGAATTATTCCCGCACCGTGGAGGGTATGACCGACACCAACTACGGCGGTGCAATTCAGGTTTTCTTAGGTGAATATGCCGCCCGTTCCAACAGCCTCGAAGCAGCCCTTGCGGAAGCGGCTTACATGACAGGTCTTGAACGCAACGGCGACATCGTCCGTATGGCGGCTTATGCACCGCTGTTCTCCTCCACCACGGCAAGGCACTGGAGTCCGAACCTCATCTGGTTCAACAATTCCGACAGCATCGGTTCGATCAGTTACTATGCACAAAAACTGTTCTCCGCCAATGCAGGCACCACGCTTCTTGAAAGCAGTCTTGACGGTGCACTGATTGAACAGCCCACCCTTTCGGGCAAGGTCGGTGTCGGCACATGGTACACAAGTGCAAAATTTGACAATGTCAAGGTCGTTTCCAATGCAGACGGCAAGATTCTCGGCGAAGATGATTTCTCCATTAACACCTTCTGGTGGAACTGGGATGCCGCCACCGACGGCAAATTCAAGGTCGAAGACGGTGCACTGGTGCAGAAGACCACCGAAATGAACTATTCCAACACGGGTTCTGTCGCTTACTTCGGCTCTTCCGAT
This sequence comes from Oscillospiraceae bacterium, assembly GCA_015066385.1. Lineage (GTDB taxonomy): Bacteria > Bacillota > Clostridia > Oscillospirales > Acutalibacteraceae > RUG806. The sequence goes on from SVOJ01000012.1 coordinate 24,031, forward strand.
TGGGAAGACTACACCTTTACCGTGGAAGCGACCAAACTCGACGGCGAAGAAGGATTTATCATTCCCTTTGCAGTCAAAGACACAAAGAACAACTACTTCTGGAATATCGGCGGCTGGGGCAATACCGTTTCCTGCCTGCAAAGCATTGAAAACGATGTCAAAACAGGACAAATCATCGGCACCATCCGCGATTTCACAGCCGAAACAGGCAAGACATACGAACTGAAAGTGGTTGTCAGCGGCAGAAACATTCAGTGCTACATCGACGGTGAACTGTATGTTGATTACACCACGGGTTCTTCCTGCGAAGCCGAAGCTTATCAGGTCGTCAGCACCGACGAAACGGGTGACATCATTGTAAAACTCGTCAATGTCACAAACAGCCCCCGCACCTTTGCCGTGACCATCGACGAAAACACCGCAGTGAACAGCACGGCAACGGCTTACCAGATGTTCCACACCGATCCGACGGTTGAAAACCACATCGGACAGACGGAAAATGTAAAAATTGAAGAAATCACCCTCGAAAACATCACAAACGCATTCAACTACACCGTTCCCTGCTACTCTGCAACGGTTGTACGCATTCAAAGAGCAAAATAAAACTTTTACCACCCGGGTCTGCAAACGCAGGCCCGGTTTTTTTGCCTTAATTATTATATACATCAATAATTTCTTTTCCCTTTCTTTCGGCATATTGCAGTGCCGAATATGCACCGCCGAAATCCCTATAAACACCCGACACAACAAATTCAGACTGTTCAATCATCCACCTGTTCCTTAATGGGATTGCTTGTTTATAGTATGTGGTTGAACAAATTTCAGGAATAATAATTTCATCAAACCATTCTTTGTAATATTCTTTATTATGTTGCATTTCTTTTGTTAAATAAGGCATAACAAGAATAAGGTGTATTTCTTTTTCTTTTTTTATTTTACATTGCTTTACCACTTTAATAAATAAATCATCAAAATCTCCCATGCCGCCTGTATAAAAAATCGTCACACCTTTTTTTTCAACAAGATACTCAACAATCAGCTGCATTTCATTTTTTATATCCCGGTATAAATCTCTGTGCCCAAAACCGCAACAAGCAATACCCATAAAATCCTCCAACTCATAAAATACTATCGACTATCAATTATACCGATATTATCGGTATAATTCAACATATTTCGATACAATCATCGATATTTATACCGATGACAATAGTATAAAATATAGACGGAGGTGATTTAAGTGAACGAAGATTTTATTCGGAACAGAATTTCAATGTTGCGAACCCAAAAAGGGGTATCGGAATACAAGATGAGCCTTGATCTCGGACACAGCAAAAGTTATATGCAAAGCATTTCGTCCGGCCGTTCACTGCCGCCTTTATCTGAATTTTTGTATATTTGCGAATATCTCGGCGTCACCCCGCAGGCATTTTTTGATACAGAACAAAATGAACCGGCACTCGTGCAGGAACTTCTGACTGTTTGCAAAACAATGTCCGAACAGGATCTTCGTGCCCTTGTGGATGTCGCCAAACGGCTTTCTGATAAAAATTGATTTCGTTATCAATCATAAATCTGCTTTTCGACTCCGGGTCTGCTTGTCAAGCAGGTCCGGTTTTTTATTATATAGGAAATTGCTCGCGTTGTGAGCAATTTCCTATAACAAAAACACCTTTTCGCCCCCAAGATTGGGGGACGGGCGTTTGATTCGTCGCAGACGATTTTTTATATTTTTTCAAATTTCCTCTTGACAAACGAAAAAAATGGGATTATAATGACTTCATCACATAAAAGCGTTGATGCTTAAAAGTGATATAGCATAAAAACTTAAAAGCGTCAAAGCACTAAAGAGAGGTAATCATTATGAAAAAGTTTGTTTCCCTTTTCCTTTGCACTCTTCTTTGCATGAGTTTGCTTGCAGGCTGTGCAACCGACACCGCTGACCCGACAAATGAAGCTACCGATGCCGCTTCTGCGGGTAATGTTCTTTCCGCAGGTGATGCAACCGAGGACAACGAAAAATTTGTGGTCGGTATCTGCCAGCTTGCTCCCCACGAAGCACTGGATGCCGCTACCCAAGGTTTTCAGGATGCTTTGATCGATGAATTGGGTGCCGAAAATGTTGAATTCATTCTGCAGAATGCCGCAGGCGAAGCCAACACCTGTACGACCATCGTCAATGACTTCGTTTCCAAGGAAGTGGATTTGATTATGGCAAACGCAACTGCCGCTCTGCAGGCAGCCGCCAATGCAACGCTTGATATTCCGATTCTCGGCACATCCATCACCGAATACGGTGTAGCCCTTGAATTGACCGATTTCGACGGCACTGTCGGCGGCAACATTTCGGGCACTTCCGACCTTGCTCCCCTTGATGAACAGGCACAGATGGTCATTGACCTTGTTCCCGATGCAAAGACGGTCGGTCTGCTGTATTGCTCGGCAGAACCCAACTCCGAATACCAGGTCAAGGTTGTCAGAGAATACCTTGAAGGCAAAGGTCTGACGGTTGAAGATTTTGCTTTCTCCGCTTCTTCCGACGTAGCACAGGTTGCCGAAGCCGCCGCTGCCGCTTGTGATGCTCTTTACATCCCCACCGACAACACCGCCGCTTCCTGCACCGAAACCATCAACAACGTTGTTCTTCCTACCGGCACGCCCATCATTGCAGGTGAATCCGGAATCTGCTCCGGTTGCGGTATTGCAACCCTTTCCATCAGCTACTATGAACTCGGCAAAACCACGGGTGCCATGGCTGCAAAGATCCTCAAGGGTGAAGCCGACATCGCCGAAATGCCGATCGAATACGACAACAACCCCGTCAAGAAATACAACGCAACAAACTGCACGGAACTGAACATCACCGTTCCCGAAGATTACGAACCCCTCGCATAAATATTAAAAACAACCATACAGTGCCGCTGTAAAAGGCGGCACTTTTTGACAGGAGGATATTTATGGGTGCATTATTGAATGCGTTGCCGGGTGCCGTTGCCCAAGGACTGATCTGGGGCATTATGGCAATCGGTGTCTATATTACATACAAAGTTCTTGACCTTGCAGACCTGACCGTGGACGGCTCGATGGTAACCGGCATGGCCGTTTGTGCGGTGCTGATGGCAAACGGCTGGAATGTGTGGCCTGCGATGCTCATGGCATTTCTTGCAGGTATGGCGGCAGGGCTTGTGACGGGCATTTTCCACACGGCGATGGGCATTCCCGCCATTCTTGCGGGGATTCTGACACAGCTGATGCTGTGGTCCGTAAACCTGAAAATCATGGGCAAAGCCAATCAGGCATTGCCGGCCCGTACCTTTGATGTGCTGATTACACAGCTTCGCAAAAATGAAGCACTGATCATTCTTGCTGTTTTCTGTGTTGTGCTGATCGCCGTTTTGTATTGGTTCTTCGGCACTAAATTCGGTTCGGGCATCAGGGCTACGGGATGCAACGAAAAAATGGCAAGAGCACAGGGCATTGACACCAATTTCAACAAGTGCATCGGGCTGATTCTTTCCAACGGCATCGTTGCATTTTCGGGTGCACTGCTTGCACAATATTCGGGCAAAGCAGACATCAACGACGGCCGCGGTGCCATCGTGATCGGACTTGCGGCTGTTATTATCGGCGATGCACTCGTGTCACGGTTCAAGCCCAATTTCATCATTCGGCTGCTGGGTGTTGTGCTGGGCGGTGTTGTGTATTACATCGTCTATCAGGTTGTCATCTTCCTCGGCCTTGACACCGACCTTCTGAAAATGCTTTCGGCAGTGGTGGTTGCGGTGTTCCTTGCCGTTCCGTATCTGAAGAAAAAATACTTTTCACATCCGATGAAAAAGCACAAGGAGGCGGCATAAATGTTAGAAATCAAAAATGTAACCAAAATATTCAATGCAGGCACGGTCAATGAAAAAATTGCACTCAACAACATTTCGCTGACTCTGAACGACGGCGATTTTGTGACCGTTATCGGCGGCAACGGTGCAGGCAAATCAACCATGCTCAACGTGACCGCAGGCACCTATGGTGTAGACGACGGACGCATCATCATTGACGGCAAAGATGTTACCAAACTGCCCGAATACAGGCGTGCAAAATACATAGGCCGCGTGTTTCAGGATCCCATGGTCGGCACGGCAGCCGATATGTGGATTGAAGAAAACATGGCACTCGCACAGCAAAGAGGCACACGCCGAGGGCTTTCATGGTCAATCACAAAAAAAGACCGCGAAAAATTCAAAGAAATGCTTGCCCGCCTCGACCTCGGCCTCGAAAACCGTCTTTCCACCAAAGTTGCATTGCTTTCGGGCGGTCAGCGTCAAGCCGTCACCCTGCTGATGGCATCCATGATGCAGCCCAAACTCCTGCTTCTGGATGAACACACTGCCGCCTTGGACCCGAAAACCGCCGCAAAGGTGCTTGACATTACGGAAAGCATTGTCAACGAAACAAAACTGACGACCCTGATGATCACACACAATATGAAAGATGCACTGCGACTTGGCAACCGCCTGATCATGATGCACGAAGGCAAAATCATTTTTGACGTTGCAGGCGAAGAAAAACAGAATCTGACCGTTGCGGACCTGCTCAAGAAGTTCGAACTTGCAAGCGACGGCACGTTTGCAAACGACCGAATGCTGTTAGCATAATTTATTATTTTAAAAATTTAGCACATTAAATTGCAAAAATATCTTGACAAACATTTTTCACGGTGGTATACTTTTTTTATCAACCGTACAGGAGTTCTTTATGAAACACACATCCTTTGCAACAGCATACTTTTTTTACTTTTACTTTAACGACAAAAAGTAAAGGTTTTTTCGCTGTACCGCAAAGGCAAAGTTTTAACACTACTTTTCTTCAGCCGCAGTGAAAAACCTGCGGCTGATTTTATTTTTATCATCATTTTACGGAGTTGCTTACTATGATCGCAGTACTCAAACACAACACAACCGACGAACAACTCAAAAACCTGACCGACTGGCTGGCTTCGCAAGGTCTGGGCATACACATTTCCCGCGGTAATTACCAGACCATTGTCGGACTCATCGGCAACACAAGCAATGTGGATATTGAACTGATTGAAAGCCTTGAAATGGTGGAATCCGTACAAAGGGTTTCCGATCCGTTCAAAAGCATGGCAGCCGCCCTGAACACAGCAGACAGAGAATACACCGTCGGCATTGTCGGACTGGGACTTATCGGCGGCTCCATGGCGAGTGCCTACAAAGCGGCAGGCTGGACGGTGCTCGGTGCCGACCGTGATGCAACCACACTCGGCTACGCAAAACTTGCCGACATTATTTCCGATGAATTGACCGTGGACAACATAAACAAATGCGATCTGCTCATGATTGCCCTGTATCCGCAGGCAACCATCGGCTGGCTCAACGAAAATGCCTGCAAGATCAGCAAAAGCACCACCGTCATCGACCTTTGCGGCATCAAAGAAAGCGTGTGCGAGATCGGATTCCGAAAAGCCGCAGAACACGGCTTTGTGTTTATCGGTGGCCATCCCATGGCAGGCACACAGTTTTCGGGCATCAAATACAGCCGCTCCAACCTGTTCAAGGGGGCACCGATGGTGCTTGTACCCCCCGTATCTGACGACGAAATGTTGATTGAAAATGTTAAAAATATGCTCGCTCCTGCCGGGTTCGGTCGGTTTTCCGTCACCACGGCAAAAGACCACGACCGCATGATCGCATTCACTTCACAACTTGCACACGTTGTATCCAACGCTTACATCAAAAGTCCCACGGCCGAACGCCACGGCGGTTTTTCGGCAGGCTCTTACAAGGATATGACAAGGGTTGCCTGGTTGAATGAGGAAATGTGGACACAACTGTTTCTTGAAAACGGCGAAGCACTGAACTTTGAACTCGACACCATCATAAATGCACTCACGCAATACCGTGATGCCATTGCAGACAAGGATGCACCCCGCCTGAAGGCACTGCTTCGTGACGGCAGAATTGCCAAAGAAAACATAGACGGCAACGGGAAGGTGAAACAATGAAAACGGTAAGGGTCAACGCTTCAAAACAATATGAAGTTCGCATAAAAGACGGCTTGCTCAAAGAAGCAGGACAGCAGATTCTGACGGTAAAAAAAGCATGCTCCTGTGTGCTTGTATCGGATGAAACGGTGTTTTCGATCTATGGCGAAACCGTTGTGCAATCCTTGCAGAATGCAGGCTTTTGTGTGCATACATTCCTCATTCCCCCGGGGGAAAGCTCCAAAAGCACCGCCAATCTTGTAAACCTGTGGGAATATCTTGCAGACTGCAACATCACAAGAAGCGACCTGCTTGTTGCCCTCGGCGGCGGCGTGGTCGGTGACTTAACGGGCTTTGCAGCGGCAACCTTTTTAAGAGGTATTGACTTTGTGCAGATTCCTACCACCTTGCTTGCCATGGTCGATTCCTCGGTCGGCGGTAAAACGGCGGTGGACCTGCAACACGGCAAAAACTTAGCGGGTGCTTTTTATCAGCCGAGCCTTGTGCTCTGCGACCCGTCCGCACTGGGCACACTGACTCCCGAAATTTTTGCCGACGGCATGGCGGAAGTCATCAAATACGGCTTTATCAACCGTCCCGAACTGATTGAAAAACTTGAAAAACAAGCGGACATAACCGATATCATCACCCTTTGCGTGGAAGACAAGCGTGACATCGTGGAACAGGATGAACGCGACAACGGTTGCCGACAACTTCTGAATCTCGGGCACACATTGGCACACGGTATTGAACTGCATTCCGGCTATACCGTTTCGCACGGAAGTGCCGTTGCTGTCGGCATGGTACTCATCACAAAAGCCGCCGTCAAAGCAACTCTTTGTCCGCAGGAAACACTGGATATCCTACTCAATTTACTTCAAAAATACAATCTGCCGACAAAAACGCAGTTTACCTGTGAACAGCTTTGCGAAGCGGCGTTGGAAGACAAAAAACGCAAAGGCTCTTTTATTACCCTTGTCATTCCGACCCAAACGGGCAGATCGGAACTGAAAAAGACAGCCATTGAAGACTTACCTGCATTTCTTATAAAGGCATGGGATAACACATGACAAAAACAATTGACAATCGCCCTCTCGGCGGAAAAATTCATGCAATTCCCTCCAAAAGCGAGGCACACAGACTGCTCATCTGTGCAGCTTTGAGCGACAAAAAAACAAAAATCACCTGCCCGCAGACAAGCAAAGACATTCAGGCGACCGCCGACTGCCTTTGTGCGTTGGGGGCTTCCATTACATATGAAAACGGGATTTACACCGTTGCACCGATTCGGCAACCCGTCAGCAATGCGATTTTACCCTGCGGAGAATCGGGTTCGACCATACGTTTTTTAATTCCGCTTGTGTGCGGATTGGGCGTTTCGGCGGTCTTTCAAATGGAAGGCAGACTCCCTGACCGACCGCTGTCCCCCTTAAAAGAAGAACTCGAAAACCACGGTATCTGTTTTGAAAAAAACGGCAATCTCCTTACGGTAAGCGGCACTTTGCAGGGACACGACTTCACCATTGATGCAGGTGTGTCTTCGCAGTTCATAAGCGGGATGCTGTTTATGCTGACCCGCCACGGCGGCACACTGACCCTCACGGGGAAGATTGAAAGCAGCTCGTATATCGACATGACCGTACGTGCGTTGCAAAAATACAAAGCCGCCTTGCAAAAGACGGAAAACGGGTTTGCCGTTGAACACAGGATTCTCGCGGCAGATGCACAACTGCATACGGAAGGTGACTGGTCAAATGCCGCATTCTTTCTGTGTGCAGGCAGTTTCGGCAAAAAACCGATCACCGTCACGGGACTGGATTTTCAATCGGCACAGGGTGACAAAAAAATTGTTGAAATCCTCAAACAATTCGGTGCAAGAATTGAAATAAAAGCCGATGCCGTCACTGTCTTTGCATCCGAATTGCACGGCATTTCCATTGATGCATCGCAAATTCCCGACCTTGTGCCTGTGCTGGCAGTCGCAGCCTGTGCGGCAAAGGGAACGACCCGCATTTACAATGCACAACGGCTTCGCCTGAAAGAAAGCGACCGTTTGCAGACAACAAAAGACCTGCTGTGTGCTTTGGGTGCGGATGTGACGATCACAGAAGACGGTCTTTTGATAAACGGGCAAAAGCCCTTGCACGGTGCGTGTGTGGACAGTGCAAACGATCACCGCATTGCCATGTCTGCCGCCGTTGCCGCCGTTTTGTGCGACACGGATATTACACTTTCGGGAGCACAAGCGGTAGAAAAATCCTATCCCGCATTCTGGGATGATTTCGACAAACTGAAAGGGGAATAAAAATGCTCACCCCATACGGCAACAATTTAAAAATTTACATAGAGGGCGGCTCGCACGACGAAAAGATCGAATTGTTTTTGGACGGTTTTCCGTCGGGCATGCAGGTCGATGAAGATGCCTTGCAATCCTTCATGAACCGCCGTGCACCGGGACAAAATGCGTTTTCAACCACACGCAAGGAAGCCGACAAACCTGTTTTTCTGTCAGGGCTGACAAACGGCAAAACCGACGGCAGCCGCATTCATGCCGTAATTTACAACAGCAATCAGCACTCGTCGGACTATTCTTTCGTTAAAGAAACGCCCCGTCCGTCCCATGCCGATTTCTGTGCCATACAGAAATACGGGCAGGATGTGGATCTTCGCGGCGGCGGTCATTTTTCGGGCAGACTCACAGCCATGCTGTGTGTGGCAGGTGCACTGTGCAAGCAATATCTGCAGGAAAAAGGCATCGAAGTGTTTGCCCACATTCACAGCATCGGCGGCATCAAAGACATTCCGTTCGACCTTTGCAAGGTCGGCAAAACGGAACAAAAACTTCTTGCCGACAGACCCTTTGCCGTGCTCGATGAACAGGCAGGACAAAAAATGCAGGAGCTTATTCTGCAGGCAAAAGCAGATTGCGACTCTGTGGGCGGTATTGTTGAATGTGCCGTTACGGGATTACCCGTGGGCTTGGGGGAACACCTGTTTGCAGGTGTTGAAAGCAGAATTGCCGCCGCCGTTTATTCCGTCCCCGCCGTCAAAGGGGTGGAATTCGGCAACGGCTTCGGCTGTGCTTCGCTTTTCGGTTCGCAAAACAACGATCCGTTTGAAACGGACGGACAGAAAATATATACCAAAACCAACAACTGCGGCGGCATCTTGGGCGGGATGACAAACGGCATGCCCCTTGTGTTCAGGGCCGCATTCAAGCCGACACCCAGTATTGCAAAAGAACAAGCCACGGTGTCGCTTTCCAAAATGGAAAACACAACTTTAAAAATAAAAGGACGGCACGACCCCTGCATTGTGCAAAGAGCCGTACCCGTCACGGAAGCCGCCGCCGCAATTGCGGTGTGCGATCTGTTACTCGACTGAGGGTGAAAAAAATGGAAAATGAATTGCAATCTTTAGATACATTAAGACAACGCATTGACGAAGTGGACCGCCAACTGGTTGAGTTGTTCAAGGAGCGAATGGAAATCAGTGCAGGCGTGGCACAGTATAAACGTGCAAACGGAAAACCCGTGTACGACGGTGCCCGTGAACGTGAAAAACTGGCAAAGGTGTCCGCACTTGCGGGAGAGGATTTTGCCGACTACAGCAGGGTGCTGTATTCCACCATTATGTCGCTGTCGCGATCCTATCAGGAAAAACTGCTCGGCACGCAGTCACAGACGGGTGAAATCCTTGCAAAAGCCGAACAGAACACCCCGAAGCTGTTTCCGACAACCGCGAAAGTGGCTTGTCAGGGCATTGAGGGTGCTTATTCACAGATTGCGGCGCAAAATCTGTTTGAGCTGCCGCAGATTACATACTACCCGACCTTTGAGGGTGTTTTTGAGGCCATTGAATCGGGCACATGCCGCTACGGTGTGTTGCCGCTTGAAAACAGCACGGCAGGATCGGTCGGCAAGGTGTATGACCTGATGCTGAAAAAGAATTTTTACATCGTGCGGTCATTCCGTTTGAAAATCGACCACAACCTGCTTGTTAAAAAAGGGGTACGTTTTGAAGATATCCGCGAGGTGTTCTCGCATGAGCAGGCAATCAGCCAGTGTGCGTCTTTCTTAAAAGCCAATCCGCAGATCAAAGTGACCGCGTGTCCCAACACCGCCATGGCGGCACGGCTTGCCGCCGAAACCGACAGAAACGATGTGGCGGCTCTCTCCTCACGTGATTGTGCACAATTGTACGGTCTTGTGAATCTTGCCGCAAGCGTACAGGACAATGCAAACAACCACACAAGATTTATCTGCATTTCACGCACACCCGAAATTTATCCCGGTGCAGACAAGACCACGCTTATGATGATTGCACCGCACAAACCCGGTGCACTGTATGTGCTTCTTTCACACTTCTTTGCACACGGAATCAACATTTCAAAATTGGAAAGCCGTCCTCTGCCCGACCGCGATTTTGAATTTTTGTTTTATCTTGACCTCGATGTGTCGGTCTATTCCCCGAAACTACCCATGGTGCTGGCAGAACTCGAACGGCAAAGCGAGCAGTTCCGTTATTTGGGCAGTTATATTGAACAGATAGGATAAAATTATGGAACATGCAGAAAATTTCAGGGCAGGCTTAATCGGGCACAAACTGTCGCACAGTTTTTCGCCGCAGATTCACGCAGAACTTGCCGATTATGAATATAAACTTTTTGAACTTGAACCCGACGAGATTGGTGCATTTTTACAAAACGGCAATTTTGATGCCACAAATGTGACCATTCCCTACAAAAAAGAAGTGATGCCGTTTTTGGCGGAAATTTCCGAAGAAGCACAGAAAATCGGTTCGGTCAACACCATTACCCGCACCGCAAAGGGGCTTAAAGGCGATAACACGGACTATTTCGGTTTTTTGTATATGCTTAAAAAAAGCGGTATTGCGGTAAAAAACAAAAAATGTCTTGTGCTCGGCTCGGGTGGAGCTTCGGTCACGGTCTGTGCGGTACTCAAAGACATGGGTGCAGATGTGGTTGTCATCTCCCGTTCGGGTGAAGATAATTACGAAAACCTTGACCGCCACAAAGATGCGGCTGTGATTGTGAACACCACACCCGTCGGAATGTATCCGAATACAGGCATATCCCCTGTTGACCTGACCGTGTTTCCCGTTCTTGAAGGGGTGCTTGACCTTATTTACAACCCTGCAAGAACACAGTTGCTTCTCGATGCACAGAAACTGAATATCCCTTGTTTGAACGGTCTTGCCATGCTGACCGCACAGGCAAAAAAGGCCTGCGAACTGTTTTTAAACACGCAGATTGACGACAGTGAAATTGACCGCATCACCGCAAAAATCGCTTCGGACAGCGAAAACATCATTCTTATCGGCATGCCCGGGTGCGGAAAATCCACCGCCGGCAAAGCCCTTGCCGAAATGACGGGCAGGCAGTTTGTTGATACAGATGAAATAATCGAGCAAAAAGCGGGGATGCCCATTCCCGACATTTTTGCAAAATACGGTGAAGTGCACTTCCGCACACTTGAACACGAAGCGGTGTGCGAGTGTGCAAAAAAAAGCGGCCTCGTGCTTGCCACGGGCGGCGGTGTAATCAAAACAAAAGAAAACTACAATTGTCTGCATCAGAACGGCAAAGTCATCTGGTTGCAACGGGATGTGAACCTGCTTGCAACGGACGGCAGACCCCTGTCGCAGCAAAGCGGTGTTTTCAAACTTTATGAGGAACGAAAACCCCTGTATGAATACTTCTGCGACATTGCAGTGCAATGTGACACCGATGCAACCATAACGGCAAAAAACATTCTTACCGCTTTCAAGGAGGTACAGACATGAAAATTCTTGTGATCAACGGGCCGAATCTCAATTTATTGGGACTGCGCGAACCCGACCTATACGGCAAACAGGATTACAAAGCCCTTTGTGAGTTTATAAAAGAAAACAGTCTCGGCAATGAAGTGGAACTGTTTCAGTCCAACCACGAGGGTGTCATTGTGGATAAAATCCAATCCGCATATAAAAACTTTGACGGCATCGTTATCAATCCCGCCGCCTACACACACACGTCCGTTGCCATTTTAGATGCACTCAAGGCGGTCGGAATTCCGACCGTGGAAGTACACCTGACCGACATTGCCCAACGAGAAGCATTCCGTCAGCACTCTTTTGTTTCACTGTATGCGGAAAAACAAATCAAGGGCAAAGGCTTTGACGGTTATGCACAAGCAATCGGATATTTAACAAACAAGTACGGAAAGTGAGGTATATTTATTATGTCTATGGATTTCAAACGCAAACTCCCCATCCCGATGGAGGTCAAAGAAAAGTTCCCCGTATCCTTTGCGGCAACGCAGAAAAAAGAAGCAATTGATGCCGAGGTCGCCGATGTGTTCAAAGGTGAATCGGACAAAAAAATCCTCATCATCGGCCCGTGTTCGGCTGACCGTGCGGATGCTGTTTTTGAATATTGCGAAAGACTTAAAAATGTGCAGGAGCAGGTCAAGGATAAACTGATTCTCATTCCCCGCATTTACACCAACAAGCCCCGCACCACAGGCGAAGGCTACAAAGGAATGCTGCACCAGCCCGATCCCAACAACAAGCCCGACCCGTTCCAGGGCATTCTCGCCATCCGTGAACTGCACACAAGAGTGCTGACGGAACTTGGCATGTCCACCGCGGACGAAATGCTCTATCCCGCCAACCACCGTTATTTAAGCGACCTGATGAGTTATGTTGCCGTGGGTGCACGTTCAAGCGAAAATCAGGAACACCGCCTTGTGGCAAGCGGCATTTCCGTTCCCGTCGGCATGAAAAATCCCACCGCAGGCGATCTTTCCGTTATGCTCAACTCCGTCAAAGCCGCACAGGCAAGCCACTCCTTCATTTACAGAGGCTGGGACGTGGAAACCAGCGGCAACCTCCTTGCACACGCCATTTTAAGAGGTTTTGTTAACAAACACGGACAGTCAATGCCCAACTACCACTATGAAGACCTCGAAATGCTGTGCGAAATGTATGCAAAATCGGGCATTGCAAACCCCGCCGCCATCATCGACTGCAACCATGCAAACTCCGACAAAAAGTGGTTTGAACAACCCCGTATCTGCAAAGAAGTTCTGCACTCCTGCCGCCACAATGCGGACATTGCAAAACTGGTCAAGGGCTTCATGATCGAAAGTTACCTCGAAGACGGTAATCAGAAGATCGGCCCCGACGAAGTGTACGGCAAATCCATCACCGACCCGTGCCTGGGCTGGGAAAAGAGCGAAAAACTCATCCTCGAAATCGCGGATCTTATATAATATAAAGAAAACGACCTGCACTCTGGTAAAAAAGTGCAGGTCTGCTTTTATTTTTTTTGTGCGTTTCCGTATTCGCGTCGCATGGCTTGCACGGACACCACCCATTGTTTGCCGAATTTGCAGACATCCACACCGTTTACAAGCTTTCCGTATGCGACAGCCTTGCGCAAGGTGCTTTCATGCAGCCCCCAAAGACTGCTTGCATCACCAAATGCCATCAACCCGTCAAACGGAGTTGCAATCTGTGTTCCGTTTGCCCACAGTTCATCGCAGGAAAGATCTAATTCATCCTCCCATACGATACCGTAGCCGCCCACATCCGTTTCAACACAGTAAAACAAATCAGGATTTTCAAGTAAAGCCTTGAAAACAGGCAAGGATTCAAACAAGGGTTTTATGTCATATATTTTTGTAACACCCTCACAAAACTGCACACTGAGTTTATAGTCGGGCAAAGGAAAAACATTTTTGACTTTGTGAAACATAAATATGCACCTCATTCCAGCGGCGGCAGATTTTTAAATTCCTGCGTTTCCCAGATTTCTATTAGTTCCTGTTTGTTGATTTCAATCCATTCGAGCACCATTGCGAGTGCCTTTGGCGGAAGAAAACCGTCCAACACTTCTCCTGTCATAAAATCAACAGCAGCCGCATCGTCATTATATATTGCATGGATGTGCGGCGGATTATGCTCATGCTGTAAAAAATACATTCTGATCACAATCCCGTAAAATCTCGATAAAACAGGCACATATACCACTCCCAATTTCTTTTTCAGTATTATCATATCACGATACCGTGATATTTGTCAAGAAAAAAACCTGCACTCTTGTCAAAAAGTGCAGGTTATTGTTTATGCAAAATAGCGGATGAGATAGAGGATGATCATGTGCACGGGGTAAAAACCGTAGGAGCCGTATTGAATAAACTTGTTTGATCTTCCCTTCTTACCGCCGTAAGCCCAGATGGGAAGAAGTGCCAGCACGGCAAAGCCCTGTGTCGGGAATTCAAAGGCGTGACCGAACAGTTCAAAAGGAAGCACCTGGCCTTCAAAGAAAACAATGTGAATGAGCACCATGCCGACAAGCTGTGCGAGCCATGCAAACGGAAAATCACGGCAGATATAGAACAGAAGAATGGTAATAAATCCCGTGAAGCCGTAATCCGGGAATGTGATAACCGAAGCAACGCCGATGAGCACCAAAAACAGGACACCAAGACCGATTGTTTTTGCAGTACGGTCTTTTTTCATCTTGTCGAGCACCACCATGGCGGCAAGTCCCAACAAAAACGTAAATAAGACATTCTGATGATAGGGGTTAAACCAACGGCTGGAATAAAACAGATTGAACGGCAATTCCGAAATCAGTGCAAATATACCGAGACGCAGAGCATACTTTTTTACATTTTTGGTGTGCACAAAGCCCTCTGCCAACTGAAACGCAAAAATGGGAAATGCGAGTCTGCCGAGATACGTCATCCAGTTGCCGAAGGACATGAATGTTGCCCACACATGGTCACTGATCATCAGAAGAATAGCAATCAGGCGCAATATATTGGCGGTAATGCCGCCCAAGGGCAGATTTTCGATCGGACGGTTTCGGGGCAGTTTTTTGAGTTTTCCGGACATAGAAAGTCTCCTTTCGAGAAAAACTATATAAACATATTTTTGAAACAAAAAAATAACCGCCCTCAACCTTCCAAAGTAGTGCGGTTATTTCTGCCATAACGGAAGGCTAACCGTCTATCGGTCTGCCTTGTTCACTTATATTATAGCAATGTTTTTGCATCCTGTCAACACCTGTTTGCAGGTGTTTTTTTATGCAATAAAACATATCAAGGGTAACGGTTTTACATTGAGACCGTCACCCTTGAGCGCACTTCAGCGCAGATTTTCCGGCACATTTTCAATCGGCACATAGGTCAGCACCGAGGTACCGTCTGCATATTCAAATGCCACAAAGCAACCGTCCTGCGTGACGGGATAATGCAAAAATGAATTTTTGACAAGTTCTGCAAGCACCGTTGCATCCTGCGCGAATTTGCCGTCGGGCATAATGTCGGAGAATGACATATTTTCTTGGGCAAGGTAGGTGCCTCTGAAGTACTGACTGCGGAAATGGCCGACGTTTTCCGCTTTGCCGTCGGCAAAGGGAGTGCGCAGAAGTTTGGCAGACACTGGCTGTTCGGCAACGCTCAGATACTGCAACAGATCATATTTTTCAAGCACGGCGACGGTGGCTTTCATATCTGCATAAACGGGATAGATATTGTTTAAATCGCAGTATTCAAAGTCCTTACTCAACTGTGCGATGGTAAAGGTCTTCGGCTCGGAGAATTCGGGACCGACATACCTATCCTCAAACGCAACAGCCGTGGTTGCATAAACAACTTCATACCCATAATCGACTACTTCGTAATCATAACTGTAATCATAGTCCTGGTCATAACTGCGGATGTTGCCGCTGAGCGAGATGTAACCAAGCGGTGCGACATTGTCAAAACGGCAGATCGGCATGTTGCCGTCTTTGATATCCTGCACCAAAGCCTTGCGAAGATCCGTTTCAAACCCTTGCTCCAGAATATTCCACGGAATGACCGTCACAGACGAAGCGGCAGGTGCGATCAGCGATACATTTTCAATATAAATGTCATCAAACTGATGCGCATAATTGGTTTTCACATCTTCATGGTTTTCGTAATCACGAAGCAGTTCCATGACTTCGGGGGTGGCTTTTTCGTAATAACGGGTGACGGTTTTGCCGTTTTTGAGCTTGTACTGAAATGCAACGGGGTATCCGAACAGCGCAAGCTCCTCTTCTTTTGCTTCTGTCATGATTTTGTGGACGGCAAGCACGGTATCGATGTCCTTTTCATCCGTCAGATCACAGATGAGCGATGCAGAGTCGGAATAAAAATACGAAAGATGATCAAGCGCAAACTTTTCGTCCGTGCGGTTGTGCAGTTCATTGTCTTCATACCACAAATCGCCGTAATAACTTTCATAGAAAGAACTGTCCGCATCTGCAAATTGCGGATAGCCGCCGCACGAAACGGACACACTTTCTATTTTTTCTTTGTCGGGAATGCGGTTTTCATAACCGAAACCGCCCGTTTGGAAGATGACACAGACAATCACAAACACGGCACATACCGACAATGCAACAGGCATGGCTTTGGCAAGTGTCTTTTTGCCGCGAAGCAGAATTGCCATGATGATGGTATACACAAGCAACAGAATAAGCGTACCGAGTGCAATCAGCACAGCACCGAGCCCGGGAATGCGGATATCTGCCGTGTCCATCACAAAGTAGGCAGGCATGGCAAGCAGGAATGCAAGGCTCAGGCAGGACACACCCACAAGAGCGGGATTTTTACCCAAGAAGCCTGCGTTTTCATTTTTACGGTGCTTGAAGCAGATGAAACTCAACATACAAAGCACTGCACCGACGGCAAGCCACACCAAGGGGTAAGACCAGCCTGGATTCATCCATTCGCCGTCCATCTTGTACCATTCAAAACCGTCGCTGAATCGGTAATCGGAAACGGGCAGGAAGAAATCAAGATAATCAAAATCGGGCAAGAACGAGCCGTTATGAATGGTTTCACCGCTTGCAACATTGTGCAGCCAATGCTCCACCGCATTGCCCTTGAGCATGGCGGCGGCAAGGTATTTGACCCCGTAAAACAGGGTGACGGGCAGGGCAATCAAACAGCCCGAGCACAGAAAACTTTCCACACTTGCACCTGATACACACATGGCAAGTGTGGTCATGGCAAATGCAAACACAGCAATGGCAACAAAAGAAAGGGTATAAATGCCCGTTGCTGTCCACAATTCGGGGGTAGAACCGAACAGCATCAGATTGGACACAAGAAGTCCTGCAAAAATGAGGACAACGGGAGCAATCAGATGCACCGCACATGCGGCAAAACGGGACCAGAACAGGGTGCTTCTTGACACGCCCAAGCTGCAATACACATTGAGTGTTTTTTTGACGTGCAGAAAACGCCAGCAATGCAAAGCAAGGAACATGGCAGAAAGCCCGACCGCAAGGCAGACATAGCCCATTTCTTCCGTACTCATATGTCGGTTAAGTGCAAAGACATAAGCTTCAAGATAATCAGAATCTGAAAGCCCGCTCAGGTACATCTCCTGATTTCTGAACATCGAATGAATGTCCGCAAAAAACGGAAGAAGCAGCAAAAACTCCAGAATACCGTGAAAACTGAACTTTTTTAAGGACTGCAAAAAGGATGTACGGAATTGCTTAGCCGAAGATAGATTTGAAGTCATAATCGCCTTCCTCCATTTCGTCTAAGAATATTTCTTCCACGCTCATCACAAAGCGTTCCACCAAGAGCGGATTCATCTTGCGAAGCAGGTCTTCCGCAACATCGGGTGCTTTGTTGATGGTGAGCACCACGATTTTGCCGTCGATTTCAACCTTTTTGTAGTTGATGTGTGCAAAATCGGATTCGACTTTGTTTTCACTGAACACAGCACGCAGTTTGCAACGAGTTCCCGACAGATCGTCCACAGAAGCATCGAGCACGATTTTTTTGCCGTTGATAAGGCCGATATGGTCGCACATATCGCCCAGTTCATGCAGGTTATGCGAAGAAATGATGATGCTCGCTTCCTTTTCGGCGGCATACTCAAGAAGCATATTTTTCATGAGATTCCGTTTCGCGGGGTCAAGACCGTCAAAACTTTCATCGAGCAAAAGCACCTGCGGATTGCAGGCAAGGGCAATTGCCATTTCCGCCTGTCGTTGCATACCCTTTGAAAACGAAGACACTTTTGCCTTGCGGTCAAGCCCCAAAAGGTCTGTCAGTTTGACAAAGGTTTCGTTGTTGAAATCGGGGTAATAGGACTTATAAAACTTTGCAGTTTTTTCAAGCGTGGTGTAGGGTTCAAAATGCAGCTCGTCCGGCACGAAAAACAGATGTTGTTTTTGTTTTGCGTTGTCGAAAATGTCTTCCCCGTTCATCAGCACTTTGCCGCCGTCGGCACGGTAAATACCTGCCACGGTTTTCAAAAGCGTGGTCTTACCTGCACCGTTGTAGCCGACCAGGCCGTAGACCGAGCCTTTGCGAACGGTCAGCGAAAGATCTTCCACCGCTGTGTAATTTCCGAATCGTTTGGTAACATTTTTAATTTCAAGCATTTTTGTTTACCTCCTCGCCGTAAAGCGTGTGAACCGTTGCAAGAATTTCAGTCAAGGCAATTCCTTTGGCTTTGGCGGCAAGCACTGCCGTTTCCACTTCCTGAAAAGCGGTTCTGCGTAAGTTTTCGTCGGCAAGGGCATCGGCACTTACGTAACTGCCCGTACCGGGAACGGAATAAATGACCCCGTGCGATTCCAATTCGGAAAAGGCTTTTTTGACGGTGTTGATATTCACTCCCGTTTCTGCCGCAACCTGACGGATGGACGGCAGTTTGCTGTGGGGGGTGAGGACACCTAAAGATATAAGGGTCATCAGTTCATTTTTGATTTGCTCGAAGACAGGCACGCGGCTCTGTCGGTCAATATGGATCATTTTTTCATCGCCTCCTGTAATTCAATTTGGGGGGATGCGGGGTGTATTGCAGAAGCAGGTGCTTCTTTTTTCTGTTTGTGTGCCACACTTGCCCACAGAATGGCGGATGCGGGGATGCTTGCCAGAACGGCGGTGATCATATCGATCATCGTGTCAAACACGGGCACTTGCGCCATGTTGACAGGCTTGCCGAACACTCGGTAGACGATATAATTTTCATCGGGATTAAAGAGAAAATCCTGCAGGGTGGTGCCCACAAAATAGTCATAGGTAAACTCAAAGATTTCCCACACGATAATCACAAAGCAGCCCATGCCGAAGCCGATGACGGATGCAATGAATCCCGAAACGGGTCTGTTTTGCGTTTGCAAACCCTTGATGACGGCTTCATAGCAGATAAACACGCACAGAAATCCCGAAAGGACGTGCAGGAAGGTGTCGTAGCCGGGTTTTCCGCACCAGCCGAGATAATGGCCGCAGTAAGAGCCGAGCAGAATAATGACCATGCCGTATTTCATTGCAGAATACGGAACACGTCCGAGAAAGATCTGCTTAGGAAAAATCACTCGCAGCAGTGTCACGCTGAATGCGGCAACGGTATTTGCGATCAACTGAATAAGAATATCAAATTTTTCACCCGTTGCAAGATATGTTTTTAATGTCATCAGCATGGCAAAGATCATCATCACGCGGACCTGCCACCATAAGATGTATTCTACCGTTGAAACGCTTTTGCGCAGTTCCTTCCATTCGTTTTTTGGTAAGTTGCGATAATAGTTTGCTATTTTTTTGAAATTTTCTTTCATTTAAGCGTTGCGGGCAATTTGTCTGCGGGTACATAGACGAGTGCATCCGTGATCCTGCCGTCTTCGTCACTGTAATGCAGTTGCACGAAGTAGCCGGGTTCATTGACAAAATAAGAAAAATAAGTCTGTTCACAAAGTTCTTTCAGAAGTGCGGGGTCTTCCACCGTGACGGTGTCAAAGGGAACGAGCATGACACTTTCCGGGTCAAATTCGCTGTAATAATCCGGGTCTGCAATAAAACCGTTGAACTGCAAGGTCTGAATACGCTTGCGTGCAAACAGTTCTTCTTTGCTTTCATTATTCAGCGGATTTTCATAGATTCTTGCGTGGACGGGAGTTCTGACATCCTCAAAATACTGCAGTTTCTGCGCGCTTTGCAGAACGGCAAGCGTTTCGGTCATGGAAGAAAAGACAGGCACAAACGGATAATCATAAGAATAAGTGATGTGATAAACGGGCTCTTTGATGCGTTTGTAATCGCCTTCATCAAAATGATTCAGGGTGATATAGCCCAAGGGTGCCGTGTCACTCTCAAAATCCAACGGCAGGTTGCCGTTGCGGATGTCTGCAAGGATTGCATTGAACAAATCTTTCTGCACAGCACGGTCTTTGTCTTCCAACACCACATCCGTCATGGCTGTGCAGTTTTTGGAAAACAGCATCAGGCTGTTATTTTCATACCCGTCAAAATAGGACATCAACTCTGCAACAACTGCTTCGCGGTAGTCTTCCGTATCGAGCAAGCCCTGCAATTGCACCATGGCTTCAATGGGGGTATGGTTGTAAATGCGGGTCAGTTCCCTGCCGTTTGCGAGTTTATAGGACACCATCACAGAACCATAGTAACTGCTGTTATAGGTGTTCCGACGATCGTTGATAAGCAGTTCGTGAATATTGCGGACGGTTTCAATGGATTGTTCATCTTCAAAATACACAAACGAACCTTCGCCCCAGATGCCTTCGGTCTGCAGATAGGCTTCTAAGAAACGGTCAGCCTGATAATCCGGGTCATGGCCTTCATACAGGTCGCGGTTGCTGCCCTTGTATATGTAATAGCCGCTGTGCCTGACAACACCCGGTGCAGAATTGAAGGTAATTCCTGCGGCGGTGATTTTTTCGGTTGCGGGAATGCGCTTTTCAAAGCCGAAACCGCCCGTGATGAAGATGAACATAAACACAAGCAGTGCCGCCGCCATAATGCCGCCCGTGCGAAGCTGTGCTTTTATTTTTGCTTTGGAGCGAAGAAGAATCGCAATGATGCCGACAAACAGGCCGAATGCAACACCGATAAGCAAAATTGCACAGAAAGCGGTTGCAACCACGGTAAATCCGTATTCCCTGACAATCAATGCCCCTGCGGGAATCAGGATGGAACCGAGTGCAAACACGGTAACGGCAATCAGACGCGGACAGGAGCCCAAAAATGTGGCACGCTCGGTTTTGCCGTATACAAACGAGAACCGAGCCGCAACACCGAGAAGCACAAACAAACCGAGATACAAAACAGGATAGCCGACCGACGGGAATTCGGGTACGGGTTTCGTATATTCTTGTGCGAGTGCATCGCCGAAGTCATAGTTGGTAACGGGATACAGGAAATCCGCAAAGATGAATCTGCCGCCGAAGGCACTTTCGACGCGCACATCGTCAAATCCTTTCAAGCGTACGAATGTAAAGAACTTTGCACCCGACAGGAACAGCTCGCTGAAAAGATAGGTGCCGTAATACAAAGCCGACGGGGCAAAGGTCAGAAGACCGCCGCAGACAAGGCTTTCAACCGTAGAGCCGCTGAAGGTCATGCAGAGCACACACACCGCAAAGGGATACAAAGAAACGGCGAGCATGCTCGCACCGTAATACAGAATCGCTTTCCACAGTTCGGGGCTTGCGCCGTATAAGTATACATTGTATACCCCGCAGATGAGAAACGGCAATACAACGGCAATCAACTGCGAAACCACACAGCCGACAAATTTGCCTGCAAACAGGGTCGCACGGCTGACCCCTAAACTGTAATAGACATTGACGGTCTTTTTGGTGTGCATAAAACGGAAATTGTAAACCGACAAAAGAATTGCCGAAACACCGAGCACAAGACAGTTCACTGCAATCAAAAAAGAGTCGATGTACATGCCGCCGACAATGTACTTGATCTGCGGCAAGGTGTCGTAGTAATAGATTGCATTCATGTCATAATGTACGGATACATTGTACGCATTGAGCGAAACGAGCATAAACAAAAACAGCAAGACGGTGTGGAACGCATTCTTTTTGAGCGTTTTTGCAAAGGTGACAAAAAACTGCTTTCGCGCGGAATGAACAGAATGTGTCATTCATTTCCCTCCTTTTGAGATTCAACTGTGCTATCTGTGGTAGCACACCTATACAATACCACACATTTCCCTTTCTGTCAAGAAGTTTTCAGAAATATTTATATTCCAAAAACTTCCCTGTTTTACAAAGTTTTTGGATTTGAATCCAAAAAGTGTTGACTTTTTTAAAGTTTTTGGATAAAATAAATCCAAACAGCAATAAACAAGGTGATAATTATGCAAAGAATAGACCGCAAAGAGTATATGGATCGGCTGTGTACATTTCGCGACAAACAGATCATCAAAGTTGTAACGGGCGTGCGCCGTTGCGGAAAATCGACCTTGCTCGAAATATACCGCGATCATCTGTTGCAATCGGGCGTTGAAGAACGGCAAATTCTGTCCGTCAATCTGGAAGATTATGACTTTTACGATTTAAGAGAACCAAAAAACTTACACACATATATCAAAGACCGCCTGTGCCCCGATTGCATGAATTATGTGTTTATTGACGAAGTACAGCATTGCAAGGACTTTGCACGCGTGGCAGACAGCCTTTATATTAAAAGCAATGTCGATCTTTATCTGACGGGGGCAAATGCAAATATGTTGTCAAGCGAAATTGCAACGGTTCTGTCGGGACGGTATGTTGAAATCTCCATGCTGCCTCTCTCTTTCAAAGAATATGTGGACGGGTTGGGTGATAAAACGGAAATTTCAAAAAAATTCACTACGTACCTGCAAAACGGTTCTTTCCCCTATGCACTTGCCCTGCATGAACAAAAAAATGCCTTGCGTGATTATATGGACGGCATTTACAACAGTATTGTCATCAAAGATGTTTCCGCACGGCATAAAATCACCGACACACTGATGCTTGAAAGCATAGTCCGTTTCCTGTTCGACAATATCGGCAATCCCCTGTCCACCAAAAAAATTGCCGACACCATGACATCAAACGGCAGAAAAATAGATGTCAGAACCGTGGAAAGATATATTTCGGCACTCACGCAGAGTTTTATCCTCTACCGCGCACAACGCTACAACATCAAAGGCAAACAGTATCTCAAAACGCAGGAAAAATATTATGCGGTCGACATAGGCCTTCGCTATTACCTGCTCGGCTACAGTGATGCAGACATCGGTCATATTCTTGAAAATGTCATTTACCTTGAACTGTTGCGCCGAGGCTTCGATGTGTATGTCGGCAAAGTAGATGCTCTTGAAGTGGACTTTGTTGCCATGCAGGGCAGCCGAAAAATTTATTTTCAGGTTGCCGCAACCGTGCGCAGTGCAGACACGCTGCAACGGGAACTTTCCCCTTTGCAAAAAATCAGCGATCACTATCCGAAATTTATTCTGACCCTTGACGATGACCCGGAAGCAGACTACGACGGCATCCGCCGTGTCAATGCACTGGATTGGCTCTTGGGAAATATTGAGTAAAAAACAAGGATCTGTGAAAACTCAGGTTTTCTTACAGATCCTTGTTTTTTTATGTTCTTTAATAACCGCGTGTGCCTTCGAGGGATTCGTCGTTTTCGATCCAATCCGTTACGGGAATCACACGGTAATTTTCGCTGTCGTCACGGATAACAACGGTTTCGATACCTGCATTGATGACCATGCGCTTGCACATCGAACAACAGCAGGAGTTGGAAACATACTCGCCCGTATCCACTTCCTGTCCGGTCAGATACAGCGTAGCACCGATCATTTTGTCACGCGGGGCACTGATGATGGCATTCGCTTCCGCATGGACACTGCGGCACAGTTCATAGCGTTCACCGCGCGGAATCTGCATTTTCTGACGGATGCACACACCCAAGTCCGTGCAATTTTTTCTGCCCCTGGGTGCACCGACATAGCCGGTGGACACAACCTCGTCATTGTTAACAATGACCGCACCGTAGCGACGGCGCAGACAGGTGGTGCGCTTGGAAACAACCTCTGCAAGGTCAAGATAATAATTCACTTTGTCACGGCGAAGCATAGTTTTCTCTCCTTTATTTGGCATTGATGTCGATGACTTTGGCGGCATCCTTGATGTAAATGATGCCCGAAAGCACCGCGAGCACGGCGGTAATGCCGAGCGCAATGTTGGAAACAAGAGGCAAATTGAATGTTTCGGGAATGATGGCGCAATCACGCAGGTGTGCGCACAACAGGAAGACAAGGGTAAAGACCATCTGGGTGACGGTTTTGAGCTTACCCCAGATGTTGGCGGGGATGACAATACCCTGTGCGGATGCAATCAGACGCATGGAGGTAACGGCAAACTCACGCACAAGCACCACAAGGATGATCCATATACTGCAAAGGCCGAGTTGCATGAGTGCAAGCAGAGCCGAGGTGGTGAGCATTTTGTCTGCCACAGGGTCGGCAAACTGACCGAATACGGTGACAATGTTTTGCTTGCGGGCAATTTTGCCGTCCAAAAAATCGGTAAAACAGCCCACACCGTAAATCAGAAGTCCCCACAAAAAGTGGTTCGGAATGGCTTCGGCGAGAAAGACCGCCAAAAAGATTGGGGTGATGACCATACGCAGTACGGTCAGGCGATTGGGTAAATTCATTGCATTTCCTCAAATCTTATTTTTGTTCAATGACTCTGCCAACAAGATCGACGTCTTCCGTTTTCTGAATTTCAACCTGCACAAGTGTACCGTCGGTCAGTTCATAGTCGCAGGTAAAATACACGGTTGAGTCGATTTCGGGGGCATCGCGCCAGGTTCTGCCGATGTACACATCATTGTATGAATCATAAGCATCGACAATGCAGGTCTGCACGGTATCCACGAGACTTTCCTGCTTTTCGGTGAAAATACGGTATTGCAGATCCATAATGCTTTCGCCGCGTTTTTGTGCAACCTCACGGTCGATCTGATTTTCCATTTCGGCGGCAGGGGTGCCTTCTTCTGCGGAATACGCAAAGCAACCCAGACGGTCAAAACGGGCTTTCTGCACAAAGTCTGCGAGTGTTTCAAACGCTTCTTCGTCTTCCCCGGGGAAACCTGTAATAAGCGTTGTTCTCAACACACAATCGGGTAAATAAGAGCGGATTTTTTCGAGCAATGCGAGCAGTTGCTTGTCGTCACCCGAACGGTTCATGGCTTTAAGAATCTTGCCGTCAGCATGTTGAACAGGCAGGTCGATATAGGGAAGCACCTTTTCGCAGTCACGCATAACCGTAAGAAGTTCATCGGTGATACGGTCGGGATAGCAATACAAAAGACGAATCCAGCGGATGCCGTCGAGTTTGCTAAGTTCTTTGAGCAGTGCGGGCAGTTTCTTTTCATTGTAAAGGTCTTCGCCGTAGCGGGTGGTGTCCTGCGCAATGAGAATAAGTTCCTTGATGCCGTTCATGGCAAGGGAAGCCGCCTCTTTGACGATGTCTTCCATCGGACGGGAACGGAACGGCCCTCTGATGTCGGGAATAGCACAATAAGAACAACGGTTGGAACAGCCGTCGGCTACTTTCAGATATGCCCAGTGCGGCGGTGTGGACAGAATACGCGGATCACCGAGGGGCATTTCTTCCTTTGCGGGATAACGGGATTCTTCTTTTTCCGCAAACACATTGTTGACAAATTCAACGATTTGTCCGTTTGCACCGAGACCTGCAACGGCATCCACTTCGGGCATTTCGTTTAAGATTTCATCGCGGTAACGCTCCGCCATACAGCCGAGCACGATGATTTTTCCGAGGTCACCGTCTTCTTTGAGTTGTGCCATTTCGAGAATGTTGTCAATGGCTTCCTGTTTGGCTTCTTCAATGAATCCGCAGGTGTTGATGATGACAGCATCCGCACCGATGGGGGTATCGGTGAGAATATAGCCTGCATCACTGAGCTTCGCAAGCATCATTTCGCTGTCCACCTGATTTTTCGGACAACCGAGAGAGATAAAACCGATTTTTTTCTGCATATTCAAAATCCTTATTTAAAAATCTTGCGTATTCCATCCCAACGACTCCACCGTATCGAACACATCGTGCGGGGCATAGCCCAAACGAAAAAGGCGGTTGATAATGCGTTTTTTTGTCTTTTCATCGGGTTTGCCGTCGGCGGGACATAATTTTTCTATTATATCCATGATACTCAATTTTTCGTCAATGTCAATACTTCCCGCGGCAGTTTGGGCAATATGACGGTCAATTCCGCGGGAGATGAGTTCATTTTCGACTCTTTTCGGGGCGAAATGTTTGCGTCTTACGAGTTCGTCAGCCAAAAGTTCTGCAAATTTTTCGTCATTAAGAAGTCCGAGATCACGGCATTTTTCCACGGCTTGCTTTGCAGGGGCAGATCTGTATTTGTGCTTGAGTTTGTCATACAGTTCTTTTTCGGAGTGTGCACGTTGCGACAAAAGCCGCAGGGCACTGTCATATGCAAAAACAAAGTCAGCCGCCTCTTGCAAGGCAGCTAACTGTTCTTCGTCTATATCGTCACCGTCACGCACCGTGCTTTCAAACCAAAACGATGCGGGCACGGAAAAACGGAATTCCCCGTCGGTGAAAATGTTGATTTTCCCGCTTTTGGCGGTGGTGGTTGAAACAATCATCAGTCGGCCGTGATGTCAATTTTGATTTTGGGCACTCTGCCGTTGTTGGGGGCAATAGGTGCCACGGGCTCAATGATTTCGCCATCTTCATCGGTTTCGGGAATATCTGCACCGGAAGGCAGAACATCGGCACGCATACTGCTGATGAATTCGGGATGATTGCGGATCTTGGCTTCGATTTCATCACGCAGAGCGGTGTTTTTGTCAAGCATCATGCGGACATTGTCACGCCCCTGCCCGAGTCTTTCTTCACCGTAAGACAACCACGAACCGCTTTTCTGCACGATGTCAAACTTGATACCGAGTTCAAGGATTTCGCTTGTTTTAGAAATACCGGTACCGAACAGAATATCGAATTCAGCCTGTTTAAAAGGCGGGGCGACCTTATTTTTGACGATCTTGCAACGGGTACGCGAGCCGACAAAATCATTGCCGGCAGCTTTGATCTGTTCGGTCTTGCGAACATCAATACGCATGGAAGCGTAGAATTTCAGTGCGCGGCCGCCGGTGGTGACTTCGGGGTTGCCATACATGACACCAACCTTTTCACGCAGCTGATTGATGAAAATAACAATACAATTGGAACGGGAAATCGCACCTGCAAGTTTACGCAGAGCCTGCGACATGAGTCTTGCATGAAGACCGACATGGCTGTCACCCATTTCGCCTTCGATTTCGGCACGGGGAACCAAAGCGGCAACGGAGTCCACAACAATGACATCGAGTGCACCCGATCGGGTCAGTGCTTCGGCAATTTCAAGTGCCTGTTCACCGTTGTCGGGCTGAGCAACAAGCAGAGAATCAACATCAACACCCAAATTTGCGGCATAAACAGGATCCAATGCGTGTTCGGCATCAATGAAAGCGGCTTCGCCGCCTGCTTTTTGTGCTTCGGCAACCACATGCAGGGCAAGAGTCGTTTTACCGGAAGATTCAGGCCCGAAAATTTCAATGATTCTGCCCTTGGGAAGTCCGCCGATACCCGTTGCGGCATCGAGGGTGATGGAACCCGTGGAAATGGCTTCGATCTGCAATGCGTTGGTCTGTCCTAAACGCATGATAGCACCCTTGCCGTACTGTTTTTCAATTTGCGCAATCGCGGTTTCAAGAGCTTTTTTCTTATCAGACATCGGAAATCTTCCTTTCAATAAAACAAATGTTCGGTTGATGTTTCATATTCTACATTATTTTTTCGGAAAATGCAAGAGGTAAAAATAAAAAAACTTGCAAAAAGCAGCGCAAAAAGGTACAATAGAGTCATCTATGGGACGGAGGACACAATAATGCCCGAAATTCTTGCCCCTGCAGGGGGGCCCGAACAATTACAGGCGGCTGTGCGAAGCGGTGCGGATGCGGTTTATCTCGGCACAAGTACGCTCAATGCTCGCAGAAATGCCAAAAATTTTAATGGTGAGGAACTGTTTGAAGCTGTACGATACTGCCATGCGTACGGCGTGAAAGTATATGTTACCCTCAATACACTGGTGGCTGACACCGAACTGCAAGAAGTGCAGAACGGCTTACAGACCATTGCACAAAGCGGGGCGGATGCGGTGATTGTGCAGGATTTGGCCGTTGTCGACCTTGTAAAAAAATGCTGTCCCACCCTCGCTTTGCATGCCTCCACGCAGATGAGCATTCACAATGTGTCGGGTGCCAAGCAGCTCGAAGAAATGGGTTTCAAGCGCATTGTAACGGCAAGAGAACTGACTTTAAAAGAAATTGAGGCGATTGCAAGCAGTGTCACTTGTGAAATTGAAGCCTTTGTGCACGGTGCACACTGCATGAGTGTGTCGGGCATGTGCTATTATTCGGCTCTGCTCGGAAGCCGAAGCGGCAACCGCGGACTTTGTGCACAGCCCTGCCGCCTTGATTTTGTGAATCCTCACGGCAGACATTTTGCACTTTCTTTAAAAGACATGAGCCTGCTTGCACACCTGCAGGACATGGAAAAAGCGGGGGTTGCATCCTTTAAAATCGAGGGCAGAATGAAGCGGCCCGAATATGTTGCGGCGGCGGTGTCTG
This sequence comes from Oscillospiraceae bacterium, assembly GCA_015066385.1. Lineage (GTDB taxonomy): Bacteria > Bacillota > Clostridia > Oscillospirales > Acutalibacteraceae > RUG806. The sequence continues at coordinate 52,553 of SVOJ01000012.1, forward strand.
CCTGCAAAGCGGCTGTGAACGGCGAAAGTTATGACCTTGAAACGCTGAAAAACGTATTTTCGCGATCAGGCTTCACGGACGGATATCTGACAGGAAAACGCGATGTGACCATGTTCGGCTATCGCACAAAGGAAGATGTGACCGCCATGCCGACGGTGTTCGGGCAGTTGGCAAACTTATACCGTGCCGAACGGCAGGCTGTGCCCGTAACGGCTGTTTTTACAATGCAAAACGGACTCCCCTGCTCGTTCACCTTGTCTGACGGCGAGTATACCGTGACCGCCACGGGAGAAATTCCGCAGACGGCTCTCAACCGTCCTTTGGACAAAGAAAACGCATGCCGTTCTCTGTCCAAACTCGGCGGAACACCGTTTTATATGACCGCCTTTGACTGCACATTGGATGACGGGCTGATGTTGCCCGCTTCGGCTCTCAATGCCGTACGCAGGGATGCCGCACAACAACTGTATGACAAACGTGCCGAAATAACCCCCCATGCGTTCACCCCGCAGTTGAAAGAAGAAAAAGCCATTCTTCCAAAACCCGCCAAAGCAAGACTGCGATTGCATTTTACAAGCGAGGAACAGATTTTCCACATTCCCGACGGAGCACAGATTGTTCTGCCGATGGATGTGATTGACTGCAATCCGGGGCTGATTAACCGTTTCGGCGAAAACCTGTTTGTGCAGATTCCCGCACTCATTTGGCCCGAAGACGAAGAAAAGACCCTTTCCATCTTATCACGGCTTGCACAGAACGGCATTGCCGATGCGGTGTGCGACAATATCGGCGCGGTGCGCATGTGTGACGAACTGGGGTTGACCGCACACGGCGGCACGGGCTTGAATATTTTCAATTCCGAAAGCCTTTCGCAGTATGCAAAAATAGGGCTTGCGAGTGCATGTATGTCCTTTGAATGCCACGACAATCAGATGTATGACATGGAAAATGAAATCCCCGTCGGACTTCTTGTTTACGGCAGACTGCCGCTGATGCGGCTCCGTGCATGCCCGATGAAAAGTGCGAACGGCTGTTTCGGCTGTGACGGTAAGAGAGTGCTGACCGACCGAAAAGGGATTGAATTTCCCGTACTGTGTGAACAGCAAAGGTTTTCAACACTGCTCAACAGTGTACCGCTTTATCTCGGTGATCAGATGTTGCCGCAGACGGATTTTGTGAGCCTTGTTTTCACAACGGAAACCAAAGAAGAATGCCGCATTGCAACAAAATCCTTTATGAATGAAGAATACCCGCCGTTCAAACGAACAACGGGACTTTACAAACGAGGGGTTATGTAATTTTTTATCTTTTATGCTTTTTGTTCGCCTGCATCAGTTCACGGATGTGGGCGAATGTTTTTTCTTCGCCTTCAAGGCTGAGCATCACAAGCCAGCTTTCGAGCAGTTCGGCAGTGGCGGGGTGAATGGAACGGTAGTCCTTGCCGTTGTTGTAATAATCCAGTGCGGCACGGTCCGTATATTTATCCCCTTTGTAGATTTTGCATGCCGCCACACGGTCGCAGAACATTTCGACGGTGTATTTTAAGGGCATTTCAACGGGCACGATACGCTGTTCGGCGATGCTGAAATCCGTCCAGTATTCAAAATGATGTTTGTTTCTGCCTTTGTGATGCATCCATGCCGCAGAATAGCCGTTCTGGATGCGCTCGTTGACATTGGGGCTTTTGTCGCCGGCATAATACTTTGCACCTGTCAGAAATTCCGCAGGGCTGTATTTGGACAGATCATGCCGAAGTCCCTGCCACAGAATGCCGACCTTTGCACAATGGCGGATGACGGCATGGCGGTGTGCTGTGATGGTTTTAAAATGTTGCAGAATTTTCATCTGTACGCCTACTTTATCAAATGAGAATGTATCCAACTTAAAATGTCATCATAGTTAAAAGAGCCGTCTGCAACAGACAATCCAAATTCAATCAATTCCTTTTGACTATAATTCAACATTCTATCGTTGAGTTGCAATGTCATCAACATAACAAAAGCACCAATTCTTTTATTTCCGTCAATGAATGCATGGTTTTTGATCAATGCAAATGTAAGACGTGCTGCTTTTTCTTCAACAGAAGGATATACTTCATAACCCTCAAAACCGTTCAAAGCACTGAAAACAGCAGATTCCAACAAATTATAGTCCCGAACCCCATGACTTCCGCCGGTTTTTTCAATTAACTTTTCATGCGTTGAAACAATCTCGTTAACAGACAATAATATCATTTTGCCAACTCCAGAAAAGCTTCCATATTATCAGCAAGTATTTTTTCAGCAGTTTCGTTTATTTTTTGTTTGCGCAATTGCATGATTTTGGAAACTTCCTCATATTCATCAAAATCAACAATAACATACCTCGGCTTGTTGTTTTTCAGAATAACAGCCATTCCGCTTTCATCAACCATGCGTACAACTTTAGAAAAATTCTGATTTGCATCTGTCATAGGAACAAGATAATTGGTATTCACCATCATTTTTTTATCACCTCATAACTATTATATGCAAATTATAGGATAAAATCAACCTATTTTTTAATATAAAACCTTGGAAAGAATGAAACAGACCCACAGTGCAACCACAAAAGCGGATTCAGCGGGGATTGCCAATTTTGTATAGGGGCATTTCCAGCCCTTGTCCACAAACAGGAAAATAGTTCTTGTGACAAGCACCGTGGTGGCAAAAAACAGACCGCCGACCAGCGAATAAACGGGCGTTTTCAACGCAATGGTCAGATACAGCAAAAAGGCACCCAGTGCAAAGGAAATACCGCCGTAATAGACACGGATTTCGGTTTTGCCTGCATTATCAACAGGCTTGACGGAAAAAGATTCCGCATTCTTGATGGGATTTGTGATAAATACAATTGCCATGCCGAAAAAGTAAGCCACAAGTCCGATCACGGCAATGCCCGCCGGCAGATTGGAAAAGAAAATTTCTTTCAAGATAACCTATCTCCTTTTTATTTATGCTATAGATTCAGCATATTTTTTGTTTAATGCTTTCAGGACATCTTTAAATTAAATATCCATTTGTTTCAGTGCTTCTCGTTGATCTCTTCTGCCGTAAATGACTGCGGTTATATGTACCTCTTTCAGTTCATCATTCACCCAGAAATAAACAAGAAAATTTTTGACCGGCATTTTATGTATACCGTGGCTTTTCCACGGTTCTTCATCCACAAGAGCGATTCTTTTCGGCATCGTACAAAGAGAAAGTATCCTCTTTTCCAGTTCATCAAGTAATCTTGTTGCCGCACCGGATTCTTTGAGAACACCGCTGATGTAAATGAAAATTTCAAACATCTGTGCACTTGCCTGCGGAGTGATTTTTACTTTGTATTCATCCATTCGCAATCTCCTTGCGAAGTGAGGCAAAAACATCCCCGACATCAAGAGATTCGCCGTTCTTTGCTTGATTCAGACCGGTTTCCATCATGGTGTTAAAGGTAGCCTTATCCATTTCATCAAGAGAAGCAGGTGCACTTGGCAAAGACAAAGAAAAAGGAATTCCTTTTTTCATAATAATTTGTTTGTAAAGCATATTGATCACAACAGACACGGGAATACCGAGTTGCGACATAATTTCTTCCGCTTGCTGTTTCACATCCGGCTCAACGCGGGCAAGCACATTTGCAGTTTTTGCTGCCATACTCATTCCACCTTTCATATATATTATAACCATTTGTATAACGAATTGCAATACATTTTTAAACATTTAAAAAAGCACATCGCAATCAAGCGGTGTGCTTTCGTTTATGTTTAGTTTTATGCTTTTTTGATTGTGAGGTTGTCAACCAGGCCGATGACCGAGCAAACAAGAAGAACAACAAACACGGCAAGGAACGAGCCCGTTGCATCCACGATTTTACCTGCAAGGGTAGCATAGAATGCGGACGGAATGAGGATGAGGTTGAGCAGAGCGTAATTGAGTGAGAAGTTCTTCGGGCCGTAGAAAGCATTGGAAAATGCAGCCGAAACGGTCGGAGAAAAGCCGTAAGAGAAGGCACACAGGGCAACACCGATAACCACAAGTGCGGACACCTTGGTTGCGACACCGAGCAATGCAAGCCCCGAAGCGGCAATGGCAACGGCGGAGGTGATGTACTGTGTTTTGCGGATGCCGAGTGCATCGAAGACGGCGCCCGATGCGAGTCTGCCGAAGCCGTTGAAGATGGCAAGCAGGCTTGCCAGTGTGACCGCCACATTTTCTGCAAGACCGCCCGAAAGCAGAATATCCTTACCGAATGCAAGCGTGACACTGCCGACAGCGGAGAACAGAATGAAGAACAGGAACAACTGCCAGAAAGAGGGTCTTTTCAGCATTTCGGCGGCGGTAAAGTCCCGCTGTTCGGTGTTCACCTTTTTGGTGACGGCAGGCAGTTCTTCGGGCTTCGGGGCACGGATGAACAGACCGCAGACAATCAGCACCGCCCCGATGAGAATGCCGTAAACGAGGTACGTTTTGCTCCAACCGACATTAACATTGTTAAACAATTTGGCGGCAATGTTCCCGAGTACAAAGGAACTGAAACCGAATGCCATCATCAGAACACCCGAGCACACACCCTTTTTGTCGGGGAACCATGCACTTGTGAGGGCAATAACAACATTATAGACAACGCCGATACCGAGGCCCGCCATGATACCGTAACCGAGATACAGCAGGATCACGGGGGATTCAGCCGTGATCGTAGAGGTCAGCAAGAAACCGCCTGCAACGAGCACACCGCTGACAGCCATGCGGATTTTGGAGCTGATTTTTTGATTGAGCAGACCCGAAAACAAACCGCCCAAACAAAACATGCTCATGGTGATGGTGTAATTAAGACCCAATTGCGAACCTGACCAACCGAAAGCGGCAAAAGGTGCTTTGATCACCGACCATGCATAAATGATTCCGGCAAAGAACAGTGCGAAAGCACCAAGCCCCAAGCGAAGCCAACGGTTGTTTTTCATTTTTTTCACCCTTTCGTTACGGTTTCCACAAGGCGGGTGGCACCGAACATTTCACGAAGTTTCGGTTTTTCGATCTTGCCGGTGGCATTTCTCGGCACTTGCGTAAATATGATTTTACGGGGACGTTTGTAACGCGGAAGTTCTGTGCAGAACGCATTGACTTCTTCCTCGGTCAATGACATACCTTCTTTTGCTTCAATAATGGCGGCGGCAATTTCGCCGAGACGGGCATCGGGAAGTCCGATAACGGCAACGTCTTTGATCTTATCGTGTGCACGCAGGAAATCTTCGATCTGTACGGGATATAAGTTTTCACCGCCGGTGATGATAACATCCTTTTTGCGGTCAACCAAGAACACAAAGCCGTCTTCGTCGACCTTTGCCATGTCGCCCGTATACAGCCAGCCGTCTTTGATGCTGTCGGCTGTGGCTTCTTCATTTTTATAGTAACACTTCATAACACCGGGACCGTTGAGAATGAGTTCACCGACTTCTTCGGTTTCACATTGCGTGCCGTCCGGGTGTACCACCTTTGCCTGCCAGCCGAAACCGGGAATACCGATTGCACCGACCTTGTGCAGGTTTTCACAGCCGAGATGCAATGCACCGGGGCCGATAGATTCACTCAGACCGTAGTTGGTGTCGTAACTGTGATTCGGAAATACTTCCATCCAACGCTTGATGAGCGAGGGAGGTACGGGCTGCGCACCGATATGCATAAGACGCCATTGGTCAAGTTTGTAATCGGCAAGGCTTACCTCTCCGCGTTCAATGGCATCGAGAATATCCTGTGCCCACGGCACAAGAAGCCACACGATGGTGCACTGTTCGTCGGAAGCCGTGCGCAGAATCCATTCGGGTCTGACACCGCGCAGAAGAACCGCTTTGCCACCGACCAGGAATGAGCCGAACCAATGCATTTTTGCACCTGTGTGATACAGCGGCGGAATGCAAAGGAATACGTCCTCGTGGGTCTGTCCGTGGTGTGCCTGCTCGACAAGGCAGGAATGATACAATGCCTTGTGTGCGTGCAGAATGGCTTTCGGGAATCCCGTTGTGCCCGAAGAAAAATAGATTGCGGCATCGTCTTCTTCGGTCAGTGCCACTGCGGGTGCAGTGGTGGAACAATAAGTCATATAACGCAGCATATCCTCCGCAAAATCGGGGACATCACTGCCGACATAAAACAGTGTTTTTACGGTGGGCATATTGCCAAGCCCCGCTTGTACACGTTCGGTGAATTCAGGCCCGAAAATAAGCATGCAAACATCGGCAAGGTCAAGACAATAAGTGATTTCATCTGCCGCATAACGATAATTCATCGGCACAGCCAAGGCACCCGTTTTGAGAATGCCGAAATAAACCGGAAGCCATTCCAGTGAATTCATCAGAAGTACCGCAACCTTATCGCCTTTTTTGATGCCTCTTGTGAGCAGAAGATTGGCAATGCGATTGGCTTTGACATCAAATTCGCGCCATGTCATTTCACGGCGGTAACGTTCGGAAGAACCTGTTTCAATGAGATTGAATTCTCTCCAGTTCATATTGCGGTCGGCAATACGGTCGGGATTTATTTCAACCAATGCCACCTCATCGGGATAGAGTTTGGCATTGCGTTCAAGAATTTCGGGAATGGTCATAAGGCATTTTCCTTTCGTGCTTTAGTGCTTTTATACATAAAAGCATGAAAACTTTTATGTGTCAAAATATAACATACAAAAATCGGCTTGTCAAGCCAAAAACGATGCGTTTTTAAAAAAAATATTGCAGGATAAAAACAATATCTGTATAATAATTCTGAAATTTAAAAAGAGGTATGATTTTATGGGTTTATGGGAAGTTTTTGCGGTCGGGCTCGGTCTTGCGATGGATGCCTTTTCCGTTGCAATCTGCAAGGGATTGTCCATGCCGAAAATTGACAAAAAACAAACAGCGATCATTGCACTGTTTTTCGGCGGTTTTCAGGCTTTGATGCCGTTTCTCGGCTGGGCATTGGGTAAGCAGTTTGAACAGTATATCACGGCTGTGGATCACTGGATTGCATTCATTCTGCTGCTCATCATCGGCGGTAAAATGATTCTGGATGTCATCAAGGACCGCAAAGAGTGCAAGGAATGTGATGAGAAAGCAACCGCAAACAAACTTGATCTCAGGGAATTATTTGCCATGGCAATTGCCACAAGCATTGATGCACTTGCCATGGGAGTGACCTTTGCATTTTTAAAGGTCAACATTGCATCGGCAGTCACGGTGATCGGTGTGACCACGTTCATTCTTGCCGTGATCGGCGTTCTGCTCGGACATAAATTCGGTGCAAAATGGAAAGACAAAGCCGCCCTTGCAGGCGGCATCGTACTGATTGCGTTAGGCACAAAAATTCTGCTTGAACACCTCGGTGTTCTTACCTTTTAAGAATATGAGAACGTTCTTGTTTCTTTGATTTTTCCGCTGCATTGCGATTGAGCATTCATAACACCGATTCCGACGGTTACAAAACCGAGCACATCCGAAGAAGCAGTCAGCGCAAGCAATCTTCCCTGCCCGTCCACACGGGCGGCAAGGGTGATTTTGGAATAGCGTATATCCGCACTCTGCACGGTATACGCATCCGCACTTTTTCCGAAGGGATCAATAAATGGAATTTTAGTACCGTGTACGGCGGGTGCGGCATTGTCGGCACTTGCCGTATCATCATAAAGGGTCATCACAATCAGGGTATGATCACCTTCCAATGAAACCCTTGCGGCAGAAACTTCCGCTTCTGTGAGCACAAACGTTTCTCCGTACGGCGGAATGAGCGAATTGATGTTCACCTGCTCTCCGTTTGCACCCGTCGTGCCGGCAAGAACGGTATATTCCGTAACCGTACTGCGGTTGCATTGCTCAATGATTGCTTTTGCAGGATCACGCAAGGATTCGGTGCTTACACTCTGCATATAAACGGAATGCTGTATATCTTCCGTCATCACAAACGGATAGGTGCTTGTTTTGACCGCATTGACCGCGTTGTTCAGAAAAGAAACGGCTTGTGTGACCGACCAATCCGCATCCGTCTGTTGCGGAGCTGCAGGTTGTGTCACAAGGGGAACTTCCGTAATATGTTCGGGAACAAAACCTTGCGTCGGACTCGTTTCGGGAACCATGCTTACGCTCTGCTCCGACGGCAACGGCGGTTCGGTCGGCATATCTGCGGTCGCCTCGGTCGGCGGAAATGTGTTTTCGAGTGATGCTTGCGTGTTTTCTGCCTGCAGTCGCAAGGTCACGCAACCCGGGAAACAAAGTAAAAGTACAAGAATCAGGCAAAGGACTGACTTTTTTTTCACAGCAATGGCTCCTTGTTTGTCAACTCCACAAACGGGTATATTCATTGACCGTACCGTCCTTGGCGGTAGCGGTCATTTTTTCTTGTATGGTGCCGTTTTCAAGCAGAGAAAAACGATACTCATACGCAATACCTGCTTCAAAATCATCCGTTGCGGCAAAATAACTGCCGTCGGTATCTTTGGCAAAAGCATTGTTGGAAGCATCATACACAGATTTGATATCGCCGTCGGTCACGATCAGATACTCTGTGTCGTCCATGGTAAAGAAGTCAAAAACGTTGATCATGTTCACCGATTCACTGTCGGCGGTGTCTGAAACACAGGCCTTTTCACCGCAGTATGTAAAATAAGGTTCCAGCTGCGCGAGCAGATCCTTTGCATCGGGATTGTTTTCCTGCAAAACATCGAGCACCTTTGCCGCACGGACATAGGAATATCTTGCAATATCCTTTGCATAGTCAAAGGCATCATCGGGATCGAGAGTTGTCAACCAGGTAAGCGAGGATGCGGCATCGAAATTCAGAAGCACATCCGAATAACGGTGCATTTCACCCAGTTGACGGGCATTACGAAGACAGATTTCATCATACAGTTCTTTTGCACCGGGATAATTAAGAACATAAGAAATATAAATCTTTGCAACAGACGGATTTTTTTCCGCCTGCGATTTTGCATATTCATAGAAAATTTCGGGCATTTCGGCAATGTATTTTTCGAGTTCGCCGCTGTTTTCCGCTGCAATAACTGCCGCTTCGTAATCGCCGTTTTCCGCGCTTTCTTTCAGAATCAGCCCTTGAATTTCGATAATCTTCTTTTCCGAATTGAAGAAGCCGTCCAGACTTTCATATCTTTCAATTGCCAGCGTGTAGTTGCCTTCATCCGCAAGTTTGCCTGCCGAACGATAAATGGAGAGCGGATCCAGCACGAATACGGCAAACAGAATAATCGCCGCAATGCTTGCAAATATGATAAAAAGATACAGCAGTGTCTGCAGTCTGTTCTTCAACTTTTCTTTTTTTGCAACAGACGGGTCTGCTTTTTTCTTTGGGTTGCCGTTTTTAGCCATTTTCATTTCCTCCGAAAAAAATATAAAAATATTATATCACAATACCTTACTGCGGGCAAGTATTTTTCATAAACTCCGAGAGGTATTTTGTTTATAATAAAATGCATTATAAATATTGCATTATAAAAAATAAATGTGTATAATGTAAGAATCAATAAAAAAGGAGTGATATCTCTTGGATTTCAACAAAGAAGGTCTGTTTATGTACCTTGCCGCAGCGGCCGTTATTCTGTTTGTCGTTGTGGAAGCATTTTTCTTCATCGTAAAAGCATGGAAACGCGCAACACAGCTTGGCATTGACAAAGCAACACTGCGCAATACCGTCGTTTCCAGTGCCTTATTCACTGTCGGCCCCGCCATTTCCATTCTGGTCACGGTGCTGGCTTTATCGAAAGCACTCGGTATCGTTCTGCCGTGGGTGCGTCTTTCGGTTATCGGCAACCTTGCGTATGAATCCACCGTTGCGGAAGCCGCTCTGGATTCTTTCGGGCTGTCGCTGAATGCAGAAGTGATGGATCCCACCGCATTTTCCACCGTTGCATGGTGCATGATGATCGGTAATATGTGCGCTCTGATTCTTGTCACCGTTCTCTGTAAAGGACTGCAGAAAAAAATCGGCTCTGCCGCCAACAAGAGTGCAGGCAGCAAGAAGCTTGCCGACATGATCTCTGCCGCTGCTTTCATCGGTATTATTGCCGCTTTCGTTGCACGTGCCATCAACGGCACCACCGAAGACGGAACGGGAAATGCAGGCTTTATGAGTATTGCGGTGCTTATCACTTCTATCGTAATCATGACCCTGCTTGACCTGCTGTGCAGAAAGAAGAATCTTGACAAACTTGTAAACTTCACAATGCCCATTGCCATGTTTGCCGCCATGGGTATGGCTGTACTGCTGAGTGCTGTTCTGCCTGAAAACATTGTGAACTTTGTGTGGAGATAAGGAGGGAAAAACATGAAAAAGAACAACGATCAGAGAACATATTTCGATCAGGTACATGTCTGGGGCAGACTGTGGACAATCGGTGCCATTCTTACCTTCCTTGCATTCCCGTTTGCAATCTGTGCATACTTCAATGTATGGCCTACCTTCAATCAGGTCATTACCCCCGCACTCCAAATCATTGCCATTTATTGGCCGACCGCCGTTATTGAAGTCATTGCCTTTGTTCCCATGATGGGCAGCGGTGCTTCGTATCTGAGTTTCGTATCGGGCAATATTTCCAACCTGAAACTGCCCTGTGCTCTCGCCGGCATGGAAAATGCAAAGGTGCGTCCCAACACCGAAGAAGGCGAAGTCATTTCGACCATTGCCGCAGGTGTTTCCGCCATTGTCACCACCATCGTCATTGCCGCAGGTGTGTTGATTTTCAGCCCCTTCCTGCATTATTTCACCGATGCCGATTCCGTGTTCGCTCCTGCATTCACTTATGTGCTACCGGCTCTGTTCGGTGCACTGGGTGCAAGTTATCTTGCAAAACACTGGAGAACCGCTATTGCTCCCGTTATTGCAGGCGTTATTATTCTTATTTTTGCACCGACGATGGGTATCGGCACACTGATGTTCCCGACCATTATCGTTGCGATCGCAAGTGCACTTATTATCTTCAAAGTGCAGAATAAGAAAGAGAAAAAAGCAAACGCATAAATAAATGCAAAATGCCGATCAGATTTTAAAGGAGGAAATACCTGTGTTACAAAACGAGATCACCGTCGAAACCCCGTTGCTTCGTGAAGACGGACAACTCACCGCACCCGGCTGGTGCAAGCGTAATCTTTATATTTACAACCGCGAAAAAATAGCAGACAGCAAGTGGAGAATCAAAGAGTGGGATTTCTATCAGATCTGCGACGGACACCACATGGTGCAGGTCAACTTTTTTGACATTTCCATGGCTTCTGCCCTCACCGTCAGCGTGCAGGACATCCGCACAGGCAAGGAACTGGCTTCTGCTCTGGCAATCGAACCGCTGACCCCCAATCGCTCCATCATGAGCCACAACCCCGAAAAGCCGTTCTTCTTCCATCGAAAAATGGGCAGTGCAACGGTCATTTTCGATGTGAAAGACACCACCCGCAGAATTTATTTCAACGGCAAGTGCAAAGGCAAGAGACTGGTTGTGGACATCACAGCCGACAAACTCATCGATCAGGAAAGCCTGACCGTTGCCATCCCCTTCCGCAGACCCGACAAGTTCTTTTATACCACCAAGCTCAACTGCATGCCGAGTGAGGGTACGGTACGTCTTGGCGGTGAAACGCTTGTCAAATTTGACCGCAGCAATGCCTTTACCGTGCTTGACTGGGGCAGAGGTTGCTGGCCTTACAGCAACATGTGGTTCTGGGGCAACGGCAGCACATGGCTTGACGGCAAATTGTTCGGCTTTGAACTGACATGGGGCTTCGGCAACGATGTAAACGGAACCGAAACCGCCATCATGTATGACGGCAAGACTCACAAGATCGGCAGAGTATTCCTTGAACTGGATCCCGAAGTCGAAGACAGATGGATGCAACCCTGGCATTTCTTCTCCGAAGACGGCAGATTCGACATGACCATGGTGCCGTTTTATGACAACAAAAACCTGATGATGCCTTTGAACCTTGTCGGCATGAAGACCCATCAGGTGCACGGTCTGTGGTCGGGCAAAGCCGTACTCGATGACGGAACGGAACTGAAAATCGAAAACATGTATGCCTTCTGCGAAAAGGTTTACAACAAGTGGTAAAACAAATAAATAAATAAATAAATAAAAGGTGACACATAATGAAGAAACAACTCTGCATTTTTCTTTCCGTACTGATGCTGTTCGGCTCTTTGTTCTGTGCCGCCGAGGCAAAAGAGCAAGACCGTTTGACTGTTTATTCATTGCAGAAAAACGGTCTTTCTGCTTTCTGGACGGATGCAAACGGCAATGAGATTGAATTTGAAAAAATCAAAACAACAACACAGTCTGCGGAAGATGTGGGGACAGCCTTGCCGTCCTCTTACCATGCACAGAATGTGACCGCCGTCAAAGACCAGAACCCAACCGAAGCATGCTGGACATTTGCCCCCTTGTCGGTGCTGGAATCGAGTTACATCACCAAAGGTTACGGCACAAAACGCAACACCGACTTTGCAGAAGCACATCTGACGTGGTTTGCAAACAACGGTTATATTGAAAATGCAAATGACCCCACTGCAGGCGACGGCACGTATTTTGATGATCCGTATGAAGCGGGCGGTTCGTTCTCAATGGCAATTGCCGCGCTCGCAAGAGGGGCAGGCATTGCAACGGAAGAAAGATATCCGTTTGATACCAACAACCCGCCGACCTATACCTATGATCAGATGTATGTGTCCGATGCCCGCCTTGAAAATGCTTATTACCTGCAGACACGTGAAGACATCAAGCAAGCAATCATGCAAAACGGCGGTGTTGCGGTATGCTATTACCATGACACCAACGGCATGAAAACCAATTCCGCCGCCATGCTCAACGGTGTCACGGGGGAAGTCAGCACCACCGTCACGGCAATCAACCACAAACTCGGCTATGCACCCAACCATGCCGTCACCATTGTCGGCTGGGATGACAGTTTTCCGACCTCGTATTTCGGCACGCTCAACAAGCCCGCAAAAGCGGGGGCATGGCTGTGTAAAAACAGCTGGGGCACGGATTACGGTGACAACGGATATCTGTGGATTTCTTACGAAGATGCGACACTGACCGATTACACCACCCTGACCGCCGAACAGGCAACGGTTTATGATACCATTGCACAGTATGACGGCTACGGTTACAACAATGCCGTTTCCATACGCAATGCCGACACGGTGTATATGGCAAATATTTTCCGTGCCGACAAGGACTGTGCCGTACGCAGTGTCGGTTTTTACACCCTGCTTGAGGACAGAGATTTCACCGTATCCGTTTACCGTGCGGTTTCGGCAGGGAACCCGACCGACGGAGAACTTGCTCTGACCGTGGACGGTAATGCACCGTTTGCAGGCTATCATACCGTACGCTTGGGCAGGGATATTCCCCTGCAGGCAGGCGAATATTATTCGGTTGTGGTGGCATTCCCCACAGACAAAAAGGAATCCTTCCCCGTTCCCGCGGAAGGACAAAGTTACACTTCGGGCGGCATCCGATACAATTTCGCATCCGCAGAGGGCACAAGTTATATCGGCTACCGCGACGGCACCTGCACATGGCTGGATGCCACCAAAGAAGGCTACAACAACGTCTGCGTAAAAGCAATGCTTGTAAACAGCCAAACACAAACATCCGCCATGGTCTCCCCCACCACACTGACAGACCGCACCACGGGCGTGCAGGTGGTTTACGATGCAAGCGACTTTTTTGCAGGTTCGGCAGTTCAATTAACCGTGTTTGCCAACAACAGTGCCGCCGATAAGGTGAAAAAGACATTCTCGCAAGACTTCGATGTGCAGGCGGCAGGCTACAGCATTTTGCTGACCGTCAACGGTGAAGCCGTTGCTACCGCCGCCCACGGCTTTGAAATCATATTACCCGTAACGGACACTTCGTTCCCCTATATCCGTGCTGCACACCTCGATCCCACGGGCAAAACGGTTTATTTCTTCTCCGCAAAAGAGCAGGACGGGATGCTCCGTTTCAGCACCGACACCCTCAACGGTTCATTTGTGTGCGTGTATTATTCCGCACAGGAAGACTCGCCACCCCCCGTCATTTCCCCGGGAAGTTTATTGGATTCCATTCTCAACTTCTTCAGAAGGATCATTCAGTTCTTCAAGGATCTTTTTAATATAGGATAAACGCAAAAACACCTGCCGCACTTTTGAAGTGAAGCAGGTGTTTTGTTTTTCAGTTTGATTTTATTTATTCCGCAGGCTGTTCGTTTGCCGCTGTTGTTTTCTTGGTTCTTTTTTTGCGCACACCAAAGGTTGCAAGCTTATCCTGCTGGGATATAATTCATAATATTAAATCAGCCCCATCTCCCTAAAGGCGATTGCAAAGATAATCTAATACCCAATTTTTCATTCTCCTCAAACTGCCGTTTGCTTATATATCCTTTTTTATACTTTAATTCATTAACATAATTATATAAATTGAAGACATTATTACCATCACTTATGAAATCTACTGCATTTTTTGGTTTTAATCTGGTCATTGCAACATTTTGAACAATGTTTAATATCCCACATTCCACATTTATACCATTGGCTAGCATCGTTCTAAGAATTTTTCTTTCAGAAGATCCTCTAATCATCAGTTCGGCATCCGAAAAAACAGGAATTACATCATCAGCTGCAGAAGGAAAATCTTTAATGTATTGCAACATAAAAGTCTTAAGATATTCTCTCATTTCCTCTCCATAATTAGTTTTTTCTCTACGAAACCATTGCATGACAAATTCCTCCTATGTATTCTACGTCTTCTATCAAATTATTACCTTTCACGCAAGATATAATAATATGACTGTAAAAATTATTCTTATTTTTCTTTTATCAGTGCATTTTCTTTAAGAATGTTTTGCGGTGGACGGGGGAAATGCCGTGGGTACGGATCATTTCGTAATGCAGCGCCGTAGGATAACCCTTGTGCTGCAGAAATTTGTATTCCGGGTACTGCTTGTCCAATTCAGCGAGGTAGCGATCCCTGCTTACCTTGGCAAGGATGGATGCGGCGGCGATGGAAATGGACTTGGCATCCCCTTTGACGACCGCTTCTTCGGGCAAGCCCGTTTTGGGGCAGCGATTGCCGTCGATGAGCACATAATCGGGCTTGACGGGCAGATTTTCGACCGCACGGCGCATGGCAAGGAAAGTGGCATTGAGGATGTTGATTTCGTCAATCTCCTTTTCGTCTGCGCTTGCAATGGAATACGCAACGGCGTTTTCGCAGATGAGATCAAAAAGCTTTTCGCGTTTCTTTTCACTGATTTTCTTGCTGTCGTTGATGCCGAGGTCCTCGAGTCCGTCGGGCAGGATCACAGCGGCGGCAAACACGGGGCCTGCAAGCGGTCCTCTGCCTGCTTCGTCCACACCGCAAACACAAGTGTAACCCTTTTCGTGCAACATATTTTCAATTTCGTAGGTCATAAAGCACCTCCGTCGGGACGTTCAAATGTCAGTCTGCCGAGTCTGCCTGCGCGCAGTTCGTCTAAAAGCATAATGGATGCACGCTCGGTATCGACTTCACCGCCCGAAATGAGCATGCCGCGTTTACGTGCGATCATTTCAAGCACTTCCCATGCTTCGCAGTCGGCAAAATCCTTAATTTTATAGCGGTCTGTCAGGCGGTCGGGATAATCTTTCATAAGAATCGAGCAAAGACGCACGGCGAGGGATTCCACATCAAGCACCACATCCTTGACACCGCCCGTGAAAGCGAGCTTGTCGCCGACAGCGGGGTCGTCGAATTTCGGCCACAAAACACCGGGGGTATCGAGCAGTTCAATACCGCCGCCGATGAAAAACCATTGGTTATGGCGGGTCACCCCTGCTCTGTCTTCCACCTTTGCCTTGGCGGAACCTGCCATGCGGTTGATGAACGAGGACTTACCCGTATTGGGAATGCCGACCACCATAATACGCAGTGCCTTACCTGCCATGCCGCGTTCTTCGTTGCGTTTGACAAGGTCGGAAAGCACGGTTCGGACGGTATTGCGGTACTGATTGAGTCCTTTGCCGCTGCGGCAGTCCACGGCAAGTGCCGCACAGCCCTGTGATTTGAAATGGGCGATCCATTCGGCGGTTGCCTGTTCGTCTGCAAGGTCGCATTTATTAAGAAGCACAATGCGGGGCTTTTTGCCGATGATCTCACCGAGTTCGGGGTTACGGCTCGACTCGGGGATACGTGCATCAAGCAGTTCCGTCACGGCATCCACCGAAGACAGACTTTCGGTAATGAGTCTGCGGGTTTTTGCCATGTGGCCGGGAAACCACTGCACGATTTGTTTTTGGGAATCAGCCATTATCTACACCACCTTAACCAATTGCAAAACCTTTTATATGGAAAGAATCATAATCTTCAAAAATATTATATTGATAGCATTCAAAAGAGAAGAATCCCCGATCATCTGTTTTAATGCTCACATTATCAAGATTAGCCCCTTTTTCCTCTTTTGTCAAACAATAATGGCGATCTTCTGCCGCATCATTGTTACTTGCTAAATATTGCACATGCAAATTTATGCGCATATTTTGTTCTTGCAACAAATCACAAGCGCCTTCAACTTTAATATAATATCTGTATTTTTGAACATTTGATGTATCCATTGCACCATTATTTGTTTCCCACACGCCATTATAGCGTTCTTTTGTGATTTCAATATTAGTTATTTTTACCTCCGTTTCACCAACAATCTCATTTGGTCCACTTTCTTCATCCCACTGGAAAATATTATAATCAACTGTTTTTGCATACGGCAAAGTCTGACTTTCATGCAGAACAAGCTTTGTTCCGTCTTCCCATGCAGCTGCATCGTCAAGAACAATCGGTTCTTCAAGACCTACCGCCATGCGTAACACACTGCGTGCATCCGCACTTTCAATTTTTCCGTTGCCGTCAATATCACCCAGATATTTTGCGGTGCTTGCAGAAGCAGTCAGGCAAACAACAGTGGTAACCAACGAAGTAAAAATCGCAGACAGAACAATCAACATCTTTTTCATCCTTATAACCTCCAAAAAAAGCCGCAAAAGGCTTTCGCCCTGCGGCTGTATTTTATTCGTAAATATTCCAATCGGAACTGACACGGCAGATGGCTTTGCCGAGCAGGTAGTCTTCCTGAATAAAGCCGATATCGGCATAACGGCTGTCCAGCGAAATGGGACGGTTATCACCAAGCACAAAAACACAATCTTCGGGCACGGTCAGAGGGAATTGGGCCGAACCGTAACGGTTGCCCGACACATCGCCGTTGATGATATAAGCCGTTTCATCCAGAGGTTCGCCGTTGCGAATAAATGTGCCGTCTTCGGCGCGGTCCACAACATCGCCTTCCTTGGCAACGATACGCTTGACAATGTTTTCATGGCGGCTGTTTTCCTGCGTGGAAATGATGATATCGCCGTAATCAGGCTCGCCGTAATAAGGCATGACCAGCAACCAGTCCCCGTCAGCCAGCGTATAATCCATGGAGTCACCCGACACACCGACCATACGGAAGCAGAAAGTGAACAAAACCGCAATAACCGTGATGGCAGGCACCAGAACGGAAACAAGTTCATAAAAGAGTTCGTTGATTTTTTTCATAAAATGTTTACACCGCTTTCATGTGTAAATATGCAGATAACTAAAAAAGGGGACACACTTGTCCCCTTCTCTTTTGCAGTAAAACTTACTTGATGAGTTCCTTGACCTTAGCAGCCTTACCGACTCTGCCGCGAAGATAATACAGCTTAGCTCTGCGGACACGACCATGTCTGATGATTTCAACCTTAGCAACGTTGGGGCTGTGGATGGGGAAAACTCTTTCTACGCCTACGCCGTAGGAAAGTCTGCGAACCGTGAAGGTTTCGGAAACGCCGCTGCCCTTGCGAGCGATAACGGTGCCTTCAAATACCTGGATTCTTTCTTTGTTGCCTTCGCGGATCTTGACGTGAACACGAACGGTGTCACCGACCACTACTTCGGGCATTTCTGCTTTGAGGCTCGACTGAGCGACAAGTTTGAGTGCGTCCATTTTAATATCCTCCGTTTCATTGTCAGACGTTCATGTTCTTTGACAGAGGACCGTCCGTTTCTGTACTTTTTGTGTACGTCTCGCCGTGGGTGGACTCCCACGCTCAGAACGCTGTAATATAATAGCACAATTCAAAACGAATTGCAAGCATTATTTTTGCAAAAACATAAAAAGTTTCACAACTTTTAAGATCGTATTTTATTTAAAATACATATAAACCTGGCATTTGATCATGCCGTTGTAGAGTTTTCTGCGTTTGTCGGCTTTTCTGCCGAAGCAACGCTCGAATTCGTCGTCGGCGGTGATGACGGTATAACTCCAGCCCTTTTTCGGAATAAAGAGCTTGCCCATGTCGGTATACAGTTTTCTTGCATTTTCGGCATCAAGAAGACGTTCCCCGTAAGGGGGATTGACGATGAGAGTACCGCGTTCACTCTCAGGTGCAAAATCACGCAGATCCTTTTTTGTCAGATGAATACAATCGGCAACCCCTGCACGCAGGGCATTTTCTTTTGCAATTTTGAGTGCATTTTCGTCAATATCCGAGCCGAATGCCTCAAAGGGTTCATCCGTTTTTTCGGCGGATTTGGCACGGTCGCGTTCATCTTTCCAGATTTCGGCGGGCACCTGCGACCATTTTTCGGCGGTAAAATGTCGTTTAAGCCCCGGTGCAATGTTGCGTGCCATAAGTGCACCTTCCACAAGAATGGTACCAGAACCGCACATGGGATCATAAAGCGTGTGATAGGGACGAAGTCTTGAAATATTGCAAAGCGAAGCGGCAAGTGTTTCCTTGAGCGGTGCGGCATTGGCGGCGGGACGGTAACCGCGCTTGTGCAATCCGTAACCGGACGTGTCAATGAGCAGCGACACCACATTTTTCATAATGGAAAACTGAATCTGATACAGTGCACCCGTTTCTTCAAACCACGGAATGCGGTAGCGCAGTTTGAGCCGTTCAACTACCGCTTTTTTGATGATCGACTGGCAGTCGCTGACACTGAACAGATCGGAATTGAGTGAATAGCCCTTGACGGGGAAGGCATCGTTTTTGCCGATCCATTCTTCCCACGGCAGGGCCTTTGTGCCCTGAAAAAGATCTTCAAACGAATGTGCCTCAAACGAGCCGACAAACACCTGAATGCGTTCGGCATAGCGACAACAGATATTAGCCCTTGCAAGCACGGCGGCATCACCCGAAAACAGCACTCTGCCGTTTTCGGCATTGACGTCCGAAGCACCGAGATTACGCAGTTCATCGGCAATCAGGCCTTCGAGTCCTAACAGACACGGGACACAAAAACGAAACATAACTTTTCTCCTTTGTCCGCACCCTTGCAAAATCGGCACGGAGTGTATTTTCAGCGTTATTATACCTTGTTGCACCTGTTTTGTCAACGCAAAAACCACACCTATCTGTCGATACAAAAATATCAGATGGGCACAAAAAAACTACTCAAACTCCGTGCAATTCGCACAGGCGACCCATTTGTCATTCTCTTTATGACAAATGACCGTAAACCGCTGTTCACCGACTGCCAATATGACCGTTGCATCGTCCGCTTTTACTGTGGACGATGCAAGTTGCACTTCGTCTTCCTGCACATGCAACCGGCGTCCGGTTTCGCTGTTTATCAGATATTCGGTTGCCGCCTCACGGAACGGAGCATTGCCGACAATGGACCTTAGCACAAAAAACATGCTCAACAGAAATACCATCACCACAGCAAACCAAACAGCTTTGAATTGTATTTTTCTTTTATCTTTTTTCGTATTTCCGTACAAAATCGGTGAAGCGGCAGGCGCATAATCCGAATGCACAAAATCGTCCAACTGATCCTGAAACACAACACAGGTTCCGGTTATGCGATCCCCCAGCCCTTGCCCCGTTGCATCAATCACAAAGTCATCAAACAGAAACAAGAAGAAAAAAAGGTTACGCAGAATCAGTTGTTTATTGGAGGCATTCTCCCCCGTTTTGCAGTCAATGACCACCAGCCCTTGCTTTTTGTAACCAAAGCTGCGCCCCTTTCCGATCACATCACGGAAAACAAACAGAGATAGCACAATCAAAATGACCGTCGGGGCCAACAGTGCAACCGCCAGTACGGGAAACATCTGCTGTACATTCTGCAGATCTGTAACAAGGTTTGCACGCAATATAATGAGCAACAAAAAAGCAAGAAGCGGTAGCAATGAAAGCACCCAATCTGTCATATCGGCTTTGCTTCTTCGCCAGCGAACACCCGAGGTCAGAAAAACATCAATATGCCCGACAAATTCCTTTTTGCGTCTTCGTCTGCGTTCTTCTTCGCTTTCCTGTGTGGGCTCACATTCCCCGTTCATCAACTCCTGTGCACTGACACCCAGAATTTCTGCAAGTGTGAACAGGGTTTCAATACGAGGTTTGCTTTCGCCGTTTTCCCATTTGGAAACAGCCGCAGGGGTGACAGAAAGTTGCTGGGCAAGTTCTGCCTGTGTTATCCCTTTTTGCTCACGCAAGGTGCAGACAAAATTGCCGAATTTGTAATCATTCATCTTTTCACACCCTCTCTCTTCGGTTTTACAAAACACGGCTTCCTGTTGCCGAGTATAGCACAAGAAGCCGTGTTTTTGCAAGAATTTCGGTGTTGAATTTCAGTTGATATTCTTAATTACAGACACTTTTCTATTATTTTGTCTTAAATTTGTTCATCTGTGCAGGTTCTTGATTTCCTCAATCGGGCCTGCAAAGTCGTCGCCGACATTCGGCAGCTTCTTCGTGCCGTTGACAAAGCCGTTGAAGATCATACCCTTGCGGTCGGTTGACATCTGGAATTTGGAAACGGTACGAACAAGAAGGGTCTTTTCATCTTCGTTGGTGAGATACACGCATTCGTTGAGCATGACCTTGACCTTTGCGGCGGCTTTTGCTGTGACGGTGACACAGATGCCCTTGCCGCATTTGGAAACAGCATTCTTTGCGCGCTTGCCGTCCACGGTGACGATTACATCGGCACGGACAACGTCCTTGAACATAAAGTGATACGTTCTTTCGGCAGGAACGATGTTGTCTTCACCCTCTGCTTTTTCGGCAAGGAAAGTGAGCTTGTCGCCGTCTTCAGCCACGGTGAACTTCGTCTTGAAGAAAGCGCCGTTCTTGTAGTTGAGGGTCTCGCCGTCATCTTCATACATGGTGAACGAGTTGTTGCCGCGGTAGATGAGAATATCCATTTCCTTGGGATTGGTGCAGTCGTTTTCGGTGTCGTTGGTGCTCATGGGGATGATCGCACCCTGTTTTGCGAGCACGGGAATGGTGTCGATATCGCGGTACATCTTGACAAAACGATTGCCCGAATAGATGCGGTCGGTAAAAATGTCGGTATATCTGCCTTCGGGAATCCACACGTTGACCCCTGCAAGATTGGTCTTGTCGGAAGTGTGCTCGGTGATGGGGGCGACGATCATTTCCGTACCGAAGAAGAACTCATTCTTACAATTATAGGCGTTTTCATCCTTCGGATAAGCATAATACATCGGCTCACAGATGGCTCTGCAATCGTTGTGGGTACGATAGTTCATGGTGTAGATATAGGGCAGCAACTTGTGGCGAAGACGAAGTGCATCCGTGGCAGCTTTGGCGGCGGGACCGCTGTAGTTCCACGGCTCCTTGCCTGCAAATTCGTTGTTGGTGGAGTGCAGTCGCATGATGGGGCTGAACACACCGAGTTGTACCCAACGGACATACAGTTCATCGTCCTTTTTGCCCATACAGTGACCGCCGATATCATGACTCCACCACGGATAGGCAATGTTGGAAGCGGTGGCGGTAAAGCCCGGCTGGAAGTCGAGGCTCTTCCATGTCTGGGTGGTGTCGCCGCTGAATCCCAAGGGATAACGCTGACTGCCGGCTCCGCAGAAACGGGACAGAATCAGCGGACGGTTGCCGTGCTTGGCATTGTCGAGGAAGTGATAATGGTTGAGTGCCCACAGCGGATCAAGCCCTTTGACGGCAGTGTTTTTGCCCTGCTGCCAGTCGATCCACCAGAAATCAACGCCCTTTTCCTCATAAGGACGGTGGAGAATATCGAAATAATTTTCAATAAAACGCTTGTTTGTGATGTCAAATGCAACCGCTTTTTTGCTTGCGGGGTCGATATCCATGGCCTTTGCCATTTCTTCGTACTGATCTTCAAACCAACGCACACCCATGGACGGATGGATGTTGAAAGTCACGCGGTAACCGTCGTCCTTGAGTTTTTTGAGGAAGGCATCGGGATCGGGGAACAGTTCGGTGTTGAAGCTGTAACCCGTCCAACCCGTTGACCATACGTCATACACATATTCCATGAAGTTGCGGTGGAAGCCGGGTTTGTGGCTGTCCTTACCGAATTTCTTTTTGATATTGACCCAGTGCCAGTCCATATCGACCGTGGCAACCGTTACGGGGATTTTTTCTTCCTTGAAACGATCCATAAGCGACAGATATTCGTCCTGCGTGTATGCCTTATATCGGCTCCACCAGTTGGAAAGGGCATAACGCGGAATCAGCGGCACATTGCCCGTAAGTTTATACAGGTCGGTGGTGGCACCGATGTAATCATTGCCGTAAGCGAAGTAATAAATATCGGTTTCTTTGTTGTCACGCGGCAGAATGGTGCCGTCTTCTTTCATGGCAAGGGTGTTGCTGTCGTCAAGCAGTGCCACACCGTTTTTGGAACACACACCGTCGGTCAGGGTAATGATGCCTGCGGTGATGTCGAGGGTGCGGCAGGTACCCTTGAGGTTACCCTTGTTGAAATCCGTCACCTTTTTGCCGCCTGCAAGGGTAATATACTGCATCTTTTGTGCTTTCAAAGAATAAACAAAGGTGACTTCGGCGGTGCGGATCTGCACGGTGTCTGCAATTTCAAAAACCTTGATGGTAGGGTCTGCAAAGTCACGGAACCACACACTCTGCGTGGCTTCGTCGCAGAATTTGCCGTCTTCCTGCACTTCCACGCGAAGCAGACGGTCGGTAATGACGGAAAATCTTGTATTGCTCTTCACAAAAACGTTTTTTGCGGGACAAAGGGGCGAGGCTTCAATTTTAAATCTCTGTGCAAAAGTATCCATTTTATATTCTCCTGATTTATTTTTTTACAGATGGGTCTGGCGGATAAAGCAGTTGCGTCTGCCTTCGAGCCAATCGGGTCAGTGCAAGACTTTTTCGCCCATGATCGCCATAAGTTTGATGTGCTTTGTTTTGAGCGTGCCGTCTTCAAAGCCTTTCCTGCTCTCTTTTATACATATTAACATAATAACACAAAGGTTGCAAGATAAATTCCTGCAACCTGTTTTTCCCTTTTTTGCATTTTTCTTCGGATTTCAGGCAAAACTATCGGGAGAAAATGCTTTCACGGAGGAAAACAAGGTGCAGAATAACAAGAAGGCTTGTGCGGGCGAAAACAACATTTTGTCTGTTGCAAATTTAAAAAAGCAACTGCGGGCAGACGGGATTTGTCTGCGCAAAGCGGCAAAACAAGCGGCGGGGACAGAAAGCCCGAACACGGCACAGCATTGGCTCAGCGATAATTTTCATCTGTTGGAAGCGGTGCGTACCGATTGCATAACCGCATTCGACAACCGTGCATTGCCGCCGTTTGTCAAGCCCGTTGCAGATGCTGACATCGGCTCTGCCGGGGGCTTGTTTTTGCGTTGTCTTTCCCTTTGTGCGGACGGAAAACTGCCCGCACAAAAAGATATTGCCGCTTTTTTCACAAAATATCCCCTGTGCACGGCACAATGCGTTTTACTGCCCGTAATTCTGCGGACGGCACTGTTGCACACGGCCGCAAATGCCGTAAGATGCGAACAGCAGGATGTGCTCATTGACAGCATCCGTTCCCTCTTGCGGCTTCGGTCTTTTGATTTTGACACATTGCAAACTGTCATCAGCCCCGTTGAACAGGTGTTGATGCAAGATCCCGCAGGAATATATGAAAACATGGATCTGCCGACGAAAAGTGCGTACCGCAGGCAAATAAGCCGCCTTGCCCTGTCGGAAGACAAGGACGAAGAAAGTATTGCGCTCGATCGGCTCAACCGGGCAAAAGAAGCAAACAAGCACATCGGTTTTTTTCTGGATTTTGAAAAGCAGAATAACAAAAAGGTTGTTGTTTTTACTGTTTCACAGGCAGTCTGCGCGGTGCTGTTGAGTTTTCTGACAGCTTTGGCAATCGACCTTTTGTGGAGTATTCCATTGACACTCCTTCCCTTTTATGCCATCCTGCAACCGCTTTTTGACCGTATGGCATCTGTATTTTTTACGGATGAGCCGTTGTTTTCCATGCAACCAAACCGTGAAATTGCGGAAGAAAACCGCACTTTGCTGACCGTGTGCGGTCTTTTGCCCAAAGCCGCCGATGCACAAAAAGCAGAAAAGCATCTGGCATCACTGTATGAATCCGAAGGGTTCGGTGCAGTGCAGGTGCTGTTTCTTGCCGACCTTTGTGAGGCCGATTCTCCCGAAATGCCGAATGACGAGCCTGACATTGCCGCCATGATGCGCAGTATTGACCGTCTGAATGAACGGTTCGGCGGCGGTTTTGTATTGGCAGTGCGTCCGCGTGTGTTTTCGCCGACACAACAAAAATATGCAGGCAAAGAACGCAAGCGCGGCGCTTTGCTCGCGTTGAGCACCTTGCTGACAGGCAACGGCGACGGCGGGTTCAGTGTTCTGCACGGTGACACGCAATATTTAAAAAACACAAAATACATCTTTACCCTTGACAGCGACACGGTTTTGTCGTTCGGCTGCATTGCGAGGCTTTGCGCGGTCGCCTCCCATCCCCTCAACAGACCGCAGACCGACCCGCAGAAACGTATCGTGGTGCAAGGGTACGGCATTCTTGTTCCCGGTGCACAAACGGCACTGACTGAAAACCATGATTCGTTCTTCAAAAAACGTATGACGGGTTACGGCGGCATGGGTGTATACGCAGACGATGTGAGCGAGCGAAACATGACGCTGTTCAAAAAAAGTGTATTCACGGGAAAAGGGCTTGTGCATGTACAGACTTTTTATGACCTGTGTGCAGGCCGCTTTCCCGATCAGCGCATTTTAAGCCATGATGTACTGGAAGGTGGGATTCTGCGCGCGGGGTATGAAAATCGCGTTGCCTTTTGCGAACATTTTCCCGACCACGAACGTTCGTATCTTGAACGCATGCATCGCTGGCTTCGCGGCGATTGGCAGAATGCCGCTTTTATTTTCCGTCCCTTGGGGAACGACCAACTTTCAACCCATACAAAGTGGTTGCTTGCAGACAATCTGCGCCGTGCCCTGACACCCATTGCGGCACTGCTTCTGCTTTTTGTTTCGCTGACACAAAAAGGATATTCACAAAACATGCTCGCCGTCACGGCATTGCTGTCCGTTTGTGCGGGCGAAGCGTTTGCCACCCTCACTTCTCTTTTTTCGCAATTACGGTTTATTCTGCAAAACCGTTGCACCTGCATCCGATGGACAGGCATCGGTGAAACAGCGGCACAGATGCTCTTGTTGTGTGCCATGTTGCCGCAGACGGCGGCGGTCTGCGTTTCGGCGGCGGCACAAAGCTTCTGGCGGCTGTGCGTGAGCAAAAGAAATCTGCTTGCATGGAAAACGGCGGCGCATTCCGACAAGCAATCCGACCGACAATGGTTTACAACGCTCATATTCCCTCTTTGTTCGGCTTTTTGCTTGTTTTGGGGTGGCGGTGTGTGTAAACTGACTGCCCTGCTTTTTCTTATGCAGCTGCCATTGGCACTCGGATTTTCGTTGCCGCAGACAGAAAAGCAAAACATTCTCACTCCTGCGCAAAAAGACCGTTTACTGGCAGACTGTGCATGTATGTGGCAGTTTTTTGAAGAACAGGCAGATAAACAGAACCACTTTCTGCCGCCTGATAATCTGCAACAGACACCGCTTAAAAAAGTGGCACACCGCACCTCACCGACCAACATCGGGCTGTATCTGTGCAGCATGCTTGCCGCCGCGGACCTCGCCTTTATTGATGCACAAGGTTTGCACGACCGTGTCAGTCGGTGTCTTGACAGCATAGAGCAACTCGAAAAACGAAGCGGGCATCTTCTGAACTGGTATGATACAAAGACCCTTGCACCTTTACAACCGCAGTATGTTTCGACCGTGGACAGCGGAAATTTTGTCTGCTGTTTAACCGCCCTGCGCGAGGGATTGTGCGAATACACCGCCGCCTGCCCCGCGTTGCAGACACAGATCGACCGCATTGAGGCTTACCTGAAAACGGTTGATTTCAGGCCCTTGTATAACCCTTTGCGCAAACTGTTTTATGTCGGCATGGATGCACAGACGGGTGAAAAAAGCGAATCCTGTTATGATCTTTATATGAGCGAAGCACGCATGACATCCTACTGGTGCGTATCGGCAGGCATTGTTCCCGTTGATCACTGGAAGGCGCTGGGAAGAACACCCGTCTGCACCGATTCTGCCTTCGGTGCAATGAGCTGGACGGGCACATTTTTTGAATACTTCATGCCGTGTCTGTTTTTACCCGTCCGCCCGCATTCGTTTACCGCCGTTTCCCTGCGCTGTTGCCTGGTGGCGCAAAAAAAGTATGCCGAACGAAAAAAAATTCCGTGGGGCATCAGCGAAAGCGGTTTCTATGAATTTGACCCCGCCATGAATTACAGCTACAAAGCACATGGTATTGCCGCTCTCGCCCTCAGACACCGTGCCGACTGTGAACCCGTGGTCGCCCCCTATGCTTCCTTCCTTGCATTGTCCTTGTTTCCGAAAGAAGCCATGCATAACTTAAACAGACTGCGCAACATGGACATGACAGGCCGTTACGGATTTTTTGAAGCGGCTGATTTCACAAAAAAGAGGACAGGCGGTGAGGACTACTGCGTTGTACGCTCTTATATGGCACACCATGTGGGCATGAGCCTGTTGTCGGCGGTCAATGCCATGCACGGCAATGTGTTTGTGCACCGCTTTATGCGCTCTGCTCGCACCGCCCCCGCCTTACAATTGCTCAATGAACGGTTTGACACCCACGCAAAGCCGTTCCGCGACATACGCAAAAAAGAGGAAATTGCCCGTCCTGTCCGTCCCGACACCAAAACACAATGTGCACCGAAAAACATCGGCATTTTTGCCAACGGCGAATGGACATTACTGTGCGACCGCTACGGGCGCAATGCGCATTTATTCTCTGCGCATCAGCTTCTGCGTGTGCAACGCTTCGGTGCGGGAATCAGTGCGGCATGCATCGCAGACGGCGAAATTTTCCCGCTGGCGGGGCATCCCGCTTTGCAAAACCGCTTCAGCAACGGGAGCGCAACAGGCATGGCGCAAACCGAAACCTTAAAAATTTTTACGGCACAGGGCGTACACCCGCAGGCGAGTGCATCCCTGTTTGCCGTGCGCATGGAAAATGGCGCAGACAGTCCGCAGACGGCGCAGCTTTGTTTTTATTTAGAGCCATACCTGCAGGCGGTGTTTGACAAACAGACGCACCCCGCCTATGAAAAACTGTTTATTGCCTGCACTTATGATGCAGATGAAAAGATTTTCATTTTTACCCGCCGAACAGAAGAAGCAACCCTTTGTACGGCAATCGGACTGTGGGACAATGCTTCATTTTCTTTTGAAACAGACCGCGAACAGGTGCTTTCTCGCGGTGGGGCAGATCATTTTCCCGTCACAGACGCATTTACGCAACTGCAAAACGGGCTTTGCGGCACAGATCGCTGTCTTGCCCTGTGCATTCCCGTAACCCTGCAAAAAGCACAGACCGTGGAGCATACGCTCATCATCACCGCCGCCGAAAACGAAACGGAAGCGGCTGATCGCCTGCGCAGAATCCGTGCCAAACCCTTACCCGACAGCCGCAGATGCGCACGCAATCCGTTTGCGGATAATGCGGTTCTTATGCAGAGTGCGGAAAATCTGTGTGCAGGATTGTTTTTTGATGCCGCACCGCCCGAGGCTGTCCGCTATGCGCGTGTGCACAATACGGAAGGCAGGCAGGCGCTGTGGTCATTGGGCATTTCGGGCGACCGTCCCATTGCCGTATTGGAAACAGACAGCGACGAACAACCGCAAGTGCTTGACTCCTTTGTCCGTCTGCACGCAAAATTGTGTGCGCTCGGCTTACCGTTCGACTTTGTTTTCTTACGCGGGCGCACGGGCGGTTATTCGGAATCTGCGCAGGAGATCCTGCAACAATCCGTCCGTCGGGTCGGCTTACCACACACGGGAGGCAATTTGTTTGCCCTGCAGAAAAATACTTTCCCCGTTGAAACGCTTCGCACGCTGTGCGCTTTTGCACAACTGATTTTCCCGCTTCATTTTGACACGGTCTGTCGGCCGCGTTTTCGGGAGCCAATTCCCGCATTGCCCTTACAGACACCCGCAAGGCAAAGCGGTTTTATACAGCACGGCTATTGCATTGCCGAACAGCCGGATGTGCCGTGGTGTCAGGTGTATGCCAATCCGGTGTTCGGTTTTCTCGCTGAGGACAATGCACTCGGCTTCACATGGGCAGGCAATGCACATCTGAACAAAATCTCCCCTTGGCGCAATGACACAAGAGCAGAAGCGGACGGCGAGGAATTGTTATTGGGCACAGATGACAAAATATATTCCCTCACCCGCGGTGCCGGCTGCTGTTTTACGGACACGCAAGCGCAGTATGAGGGCGAAGCGGGAACGCTTCGGTCAACCGTTTTTATTTGCACGGAGAAAAAAGCACAGATGAAGCGCATAACCGTACACCTGCATAACACCGCACAAACAGAAGCAACTGTGCATCTCGCTTATAAACTCTTGCCGCAACTCGGCGAACGCGCATCGGATGCGCGTTTTGTGCAGGCGCAGACCGAAGATGGCGGTATCATTCTGCACAATCCCGTCAACACAGAAGTGCCCGGTTTTGCGGGCATGTTCTGCAACGGAGATTCCCCGTCCTTTGCGTTCAGTGAACAGCAACTTCTCGCTTGCCTGCATGGCAAAGAAAAGGCAGACTATAAAGTAGAAGACAAACCGTTGTCGGCAGATCTTGCCGCTGTGTGTATCCGTTTGCAAATCCCGCCCGCGACAAGCGCAACCGTGCAGTTTTCGCTTGTGTTTGCGCGCACAAAAACAGCCCTTGCGGCTGCAAAAAACCTTTCACTGTGCATGGCAACCCCCGTCAGGACAAACTTTTCAACCGGCAATGAAACCCTTGACCGTTTCGGCAATGCGCTTTTGTTGCACACGGTTCTGCACGCTCGTTTTTACGGACGGTGCGGATTTTATCAGTGCGGCGGGGCATGGGGATTTCGTGATCAGTTGCAGGATGCGCTGTGCTTGTTGCCGTATTACCCGCACCTGACACGGCGGCAACTGCTTCGCTGTGCGGCGGTACAGTTTTTGCAGGGAGATGTGTTGCACTGGCATCATGCGCTGTTTCCCAAAAATGCCGTAAAGACAGTTTACAAAGGGGTTCGCACACGCTGTTCGGATGATTTTCTGTGGTTGCCGTTTGTGACGGCGCGGTATGTGTTGCAAACAAAGGATGTATCTGTTTTGCAGACCCGTATTCCCTATCTGGATGCACCGCCGCTGCAAAAAAATGAACAAGACCGCTATGCAACCTACCGCCATGCCGATATCAAAGAAACCTTATACAGCCATTGCCTGCGTGCGATCGCAAGGGGTTTACGATTCGGGACACACGGGCTGTCGCTGATGCTCGGCGGTGACTGGAACGATGCAATGGGCGCAGTCGGTGAACAGGGTAAGGGGGAAAGCGTATGGCTGTCCATGTTCCTTGCACAAACACTTGACCTCTTTTCAGGTCTTTGCGACCTGCAGAAAGAACCGCACAATGCCATTCGGCTTCGCAAACTGTCGGCGGCGGTCAAAAGCAATATTGACCGCAGTGCATGGGCAAATGACCGCTATCTGCGCGCCTTTTTTGATGACGGCACCCCCTTGGGCAGTCCGGACAGCACCGCCTGCAAACTGGACATTCTGCCGCAGGCATTTTCCGTTTTCTGCAATATGCCCGACAAAAAGCGCATCCGCACCGCACTTGCAACCGCCCATAACACACTTTTTGATCCCAACATCGGCATCGTGAAACTTTTCACACCGCCGTTCACGCCGCAGGACAAAAAGGCGGGATATATCAACCTCTATCCCGCAGGTGTGCGCGAAAACGGCGGACAGTATACCCATGCGGCAGCGTGGTTCTGCATGGCACTTTACTATGCGGGCTACCCCGAGCAGGCAAAGCAGATTGCACTGTCCATTTGCCCTGCAAGCCGTTATGAGGACGGCCTGCAGACACCGCAAGCCGAAACCTACCGTTGTGAACCCTATGCACCGTGCGGGGATGTGGCATCAGCAGACAGTATGGCAGGCCGCGGCGGCTGGAGCCTGTATACAGGCTCGGCAGGGTGGATGCTGGAGCTATTGCGTTTGCTGTCGGAAAGGTAATTATCGGCAAAAACAACCCCGACCTTTGAAGATCGGGGTTGTTCGTATTAAAAAACAGTGTTCAACCGGCGGCTTTTTCGTACCATTCGTCGGGGTTATCCAGACCGACCGAAGCACGGAGAATGCTTCTGGCATCGCCCGCGTTCACCGGCCCTTCTCCGTTGAC
>SVOJ01000040.1 GCA_015066385.1 Oscillospiraceae bacterium
GTTAATAAATCGCCCGCACATTTTTACGTATTTGTCAAGTCTTTTTGCAATATTTTTTTAAAAAACAAAACCGGGCTCTTTTCAGAACTCGGTTCGTTTCTTAACTTAATGGTATTGCCTTGCGGCTCCTTTTTTGTCAGATATTGAATACGCGCAGGGAATTGGTATGTTCCGTGATGGGCATACCTGCAACAATAACAACACGGTCGCCCTTGGTGACAAGGTCGTTCTGCTTTGCACAGTCGATGGCATGCTGGAACAGACGGTCATTGTCAACCTGATTGAGGGCAAGTACGGGTTCAATACCCCAGGAAAGTGCAAGCTGATGGAAAGTCTTGTTTTCGGGGGTTGCGGCAACGATGACCTCCGCAGGACGGAATTTGGAAACACGGCGGGCGGTTCTGCCCGTTTTGGTGACCACCAGAATGGCACTTGCATTCATATCCTTTGCCGTGGTGCAGGCAGCATCACAGATGGCATTGGAAATATCAGAGAAATCAATCTCATGTTTGATGCCCCGGAATGCGTTGAGTTCAACGGCTTCCTTGTCTGCCTGACGGACGATTTTTGCCATATAATTGACCACATGGGCGGGGTCGACACCCATTGCGGTTTCGCCCGACAGCATAACGGCAGATGTGCCGTCAAACACGGCATTTGCAACGTCGCTGATTTCGGCACGGGTGGGCATGGGGCTTTCGATCATGGATTCGAGCATCTGGGTTGCGGTGATAACCATTTTGCCCGACTGATAGCACTTGCGGATGAATCGTTTCTGAATGCCGGGGAGCTTTTCAAAATCAACTTCAACACCCATATCGCCGCGTGCAACCATGATGCCGTCGGCTTCGTGCAGGATTTCGTCAAAATTGTTGACACCCTCTATGTTCTCAATTTTGGCAATGATTCGGATATCATGTCCGCCGTGGTAATCAAGCAGTTTGCGAAGTGCGATCACATCGTCCGCACGGCGTACGAACGATGCGGCAATGAAATCCACATCCTTTTCGATGCCGAAGAGAATATCTTTTTTGTCCTGCTCGCTGATATAAGGCATATCGAGCGATACCATGGGTACGTTGATACTTTTTCTGGAACGAAGTTCGCCGCCCGCCAGAACGGTGCAGTTGATTTCGGTATCTTCCACACTGTCAACACGAAGTTGAATTTTACCGTCGTCGATGAGAATACGGTACCCCGGCTGCATCTGTGCAGGCAGGTCTTCATAAGTAACGGAGGCAATGCTTGCCGTCCCTTCAATATCGCGGGTGGTCAGCACAAAGGGGGATCCGTTGATCAGGTCGGCACCGCCATCCTTCATCAGACGAATACGGATTTCGGGGCCTTTGGTGTCGAGCATGACTGCGGCAGACACATTCAGACGGTCACGCACCTTGCGGAAACGGTCGATGGTTTCGGCGTGCTGTTCATGCGTGCCGTGGGAAAAGTTGAGTCTTGCAACATTCATGCCGTTTTTCAGCATCGCTTCCATAACGGCTTCGTTGTTGCTTGCGGGGCCGAGGGTACAAACAATTTTGGTTCTGCGCATTATTTTCTCCTTTTATTAAACGGAAAGTCCAAATCTTTAACAGTTTTATATTTTTTTAAGCAGTTTCTGCGCCGTATCATGGCGGGCAAATGCAATAATGTGATCGTTTTCTTTGAATATATATTTTGCGCCGGGCATGGTCTGCACCCTGCCGTCGGCATCTTTGATACCGAGAATATTGAGTCCGTAAACATTGCGCATATCAAGTTCGGCAAGGGTCTTCCCCGTCCATGTGCGAAGAATCGGCATTTCATAGACCCCTGCATCTTCACAGATGCTGAAATAGTCATACAGATTGTTGGCACTGTATCGCACCGCCAGTTTAGCGGCAAGTTCGCGTTCGGGATTCCAGACCTCGTCCGCGCCGTTGCGAAGCAGAAATTTTTCCTGAATTTCACTGCCGCATTTGCTGACAACGTGTTTTGCGCCGAGTTCCTTAAGCAGAAGCGTAACTTCCAGACTGCTCTGGAATTCTTCGCCCATACAAACGAAGCAGACATCAAAATCTTCCACACCCAGCGAACGCAGCACTTCTTCCTTGCGGCAATCGCCGACCTGTGCTTCATCGGCAAAAGGCAAAGCCGCCTGCACAAATTCTTCACTGCGGTCTATGACCATGACCTCATCACCGAGTTCATGGAATTTTTTGGCAAGCTGTGTGCCGAAACGGCCAAGGCCAGCGATAAGTATTGATTTCATATATAACTCCTGTTTTTGAGATATCTGTGTTAAATTACGGTTTGGTGGGGAGTAGCCAATCACGGGGACGAGTACCCTGATTGACTCTATGATATATCCAAAACAGTCAATCTGGGTTCCGTCCCCTGATTGGCGGCGATGTTTTTGGATATTTATTTATATTATTTTGTTTAAATTTGTGCGTGGTCGTAAATCAGGGGACAGTACTGCGATTGACATTTTGGAAAAATGATTATGTCAATCACAGTAGCCGTCCCCATGATTGACTCCCCAACTCCCCGTTAAACCGTAATTTGTCTGTTTTTTATTTTTATCCTACCAAAACGTCCTCTTCCGGCTTTACAACCGCGGAGGGCATTTTCTTTTCGGTAAACAGCAACACAAACGACATACTGCCGACTCTGCCGCAGAACATCAGTGCGGCGAGAAGCACCTGACTTGCAGGCAACATCACTTCGCCGAGTGTAACAGTGGAAAGCCCCACGGTCGCAATGGCGGAAATGACGGTAAACAGACCGTCCGAAAGACTTACCTCCGGTTGCATGCACAGCAGGGCAAACAAAGAAACAAGAATAATGCCGACATAAACAAGCACCACCGTCAGTGCCTTTTTGATTGTTTCGTCGGGCAGTCTTCTGCCGAACACGTTGCGGCTTCCGGTATTGGTTAGATTTGCTCTTGCGGAAATCAGCAACACTGCCACGGTCACGGTCTTGATACCGCCCGCGGTGGAACCCGGATTGCCGCCGATGAGCATAAGAATATCCGTCAGCAGAATGCCTGCGGGGGACATTTTTGCAAAATCGACACTGTTCATACCCGCCGTGCGGGGCGAGACCGAACAGAAAAGAGCATTGATCAGTTTTTGCCCGATGTGCATATCCTGCATGCTCGCATCTTTTTCGCATATGAAAAACAGCACAAACCCGCCCAAAACAAGCGCGGTGCTTGCGGTCAGGGCAATTTTTGCATGCAATGAGTAGCGTCTGAAATTGAGTCTGTTTTCATAAATATCCTGCCAGACGAAAAAGCCGAGTCCGCCAAGCAGAATCAATACACACAAGGTTAACAAAACAAACGGATTGTTATGATACCCCGTTACGGATGCGTATGCTCCGAAATGCGTTCCAAGAATATCAAAACCCGCATTGCAGAATGCGGAAACGGAATGAAAAACTGCCATCCATATTCCCTTTGCGCCGAATTGCGGAACAAAGGCAAACAGAAGCAACACCGCGCCGACCGCTTCGATTACCAACGTGCCGAGCAGAACCACGCGGAAAAGTTTCTGCACACCGCCGAGTTTTGCGGCATTGACACTGTCACGCAACAGTCCTCTTGCGCGAAGGGTCATGCGTTTGCCGCTGACGATGGAAAACAGCGCAAAAAAGGACATAAAGCCCAAGCCGCCGATCTGAATGAGGGTGAGAATGACCGCTTGCCCGAACACGGACCAGGCAGTTGCCGTGTCTGCAACGACCAAACCCGTTACGCAGGTAGCGGAAACGGCGGTAAAAAAAGCCTGCAAAGGGGGTGCACCCACTCCGTCAGCACTTGCGGCAGGCAACATCAGAAGCAGTGTACCGATACAGATGATGAGTGCATAGCCGCCCGCAATCAGGCGGGTACAACTCATTTTTCGCAAATCAAAAAAGCGTTTTTTCATGAATAATTAAACGAGATCAGATTTTTGATGCCTTCCATAAACCAGACGTAGAATCCGTCAATATCCATCAGCATAACATACAGAAAATACGCACATGCAATCACGATTGTCGGCGCACACAGCACACGTGCCGTCGAGTGCTTCATGAAAGGGAATTTTGACGGACGCAGACGGAATATATTTTTATTATTTTTTGCGTATACAACAAAACAGATCACACCCAGCACAAAAAGACACAGCATCATGGAAAGGGTTGCACTGTAAGCCGCCGTTTCACCGTAAGCGGTCTGCAGAATGCTTTGCAGGGAGGACAACAGATTGTTACCGAAATGAATGGCAATACCGACCCACATGGTACCCGACACCACGGTGCACCAACCGAGCAGAATGCCGACTAAAAATGCAAACGGGATCTGCACAATATTTCCGTGCAACAGCCCGAACAGAAGCGCACTGACAAGAATGGCAAACCAATCACCGTAACGGCGCAAGGATTGCAGAACAACACCGCGGTAAGCGAATTCTTCAAACAATGCCGGGAAAACGGCATAACCGATAATCTGCAGAACGGCAGGTGCGGGATTTTGGGTCATGATGTCGCCCATAGTCTGCATGGTGATGGATTCAATGCCGAACGCAGATGCAAAAACGGTCAGATAGGAGGTAAACGTATTGGCAAGATAACAACCGCCCAATCCGATAAAGGTCAGCAACACCGCATTGTAGGAATCATAAGATCTTCCCAACGGCAGGTCGGTCAGTCTTCCTGCCTTGCGAAGCAGAAAAAAGACGAGCAGAAACGGCAGAAAGACATCGAACGTCGTGTGCAACATTCCGACAGCAAGAGAAAAGGTGTTGTCATGGAGATAGCGGTTGTAGATCGCTTCGTTTGCGGTCAGAAATAAGGAAACAATGCTGTTTCCGGTAATATACAGCAACAGCCCAAGGCCGAGCATGCAGGCAGTGGAAAACTGTCTTTTCTGCTCAGCGGCATAGGGATTGCGGGGATTAAAGGGTTGCCCGACGGTATAAGCGGGATGATTCACCGTATACACTCCTTAATTTTTTTTATCGGCCACAGCACATTTTGTACTTTTTACCCGAACCGCAGGGACAGGGTTCATTTCTTCCGACCTTTTCGCCTGCACGGGCAGGACGTTTCTTTTCACTGTCGTCACCGCCGCCGGATGTGCCCGTGATTTTCACGGTCTGACTGCGCTGTACATCGGCTTCGGAGCGGATCTGTGCGGTCAGAAGCATCTGCACGGTGCCTTCACGGATGCCCGTGGTCATTTCATCGAACATATCGTAGCTTTCCATACGGAACTGCACAACGGGATCGCGGTGTGCATAACCCTGCATACCGATACTGCGGCGAAGCTGATCCATGGCATCAATGTGATCCATCCAACGGATATCTACATTGTTGATAAGCACTTTGTGTTCAAGGCTCTTGACCATTTCATGACCGTAAAGTTCTTCCATGGCATCAAGTCTGGCAAGGGCTTTTTCGGTCAGCCATTCGGTGTATACATCCACCTTGCGTTTTTCGGGAAGACTGTCTTCACCGATGAGCCATGCATATTTGGTCTGCATGCCGACAAGGTTCCATTCCTCGGGGGTGTTTTCGGGTCTGCAATAGAAAGCGACTGCATCGGAAATGCTTTCGGTGATCATCTTGCGGATGGTGGCATCAATATCCACACCGTCGAGCACCTGATTACGCTGTGTATAAATCAGTTCACGCTGTTTGTTCATAACATCGTCGTATTGCAGAACGTTACGACGGGCAGCAAAGTGGTTGCCTTCCACTCGCTTCTGTGCACTTTCGACAGTTTTGGAGAACATTTTGGCTTCGAGTGCCATGGAGTCATCCTTGACCATACCCATGACAGTCTGAATGCGATCACCCGCGAAGATACGAAGCAGATCGTCTTCGGCAGAGAGATAGAAACGGCTTTCACCGGGGTCGCCCTGACGGCCTGCACGGCCGCGAAGCTGATTGTCGATACGGCGCGCTTCGTGACGTACCGAACCGATGATGTAAAGACCGCCTGCCTTGCGGACGGCTTCGGCTTCGGGAGCTAACTGTTCTTTGTATTTCTGTTCAAGATTTTTGAACATTTCGCGGGCTGCAAGAATATCCGTGTTATCGGTTTCGGCAAAGCCCGTGGCTTCGGAAATGAGTTCTTCGGGATACTGCATTCTGCGCATTTCGGCTTTTGCCATGTATTCGGCATTACCGCCGAGGATGATGTCCGTACCGCGGCCCGCCATGTTGGTGGCAATGGTGACGGCGCCGAGTCTGCCCGCCTGTGCAACAATTTCGGCTTCACGCTCGTGCTGCTTTGCGTTGAGCACTTCGTGTTTGATGCCAGCACGCTTGAGGGCTTTGCTGAACAGTTCACTCTTTTCAATGCTGACCGTACCGACAAGAACGGGCTGTCCCTTTTCGTGGCAGATACGGATCTGATCGATGATGGCATTGAATTTTGCCTGTTCGGTTTTATACATCACATCGTCCCAGTCCTTACGGGCAAGGGGACGGTTGGTGGGGATTTCCACAACGTCAAGAGAATAGATTTCTTCAAATTCTTCCTTTTCTGTAAGGGCTGTACCGGTCATGCCGGACAGTTTACTGTAAAGACGGAAATAGTTCTGGAATGTAATGGTGGCAAGGGTCTTGGATTCCTGACGAACACTGACACCTTCCTTGGCTTCGATTGCCTGATGCAGACCTTCGTTGAAACGTCTGCCGGGCATTTTACGGCCCGTGAATTCGTCAACGATAACAACTTCGCCGTTTTCGACAACGTATTCAACGTCGTTGCGCATGACGCCGCGTGCCTTGATGGCCTGATTGATGTGGTGCTGTAAGGCAAGGTTTTCACCGTCCATGAGGTTTTCCACGCCGAAGTGTTCTTCGGCTTTGCGGATGCCGTGCTTGGTCAGCGTTGCGGTCTTTGCCTTTTCATCGACCACGTAATCGGTATCGTCTTCGATGAGGGTTTCCATATCGGTCTTGGAATCGACTTCGGTAATGCGCTGTGCCTTGAGTCTGCGTGCAAACTCGTCGGCAAGTTTATAAAGGTCGGAGGACTTGTCGCCGCGACCTGAAATAATAAGCGGGGTTCTGGCTTCGTCAATAAGAATCGAGTCCACTTCGTCCACGATGGCAAAATGATGGCCTCTCTGCACACGCTGGGAAGCATAGATGACCATATTGTCACGCAGATAGTCGAAGCCCATTTCGTTGTTGGTCCCGTAGGTGATGTCGGCGGCATAGGCGGTCTTTCTTTCTTCGTTGTCGAGGTCATGCACAATCAGACCGACCGTCAGACCGAGATAGCGGTAAACTTTGCCCATCCATTCCGAGTCGCGGCGGGCAAGATAATCGTTGACGGTAACGATGTGTACACCCTTGCCTTCGAGCGCGCAAAGGTAGGCAGGGAGCGTAGCCACAAGGGTTTTGCCTTCACCGGTTTTCATTTCGGCAATTCTGCCCTGATACAGAATGATACCGCACAACACCTGCACGGGATAGTGCTTCATATTGAGAACTCTCCACGAGGCTTCACGGCAGACGGCAAAGGCTTCGGGAAGAATATCGTCCAAGGTTTCGCCGTTTGCAAGGCGGTTTTTGAACTCGGCGGTCTTGCCCTTGAGTTCTTCTTCGCTCAAAGAAGCGTATGTTTCTTCATAGGAAAGCACTTTTTCCTGAATCTTTTTAACTTTTTTGATTTCTTTCGTAGAATAATCTCCGAACAGTTTGCTGAGTAAAGACATTTCGCATGGTCCTTTCTGCTTCAACAGAAGCATATGTATGTTATTTAGTATTGTAACCAAAAAGTTTAAATTAAATGCAAATTATTCCTCGTTTGTAAATGTGCAAAAATCGTTCATCGGGCAGGATTCACACTTCGGTTTACGGGCATCGCACACATCCCTGCCGAACAGCACCGCACGGTGGCAGAAGTCGCCGCTGGTTTCGGGGGTGAGCAGCTCGCGCAAGGCAAGTTCCACCTTGTAAGGGTCTTTGGTGTTCACAAGCCCTAAACGGTTTGCAATGCGGATCATGTGGGTGTCGCACACATAAGACGGCTGATGGTAAACATCCCCTAAAATGAGGTTCGCCGTTTTTCTGCCGACCCCGGGCAGAGCCGTGAGGTCTTCCATGGTGTCGGGCACTTTGCCGCCGTGTTTATCAATGATAATTTGTGCCATTCCGACGATATCACTTGCTTTCTGACGGTAAAATCCGCAGGAATGCACCAACTCTTCCACATCTTTTACATTCGCTTCGGCAAAATCGCGCACGGTCGGATATTTTTTGAACA
Source organism: Oscillospiraceae bacterium (assembly GCA_015066385.1). Lineage (GTDB taxonomy): Bacteria > Bacillota > Clostridia > Oscillospirales > Acutalibacteraceae > RUG806. Next base: position 8,252 of record SVOJ01000040.1, read on the forward strand.
GCGCAGGGGTGACAAGGTTGACACGCGCATCGGTACATTGTGCAGAAAGGCGCACGGCAACAAGCAGATGAAATGCATCTTCCGCTTCCAATGAGCAGATTGCATCGGGGTATAAAGTTTCAAGCACAACCTCGGCTTGTTTTGCAATTTCTTTCTTATCCATATTTTCCTCTTACAGCGTCCATGTCAACCAGAACCGTGTGCCGTCACGGACAAATGTGATATCGGTCAGCACCATGTTGTGCAGACCGCTTTCAAAGGCATCTGCCATATCTTCTTTTTCCCAATCGAAGAAAATGACCATGCTCAACTGTGTCGGCACAGCGACGTCGAGAATACGGAAACCCGTCAGCCACCAATGCTTTTCGGGGCCGCGTTCAAGATAAGGCTTATCGTTTTTGCAAAGCTGGAAACCCATCATAACAAGATCTTCATCGGCAATCGCCTCAAAGTGGCGGATGAAGTTGCCGGCATCCCGATAATAAATACCGACTTCCCCGCCGACGGTGACACCGTACTGCCCTTTCCAGAGCTGGATCATCCATTCCTTGCCGTCGTAATCAAAGCGGATACGCTGTGTGATGTAATAAAGCCCGAATCGGGAGGAGAACGCATCATACAAAGAGTTAAAACCGAAAATGCGCTGTATGGGATATTTGGTGGAATAGAAAATATCCTGCGACGGGTCATAGGCAAAGCCGAAAATATCAACGTAAGGTCCGATGAGTTCCATAATGTCCGCCATCTGCGGATTTTCTTCCACAAGCTGTTCAAATTCTTCTTTTGTCAGCTCGTTGGGGTCCTTTTCGGTAACCACGCGGGTGTTCCAGTCGATTTCAATATCCTTTTCCGCCTCCACCACTTCCCCGTTGACATCGGTAACGGGAGTGCTGCCGGGGATGTAGGAACCCTGAATTTCACCGGGGAAAGTAAGGTCAGCATCCGCCATTACGGGAGGCTGTGTCGGTTCCGTCTGCCCGATCGTGGCAGACTCAGTCGGTTTTTCACTGATCACAACAGAAACGCAACCGCTGCACAGCACAATGCTGAACACGAGCACGGCGGCAACCGTACCCCTGAAAAAACCGTTTCTGATGATGCTCAACATTGAATTCCTCCTGCGGAACGAAGTCCCCCTGTTTTGATTTTGCCGTGTAAAAGGCATATATATATTTAATTTATCATTTTTCAAAGAAAATGTCAACCTTATTATGTCGTTATTATATTGGGCGAAAAAGAAATCGTCTTATTGCTTTTTTTAAGATTTTATGATAAAATAAACAGGTTATAAGATTTGCAACACACATAAGGAGGACATTATGAACACAGATGTTGTGATTGTCGGTGCAGGCCCTGCCGGTATTTTCACGGCGATTGAAATGCTTCGCAACGGTTGTAAAGACAAAATTGTATTGATTGAAAAAGGCAGTCCCATCGAAAAACGGCACTGCCCTAAAGATAAAACGAAAAAATGCGTCAACTGCAAACCCAACTGCCACATTACAACGGGATTTTCGGGTGCGGGTGCTTTTTCGGACGGTAAACTTTCTTTGAGTTATGAAGTCGGCGGCGACCTGCCGAGCCTGTTGGGTGAAGATTTTACACAGGATCTGATTGACTACACCGACACCATTTATCTTGATTTCGGTGCGGACACCCACATTGAAGGTGTTTCCAACCCCGAAGCGGTGAAGACAATCCGCAAAAGAGCCATCAAAGCAGGCTTAAAGCTCGTTGACTGCCCCATCCGCCATCTGGGTACGGAAAAGGCACAGCAGTTGTATTATGACATTGAAAAATACCTGCAGGAAAACGGCGTTGAAATGTATTTTCAGCATGAATGCGTGACACTGCTGCTTGACGACGAAAATGCCGTGTGCAAAGGTGTGCGTGTTTCCGACGGCAAACAGGAATTTGATATTTTTGCAAAACATACCGTCATTGCCGCAGGAAGACGCGGTGCGGACTGGCTTGAAAAAATCTGTGCAAGCCACAACATTGCCCACCAGCCCGGTACGGTTGACATCGGCGTGCGCGTAGAAGTACGCAATGAAGTCATGGAAACAGTCAACGAAGTGCTGTATGAATCCAAGCTCATCGGCTATCCGCAGCCGTTCCGCAACAAGGTTCGTACATTCTGCCAGAATCCGGGCGGTTTTGTCAGCCAGGAAAACTACGACAACGGTCTTGCCGTTGTCAACGGACATTCTTACAAAGAAAAGAAAAGTCAGAACACCAACCTTGCCATTCTCTGTTCGCACAACTTCTCGGTGCCGTTCAATCAGCCCATTGAATATGCACAAAAGGTCGGCGAACTGACCAACATGCTCGCCAACGGCCATATTCTTGTGCAGCGTTTCGGTGATATTTTAGACGGCAAACGCACGTGGGAAAAGGAACTTTCGCAGTCCAACGTCAAGCCGACACTTCCCGATGCCGTTGCAGGCGACATCACCGCCGCCATGCCCTATCGCTCGATGACGAATATTGTCAACTTCATTCACGCCATGGACGAAGTTGTTCCCGGTTTTGCTTCGCATGAAACCTTGCTGTATTCACCGGAACTGAAATTCTATTCCAACCGCATCCGCATGGACAAACAGCTCAACACATCCGTCAAAGGTCTTTACTGTCTGGGCGATTCGAGCGGCTGGACAAGAGGCCTCATGATGGCATCCGCCATGGGTGTACACATGGGCAGAATCCTTGCCGGTGTTGCCGAATAAACAAATTACGGAGGTATAAAAAAATGAAAAAATTACTCGCTATTCTGATGGCACTCGCACTCGTTTTCTGTTTTGCCGCCTGCGGTGACAAGACAGAAGAAGAACCCACCCGTTCGCAGGAAGAACTCATTGCAGAAGCCAACGAAGCCGCCGAAAAACTGGTTGAATACAAAGAAACGCTGGACAAACAATTGCTCCTTGTCAACTCTGCCGACAACACAGACGGTTTCTTTGACCTTGCAGGCATGGCTGCCGCCGGTGCACAACTGGATGCAGTGATTGATCTGATCAATTTCGATTCGGATGAACTGACCGACGGTGATACATCTCCGGTGGACAGTGTTGCCTCTGCAAAGCAAGCCGCCGATCAGATCCGCGAAATCAGCGGAAAGGTCAACACCGCCGCCGCAAAGTATTATGCACAGTTTGCAACCGCTTTCCCCGGCGCGGAAATGACAAAGATGTACTGCCTGACCGTGTTTATGAGCGGCGAACCCAGCAATTTCTTTGCCGCTGATTACACCGATGCAGACGGCAACAAAAAGACGGTATACTCCATCAGTTCTTTCACTGCCGAAACCCCCGAAAGCGTGCTGTCCACCATCGCGGATTACCTGTTTGCAGAAGAACCCGTGGCATCGCGCAATGCGGTTAAAGACGGCAACTTCAACATTGACATGGATGCCGTACGTGCCGCCGTCAGCGGCACCGTGACCGACGGAAACGCAACCGACGGAAACGCAGCGGAATAAATTACAATTATCCGGACTCGAAAAAACAGCGACAGAGCGAATCTGCCGCTGTTTTATTATTTAGTTTCCAGATATTTTTTGATTGCGGTTAAAAAGGCTTCTGCATTTGCGATCTGCTCAACAACTTCTGCTTTTGAAATGATGAAAAAATCATCGTAATCACTTTCTGTTCGAACATCAAACAAAACCGAAATAATCTGTGACAGTCCGGTGTTAAAAATTCCGTTTTTGATATACAATCTGCGAAATTCCGCAATGACACCGCTGTGGTGTTTCATATCAATTTCATCAAAAGCAAGCACAGCTCTCATTGCATGAAAAACGGCATAGTAAGACCGGTTTGCCGCGCTTTTATAGTTTGCACTTGTAAGAAGACTTTTTGCGGCATCCAGACATTCTTCCGCGTGTTCCATACGTACCGATGACAAGGATTTTTTATCTTCATACAGCATGGCGGATTCCCTCCGACAGCACATTTTTATAAAACGGAAGAATATTTGCAAAGCGTTCAAATTGCAAAAGAGGTTTGACACTGACCGATACGGTCACACCGTATTTTAAACTCAGTTCACTGGCAATGTATGCAATCGCATTTCTTTTTGCCGCAACCGTCTCTTGCGGAACATCGACAATCAGCAGAACATCGACATCAGATTCGGCATGATAATCACCACGCGCATACGAACCATACAGATATGCCTCTTTTACGGCAGAATCATAAACAGATAAGCTGGCATTATATACTTTGCCCAATATTTCGATTGCCTGATTTTTTGTGCACATATCATCCCTCCGCTCTGCTTTTATCAGTTATATTATATCCGTTTTTTACAGTCAAGTCAATTCTTTGTTAAAAAACAGCGACAGAGCGAATCTGCCGCTGTTTCATTTTGTTTGTTTTTTACTCGCCTGTCGGTTTTGTCGGGTCGCTGACGGCTACTTCCCGATAGGTCGTGGTTTCAATTGCAATTTCAGTCATCGGCACGTCATAAGCAATTGCCGTGTCTTCGACTGCCGTTTCGGGAACATAGGCGGGAGCGGCGGTCGTGCCGACAACAACACCGCCATTCTGCGGGTTATAGGCAGGCGTTGTCATGACCACGATCATTTCGCCGTCGTCCTTGACTTTGGTTTCGGCTTCGGTTTCAACATAGTGCTTCCAGCCCGCGGTTTCATACGGAACATATATATCCGAGCACGCAACCGTGCCGAGCAGTTCTCCGCTTGCCATATCAAACGCATAGACATTCGGGCTGTGATAGCAAGTGACGGCATAGGCAACATCACCGATAAAGGTTACACGGTCGGGATTGGTGTACAGATTACTGCATTTGTATTCATTGCGAATGACAAGCTTGTTGTCTTCCACCGCAAAGTGAAGCACCGCACCGAATTCCTGCATCCAGATTTCGTAGCCGTATTCATCGGTTCTTGTGCCGTAGGTGTACATGGGGATCATGAATGAGCCGTCATACACGGTGCAGAAAGCCTTGTGATCGACGGAAAGAGAAGCATTTTCATGCACAAGCGCATCGAGTTCCACGGGGTTCATCGGGTCGGACACATCAAACAGCGAAATCTTGGCAGAGCCGTCCAATCCGCTTTCCGTGCCGCCGTAACCGAGACCTAAAATCAGCCCGTTGCCGATGGGATGCAAGTATGCCGAGAAGCCGGGCAACTTCACTTCACCCGTAATGACAGGCTTGGTCGGGTCGGAAAGATCAAACACAAACAGCGGGTCGGTCTGTTCAAAAGTGACAACATAAGCCCAGTCACCCATGAAACGCACACTGCGGATCTGCTCGTTTTCGCCGTAATGTTCGCTTTCGCCGACAATAACGAGGTTGTTGTCGAGCACATACAAGCCGTTGTCATTGCCGAAAGTGACGGCAATGCGGAAATAGCCGTTGTGTTCGTCCATGGAGAACTGATTCAGCGGTTCACCGGGAACGCAACCCGTGGCCATGCGCTGTACCGTGCCGTCTGCAAAGGAGAAAGAATAAATCTGCGTGGAAACATAGGAAGAAGCGGAAACAGTCAGACCGTCTGCTGAGGGGTATTCCTTGACTTCATAAATTCTGCGTGCAACAAAGAGGTTTTCGTTGGTGCAATACACATCCGTGCCGCCGCCGAGCACCGCCTGGGTGCTGATTTCGGCAGAAAGATCGTCCATATTCAGCAAGCTGACCACGGTGAATGCGGTGGGAGCAGATTCATCCATAACACTTAAGTTGGCTTCGGGAACGGCAATGCCGTCATCGGAATCAATATAGGTTTTGGGTATCATTCTGTCTTCAAGTACAATGCACTGCTGACCGTTATTGGTGTATTCGTAGGTGTAAAAATCGTTGTGGGTGGTGACAAGAATCAATCTGCCCCCTGCAATGCGGGAAGAAAGATAACCGCCGTCCTGTGCAAAACGCTGTACAAAGGTCGGATTGGCAGGATCGGAAATGTCATAAATGAGAGCCATGGTACGGCTGTTGGTATAGTTTTCATACGAGCAGGTCAGCACCACGCAGAGATAGTTGTTGTAAAGGAACATTTCATTTGCGTAATAGTAGGATATTTTTTCCTCGTCAAACTGCTCTTTGAGCACAACCGTGGCAATTTCAGCCATGCTGTCGGCAGGGTATGCGCGAATGACATGCAGGGTGTTCCCCTTGAGCAGATACAGGTTTTCGCCGTCATTTTTGAGGATATCGGCTTCATCCACACCCTCGACCTGCACATTGGTCTGGCCGTACTGCGGCTTTGCGGAGCCGGCGGCAGTGCCGACGGTGGTTTCGCCGTCTTCCATTGCTTCTTCATCCACATAAGCATCATCAACAGGTGCCATGGGTGCGGCATCGGGGACAGCCATGGAATTGGCGGCTGCAGTGGTGTCGGCTACAGCCATATCATTGTCTACAACACCGTTCTGCACATACATATCAGCGGCCTCGTTCTTCGTACCGAAAAAACTGCTGAAAAACTCTATGACCGGAGAACCGCTGTTTTCAGAATAAACAGTATAAGTTTTGTATTCATACGAATTTTTCTCGGCATAAGCCTTGGCAAGGGTCAGAATGTCATCATATTTCACATTGCCTGCCATAAATTCGAATTCGGGCAGATCCTGCACGGTTTCATTCTGCGTGACACCGCTTGCGGGAACATCCGTCAGTTGTTCTGTGGAGGCATTGCGCACAAGCGAAGCAACACCGACAAAGCAAAGGCAGAACACCGCCGCGGAAGCAAGCACGGCAATTACGCGGTTTCTTTTTTTTGCTTTCACAACCTTCAGATTCGGCTGTTTGTCGAGCAGGGCTTTGATGTTTTCTTCGGAAAGGCTTTCGGGAAGGGGCAGTTCGTCATTGAGAACGGCGTTTTCAAGTTCGTTGAACATATTTTCATTTTTATCCATGGTAAAACTCCTCACTGAGTATGGTTCTCAACTTGGCAAGAGAACGGGATTTGACACTGCGTACGGTGGCGGCATTCATACCGAGCATTTTGGCGATCTCATCGCTTTTATAGCCTGCGACCACTGACAAGAGCACAACCTGCCTGTCTTCGGGCGGCAAGGTGGCCACAGCATCGCGCACGGTCAGGCGGTCTGCCTCGTCAAAGGCGGGACTCTCTTGATTGCAAAGGTCGGGATTGTCCTGCACAGCATCATCGGCATATTCATTTTTGTTTGCGATGAGTTTGCGTTTGCACACATTGGCAAGTATTTTAAACAGCCATGACCTGAACGAGTCCTCCTTGCGCAAAGAGGACATGTTGCGGTAAGCCTGCACGACCGCATCCTGCACGCAGTCTTCGGCATCGGCAGGATTTTTCATATACCACACCGCAAAACGATAAAGTTGCGGGGCATATGCGGCATACAGGGATGCAAACGCCGCGGTATCGCCTTTTACGGCGGCAGAAATGAGCTTCTTTTCCGATTGTTCCATAACTGTGTTTCCTTTCTTTCCCGTTCCCTTGCAACCATAAGAGTGCGGAGAAATGATTTTTGTTGCAAATGTAAGAAAAATTTTTAATAATTTAAAATTGCGGTTTATCGGGGAGTTTGATTTGCAGGAATTTTGGTTGATTGTCAATTATTAAAAGTTTTGGTCAAGTTTTTTCAAAAACTTGCGGGGTCAAGGGGCAGCGCCCATTGTCGCCCGTCGCAACGGGCGAAACTCTTTATGCTTCAGAAAGCGCAGGAAAGTTGTTAAGAAAACCCTCGCCGGGGGTTTTCTTAAGTGCGAAGCACCATGGCAAACAAAGTGTTGTTTGAAGGTAAATTTATATACTGGCAACCGATAATATAAAATATTTATTGATGTTTGCGCTGACTTTGCTATTGTTGCGCTATCGCGCAATGGAAAACCCCCGGCGAGGGTTTTCCACGCAAAACAATACTCAATTGTTTTGCTCCTTTCCTGCGCTTTTTTGCGGCAAAGGGATTTCGCCCGTTGCGACGGGCGACGAAAGGCTCCGCCTCTCGACACCGCAAACTTTTGAAAAAGTTTGATCAAAACTTTTTAATGACTGACGAAAGACATAAATTAACCCGA
>SVOJ01000041.1 GCA_015066385.1 Oscillospiraceae bacterium
TTTTTTATCAAAAAAACTCCCGAAAACAGTTCTTGTACTGCTTACGGGAGCTCTTTCTTTTGTTAACTATCTTCGCTTGCCATTAACTTAATGACATTGGGCACAAACCGCTGTTTTTTTATTGCTGCTCAGTTGTTGTAATCGGGAACTTCCTGGAAACTGTCCGTCACTTCGGGGTCAGTGACAACTTCTTCAAAGCCATTGTCGGGCTCTGTGGCAGGAGCCTCGGAAACCGGTTCGGTTGTGACAACTTCACCGGGCATATTGCCGTATCTCGCAAACACAAGTACGCCGTAATTGTTGTCAATATTCTCATAAGCATCATAGAAATTGACTTCGCAGTAACTTGTATTCGAGGTATTGAGCATGGGCGCCAACACGGTTGCATACATAGTGAAAATGAATTCATAGATCGGATTCATCAGTCGCTGGAACAAACGGGTCAACAATGATACATTGCTTCCGTCCGAGTATCTGCCGTACAGTTCGACGGTCTTGCTTTCGCCGGCTGCAAGAGGACCGACAACGATGTATTTCTGGTCATCATCCAGATCCAGATGCCTGTGGCTCTTGGTTTCCACATAGACACGATCTGCATCCACACGGCCGATATTGGTCACGGTGATGGTGAACGTAATTTCATCATCAATACCGTAAGAATTTGCATCGGATTCCACCTTAACAGCCAGTTTGGGCTTAAAAATCGTTTCCGATTCAGCGGCAAAAACAGGAATAACTGCGCCATACACGAGAATAACGGCAAGAAGAACAGAAACAATACGCGAGAATTTTTTTGACATACCAAAGACCTCCTTTTTTAACAACACTTTGTTGCTTTTTTATTTTACACAAATTTGGAGAATTTGTCAAGCATTGTCAGCAAGTTGCTTGCTTTTTGATCTTCTCCACAACAAGAGAACCGGAACAAACACAAATACAGCAATCAAGGCTGCAGCCAGGAACATCGTTTCCGTCGGCAGCGGCGTTTCGACATTGAACTCATTAAGATAGGTTCTTGTGGAATTGGAAATGGCAAGGTCGCCGATGTAGGGGCCAACCACCATGGGAATCAACACATAGAACACCATGCGGATACCCTGGAACTGACCGACCTTGTCTTCGGGGGTATAGTCGCGCACGGTTGCATTCAGAAGAATCGTCAATACCGCATAGCCGACCAGTGCGGGAGCAATGGCAGGAAGCGTACTGCCGACATCTCTGCCGAATGCAAACACAAGGAACAAACCGACCACAAAACCGACAGAGGCAATCAGAAATACCTTGGTTCTGCCGATTTTTGCCTGTTTGGTAAGCAGAATCAAAATACCGGGAATGATAATCGCCAATGCAATGACTGCACCGATGATGGTCTTTACACCGAGCAGCTCCGGTGTGTTTTTAAGAATGACATGTTCCAGATAAATGAACAGATACGGGAACCAGACCTGCACGCTGATATTAAAAATACAGACAGCGGCAAAGGAAAGATACAAATCTTTATGCTGTTTCACAACGGACGGACGGAAACCGTAAATAACATCCGCCCAATAATTGCCGTTGACCTGACGGATGCCGCTTCTGGATTCGTTCAGACTGAACAGTCCGATTACACCGCAAAGCGTAACCGATGCGCCGAGAATGAGGAAGAACGTGGAGTAGCCGATTTTACCGACGACAGCCATCAATCCCATTACGATGCCCGTAGCGGCAAGCGGAAGCACGGCAAGAACGGATTCGGTTACGGGGCGATTTGACTCGTCCGTAACGTCGGTGACCCATGCATTGAAGCTGGCATCATTGCTCAAAGAGCCCATGAAGGTCATAATGACGTCCATAATAATGACCGTCCATACCGTTACGGTCAGCACACGAAGCATATCGGATGACTGCAGGATGGATGCCGTGTTTTCAAGTGAAATAAAACCGAAGCAGGCAGTCACAATACCCCATGCAATGTATCCTGCCGAAAGGAAAATCTTGCGGCGGTTCATGCGGTCGCTCAAGGTGCCGAGCAAAAGGGTGGAAACGAAAGCGGCAACAGCACTCAAAGCTACCATGTTGCTGATGGCGGTGCTGAACGGAATGGCATTGTCAATGGCAGCCTGATCCGTCACATTGCCGTAAATGGAGTTGTAAAGGAAAGTGTTGAAAACCATATTTTCAACATTCCATGCGATCTGCCCGGCGGTGCCGAACAGAATCAGATTAAACCATGTGCGTTTGCCTAATTTAGAACGTTGCATACTATCAAGCTCCTTTTCTTTAATAGATTATGTGCTGATAAATGCTTATTTAATCTGCGTACCGACGGGAACGCAATCATCCACGAAAATAACCTGACAGCCGCAGGCATTGTTGGTGGCGGCAAGCAGCATACCGTTGGACTGCACACCGCTGAAACGGGCAGGCTTGAGATTTGCAATGACGATGATCTTTTTGCCGACGAGTTCTTCGCAGGTGTAATCATGCTTGATGCTGGAAACGATAACACGTTCATCAAGACCGTCATTGAGGGTCAGTTTCAGGCAATTGTGGGACTTGCGGATTTCCTGTGCCTTGACGATCTGGCAAACACGAAGATCGATATTGCCGAAGTAATCGATGTCAATTTCATCCTTGACAGGCTGCACGGGATCGGGATCGCCGTAAACCTTTTCGGGTTTGACTTCTTCGGGTTCTTCCACGGGGACATACAGTTCGGCTTCGGTCTTGGGTGTGGAGAAATCAAGCAGACCGAGATACTTTTCAGAATCAATGGCAAACAGGAACAGATACAGACGCGGGCCCTGTTCTTTGTCAATCAGCAGACGGTAAACATTCTTGAAGAACTTGCCCTGTGCTTCCTTGAGGGCTTTCTTGTCGAGTTCTTCGCCTCTTGCTTCACCGGGGATGGCATAAATGGCCGTCTGCAGCTCGTCCAGATTGTAGCCGCCTGCCTGAATATAGGCACGAAGCAGCTCGATTTCTTTCTTTTCCACATCGGAAAGGGTTTCATAAAGATCCCAGTTGCGGGTCACACGCAGACGGTTGACACTTTCGGGAGCACACTGTTCAAGCCAGAATTTTGCTCTTTCAAGTCTGTCTGCAAAGTCATCATACTTATAAGGTGTGCCGATCTTGTCGAACACAACTTCGAGCATGGGAACATTGAAGTCAACAACGCTGCCCAACTGCACAAGCAGTCCCATGGGAACGGGTTTGACTTCCCTGCCTGCAACCTTTGCAAAGTCCATGACGGACTGCGTGTATTCGTTTGCGGTGCCGTTTGCAACTTCGCCCAGCATCTTATCAAATTCAAAATACTGACGCAGGATACCGTCGTCGAAACAGAAGTCGAAAGCCTTGAGGGGTTCGGTCTTGGCATACAGCCACAGAATGACTTCGGGCTGATAGAGTTTAAGAAGGGTGTCGGGGGTCAGGTTCAGACCGCTGGAACCGCTCATCTTACCCGTGGAACCCTTGATGCCGATGAACTCATAGCCCTGGAACATGGGCGGTTCATAGCCGAAGATGGCACGGGAAATGTCTTTACTTGTATCATAAGAGCCGTGGGGGGATGCGTGATCCTTTCCGCCGGGCTCAAAGTCAACGCCTTCATACATCCAACGCATCGGCCAGTCGATCTTCCATGCGAGCTTGCAGTTGAAGTCCTTGGTGAAATCAAAGCTGCCGCAGTGACCGCAGGCACATTCATACTGTGCAACGGTGCAATCGTCACTCAAAGAAAGAATCTTGGTGGTGTCACGCTTACATTCGGGGCAGTAGATGGAAACGGGATAATAGGCTTCTCTTTCACCCTCAGCCGCGGTCTGGGTGCGGTGGGAATCGAGAATATCAAAAATTTCGCCGCGCTTTTTGAGAGCGGTGAGAATGTGTTCAACATATTTGCCGCTTCTGTACATTTCTGCCTGACGGCGATAGTCCATGGTGATACCGAATTTTTCCATGGAAACCATGAATTCATCTTCAAAATGGTCGGCATAAGTCGGAAAACCGTCATCATAGGGGTTGGGCACGTCCACATAGGGGTAGCCGATGTATTTGTCGAAGCCTTCCGTGATGGCGGCAACATTGACGGGCACCTTTCTCATGCGGTCAAACTCGTCCCATGAAAACAGAAGTCTTGCCTTTTTGCCGAGCTTGCGCAGGGCTCTTGTTACAAGCAGCGCCGTGGCAACATCACGGAAGTTGCCGATATGAATGGAGCCGGACGGAGAAATGCCTGCAGCACAGACATATTCTTCCTTATCGGGCTTTCTGCGAATGAGTTCTCTTGCAATTTCTTCAGACCAATGCATAATGTAAGTCCACTCCTTAAAAGAAGATATAATTTAACTTATATATTATACAGATATTGCCAATAAAAATCAAGGGGTTATATAATAAAAACAAAGGGCGGTTTTATTTTCGAAAATCATTGACAAACCCTATTAAATAGGGTATTCTACAAAAAAGGAGGATTAACATGAGCTTATTTGATGACATCAAAACAGGCTTGAATGAAGCGATTGAATTTGAAAAAGGCAATCTGAAAGCCAAAACAACAACCGTTTCCGTTGAACCGGTCGGGGTCTATACCGCAAGTGAAATCAAATCCATACGCAACGGCACAGGCCTTACACAAAACCTGTTCGCAAAATATATGGGTGTATCGGTAAAAACCGTTGAAGCATGGGAAGCGGGTCGCAACCACCCCGACGGTGCAGCCTGCAGACTGTTGTCATTAACACAAAAAGACCCAACCTCCCCTGTCACATCCGGCATTGTGATTCTGTAAACAAAAGAGCATAGCAAACCCCGTTGCACACACGCAACGGGGTTTATGTTTATCCGAAGAAATAAGAATCAAAATGCCTTGCACCGCAGGCGCAGTCTTTGTTCATACCGAACAACTGCCAGAAGAAGCGGATGATCGTGTAAATAAACTGCATAAAACTGTTCTTGCTGTGGCACAGGCAGGAGCAGTCGGGGGTGTTATCGCTCGGTTCGTCAGGGTCGGCAGGGACATCAGGTTCTGTGGGCATTTCAGGCTCAGTTGGGACTTCGGGTTCTGTGGGCACTTCGGGTTCTGTGGGTTCTTCCGGCTGTTCATAATCCACTTCGATGCTTTCATCCTCACCGGTCTTGTCATAGGTGATTTCAATGTCGCTGATAGCATCACTGATGGTCTGTGTTGCAATCACTTCATCATCCTTGCTCAGTGTGACCGTACCGTCCGAAATACCGTTCACAAGCAAACCGGTTTCGGTCTGTGTGGCGGTTATGGTATCCTCGGCTCCTGAGCCGGAAACGGATATAAATAATAGGTCACTATCAAATTGTTCTGTTGTAAAGGTAAAATCCACATTTTCACCATTTGTGGAATATATGGATATTCCATTTTCAACATCATCACCTATTTGAACTAATGCTGATGCGTCATTCGGCAAAATTGCTTCAATTGCTAAATCATATCCGGAAACACATACTGTTTCATCATTCATGGTGTTATTCGCAATAGTGATAGTATTAATTTCATCATCAAGCCAATATAACCTTTGATTATTGATTTCAGAATTTTCATTCATCACTGATTGTCGAATTTCCGTCATTGCGGAAGTTGATGAATATGAAAGATTTTGACTACCTTTTACCAATAATTTATGATTTGAAATAAAATTATCCAAATCGTCTAAAATCATATAATACAAAGCTGTCGTTGCTGTTACATAATTGATTGTGTCGCCGTTATCACTATTCCAGTTCCATCCACCACCAGAATATGTCCATCCATTTTCTGTTTTTACAATTTTTGTTGTTCTTTTTTCAGGTTCAGCCTCATTTGAGTCGTTGACAATTATATCATCTCCATCAATACCGACAGCATAAACGGTATGCCCGCCAAAAGAAGCCCACATATCAATTAAAATCGGCGCACCTCCATATTTCACATAATTCTCAACTGCATTATAAACTGCATCATACCCCTTGTTTGATTCTCTCATACTTGCAACTGAATCTGTAAATTGATAAATATGAGAATATTTAATATAACTTCTTAAGGTAGATTCTAATTCATTACTATAATCTGAAGGATCCAATGAATCCAATATCGATTTGTTTGCAAAGGAAGAAACGACAGGAGCATTTTCAAGAATAGAAGCAGTAGATTGTGCCATTCCAAAGCAATGACCGTGGTTTCCGCCGGTTTCATGAGTGTTATACAGCTGATAACCTCTTATGGTTCCAAATGCGCTGACATAATAACGCCAAGAAATTGGCTCATTAAGATTAGAAAAAGAATAACTATCTCGATCAAAATCATAACCTGCGGGGAAAACCGGATTGCTATCCCATTCGCAGATGAAACCTATATCTTTACCGGTGTTACTAGAGCCGGTATCATCCCATGCACCAAAAAAGCGATCTTCATATAATCTATTGTTGTATATTTGGATTACACTTCCGCTGAGTCGCGGTTCACCCGGCGACCAGCAAGAGTATTCAAAGGTTTCGCCTGTAATCCAATTCCAACCCCCATTTTCTTTATAACCGCCAATGTAATAATACAATAAAACACCGTTTGCTTTGGTGTATTCAGTAATCACTTCTTGCTCCTCACTGCTTGTTATAACAGCAAGGTGTCCACCAAGACTTTCGCAAAATGCTTTTGCATCAGACCATGATAGTGATTCGTCATACACCTTATAATAATGCCCGTTGAATTCCACTGCATCAGACGGAATGGATACAGTTGTTGCCTGTGCCGGAATGGTTGCAGACGGAAGAATACCAACCCCCAATACCATCACCGCCACAAGCATCAACGACAGCAATTTCTTCATCGTGTTTTTCATTATTTCACATCCTCCTTAAAATAAAAAAAGTGTGTGCAAACCGAAGCAGTGCACACACGAAAACCACATACTTCGTTTTGCTACCACACAAAAAACCAATCACAAAACTACCACAAAAGCAGCAATGCAAAAGTGAAGTATGTGTTTTTACCAAAATGATAAAAAACACCTACTCCTGCGGTAGTTCTATTCAGTTTTTTGTGTGGTATTCTCATTGTAGCACACTGCCTTGCATTCTGCAAGAGGAAGATTGAAAAGTTTTATTTTTAACAAAAGCCTGCATTATAACATGAATACACAACACAAATTTTGGCTAAAATAAGATTGCATCGTATTTTAGCCTTGACAATGGGCATTTTTGTGACTAAAATAAGATTGTATCGTATTTTAGCCACAAAAAAATGGCATTAAAAATTTGCAAAAAAGGTTGCTTTTTCTTAATTTATGAATATAATAATAGTAACAGGACTCCCCACACCTCTCAACGATGTGTCCCAGGGGAGACATTTTTTTATGGGGATTTTTATGAAAGAAGTAAAACAACCTGCTGATTATAAGAGTCAGATACAAAAACTTCGCAATGACGGATGTTTGATTCGTGATGAAGTTGCATGTGAGAAGATTTTATCCGAAATCGGTTATTACAGACTTTCGGCATATTTTCTTCCATTTAAAACAGCAAGCGGAACATTTGTAAACGATACTGATTTTAATCGCATTTACAGAATTTATGAATTTGACCGCAAACTTCGTTCCTTGCTTTTTACCCAGATAGAAGTTGTTGAAATATACCTGCGTTCTTCATTTGCATATTTTCATACCATGAAGTATGGTGCGCTCGGCTACAAAGAACCTGATAATTTTAACGAAAAACATAATGCTGAAAAATTTGAAGAAAACCTTCAAAGGGAAATACAGAACAATGCCAAGGCTCCGTTTGTAAAACATCATCTTGAAAACTATGACGGTCAATTTCCGTTGTGGGTAGCAAGTGAGTTATTTACGTTCGGAATGATCTCATACTTTTACAATGATTTAAAAACAGCAGATAAAAAAATATTATTCGGACAGAACTATGAGAATGCAATCAGTTGGCTTCGTTGCTGCACTGATTTGAGGAATATTTGTGCACATTACGGAAGACTGTATTATCGGATTTTTTCTGCCGCCCCCGCAGGATTCGACTTGCCTAATCGTGAAAAACGGAGATTATGGGGAGCAGTTCTTGCTTTGAAAGCAGTGTATCCGTCCGCCGAAAAATGGAACAATGAGTTTTTACCGAATATTGAAGCGCTATTTGAAGAATACAAAGATGATATCAATCTGTTCCATATAGCATTTCCTGAAAATTGGTTATGCAAATTAAAAAATAATCCAACAAAAAATCAACCGCCTCAACTTTTCACAAGTGGGGCGGTTGTTCTTATATTCACATTAAAACTGATTCAGCACTTTCTGTTTTTTGTCTTTGAATTCTTCGTCGGTCAAAAGCCCCATGGCGCGCAGTTGTTTGAGCGCCTGCAGGAGGGTGATGGTGTCGATTTTGTCTTCCTTTCCCTTTTCATCGTTTGCGTTCTGCTCGGTCGCAACAGGCTGTCCGTCAGAAGCAGGGGTTCCTTCGGGCAGTTTTTCCTTTGCCTGTTTGCGGTCTTCTTCGTTCTGCAAAGCGGCGGCGGACACGGTCTGTTCGAGTCTGCGGGCAATGCGGTTGAAGTCCTTCTGCATCATGGCGACGGCAAACACGGACAAGCCGCACAGGGAGAACAGCACATAAAATGCACCGTTGTCGGGCAGGTTGATGTTGAGTTTTTTTGCATTCTCGGCAATCTTTTTGCCGCGTGAACGCATCCAATAGAGAATATAAAACGGCACAAGTGCAATTTTGGCAACTTCCTTGCCGCACTTTTTGTCTTCCGCGGCAAGCAGGCGGATCTTTTTGCAAAGACGGGACAGCCAAACGAGCTGATAAATGCCGAAGGTCATCACGGAAATGATGACACAGGCGGTAATGTCTTCATATTCGCACAGTTCTTCGGGGATGTCACCGTCTTCCCATTCGGGGCAGAACTGATCGGGCGTGCCTGCAAACACGCGATGCTCGGCGGCGCGTTCAAGCACCGGGAATTCCAACGACATCACGAATGCCGCCATGCCGAGATAGAAAAACGCTTCGGGCAGAACTTCACTTGTTACACTGCGGTCAATAACAGCGCAAGTTACACGTACAGCAACGCTCACAAGCAGAGCACCTACACTGGTGAAAGCGGCGGCAAAGGGCTTTTTGATTTTGCCCGTGAGAGTCATAAACAGCACAAACAGGAATGCCAACGGCAGCGCAACACGGCAGACCGCCCATAAAATTACCGTTGTACCGCCCAACAGTTCAGCGCGGATATAATACAACAATTGGTCAAATGCATACACAAGCATCAATGCGGGAGTCAACAGCATCAGCCTTGCATCCGACTTGCGCACAAGAATTGCCATAATGAGCATCGACAGCGGTACCGCCAATGCAATCAAGCGCAGCACAAGCAAAAATCCGCCTGCAAAAAAGTCGGGGCTCATGCGCAAAAAAATACCGATATTCTCATCGAAACCGAATTCAAAAGCCACCGCAAACAGCGACAGCACCGCACATGCCACGGTGATGGCGGGCAAAGTTTTAATGACGGGACGTTCTTTTTCTTTCAAGGAACTACACTCCTCTCCGATTTTGTCTGTATGAAAAATTGATTTTACATATTCCGTTCACCGAGGGCAATATCACGGTACACCGCAAAAGCCGACGGCAGTGCATAAACATTTTGTAACTCTTTGGCATCGGCGGTCACACAAGCGGTGTCTTCCGTTGTACCGTCGAGCAGATAACCGATCATATGCCACTCTTTGTGTGTGAAGATATGAACAGCCGCGGGCAATGCGCGCACACGAAGCGGTTCAAATCCGAGTTTGCGTGCAAATTCAATCGCTTGCTTTTCATCCAGATGTCCGCTTGCGTTGGGGAATTCCCACAAGCCTGCAAGCAAGCCTTTTTCGGGTCGTTTATTTAAAATAAATCTGCCGTTTTCACGCAGTAACAACACCGTATGCTGTTCTTTTTTGCGTTCGGGCTTTGCGGAATGAAATGGCAACACGGCCGCCGTGCCGTTTTGTTTTGCACGACACCACGCGGCAACGGGACAGATTTCGCATTTCATATCCCCGCCCGGTAAACAAACGGTGGCACCCAGTTCAAACAAGGACTGCGTAAATGCAGAAACATCCGTCTGCGGGATCATTTGCATGACCGTCTCTTCGGCTTGTTTTTTAACTGCGGTCTGTGCAATATCGGCATGGCTGTCACAAAGACGGGACAACACACGAAGCACATTACCGTCCACAGCAGGGACAGGCACACCGAACGCAATAGATGCAATGGCACCTGCGGTATAACTGCCGATACCCGGTAAGGTTTTTAAAACTGCGGGATCGGACGGTATCACGCCGCCGAATTCTTCCACAAGACGGACGGCACATTTTTTCATATTGCGCACACGGCTGTAATAGCCAAGCCCTTCCCAGAGTTTATGCAAAAAATCATCGTCGGCAGCAGCAAGACTCTGCACATCGGGCAAGGCTTGCAGAAACCGCGCGAAATAAGGCTTCACCGCTTCCACACGGGTCTGTTGCAACATAATTTCGGACACCCACACACGGTAGGGGTTCACATTTTTTCGCCAGGGCAGATCCCGGGCATTTTCTTTATACCACGCAACCACCGCCGAAGAAACTTCCGTCGCAGGCACCTGAAAAAAACTCATATATCACACTCTGCAAAAATATTATTACTTATTATAGCACACATTTCCTTTAAAAGCAATTAAAAAAACAGGTATTGCGCACTTCACAAGGAAAAGGTCACAAACCTCATGAAGTGCACATAATCCTGTTTCAAATCAGAGCAGAGCCGCCAGTGTGCGTTCGATGGCACAGGCACTCGTCTCATTGTAAAAATCATTTCTGTGAATGTGCATCTGCTCGTGCCGCAGACTGCGTCGCTGTTGTTCGGCAGAAAGACGGCAATTCAGATAAACATTATAGTCCCCTTCCGAATCAGGAATGGTAAAGGCCCGTACACCGACAGGCATGGGCAACAAGCGGATAATAATTTCGTTCAATTTTTACTCCTTTTAGT
Organism: Oscillospiraceae bacterium; assembly: GCA_015066385.1. GTDB lineage: Bacteria > Bacillota > Clostridia > Oscillospirales > Acutalibacteraceae > RUG806. Next base: position 11,014 of record SVOJ01000041.1, read on the forward strand.
TTATTACGGTTGCGCAATCAGCGCATTGACAACTTTCAGAATGGTATCCAGTTCTTCCGCACTTGCTTTGGCAGACAAATCAAACAGCATGCGGCGTTTGCGAAACAATTCGTCCCGCATGTAATCGACCGTTTCTTCCTGCGGGGCGGGCATCAGGCTGTCAACGGAAATATCAAAATAAGCGGCAATGGCGCGCAATGTTTTTGCGCTGAGCTGTTTGGTGCGCCCCATTTTCAGTTCTGTAAAAACCGAACTGCGCACACCGATTTCGCTTGCCAGAACCGACAGTTTTATGCCGCGCTCATCGCAAAGCGATTTGATTCTTAAATAGGTTGCGTCCATTGCTTTCTCCGTTTTTGTCACAAAAATAGGTTTTTTTCAAAAAACCCCTTGACTTTTACAGAATTCTGTAATATCATCATGTTGTAATTCACAGAATACTGTACAATTATCATCCACAATGCAATTATAATACATTTTTCTGTATTTGTCAAGAGGATTTACAGTATATTTTTGTCAGTATTCTGTATTTTTTTAGAGAAAGCGGAAGAAAAACCGCATACAGGGAGGAAAAATGTCTAATAAAACAGAAGAAACCAATATTCAGTGTCCTTTTTACCTGCGCTCCACCACCTTACGAATCTGTTGTGAGGGCTACCTGAACAATACTTGCATGATCACCTCATTTCCCGACAAAAAAAGCGCCGTCTCCCACATGAAAGCGTGTTGCTTCCGGGTAGACGGCGGCGATTGCCAATTTGCAAAAATGTTATTCAGAAAGTATGAAAACGAAAATTAGGTTTCATCAAAATACTGTTTCTTGAAAATCTCAAATACAGCATCAATGGTTTCATCATCTTCAATGCCGATATAATTGTCATATTCGGGGTCATCAAGATCTTCGACAACTTCGAGAACATACAGCATTTCTTCATTCGGTTCCCCGACTTCGGGAAGCGGCAGAAGAACAATAAAATCACGGTTGTCATAGTTTACCGTATCAATGATTTCATAGCGTTCCTTGTTACCTTCCTCGTCGTGCAGAACAAGAATATTTTCATCTTCGGGTTGTTTTTTGTTGCTCATATTGTATACTCCTTTATTGATTATTCATTATTATTTTGCACAAAAATCGGATCGAGTCCGACAGCGGCACGCAGAGTCAGTCTTGCATCCCCGGCATCAATGGCACCGTTTGCATCACGGTCTGCGGCAAACAACGCATTTCCGACCAGTGCTTCCAGACCGACACTGTAACGAAGGATCAGCCTGGCATCGCCGGAGGTGATTTTCCCGTCAAGATCCGCATCGCCGTTGAGATAGCCCGTCATGGTCACATACACGGTATAGGTTACGGAATAGTCACCGTACCGCAGTTCGACGGTTTTTTCACCGCAGGTCGATGTATCAAAAGAATACACTTCCCAGTTACTCAGTTCCGCACGGTTTCCGCTGTTATAAATACCGTTCACGACCGTATTCGTGCCATCAAAAATGGCACCCTGCATATAAACCGTTCTGCCGGAATCAGCCAGTTCGATACCGACCAACGACGGTTCGATCATTTCCATCAAAACCGTTGTTTCCACCCCTTTGTAACGGACAACAATCTCATTTTCACCCGGCACAGCCGTTTCGGGATTAAAAATCATTTCACAATCCGCGGCACCGACCGTTGCGGTATCCCCGTTCGTGTATATCAAGGACAACACAAGCCCGTTGAGATTTGGTTTTCGTGTATCACTGTAAAAAGTGGTATTATACGGCAATTGCAGAATCTGCAGTTGCGCAGGCTGTTTTTCCACAGCGGTTACGGTATAGGAAACGGTATGTTCGGGATACAGATACCCCACCGTTACCGTATGTTCACCAAGAGAAAGTGCACTGCCGTCCAGTGGTTTTCCGTCCACCGTAAACGTGAAGTCGGGATTGTTTTTCATTTCATTCCACGTGAAAATACGATCCGTTCTTCCGTCCAGATACTGCACACGGACGGCAAGGCCTGCAAGTGAAACGCTTTGCCCTTCCACAAACTCCGTCTGCGGATTGCCTTCCGCATAGAGGCGTTTTACGGGCACTTTTTCAACCGAAACGGTAAAAGAGGAAGTAAAACTTCTGCCGCTTACAAATGATTTATAGTGCACCGTTACGGTTTTTGCGCCGATTGTGTCAAAAACAGGCAGATACAGCGTATAATCCGTTATTTCGATTCTGTCATTGTTGGCATAAACAGCACTGACAACCAAGCCCGTTTTGTCAAAAGACTCTTCACCGACAATATAAGTAAGTTTATCGGGCAACGAAATTTCAATTCCCGTTATATTGTCTTCCGCGTAGTCGGCATCTGTTTTTTTCAGATCGTCCAGTTTTATCCAACCGCCGACGGAAACAGATTTACGGAACACATATCCGTAGCCGAAGCGTGTTTCCGTCACCTGCACGACTGTTCCTTTGTAAACATTACATATGAAAGCACCGCTGTCGGATGCATCTGCCAGCATCGGTGTACTTTCTGCCGTTACAACATAAGTTTCACCTTCAGCAGCAAACCCCGTCGGTATAATCGGCAACAACAGAAACACGATCATCATAATTATTCCGATGTATTTAATTATTTTTTTCATTTTATTCCCCGCTTGAAACATATTCATCAATATTATAACAGTGCACCCGCTTTCTGTCAAGAATACGAAAACGGAAGTTTTATCCGTTTCAAGTAAATATTATATACCGCCGCCGCATTTTGTTTACCGCTTCCCGCAAACATTGATTCATAAAAAAGGGTTGACTTCACGTCATGCTTCATGTAAACTGGATAAAGAATATAAAAAAGGAGATTCCCAGAATGAAAAAGAGGATGCTTTTTCTGATTGCCGTGCTGACCCTTTGTTTCACATTCGGCGGTTGCATCAGCATCAACAGTGAAATTCCCGCCGTGGCAACCGACCCGCAGGGAAATGTTGTTATCAAAGAAGACGGCAACGGGTATATTGTGAACTATTATAATGTTAACAACGGAACAAGCGCGTTGGCAGACCCGAACACACAGACACAGCAAAACCAACAGTCGCAACCCGTACCACAGGCACAGCCTTCCGCAGAAATCCCCGCAACCGTTTCTCCCGAAAACACAACGCTTCCGCAGGATACTGCCGGATCACTTGCAACGGACGAAGAAAAACTCAATTTCTTCAACATGGCAGTCAATAAGGTCAAAGCACAGAATGCAGGCTTCAAAAAATCCAAAAAGACCGTCGGCTCTGAAATGACCCTGACCAACAACCTTGTTAATGCCATTGCAAACATGATCAAGGATTCTCTGTTGCCCAATGACACAACCGAAACCGTTGTCAACAAAGGCGATTCAAGCATTGATATCATGTCACCGCCGGGGCAGACATTTGTTTCCGCCCTGACCACTTCCGATATTCAGAGCATCACCTGTGAAAATGACGGCACAAATTATGTTATTACCGTTTACATTCCCGATGCCACAAACCCCGATGCAAACAGCAGTGTTTATGCCAAAATCTTTGAGTTCATTACCGTGGATGACATCATGAACACATATGCACCGCAAATGAACGCAACTGTTGAACGCGGCAATGTCTTCTTTGATTTTTCGGGCTGTTACGCAAAGGCAACCATCTCGCAGGACGGCACATTGGTCGGGTATGAAACTTTCGTCAACGGAACCATGCGACTGACAAAAGGTAAGATCCGCGCTTTTACAACAGATCTCAGCATTGTTCTCTCAAGCACCACAACTTATACCGATTTTCAGTGGTAATGCCAGGATTATCCGAAAATAATCAGACAATTTTAACTTTTTTTAAATTATCCTATTGACAATCGGGCATTTATGATGTAAATTATTCTTGTATTGCACATTGTCTCGTGCATCACGTCCAAATCGGAACTTTCCGATAATAACGAAAGGGGTTTGTCCTGAAATGAAGAAACATATCAGCAAAATAATCGCTATCGTCTGCCTCATCGCTATGATGAGCGCTATGGCTGCATGCACGCAGACCATCCAGATCGCATTTGTCGATGCCAACGGCGACGTTTACAATCCGTTTGAAAACATCGGCACCGGCACTGTCAACGTTTACGGCGGCGCTTCCAGCGGCGGCAGTTCTGCTCCCGCAACCAATCCTCCCGCACAGGATACCACCACACCGCCTCCCGCAGCTGATGATACCACTGCTCCTGCAGCTGATGACACCACTGCTCCCGTAGATGCAGCTCCCGCAGGCGCTCCCACCACCAAGGATGAAATCATTGCTTTCTACAAAGATGCTGCCAACAAGATCAAGGAAAACGGCATTGCCGGTTACACCAAGAAGGAATGGCAGGTTATCAGCGAAATCAACATCGGCGCAAGCTTCATCAACAGTGCTGTTGAAGGCGTTGTTGCAGGCTTCATGACCACCGAAGACGAAGCAGGCGAACAGATCAATGCAAAGGATTCTGACGATGCAAAGAACCGCTTCCCCGGCTTCACCCTTACCGATAACAGCTTCATCGTAAGCGCTGAATGCACCACCAACGCTGCAGGCAACTACGTCATTAAGATGGTTTGTGCTGATGAAGACACACCGCGCAAAGATGGTTCCAGCAAGCTTGGTCAGGTAACCCAGTCCCTCATCTATTGGGAAGATCTTGAAGATACCCTCAAGAATGACCCCACTGTTACCAAGATCCTCAGTGCCTATGACGGTGTTCATGTTATCTACGCAGGCTATCAGATCAACTGCGAAATCACACCCGACGGTCAGTTTGTTTCCATGGAACACATCGGTAACGTTGACATCAAGATCGGTTCTGCAACCATTCTTGTTGTTACTATCAAAGACAAGAGCGCTCACCTTATCAACACCTGTAAGTACTACAACTTCCAGTATTGATCTACAACCAATCAATCCCCTGTCCGAAAGGCAATGTCATTAAGTTAATAACAAAACAAGAACAACAAAAAGAAAAATGAGCATCCAAAGCAGTAAACGAACTGTTTTAGGGTGCTCTTTTAGCAAAAAAAAGCATGACAAAACAGCGGATTAAAT